>DATIYV010000077.1:0-234522 GCA_035517435.1 Steroidobacteraceae bacterium | reverse complement strand
TATCGCGTGCTGTGGGATCTGCAGCACACGGTCGACATGAAGCAGACGATCATCACGCACGATGCCGGCAGTCCGCGCGATCAGCTGATGCCGTTCTGGCGCTCGACCGAGCCGCTGTCCTACATCGGCTGGGGCAAGACCACGCAGCTCGGCTACGGTCTGGGCCTGGCGATGGGGGCCAAGCTTGTGCACCCCGAGAAGCTCTGTATCAATGTGTGGGGCGATGCGGCCATCGGCTTCACCGGCATGGACTTCGAGACCGCGGTGCGCGAGCGGCTGCCGATCCTCTCGATCCTGCTCAACAACTACTCCATGGCCATCGAGCTGCCCGTCATGCCGAAGGCCACCGAGAAGTACCGCGCAACCGACATCTCCGGCGATTACGCCGCGATGGCCCGTGCGTTCGGCGGCTATGGGGAACGCATCACCGATCCCGCCGAGATCGTGCCGGCCATCAAGCGCGGCATCGCTCAGACCCAGACGGGTAAGCCGGCGCTGCTCGAGTTCATGACTTCGCAGGAGACCCGCGTCTCGCGTCTGTAGATGCGCCTCGCCAGTCTCATCATGGTCGCGTTCGGCGCGGCGGCGGCGGGTGCGGCCGTCGCGGCCGACATTCCCACGGCGCCCGCCTTCACCGCCGCGCAACTCACTGCACCGCCAACCAGCGACTGGATCACGAACGGCGGCAACATCTTCAATCAGCGCTACTCCCCGCTCACTCAGATCAATCGCGACAACATCAAGGATCTGAAGGCCGAGTGGCGCACGCATTTGAACGGCTCGGGGATGGGTGCGCAGCATTCCGGTCAGGCACAGCCGCTGTTCTATGGCGGCGTGCTCTACCTCGTGACCGGCAACGACGATGTGTTCGCGCTCGATGTGAAGAGCGGCGCGATCCTGTGGAGTTACCAGGCGCAGCTCGATCCGAACCGCGTCAGAGTCTGCTGCGGCTGGGTCGCGCGCGGCCTGGGCCTGGGCGAGGGCAAGATCTTCCTCGGGCGCCTCGATGCGAGCCTCACCGCGCTCGATCAGCGCACAGGCAAGGTGCTGTGGTCGATCCAGGGCGAGGATCCGCTCAAGGGCTACTCGCTGGTCGCCGCACCGCTGTACTACGACGGCATGGTCATCGTCGGCTACGCCGGTGGCGACATGGGCATCCGCGGCCGCGTGAAGGCCTACAGCGCCAAGGACGGCAGGCTACTGTGGACCTTCTACACCGTGCCGGCGCCGGGTGAGTTCGGCGGCGATAGCTGGCCCAAGGACAACGATTACTACAAATTCGGCGGCGCGCCCGTGTGGCAGACCCCGGCGCTCGATCCGGAGCTGGGGCTCATCTACTTCTCGACGGGAAACGCCGGTCCGGATTACGGCGGCGCGCAGCGCGCGGGCGACAACCTCTTTACTTCCTCGATCGTCGCGATCGAGGCGAAGAGCGGCAAGTACCGCTGGCACTTCCAGCAGGTGCATCACGATATCTGGGACTACGATTCGCCCAATCCCGTGGTGCTGTTCGATGCGATGTACCAGGGCAACCTCCGCAAGGGACTCGCCGAGATCTCCAAGACCGGCTGGGTCTACATTCTCGATCGCACGAATGGCAAGCCGCTGATCGGCATCGAGGAGAAGGCGGTGCCGCAGGAGCCGCGCCAGCGGACGGCGGCGACGCAGCCCTATCCCATCGGGGACCCGCTGTTTCCGCAAGCGGTCGACATCGCTCCCGAGGGTTTCGAGCTCGTCAACGGCGGGCGCATTTTCACGCCCTTCTGGGACAAGCCGATCGTCTACCGGCCGCAGATGGCCGTGAACTGGCCGCCGAGCTCCTACGATCCCGAGACCAACTACTTCTACGTCTGCGGCATCGACAACCTCGCCACCTCTGCTCACGATGCCAAGGCCTTCGAGGGACCGAAGTTCCAGGGCATGTGGATGCAGAACGGGCCGATTCCGTTCACCGGCGTGCCGGGGCGCGGCCTGTTCGCCGCCTTCGACCTCACAACCAATCGCATCGTGTGGGAGCAGAGCTGGACGAGCTCGTGCATGAGCGGCTCGATCGTGACCCGGAGCGGTCTGGTGTTCGTCGGTCGCAGCGACGGGCGGCTCACGGCGCTCGACAAGGCGAACGGCCACAAGCTTTGGGAATTTGCGACCGATGCGGGCGTGAACGCCACGGCCTCGACCTTCGAGTACCAGGGCACTCAGTACCTCGCAGTGCTGTCGGCGGGTACGCTGTTCGGCGGCGGCAAGAGAGGCGACAGCGTGTGGCTGTTCTCGCTCAAGGGCCACATCGAATCGCTTCCCTACACCGCCCCGACGCGCCGGCCTCCGGGCGCGATCGATGCCGCGCCCGCCGGCGCCGCCGCACCCGAGGTCACTGTCGCCCCGGGTACGCCCGATCTCGCCAACGGCAAGCTGATGTATGGGCGCTTCTGTGTCGTCTGCCACGGAGATACGGGCTTGGGCGGTCATGGCGGTGGCGCATCGCTCGTGAACGCCGCCCGCGACATGCACGTGATCGTCAGCACCGCCACGAACGGCAAGGGCCAGAATATGCCGCCGTTTCGCGGTGCGCTTAAGCCCGAGGAACTGCGCGATATCGCCGGCTACATCTCCCAGGAGCTGCTCAAGGCGCCTTAGCGTAGGCACCTGCCTGAAGGGCGCCGAAGAAGGCGCGCATATCGGCGGCGACGAGCGCGGGCTCTTCCCATTCGAGGAAGTGCCCGCCCTTGTCCGTCTCATTCCAGCGCACGACGTTGTACATGCGCTCGCTCACCTCGCGCGGCACGGGGACCATGTCGTTGCGCGCCATGAGCACCGCCGTGGGCACAGTCACCTTTCCCTGCAGGCGCTGCTCGCGAGCGTACTCGTAGTACAGGCGCATCGAGGAGCCGATGGTCTGCGTTGCCCAGTAGATCGTGAGGTTGGTGAGGAGCTCGTCCCTGGGGAAGCGGCTCTCCACATCGCCGTGGGTGTCGCCCCAGCGTCTGAACTTCTCCACGATCCAGGAGGCCAGTCCCGCCGGTGAGTCATTGAGTGCCACGGCCTGCGTCTGCGGCTTCTGACCCTGCAGCTGTGCATAGGCCATCTCGGTGGCGGTCCAGGCGGCAAGCTCGCGCGTGAAGCGCTGCTCCGCCTCGCTCGGGGGCGCCGAGCCTTGCAGTGGCACGCCGCGCAAAAGGCCGCTCACGTGAATGCCTGCTACCGCTTGCGGGTGCCCCAGCGCGAGCTGCTGCGCGATGCTGCCGCCGATGTCGCTGCCGCGCACGCCGTAGTGCGGGTAACCCAGCACCTGCGTCATGAGCTTGTGCATCCGCTCGGTCATCTCGTTCACACCGAAGCCGCGGGACTGCGGCCGCTCGGAGAAGCCATAGCCCGGCAAAGATGCCACGACCACATCGAAGCTCGGCGCATCGGGCGCGCCATGTGCCGCCGGATCGGTGAGCAGCGGGATCAGGTGGATGAACTGCACGTAGCTGCTCGGCCAGCCGTGCAGCAACAGTACCGGAATCGGGTGCGGACCGCGGCCGGGCTCGTAGAGGTAGTGAATCTTGAGGCCGTCGATCTCGACGCGGTACTGGTGGAAGGCGTTGAGCCGGCGCTCCTGTGCGCGCCAGTCGAAATCCTTGGCCCAGTACGCGACCAGCTGCTTCAGGTACTGCGTGTCGGTGCCGTAGTCCCAGCCGCTGCCTTCGATCTGATCCGGCCAGCGCGTGGCCTTGAGTCTCGCCCGCAGGTCCTCGAGCGTCGCCTGAGGGATGGCAATGCGAAAGGGCTCCGGTGTGGATGCGGCCGCGTACGCCGGCCGTACCACGCACAGCAGCGATGCGGCCAGCGCAATCACAGCGGCGGCGCAGCGGTCGGGAGTGCTCATCGGCTCACCTCGCGCGCCCGCGAAGCATCCGCGGGCGCTTACTTGTTGTAATCCTCGCGCGCGCGGGCCATCAGGTACAGCTTGATGCTCTCCGCTTCCTGCTCGTTCACCTGGTCCGAGAAGCTCGCCATACCCTTGGAGGCGCGCGCACCTTTGAGAACGATGTCCGCGAACTCGGCGCGGGTCTGCGGCGTGATGTGGCGCAGATCCGGGATGGCGTTGACGCTCACGGCATCGCGCCCATGGCAGGCCGCGCACACGCGGTGATAGGCCGCATTGCCCGCTTTGATCTGCTCTTCCGTGCCGGGAATTGCAGTCGGCGGCGGCGGCACCGGCACCATGGGCGGAATGGGCGGCAGATGCGCCATCCCGCCGAGTTTGAACGCCAGCACGCGCGCACCCGAGCGCGCATTGGGGTTACCGCGCGCGAATCCGAAACTCGCTCCTCCCGCCTCGACCGCGATGTACTGCTCGCCATCGACGCTGTAGCTCACGGGACCCGCCATCGGCACGGTCTGCGCATCGGTCGACCACAGCTTCTCGCCATCGCTCGCGCGGTAGATGACGAACTGCTGATCGCTCGTGCCCTCGGCGACGAGATTGCCCGCGGTGGTGAGCGTGCCGCCGTTGCCGCCCTTGCCGTAGGTGACACGCCAGGCTTGCTTCTGCTTGACCGGATCCCAGGCGAGCAGGTAGCCGGTGGGCGCGCGCCTGGCGGCTTCCGCACGCACGGCGGCGTTGCGCGGTGAGGGAGGCGCGTTCATGCCCCAGCTCATGCGGAATTTCTTCCACTCGTAGTGCTCTTCCATCTCGTACGTGTACCAGTTTTCGAGCACCGGAAAGTAGACCAGCCCTGTCGTCGGGTTGTACGACATCGGCTGC
This sequence comes from Steroidobacteraceae bacterium, assembly GCA_035517435.1. Lineage (GTDB taxonomy): Bacteria > Pseudomonadota > Gammaproteobacteria > Steroidobacterales > Steroidobacteraceae > JASHUC01. The sequence continues at coordinate 229,772 of DATIYV010000077.1, read as the reverse complement.
CAGCTGTGCGCCGCGACGGCATTGGGCGTCATGAGCTGCGGGCCCTGGCTGTAGTCGGCTGCGGGCAGCAGTACCGGCCGGCCACTCGCCAGATCGATCTGGCTCGCAAAGTTATTGTGATCGACAAACTTGCCGGCCGAGATCACCTTGCCGTCGGTGCGATCGATCACGTAGAAAAACCCGTGCTTGGGTGCCTGCATGAGGACTTTGCGGTGCTTGCCCTGGATCGTGAGGTCTGCCGTCATGAGCGGCTGCGTCACGTCGAAATCCCAGCTCTCGCCCGGAATCATCTGGTAATGCCAGACGTACTCGCCGGTGTCGGCGTTCAGGGCGACGATCGAGGCGAGGAACAGATTGTCGCCCTTGCCCGCGCTGCGCAGCTTCAGCGGCCAGGGCGAGCCGTTACCGGTGCCGAAGTAGATCCGGTTGAGTTCCGGATCGAAGATCATCGAATCCCAGGCGGCGCCGCCTCCGCCCTGGGTCCACCACTGACCGCTCCAGGTCTTCGCGGCCCACTCCATGGTCTTGTTCTCGAACCCATCGGCCGGATTGCCGGGCGCGGTCCAGAAGCGCCAGATCAGCTTGCCGGTATTTACGTCGTAGGCGGACACGTAGCCGCGCACACCGAGCTCGACACCGCCGTTGCCGATGATGACCTTGCCGTTGAACACCCGCGGTGCGCCGGTGATCGAATACGGCCAGTGCTGGTTATCGACGGTGAGCGTGCTCCAGATCGGCTGACCGCTCTTTGCATCGAGCGCGATCAGCCGGCCGTCGAGGGTTGCGATGATGACCTTACCTTCCCATACCGCAGGTCCGCGGCTCACCACGTCGCAGCAGACGAAGCGGCCCCACTCCGGGGGCACCTTTGGATCGTAACGCCACAGTTCCTTGCCGCTCTTCGCATCGAGCGCGACCGTGACGGTCCAGGCGGATGTGCCGTACATCACCCCGTCGACCACCACCGGCGTGCCTTCGATGCCGCGCATGGTGTTGAGGTCGTAATACCAGGCGAGGCCCAGGCGCCCGACGTTGTGCTCGTCGATCTGCGTCAGCGGACTGTAGCGCTGCTCATCGTAGGTCCGGCCCACCGAGAGCCAGTTGCCGGGCTCGCGGTTCGCCAGAATGATGCGTGGGGTATTGACGGCAGCGGCGCCCTCGCCCGCCTGGGCGAGCGAAAACGCGAGACCGAGCGCAAGCCCGGCCGCTGATCTCGCGCTCACGAGTCGCAAGCGAAGTCTTAGTTCGTGAGCGCCTGGCCGACGCCCTTCTGCTTGCGCGACAGATCGCCGGCAAACTCCTCGGGCGGATGGCCAGTGGCGGCGACGACGTACTGGGTAAGAAGCGTGATCGTCGATTCGCGGCGCGGCGGCTGCGGCTCGAGGAAGGCGCGCTCGTAGCGTCCGGCCGCATAGTCGATCGGGTGCAGTCCCCTGTTGTCGGCTGCCTGCAGCTCCGCACCGTCGGCGACCAGCACTTTCACCGTGCCATCCCAGCCGTGCTGGGCCGCGCTGTGCAGCGCCGTAAGCCCCGTGGGCGTCTTCGCGTTCACGTTGGCGCCCGCCTGGCGCAACAGCTGCACGCACTCCGCAGCCTGCTCGTCGGTCTTGTAGCGGCCGCGGGTCGGATTGAAGCTGTGACCCATGCCAGCGGCCGCCATGAGCGGGGTCACCCCTTCCGCATTCGGCAGCTCGATCACGGCGTGGTACTTGATGAGCAGTTTCACGGCCGCGTTATCGCCCGACTTCGCCGCGAGCAGGAGCGGTGTCGCGCCCGTCGAGAGTATCTGATCCCCGCCGCGATCGAAGACGCCATTGCGGTACTGCGGGCGCAGCTTCAATTGCAGATTCGGGTTCGCGCCCCTGGCGAGCAGCATCTCGGCGATCTGAAGTCCGCTGGTGTTGTCCTCGGAGGGCAGATCCGGCCGCCCGCCCGTGGGGAGCGTGTCCATGTCGATGGCGACGTACAGCGGGCTTTGACCGAAGAAGTCCCACTTGTTCACGTCCGCGCCGGCGGAAATCAGATACGCGGCCATGTTGAAGCGCATGTTCAGCAGCGCGAGCACCAGCGGCGTCGTTTCATCGGGATCGGCGAGATTGATATCTGCGTGCGCCTTGATCAGGACTTTGGCGCACTCGACGCAGCCCTCGCGTGCCGCATACAGGAGCGGCGTGAAGCCACCGTGGTTCATGATCTTGGGCCGGCCTTCCGCCGTCACGCGCCGCTGCCAGTCGCGCACCGCTGAGCGGGCGTTCACCTGCGCGCCGTGATCGATCAGCAGCTGCATCATCTGCGGCTGCTTCTGCGCGGCGGCCCACATGAGCGCCGACTGGCCGCCCCAGGACTCGATCGCGTTCACCTTGGCGCCGTGCTTCAGGAGCAGCTTTGCCGCCTCGACGTTGCCGGTGCGCGCGACGACCATGAGCGCGGTCTGGCCTTCCGAGGTCGGTGAATCCACGTTCACGCCGGCCTTGAGCAGCCGCTCGATGACGGGCGTGAAGGCGGAGACGGCCGCCTCCTGCAGGGGCGTCGAGCCGTAATCGTTCCTGGCCGCCGGATCCGCACCAGCGCGAATCAGCCGGTCGACCAGATCCGCATCGCCGTAGTGCGCGGCCCAGTGCAGCGCGGTGGTGCCGTCGGCCGAGCGCGCCTTCACATCCGCGCCCTTGGCGATGAGGCTCACCGCGGTCGCGTGGTCCTGAGCCTGCGCAGCGGCGATCAGGGCGCCATCATCAGCGCGCACCGCCGTGGCGGCGGCGAGCAGCAGCAGGACTCCGAGCAGCCGGGCGGCGGGCGAGCTGCGCATGTCAGACCTCGGAGAGCTGGCCGGTGCTGATACCGAGGGATTCGACCTGCACGCCGGCGCGGTTGAGCAGCGTCACCAGCAGGTTCGCGTGCGGCGTGTCCTGCGGATAGTGCAGATGCTGCCCACCCTTCAACTTGCCGTAGCCACGTCCGAGTACGGCCGAAGGCAGCGGGTCGTTGTTGTGCAGATCGCTGTTACTCATGTTGCTGCCGTACAGGATGATCGAGTGATCGAGCAGCGTGCCATCCCCGTCCTGGGTTGAAGCCAGGCGCTTGGCGAAGCGCGCGAACGCTTCGGTGTGCCAGGTCTGGATCTTCGCCAGCTTGTCGAGCTTGGTCGCATCGTTCTGGTGATGCGACAGCGGGTGGAACGCATCCGTCACCTGGATCTGCGGGTAGGTGCGCATGCTCACTTCCTTCGCGATCATGAAGGAAGCGACGCGCGTCATGTTCGCCTGCCAGGCGAGCGCAATCATCTCGAACATGGTGTCGAGCATCTTGCCGAAGTCTTCCGGCACACCGGCCGGCGCATCCGGCAGCTTGATGCCGGCGGAGAGCTTCGCCTTCATTTTCTGCGTGCGTCGCTCCACCTCGCGCACCGAATCGAGATAGTCGTTCACCATGCGCTTGTCGGCCGGACCCAGATCCTTCTGCAGGTCGGCGGCGCTCGCCGTGACCAGATCGAGGATGCTGCCGGTCTCATCCATGATGGCGTTGCGCTCGTTCGCGGTGTCGCCCTGACCGAACAGGCGATAGAACACCTTGCGCGGATCGTTCTCCATCGGCAGCGGCTGGGTCGGAGTGCGAAAGGCCACGGTGCCCGAGTAGGAGCAGCCGAAGGCCGGATCGCAGGCGCCGCCGCCGCCCTCACCCGCGAGCTCAAGCGAAGGCAGGGGTGTGTCCTGACCGATGTGCTGGGCGGCGACCTGATCCGCCGAGGTGCCGCCGTGCGGCGCCTGACTCACGGGCGGGGGCACGCAGGTAAGCCAGGTGCCCGCGATGATGGCATGCGGGCTCGGGCTCTCCCCGGCCTTGTTGCGCAGCCCGCTCACGACGGTGAGCTGGGACTTGTAGGGCTCGAGCGGCTTCAGGATCTGCGGCAGATCGAAGCTGGTGCCCGTGGCCGTGGGCATCCAGCGATTCATGATCGCGCCGTGGGGAAAGTAGACAAAGCCCATGCGCGGTGCAGGCGCTGCGGCGGTGCTGGCGAGCGCGGTCCCCGCCGGAATCATCGCATCGAGCAGCGGCAGCGCAATGGTCGCACCGAAACCGCGCAATACCGTGCGGCGTGAGAGGTGCTTCTTGGTGATGAACACGGCTTGAACTCCTTACTCTTCAGGATGCTGCCAGGTCAGCGCCGCCTGTTTGACGGGCGTCGGGCTCGGCGCAGGGAGCGAGCGCATCTGGAACGGCTCGCTGTTCACGATATTGAGGACGATCGAGGAAAACCGGTAATCATCGCGCGCGGCGGCGCGCACGATGGCACGCACCGTGGGCATGTCGCTGTAATCGACCGTACGGCCCAGCGCGTAGGTCATCAGCTTCTCGGTCAGTGTCTGCACGAACTGCTGCGGTCTGGCGACCAGCGCTTTGCGCAGGTCATCCACGCCGTTCACCTTGGTGCCATCGGGCAGCACTCCTGAGGCATCGATCGGGGTCTGGGCGATGCGATCCTTGGTGCGCCACACGCCCACCGCATCGAAGTTCTCGAGCGCAAGGCCCAGCGGATCGAGCACGCCGTGGCAGGCGAAGCAGCTCGGCTTGCTGCGATGGATGACCATCATCTCGCGCACCGTGTGCGCCTGCTCGCCGGTCTTGTTTTCCTTCAGTGACGGCACGGCCGGCGGCGGAGAAGCCGGCGGCGTGCCGGTGATGCGATCGAGAATCCACTCCCCGCGCAGCACGGGCGCCGTGCGGTTGGGATAGGAGCTGCCCATCAGCATCGCGCCCTTGCCGAGGAGCCCAAAGCGATGCGAGTCCGTCAGCACGACGCGCCGGAACTGATCGCCGCGCACATCGTTGATGCCGTAGAGCTCGGCGAGGCGCTGATTGACGAAGGTGTAGTTCGCCGTCAGCAGGTCGAGCACGTTGTGGTCTTCGCGGAAGATGCTGTCGACGAACATCCGGATCTCGGTGCGATAGTCCTCACGCGGATCGCCGGCGTACGGAAAGATGTTCGGGTCGGGGGTGATCTCGGACAGCCGGCCCACGTTCAGCCACTGATAGGCGAAGTTCGTCGCCAGGCTCTGCGAGCGCGGATCGGCGAGCATGCGCCGCACCTGCGCCTGCAGGGTCGCGGGCTCATGCAGGCGATTTGCGGCCGCAAGGTCGATCAGCTGCTGATCGGGCAGGCTGCTCCACAGGAAGAATGACAGTCGCGAGGCGAGCTCCAGATCGGTGATGCGGTACGGCTCGCCCGCCTTCACGGTCATCGGTGCCGGCTCGGCGCGATACAGGAAGAACGGACTCGCGAGCACCGCGGTGAGCGCGCGGCGAATGCCGGCATCGAAGTCGCCGCTGGCGCGGCCGACGCTGTAGACCCGCACGAACGGATCGACTTCGGCCGCCGTGACCGGGCGCCGGAACGCGTGCTCGACGAGAGCGCTCAGGATCCTGGTCGCGCAGGGCGTCTCCTCTGCTTCAGTCTTCGGCTCGCAGATGAAGATGCGCTGACGGCTGGGGGTCGCCGACAGGCCCGTCACCTTGAACGGTCCCTTCACCTCGAACGAGGCGATGCGCAGCACCTTGTCCTGACCGCCGCCGGGAAACTGCTGATAGAAGCGGTCGTCCGATTCGGCGTAGGTATGGTGGATGAAGGTGACCGCCACCTTGTGCGGTCCGGCGGTCGACTGGAAGCGGATGCCTTTCAGGCGGGCGTTGATCGCGTCCACCGCCGGATCCTGCTTCTGGTCGATGGACTTCATATCCTCATCGCCGCCGATCTTGGTCTCGAAGATCTTCTTGCCATCGAGCGTCGCGATCAGGGTGTGCTGGAACTCCATGTTGAACACCCAGAGCGCCGCAGCAAGATTGCCGATGTTGAGCTCGTACTCACCATCGGCGGGGAAGTTGTGCGTGACCTGGAAGCCGCCACGCGTGCCCAGGGGCAGGCCGTCCTCGTAGATGTACTGCGTGCCGGCATTGCGCGCCCGGTACTGAGTGCCCACGGCGCGGGCCGATTTGTCACCGATGGCAGTCACCGCCACATCGCGCGCGGCCGCCAGATACTGATCCAGGAACGAGGGCGAGACCTGCAGCACGTTGGCGACGTTATCGAAACCGTCGCTCTGGTCATCGGGAGGCAGCACGGTCTCCGGATCCACGCGTACGCGCACCAGATCCCACACCGCATCGGCGTATTCGGTGCGGTTGAGGCGATGCAGTGCGACGCGGCCCGGATCCTGGTGCATTGCCGCGGCGCGATCGAGACTGCCTTCCATCCAGCTGACGAAGGTATCGACGGCGCCCTGGGCAGGCTGGGGGTTACCGGGGGGCGGCATGAGCCGGCCCTGGAGCTTGCGCACGGCATGCTCCCAGACCTTGGCGTCCTGGGGGATCTCCTGCGGCGTCATGGTCTCGTAGGCAATGCCGCCCGCCCAGTCCTCGGCGTTGTGGCACTTGCTGCAGTACTCTTTCAGGAACGCCCAATTCTGGCTCGCCTGAGGGTCGGCGGCGGAGGCTGGCGCAACCGGTGCGGCGGCGCCCAAAGCGAGCACCGTCGTCGCGAGCGCGGTCGCGCCCAGCAGCATCTGACCCATCACACGATTGCGCATCACTCGTTTCCCGCCAATGACTTACGCCACATGGCCGAGTCTGCCCCGGCCTGGCACCACCGTCTACCCTCTTATCATATCGCGCCGCCTCCAGGGACCGTTTTGGTGACGTTACGGATTGTGCGCTCTACGTCATAAAGCGCCCCGAGAGCGCCACCAAACGTGCGCTGTTGCAATCGCTCATCGGGTTGCGGCAACGTGCGCGCGGGCCTGGTGCCCCCTACCAAAAGGTATCCATGAGCATTGCACGCCGACGATTTCTGAAGACGGTCCTCTCCGGTACGACCATCGCGTCCCTCGGGATGCTCGACTCGGCCTTTGCCGCGGCCGGGCCTGCGATCGCGAGCACGAAGATCAACGATCAGCTGACGCTCTTTAGCGGTGCCGGCGCCAACGTGGTCGCCGCACGCGATGCAGATGCACTGGCCTTGGTCGATGGCGGGCTCGCGGAGCACTCCGGGGCGCTGCTCAAGGCGGTGGGCGCGGCGATGGGCACCACACACGTGCACACCTTATTCAATACGCACTGGCACCCCGAGCAGACCGGCTCCAACGAGCGCCTCGGGCGCGAGGGCGCCACCATCATCTCGCACGAGAACACGCGCCTGTGGCTGGGCTATGCGAATCCCGTCCCTGGGACGGATCACACGTACGGACCCCTGCCCCCGAAGGCGCGCCCGACCAAGACCTTCTTCTATGACTCGGTGAAGACGACGGTCGGCGGGGATCCGGTGGAATACGGCTACCTTCTGCAGGCGCATACGGACGGCGACATCTACGTCTACTTCCGCAAGTCGAACGTGCTCGTCACCGGAGGGGCGGTCTCCGGTGCCGGCTGGCCGATCATCGACTACAAGACCGGCGGCTGGCTCCTCGGCATGGTGGCGGGCCTTCGCACGCTGATCGCACTGGCGGATTCCGACACGCGCATCGTGCCCGCCAACGGGCCGCTGCTGACGCGCGCGGATCTGCAGGCGCAGCTCGCCATGTACTCGACGATCTCCGACCGGCTGACCAGGATGCTGCGCCAGGGCCTGGGTCCGGATGAGGCCATCGCCCGCGAGCCGACCAAAGAGTTCGACGCGAAGTGGGGTGATCCGCGACAGTTCCTCACCCTCGCCTTCCGGAGCCTGTGGGGGCATTTCGCGCCGGACGCGTAGAATCCCATCCCGACAAGACCGATAACGAGGGGGACCGTGCGATGAGCAAGCGTAAGAGCGTGGATTCGACGCGTCGCAGCGTCGTACAGGGTGCAGGCGCCGTGACGTTCGGCATGCTGGCGTCCGCCTTTGGAGCCGTCCTGCCGCGCGGTGTACGCGCCGCGGACAGCGCAGCCGGCACGAACTGCCTGACGGTGCTGTACCCGGCCGGCCCGGGTCTCACGTTCGATGCCGACTATTACCGCGACCATCACCTCGTCACGATCATGAAGCTCTTCGGCAGGAGCATCGAGCGCTTCGAGCTGCGCAAGAGCGCGGCGCCGGCCGCGCCCGCAGGCGCAGCGCCACCGCCTGCACCTGCAGCCGCGACCAAAGGCGGCAGCGCCGCACCGCCCGCGCCGGCGCAGGGCTTTACGCCGGCACCGCCGCAGGCTTTTGCCGCTGCCGTGAACATCTGGATCGCAGACCTCGCGGCCTTCAACGCCAACAACCAGAAGCACGGTCAGACGCTGCGCGATGACGTGCCGCACTTCAGCAACGCGCGTCCCGTCATTCAGTACGACAAGGTGCACGGCATGATGGGCTCGCCGCGCTCGGCCATGAAGCTGGGGGATACCTGCCTCACCATCGTCTACCCCAACAGCGAGGGCGTGCGCTGGGATGTCGACTACTACCGCACGCATCACATGCCGCTCATCATGCGTCTCTACGGCGCGAGCGCCATCAAGCGCTTCGAGCTGCGCAAGGGCGACTCGGGTCAGAGCGGCGGCAAGCCGGACTACATCGGCAGCGTCAACATTTATATCAACGACCAGAAGGCGTTCGATGCGGCGGGCAAGCAGCACGGCGGCGAGCTCGTCGCCGACGTGCCGCATTTCTCCAGCGTCGGCCCGAACGCGTTTCCGACGACGATCTACGGCCTGGGCTAGGGGCCTTCCACGACATAGCCGCGCGCGCGCAGCTGAGCGAGCGTGCCGTCGGGACCGATGAGGTCGTAGATCTGCTTGAGCGCGAGCGTCGAGCGATTGCGCGCCAGCGCGGATTCCAGCGCCGTATTCCAGTCGCGCGCCGCCTGATCGATCAGCGCCTTGATGCGCGGTGAGGTGGCGGCGGCCGCGATGCACACCTCCCGCACGCGCGGATAGGGCAGCTTGCGCAGCGCATCGACGTCGCCAACGGCCCAGGCATTGGCACGCGCCTGCATGGCCGTAATGTCCGTCTCCAGCAGCTGCACGGTGGCCTCCAGGCAGTTAATCTCCACCGCTCGCGGAATCTCGCCGACTTCGGTGAGCACGCCCTTCGGGTCTTCGAGCTTGAGCGAGGTGCTCACGATCGCGACGTGATGCTTGCGCGCCAGATCAAGCACCGCCTCCTGGATATCGTTGTGCGAGGTGAGTTTCGTCGCATCGAGCGTGTGCTCGTAAAGCCGCCGCGCAGCAAAGATCGGACGCAATTCCTCGATGCGCTTGTCGTGCGCGTCGTAGCGCTGCTTCAACGCCGAAAACCGGGCGTACAGTTGCGGCTCGAGCCAGCTCGACAGTTGCGACTTCTCGGGAATCTTCTCGGTGCGGCGCCATTGCATGTAGAGCTTGATGGCGGCGATGGGTCCCACCCTGGCGCTCACGTTCGGTCCGCTCTCGAGCACCTCCTGCGCCTGCGAGATCACCGACTCGACCTGACGCGACCGCCAGGTCATGCGCTTGGGCAGCGGATCGAGCGTACCCAGGAGCCAGACGACGTGATCGCCCTTCGAGACGCGCCACAGACTCGGGCCGGGGCGCTCGCCCACGACCTCTACGGTCTCGATCGGAGGCTCCGCGGGCGGCGCCACCGTGGGCGCGGGGGCGGCAGCGGCTGCAGCGGCGGGAGTCGCAGCGGTGCCAGCCGTCGAGGCCCCGAGCACCACGGCGAGGAGCAGCGCGATCTTCAACGTTCCGGCACCGTCTGGCGAACGCTGGCGCGATCGAGTATGCGGGCAGCCCACGCGGCCACCGGGGGCGAGGGCGCAATCTCCATCAGCCCAAAAAAGTGCACAAAGGGAATGTAATCCAGATCGGCCAGCGTGAACTCATCGCCCACGAGATACTGCCGCCCCGTGAGCTGTGCGGTCAGGATCGCGAGGTGCTTCTCGATCTCGGCACGCGCAGCCGCCATGGCGGCCGCATCCCAGCGCTCCCGCGGCAGGAACCGCTTCGGAAACAGGATCACGCCCGCGTAACGGCCCAGCTGGGCATCGCACAGCCGCATGTGCATGTCGACGAGTGCGCGCTGGCGCGCATCCGCGGGCAACAGCGCGGGCTTCGGGCGGGTCTGCTCGAGATACATCAGGATCGAGTTCGACTCATACAGCGCGAAATGATCCTCCACCAGCGTCGGCACGCGCCCATAGGGATTCAGCGCCCTGAATGCGGCGCCCTTGTGCTCGCCACCGGCCATGTCGAGGCTCACGAGCTCGTGCGGTATCGCCTTCTCCAGCAGCGCGATACGCACACGGCGGCCGAAGGTCGAGAGGGTGTTCGTATAAAGCTTGATCACGGTGCACTCCTTCGCGGCTTCGGCTAATGTTGCACGAATTACCGTACCTAGAGCGAGTTGTGAATGCCCTGGCTCAGTTTGGCGGCCATCGCCGTGGGCGCGGTGCTCGGTGCGTGGGCCCGCTGGGCACTGGGGCTTGCGTTCAATCCGCTCCTGCCGACGCTGCCGCTCGGAACGCTCGCGGCCAACCTCATCGGCGGCTTCATCATCGGGGTGATGATGAGCGTGGCCGATCCGCTGAATTTCTCGCCCGCCACGCGGCTTGCCATTACTACCGGCTTTCTGGGCGCGCTCACGACCTTTTCCACGTTCTCTGCCGAGTCGCTGACGCTGCTCATGCGCGCGCAGTACGGCTGGGCGCTTACGGCCCTGCTCGCGCATCTGGGCGGCTCGCTGCTGCTGACCGGTGCCGGTATCCTGCTCGGCCGGCTGCTCATCGCCCGGCTCGCCTAGTTTCGCTCACTCATCGACACGCAAGGGGGACATTCATGAAAGTCTTAGCTCTACTGTGCACGCTCGCGGGCGTGCTCCTCAGCGCCACACCTGCGCTCGCGCAGGAGCCTGTCACGGCCGCCGCCGATGCGGATGCGCTGTTTCATAGCGCCGATCCGGTGTTGAACCGCAACAAGCAGGCCGCCTATCACATCGTGAAGGACCTGATCGACAGCGGGCACTGGGAAATGGCGGACAAGTATCTGACCGAGCGCTATCTGCAGCACAACCCCAATGCGAAGTCTGGTCGCGCCGGCGTGGTCTATTTCTTCACCCAGGTGGTGAAGGCCAAGCCGATCCCGATCCCCGCCAAGCTCGAAAAGAGCAAGGTCGTCTCGGTGACCGCCGAGGGCGATCTGGTCACCGTGGCCTACGCGCGGCCGTATCCGGAGCCGGCGGATGCGACCAAGACTTATACGACGACGTGGTTCGACATGTGGCGCTTCGTGAACGGCAAGGCCGACGAGCACTGGGATCCGGCCACCAAAGGCGCCCTCGGTCCGCCCCAGGTTGCACCGAAGAAGTGACGGCACGAGCGCTCAAACTGCTGTCCTCGATGGCCACCCGCGAGCTCCTGGCTGAGCTCGCGGGTGAGTTTGCGGCCAGTGCCTCACAACCGATTGACGCCGAGGCCGCGGGCGGCGTGGATGTCGCCAGGCGCGTGCAGTCCGGCGAGGCCGTCGATGTCGTGGCGCTCTCTCGCAGCGCCATCGACAAGCTGATTGCCGAAGGGAAACTGCTCCCCGCCAGCCGAGTCGATTTTGCAAAGTCCGGCGTCGCCATCGCCGTGCGCGCCGGTGCGCCGCGGCCGCCGGTGGCGAACGAAGAGGACGTAAAGCGCGCGGTCGGCGCGGCGCGCAGTGTGAGCTACTCGACGGGTCCGAGCGGTATGCATCTTGAAAAACTGTTCGCGCGCTGGGGACTGTCGGAGAGTCTGCGCAGCCGCATCGTGGTACCGCCTCCCGGCGTGCCCGTGGGCTCGCTGGTCGCCAGCGGCGCCGCCGAGCTCGGCTTCCAGCAGCTCTCGGAGCTGCAGAGTCTGCCGGGCGTCGATGTCGTGGGCCCACTGCCTGCGCAAATCCAGACGATCACCGTGTTCTCCGGCGGCATCGCAGCCACGAGCGCGCAACCGGATCGCGCGCGCGCATTCCTGTCCTATCTCGCCTCGCCTGCGACCGCAAATGCGAAGCGGCGCTTCGGCATGGAGCCCGCATGATCAGCCGACGCAGCCTGATGCAATCGGCAATCGCCACTGCGATCAGTCTGGGAAGCGCTGCCTGCTCGGACACCAAGAGCGCGGCGCTTCAGGTCGGCGGTCTGCCCGTCACCTGCAATCTGACGTTGCCGATCGCGTGCACGGCTCGCGCCGCCCAGGCGGGCGCAGGGATGAAGTTCGAGTTCAACCGTTACAACGGCTGGCCGGAGATCAAAGAATCGCTCATGGCGGGCTCCGTGCAGGCCGCCTACATGCTGGCGCCACTCGTCATGGACTTGGCCGACCGCAGTATTCCGGTGAAGATCGTCTCGCTCGGGCACCGCTCCGGTGCCGTCATCATGGTGCGCACCGATTCAACCTACCGGCATTTTCGCGAGCTCGCCCATCGGCGCATCGCGATCCCCAGCCGCTTCGCGGTGGATTTCCTGTTTCTGCGCAAGATGCTCGCGCGCGAGAGCATGACGCCGGCCGACGTCGAGATCGTGGAAATGGCGCCGCCGGACATGCCCGCGGCGCTGTACGCCAATGCCGTCGATGCGTATTGCACCGGCGAGCCCTTCGGCGCCGCCGCGCAGCGCGCCGGCTACGCGCGGCCCTTGTCCATGACGCGCGATGAATGGCGCAATTACATCTGCTGCGTGCTCACGGTGCGCGAGGAGCTGATCCGCGACAACCGTCCGCTCGTACAGGATCTGGTCAACTATGTCCAGGCCGCGGGCCTGTGGCTCGATGCCCGGCAGGCGAACCGCGAGAAGGCCGTGGCAATTGCCGCACGTCCCGAGTTCTTCAACCAGGATCCCAACATCATCCGCTTCGTGATGGAGCATCCCACCGACCGCGTGACCTACGGCGATCTGCGCATGATCCGCGACGAATTCGACGACCTGATGCAGCTGTCAATCGCTGCCGGCACGCTCAAGCATCCGATCGCCTATGAGAAGTATGTCGATGAGAGCTTCGTGCGGGCGGCGAAGCCGGCGACGATCGCGCTGTAACCCCGGGGAACGTCACGTCATGAAGACAGTCCTGCTCGCGTTATGGTTCGCTCTCGCCGCGGCGCCGCTCGCCTTCGCGGCCGATGCGACGCTCAAAGCCGGCTCGTTCGATCCGCCGCGCAGCGCACCGGAGTTCTCGCTCGCCGGTTCGGACGGCACTGCCCTCACCCTCGCGCGCTACCGCGGCAAGACGGTCCTGCTGTCCTTCGGCTACACCTCCTGCACCGCCGTATGCCCGGTCACGCTGGCGACGCTGGCCCGCGCCCGCAAGCTCCTCGGGGCCGATGCGGCGCAGGTGCAAGTGGTGTACATCACCGTCGACCCGCAGCGGGACAACCCGCAGCGCATGCGCAAGTTCCTCGCCACGTTCGATCCGACGTTCATCGGCGGCAGCGGCAGCGACAAGGAACTGGCGGCCGTGCGCACGCAGTACGGGGTGAGCGCTACGCGCATCAATCTGCCGGACGGGGATTACTCATACTCGCACTCCTCTTTCACTTACCTCATCGATCGCGACGGCCGCATCCGCGCGCTCATGCCCTTCGGGCATTCGGCCGATGATTTTGCTCACGACCTCAGGGTGCTGCTCAAACCGTGACATCACGCTCGCGCTGGCCGCTCATCGCGGCAGCATTCACGGCACTGCTCGCGGCAACCGTCGCGCTCGCGGCGCTTCTGCCCGTGCACGCGCCCACGCGCGATCGGGTATTTGAAATCCCACGCGGCACCTGGGCGCGGCGCATGGCCGGCAACAAGGTGGAAATCCTGCCGCAGCGCATCCGCCTCACCCTGGGCGTCAACGACATCCTGGTATTGAAGAACCATGACGAGGTGCCTCAGATCTTTGGTCCTGTCCTCATGATGCCCGGGCAGAGTTTTCGGCTGCCGTTCGAGGTAGCATCGCGTTATCAGTTCATGTGCACGGCGCACGCCAGCGGCCAAATGACCATCATCGTCGACCCCACTCCGGATACGCCCTGGACCCGACTGCGCTGGCGCGCGCTCGCACTCATCAAGCCTGAACGCTGGCAGTGAGCAGCGTGCCGGGCCGCTTCCGCTTTGCGCTTTGGGCGCCCGCGCTGGGCGTGATCGCGCTCGCCATCGCTGCCTGGTGGGCGGCGGTGGTGGTCACTCACAGCGTCATTTTCCCCACGCCCTGGCAGGTGGTGATGGCGACCGTCGAGCTGATCCGCAACGGACGGCTGTGGGATCACATCGGCGCGTCGCTGTTTCGGGTCACGGCCGGCTTCGGACTCGCCGTGATCGTCGGCGTACCGCTCGGATTGTGGATGGGCTGGGTGAGCGGTGCCTTCACCACCTTGAACCCGCTGGTGCAGATGCTGCGGCCGATCTCGCCGATCGCCTGGATCCCGATTGCGATCCTCTGGTTCGGGGTCGGCAATGCCTCCCCCATCTTTCTCATCTTCCTGTCTTCGCTCTTCCCCATGGTGGTGCAGACCGTCACCGGCGTGCACACCATCGAGCGCCGCTTCCTGTGGGCGGCGGCGAATTTCGGCGTCTCGCGCTACACCCTGCTCACGCGCCTCGTCATCCTCGGAGCGCTGCCGCAGATCATCGTCGGCATGCGCATCGGCCTTGGCGTGGCGTGGCTGGTGGTGGTGGCGGCGGAGATGATCGCGCTGCACTCGGGGCTCGGCTATCTCATCATCGACTCGCGCAATGCCGGCAACCGCTACGACCTCGTGATCGCCGGCATGATCATCATCGGGCTCATCGGGCTCATGCTCGATGGCTTCATGCGGCTCCTGGAGCGCATGCACTGCGTGCGGTGGCGCTATGTCCGTTAAGCTCGCAGTCACCGCGGTCACCAAGAGCTTCATCGGCCAGGAGCGCAGGCTCGACGTCCTGCGCGACATCTCCTTCGAGGTCGCTGACGGCGAATTCCTCGCCATCGTCGGCCCCTCGGGCTGCGGCAAGTCCACTCTGCTCGCCATCCTCGCGGGACTTGCGCGCTACGACCACGGCGAGGTGAGCATCGATGGCGCCCCGCATCAGAGCGCCGATGCGCACGGCATTCTCATCTCCCAGCACGGCTCGATCTTCCCGTGGCTCACGGTCGAGCAGAACCTGAAGTTCGGGCTCGACGGTCGTCCGAACGTGGAGCGCGTGCGCCTGGCGCGGCACTATTCCGCGCTGGTGGGACTCGAGGGATTCGAGAGCAGTTATCCGCATGAGCTTTCGGGCGGCATGCTCAAGCGCGCCGAGCTCGCGCGCGCGCTGGTGGTCAAGCCCGACATCCTGTTCATGGATGAGCCGTTCTCGGCGCTCGATGCACTCATGAGTCTGCGCATCCGCCACGAGCTGCGGAAGATCCTCGAGCAGGAGCGGCACACGGTGATCATGGTGACGCACGATGTGGAGGAGGCGATTCACCTCGCCGACCGCATCATCGTGCTCTCGCAGCGCCCCACGACGGTACAGGCGGTCATCGAGGTGCCGCTCAAGCATCCCCGCCATCTGGCCGGACCCGACGTGCAGGCTCTGCGGGCCTCGATCCTGCGCGAGCTCGGTGTCGAGGCCGACATCGTCTGATCCTCACCGCCGGATGAAACGCATCGGCATCGTGACCTGGACCATCGCGCTCGGCGTCACGGGCTTTGCGGCGGGATTTTTCGGGCCGATGCTCCTCAACCCCGATGCCAATCAGGGACCGCTGGTCGGCATCCTCATCACCGGGCCGGGAGGCCTGATCGCGGGCGCAGTGCTCGGTGCGATCGCGCGGCTGCTGCCGCTGTCCGAGCGCGTGCGGGCGCTGGCTTTGACGCTCGTGTGTGCCGCGCTCGCTCTCGCCACGCTGTATGTGTGTCTGCCGCAGCCGAAGGTTCGCGGCTACATCATCGAGGCCAGCGTCGCGCAGTGTGCACCGGCGATCGATGAATTCGATGCCTCGCTCGCCGACTGGGAAAGAGCGGTCGCGCGCACGACCTGGGCGCATCCGCCGGCCGACTGGCAGACCGCGGCCCGCGCCAATGTGCGCCGCGAGCGTGGCGTGATCCTCACGCTTCACCTCGAGCGGCAGCTCGCAATCTTCGAGCTTCGCCGTCCCTGGGACCGCGGGCAGCTGACGGCCGGAGAGTGGCAGAGCACGGATACCGAGAAGCGCTTCTACGCCGATGACGCAGGCGATGACTGCGCGGCCTACCTTGCCCGCAAGTCCGAGCGCTACTGGCCGTTCACGGCCTCGGGCGCCAGCGCCGATTCACCGCCGCGCAGCTGGCCGCCGCTGGAGCCTGCGGACTTTCTGGGTGTGCAGCAGTTGGGTGCGGTGCCGGCACGGTACGACGCGCTGGCGCGCTGATTCGCGCGGTCATTCTCGAGGTGGGGGGTGGAGGCGCGGCCGGGACTCGCACCCGGATACGCGGTTTTGCAGACCGCTGCGTAACTTTTCCGCCACCGCGCCGGGGGCTGTCCTAACGAATCGTGGAGCGGGAAACGAGGCTCGAACTCGCGACCTCAACCTTGGCAAGGTTGCGCTCTACCAACTGAGCTATTCCCGCACCGAAGAATGGCGGCGCGGGATTGTTGTGTTACCGCGCCGTGAAGTCAAGGCGCATTGCGCCGCGTTGTGCAGACTAACTGCTGACATTACAGTAGTTTACGAAACATTTCTCGAACAATTATCGTTGCCGCAGATCCGGCCAGGCGGCGCGCAGGTAGCTCACCATCGACACCAGTGTAAGGGCTGCCGCGAGCACCGTGAGAGCCACGCCGATCTTGTAGATCGGCAAGCCCAGAACGCTGATCCGAAACAGCATGAGCGAGAGCCCTACGATCTGCAGCACGGTCTTGAACTTCCCCAGGAGCGAGACCGCGACCTTGCGCCGCTGACCTACCTCCGCCATCCATTCGCGCAGCGCCGAGATCGCAATCTCGCGGCCGATGATGACGGCCGCCGTGAGCACGACCACGGGTCGATGCGGATCGCGGCTCACCAGCAGCACGAGCGCCGTGGCAACGATGAGCTTGTCGGCGACGGGGTCGAGAAACGCGCCGAGCCGCGTCGCCTGTCCCAGCCGGCGCGCGAAGTAGCCATCGAGCGTGTCGGTGATTCCGGCCGCGGCGAAGATCAGTCCGGCCGCCGGATCGGCCCAGCTGTAGGGCGCATAGAAGGCAAGCACGACCAGCGGAATCGCCGCGATCCGCACCCACGTGAGGATGTTGGGCAAAGTCCAGCCGCTGTGCTCACGCGCCGGGATGGAGGTGCTCATAGATACTTCGCGCGAGCGCGGTGCCAATGCCTTCGACCTGAGCGAATTCTGCCATAGCCGCGCGCAGCACACCCTGAAGTCCGCCGAAGTGGGTGAGCAGTGCACGGCGCTTTGCCGGCCCCAGACCCGGCACGGCATCGAGCACGGACTCGCTGTAGCGGCGTGCGCGCTTGCGGCGGTGGCCGGTAATCGCAAAGCGATGCGCTTCATCGCGCACGCGCTGGATGAAACGCAGCGCAGGTGAGCCCGCCTCCAGATGCCGTGCGCCGCTCTCGCCGTGCACGAACAGGCGCTCCTGCCCGGGGCGCCGGTCGGGACCCTTCGCCACGCCGACCAGCAGCAGCTCCGGCACGCCGAGCTCGGCGAGCACCGCATGCACCTCGCTGACCTGCCCTGCACCACCATCGATCAGCAGCAGATCCGGGGGCGGCACTTCGCCGGCGAGAATGCGTGTGTAGCGGCGCTGCAGCGCCTGGCGCAGCGCGCCGTAGTCATCGCCCGGGGTGATGCCGGTGATATTGAAGCGCCGGTACTCCTTCTTGAGCGGCCCTTCGGGCCCGAACACGACGCAGGAGGCGACCGTGCCCTCCCCGCCCGTGTGACTGATGTCGAAGCATTCGATGCGCGCCGGCGGCTCCGGCAGATCGAGCGCCTGAGCGAGGCCGGCGGCCAGCTCCTCATACCCCTGCCGCTGCGCGAGCCGCATCCGCAGCGACTGCTCGGCATTCTCGGCCGCAAGGCCGAGCCACTTCGCGCCGAGACCGCGCTTCGGGCGATGAATCCGCACCTCATGTCCGCTGCGCTCGCGCAGCAGCGTGGCGAGCGCATCCGCATCCGGCAGCTCCGTGCCGACCAGAATCTGCGCGGCCGGATCCTGCGTGCCGTAATACTGCAGCAGGAACGATGCGAGCGCCTCTTCGGGCCGCGCCAGCGTCGCGCGCGGGAAGTAGCTCGTGGTGCCCAGGCTCCTGCCGCCGCGAATCAGCATCACACTGACAGCGAACTCGCCCGGCTCGCCGATGAGCGCGAACACGTCGCTGTCGCGCTGCGCCCCGGCGGTGACGATCTGCTGTGCCTGGATGTGCTTCAGGGCCGCGAGCTGATCGCGGATGCGGGCGGCGCGCTCGAATTCCAGGCGCTGCGCAGCCTCGCTCATGCGGGCCTGCAGGCGCGAGTTCACCTCGACACTGCGCCCTTCGAGCACCTCGACCGCCGCCTGCACATCGTCGGCGTAGCTCGAGGCATCGATCAGGCCCACACAGGGGGCCGAGCAGCGGCCGATCTGGTGCTGCAGACACGGGCGGCTGCGGTTGGCGAAGAAACTGTCGCGGCAGTTGCGGATGAGGAACAGCTTCTGCAGGCCCTGCAGCGTCTCGCGCACGGCGCCGGCGTTGGGGAACGGCCCGAAGTAGCGTCCGGGCAGGTTGCGTGCGCCGCGATAGAACGCCAGCCGCGGGAATGGGTGCGCCGTGTGCAGGTGGATGTAGGGGAAACTCTTGTCATCGCGCAGCACGACGTTGTAGCGCGGACGGTGCTGCTTGATGAGGTTGTACTCGAGCAGCAGTGCCTCCGTCTCCGAGTTCGTGACCGTGACTTCGATCGAGGCGATCTGCTGCACGAGCGCGTGCACTTTCGGTACGACGTTGCTCGGCACGAAATACGTACCGACGCGATCGCGCAGATTGCGGGCCTTGCCCACATAAAGGAGATCGCCCGCGGCGCCATACATGCGATACACGCCCGGACGGCGCGGCAGCGCGGCGACGTAGCTCTTGGCGTCGAAGCTCATGGGCTCTTACGGCAGGCCTGCCAGCGCGCAGGCACGCTGCATCACGCGCGTGAACATCGGCGCCGTGAGCCTGCCGGTCTGGGTGTTGTAGCGGCTGCAGTGATAGGAGTCGAGCAGCACGCGCCCTTCGGGCAGGGCGTGCTCACCGCCGTGAGAGAACGAGAACTTCGAGCGCGGCAGATCGAGCGCCAACAGCACCGCCTCGTGCGCCACACGCCCCAGAGCGAGCACGACCTGCACGCTGTGCAGCTGCGCGAGCTCGAATTTGAGGTAAGCGTTACAGCGCCGGATCTCCGCCGGCAGCGGCTTGTTCTGCGGCGGCACGCACTTGACCGCATTGGTGATGCGCGCGCCCTTCAGCTGCAGCGGATCATCCGCCGACTTCGACTGCGCCAGAGTCGAAAGACCGAGCCGATGCAGAGTCTCGTACAGCAGGATCCCGGCGAAGTCCCCGGTGAACGGCCGGCCGGTGCGATTGGCGCCGTGCAGCCCGGGCGCAAGTCCCACGAGCAGGAGCCTGGGTGCGCGATCGCCGAAGGGCGCAACGGGCCGACACCAGTAATCGGGATGCTGCCGGCGCGAGGCTGCGAGGAACTCCGCGAGCCGCGGACAGCGAACGCAGGCCGGGTCGTACTCAGTCATCCATGTGACGGATGATTGCGGCCGCAAAGCCCGAGCAGCTCATGAGCCTGGCGCCGGGTATGAGCCGCTGCAGATCCTCTTCGACGTTCTTGCGGGCCGCGATCTGGCGCTTGCCGGCCTTCATCGCTTCACGCAGGCGCGCGAGGTCGTAGGTGAGCTCCTTGTTCGCGATCGTGCGCGCGACGCCGCGCATGATGAGGTCGGCGGCTTCGGTCCAGCGCAGGTAGCGCAGCATCATCTCCGCGGAGAGGATCAGCGAGCCGGGATTGACGCGATCCTTGCCGGCAAAGCCCGGCGCGGTGCCGTGCGTCGCCTCGAACACGGCCAGGCCATCGCCGATGTTGCCGCCGGGCGCGATACCGATGCCGCCGACCTGAGCGGCCAGCGCATCCGATATGTAGTCCCCATTCAGGTTCAACGTCGCAATGACGTCGTATTCCTCCGGACGCATCAGCACCTGCTGCAGGAAATTGTCCGCGATCACGTCCTTGACCACGATCTCAGAGCCCGTCACGGGGTTGCGGAACGCAAGCCAGGGCCCGCCGCCGATCTCGCGCGCACCGAACTCGTCCTTCGCGAGCTGATAGCCCCAGTTCCGGAAGGCGCCTTCCGTGAACTTCATGATGTTGCCCTTGTGAACCAGCGTCACCGAGACACGATCGTCCTCGATCGCGTACTGGATCGCCTTGCGAATCAGGCGCTGGCTGCCTTCCTTCGATACCGGCTTGATGCCGATGCCGGAGCTGGCCGGGAAGCGGATGCCGGTGACGTTGAACTCGCGGTGCAGATAGGCGATGAGCTGATGCACCTCGGGGGAGCCCGCCGGCCACTCGATGCCGGCGTAGATGTCCTCGGTGTTCTCCCGGAACACGACCATATCGGTGAGGCTCGCATCCTGCATCGGGCTTGCGACACCGGGGAAATAACGGATTGGGCGCACGCAGGCGTAGAGGTCGAGCGTCTGGCGCATGGCGACGTTGAGGGAGCGGATGCCCTCGCCTACCGGGGTCTCGAGCGGCCCCTTGATGGACACCACGAAATCGCGCAGCGCCTGCATCGTCTCCTCAGGCAGCCACTCGCCGTACACCTTGCTCGCCTTGGCGCCGGCGTAGATCTCCATCCAGGCAATCTGCCGGCTCGGGCCGTAGGCCTTGTGCACGGCCGCGTTCACCACCTTGAGCATGGCGGGCGTCACGTCGATGCCGATGCCATCGCCCTCGATGAACGGAATGATCGGCCGCTCGGGTACGTTGAGCGTGGCATCCGTATTGACGGTGATACGCGTGCCGTCGGCGGGCACCCGGATGTGGTCGTAGTGCACGGTCAGGCGTGCGGCGCGTTGCGCCGGTGGTTGTGGCTGCGCTCCGCGATGAGCAGCGCGAGCTCCAGGGCCTGCTCGTAGTTCAGCCGCGGGTCGACCGATGAGCGATACGCCCGCTGCAGGTCGCCGTCCGTGAGGCCACGCGCACCGCCGGTGCACTCGGTCACATCCTCGCCGGTGAGCTCGATGTGCACGCCGCCCAGGTAGGAGCCCATCTCCTCATGAATGCGGAACGCGATCTCGATCTCTTTGAGAATGTTCTCGAAGCGGCGCGTCTTCAGTCCGCCGGTGCTGGTCTCGGTGTTGCCGTGCATCGGATCGCACACCCACAGCACGCTGTGACCGGTCTCGCGCACGGCCGTGATGAGCGAGGGGAGCGACTTCTCGATGTCGCGCGCACCGAAGCGATGGATGAAGGTGAGCCGGCCGGGCTGGTTCTGCGGATTCAAAGTCGCCACCAGTCCCTGCGCCCACGCCGCATCCATCCCCGAGCCCACTTTCACGGCGACGGGATTGGAGATGCCGCGGAAGTACTCCACGTGCGCTCCGCCCAGCTGCGCCGTGCGCATGCCGATCCAGGGCATGTGCGTGGAGAGGTTGTACCAGCGCTGCTGGCGCGGGATGAAGCGCGTCTGCGCCTGCTCGTACAGGAGCAGGAGGCCCTCGTGGCTTGCGTAAAAGTCCGCCTGCGAGGCCTCGTGGACCGGCCGGCCGCTCATGCCCTCGAAGAAATCCAGCGCATCGGCAATCGAGTCCGCGATGCGGTGAAACTCGGCCTTCAGGGGCGAGTGCTTCACGAACGCGAGATCCCAGTACTCGGGGTGATGCAGGTCGGCGAAACCGCCGTCGATCAGCGCGCGCACAAAATTCAAGGTGAGCGCGGCGCGCTCATAGCCGCGCAGGAGCAGCGTCGGGTCGGGCGCGCGCGCCTCGGACGTGAACTCGGGCCGGTTGACCAGATCGCCGCGGTAGCTCGGCAGCGTCACGCCGCCCTTGGTCTCGGTATCCGCCGAGCGCGGCTTTGCGTACTGCCCGGCCATGCGCCCGACGCGCACGATCGGCTTCTTCAGTCCGTGCAGCAGCACCAGGCTCATCTGCAGCAGGATCTTGAGCTTCTTGGCGATCTGATCGGATTCGCAATCGGCAAAAGTCTCGGCGCAGTCCCCGCCCTGCAGCAGGAACGCCTTACCGAGCTGCGCAGCGGCCAGCCGCTCGCGCAGGGCGTCCACTTCCCAGGACACCACAATGGGGGGCAGCCGGGCGAGCTGGGCGACCGCGCGCTCCAGCGCTGCAGCATCCTCGTAGCGGGGCTGCTGCTGCGCGGGCTTGGACTGCCAGCTGGCCGGGTGCCAGGAGGTCACATCAGGGGTTTGCATCGTCGCAATTTCGCTCGTAAATGCCCGATCCGCGGGCGAAAAACACGGTTTTGGAGCCTATCACGAATCCCCGCCCCACCGCCCGGGTTGGCGCGCGGGAGAGAGGAGCGCAGAATGCGCGCCTTTTTAGCGGCCCCAGCGCCGCTTCCTGGCGATGGAGTTATGCCCTATGCACCGTGTATTGATCCTGGGCGCCGGCAAGATCGGCGCACTCATTTCCGGACTGCTCGCCGAGTCCGGTGCCTATGAAGTCCAGTTGGCCGATGTCGACGGGGCGGCGGCCGAGTCGGTGGCGAAGGCCCACGGGTCGTCGCGCCTGGCGAGTTATGCGCTGGACGCCGCGGCAGGCAACGCGCTCGCGCGACACCTGTTCGCCCATCCGGTGGATGCCGTCATCTCGAGCCTGCCCTACTACTGCAACGTCGCCGTCGCCGAGGCGGCCCGCGGCGCGGGCATTCACTACTTCGATCTGACGGAGGACGTGGAAGTGACCCGGGCGGTGCGGCGCACCGCGGCAGGCGCGCAGCAGGCCTTCGTGCCGCAGTGTGGGCTCGCGCCGGGGTTCATCAGCATCGCGGCGAACGAGCTCATGACGCACTTCGATGAGCTGCGCACCGTGAAACTGCGCGTCGGTGCCCTGCCGCAGCACCCCAACAACGTACTGAAGTACTCGCTCACCTGGTCCACGGAAGGCCTGATCAACGAGTACGGCAATGCCTGCCAGGCCGTGGTCGACGGCCGCGTGGTCGATGTGGCCCCGCTCGAGGGACTCGAGGAGATCGAGATCGACGGCACGCTGTACGAGGCCTTCAACACCTCCGGCGGGCTGGGCTCGCTCGCCGAGTCGCACGGTCTGCGCGTGGAGGCGATGAACTACAAGACCATCCGCTACCCCGGTCACTGCGCGCAGATGCACTTCCTGATGAACGACCTGAAGCTCAATCTCGATCGCGCGACCCTGAAGCGCGTGCTCGAGAGCGCCGTGCCGCAGACGCTGCAGGATGTGGTCATCGTCTACGCGGCGGTCACGGGCCGGCAGGAAGGCGAGCTGCGCGAGGAGAACTACGTCAACAAGATCTACCCGCAGCTGATCGCGGGACGGCTGTGGTCGGCCATCCAGGTGACCACGGCTGCCGGCATCACCTCGGTCGTCGATCTGGTGCTGCAGAAGCCGGAGCGCTACAGCGGCTTCGTGCCGCAGGAGCAGTTCCGTCTGCCGGAGATCCTCGCGAACCGCTTTGGGCGCTACTACGCCGCGGGCGGCAGCAAGGAGGTCTCCGGCGAGGTGGTCGTCTCCGGCAAGGCCGGCAAGCAGCGACGCCTGAAGGGAGCCGCCTGATCATGGCGAGCGAGACGGAGGTGAAGGCGCTGCTCGGGCGGCTGGGAC
This sequence comes from Steroidobacteraceae bacterium, assembly GCA_035517435.1. GTDB lineage: Bacteria > Pseudomonadota > Gammaproteobacteria > Steroidobacterales > Steroidobacteraceae > JASHUC01. The sequence goes on along the minus strand of DATIYV010000077.1, from coordinate 206,052 downwards.
TCAGCGCCGTGAATCCCGGCGCCTATGCCGGCTCGCACGGCTGGTCGGACACTCGCGCCGCCGGCCCCACCATCGAGGTGCGCAATCCCGCAAACGGCGCGGCGCTCGCGCAGGTGCGCGCCGCCGGAAGCGCGGATTACGAGCGCGTGATGCTCTCCTCGGTCGCCGCCGCCGCTGCCTGGCGCCAGGTGCCGGCGCCCAAGCGCGGCGAGATCGTGCGGCTCATCGGTGAGGAATTACGCCGCGCCAAGGACGACCTCGGACGGCTCGTGAGTCTGGAGAACGGCAAGATCCTTGCCGAGGGCCTGGGCGAGGTGCAGGAGATGATCGACATTGCCGACTTCGCGGTCGGTCAGTCGCGCATGCTCTACGGTCACACCATGCACTCGGAGCGGCCGCTGCACAGGATGTACGAGCAGTGGCACCCCCTGGGTGTGGTGGGCATCATTTCGGCGTTCAACTTCCCGGTCGCCGTGTGGTCGTGGAACGCCTTCCTCGCTGCGATCTGCGGCAATGCCTGCATCTGGAAGCCCTCGCCCAAGACCCCGCTCACGGCGATCGCCGTGCAGAGGCTCTGCAACCGTGTGCTCGAGGCGCACGAGCTTGCCCCCATCTTCCAGCTCTTCATCGACTCCGGCACCGAGCTTGCCACCCGCTTCGTGGACGACCGGCGCGTCGCGCTGGTGTCTTTCACCGGCTCCACCGCCGTCGGCCGCAAGGTCGGCGAACGTGTTGCCGCCCGGCTGGGCAAGAGTCTGCTCGAGCTCGGCGGCAACAACGCGATCATCGTGGACGAGAGCGCCGACCTGGATCTCGCCGTCCCCGCCATCGTCTTCGGCGCGGTCGGCACGGCCGGACAGCGCTGCACCTCGACGCGGCGCGTGTTCGTGCACGCATCGCGGCGCGCGGAACTGGAACGCCGGCTGCAGCACGCCTACCGCCAGGTGCGCATCGGCGATCCGCTCGATCCCGGCACGCTCATGGGTCCGCTCATCGATGCGCAGTCAGTCGAGCGTTACGGCAGTGCGCTCGAGGCCGTGCGCGCCGCCGGTGGCGAGATCCTGCACGGCGGGCATGTCCTGCCCGGGCCCGGGCATTTCGTCGAGCCGACGCTGGTGCGCGCGCGCGCCGACTGGCCGATCGTGCAGACCGAGACCTTCGCTCCGATCCTGTACGTGATCGAAGTCGACAGCCTCGAGCATGCGATCGCGCAGCAGAACGCCGTCGCGCACGGCCTGTCCTCTTCGCTCTTCACCGACCGGCTGCAGCACGCCGAGCAGTTCCTCTCAGCCGCCGGCAGCGATTGCGGCATCGCCAATATCAATATCGGCACCTCGGGTGCGGAGATCGGCGGAGCTTTTGGCGGGGAGAAGGATACCGGCGGCGGGCGCGAGTCGGGCTCTGATTCCTGGAAGGCCTACATGCGCCGCCAGACGAATACCATCAACTGGAGCCGCTCGCTGCCGCTTGCGCAGGGCATCGAGTTCAAGCTGTAGGGGGAGGCTCCGGGGCGGTCGCAAGCTTCGACTCCCGCCACAGCGCATCCCACTCCTCGGGCGTGAGTGCCGAGAGCTCACGCCCGCGCGCCGCGGCCGTGCGCTCCATCCAGATGAAGCGGCGTTCGAACTTGGCATTGGCGGCACGCAGTGCGCCCTCCGCATCGATCTGCGTATGGCGCGCGAAGTTCACCAGCGTGAAGAGCAGATCGCCGAGCTCCTCGGTGAGCGCGGCGCTCGCCTGCGCCGCATCGAGCTCGGCGAGCTCCTCGGTGATCTTCTCGCGCACCGCCTTCGCATCCGGCCAGTCGAATCCCACGCGCGCGGCACGCTGCCCGAGCTTGGCGGCGCGGGCGAGCGCGGGAAGCGCCAGCGGCACGCCCGCGAGCGCGCCCGGAGGCGGCTCACCGCGCTCGAGGGCGGCGGCCGTGCGCTCAGTCGCTTTGATCTCTTCCCAGCGCCGGGCAGCGTCGGCGTCGGCCTGCGGTGCGAACACGTGCGGATGCCGGCGCACGAGCTTGCGCTCGATGCCCGCCGCGACATCATCGAAGGCGAACCAGCCGCGCTCCTCGGCCATACGGGCGTGGAACACCACCTGAAACAGCAGGTCGCCGAGCTCATCGCGCAACCGATCGCGCTGCCCGCTCGCGATCGCGTCGGCGACTTCGTACGCTTCCTCCAGCGTATAAGGCGCGATCGTCTCGAAGCTCTGCGCGAGGTCCCAGGGGCAGCCGGTTCTGGGGTCACGCAGACGCGCCATCACGGCGAGCAGCGCATCGATGCCGCGTACCGGTGTACTCATGCCGCCGTCTCCATCACGCACAGCCGGTACAGCGTCAGCAGCATGCCGGCCGTGGCTCCCCAGATGTTGCGCTCGCCGTAGGGGATGTCACACAGCTCCACCTCGGCCTCGCCGCGGCCGAAGCCGAAGCGCCGGGTCCGCTGGCGATGATTGCGCGGGTCGAAGACAAAGGAGAGCGGGACTTCGAAGGTGTCCTGCACTTCGCTCGTATCGAGTATGAGCTCGAAGCCCGGCCGCACGAACGCCACGCAGGGTGTCACGCGGTAGCCGCTGACCACGATGTGATCCGGCAGATAGCCGATCACCTCGGCATAAGAGTCCTGCAGACCGATCTCCTCGCGCGCCTCGCGCAAGGCAGCGGCTCGCGGACTCTCATCGGCACTCTCGAGCCGACCGCCCGGAAAGCTGATCTGTCCCGGGTGATGCCGCAAACCGGTCGCGCGCTGGGTGAGCAGCACCGTGAGTTCCGGGCCGCGCTCCACTAAAGGCACGAGCACGGCAGCCGGCGTAGGGTCGGTCGGAAAGTACTCGCGCAGCTGCTGGCTCTGCGCCAGGGTGAGCCCCGGAATCAGCCAGTCTGCAACCGCATGCCGCGGCTCGCTGCCGGCAAGCCGGGCGCGGATGCGTGCGCTCCAGTCGGTCATCCGCCTCCGGAAGTGCCGCCTTTGATGCCCCCGAGCGTGAGCTCCATGGGATCGAGCAGCCGGGCGAGTTCCTCGGGCGGCAGATCGGTCATCTGCTGGGCGACTTCGCGGATGGGCTTACCTTCCGCATAGGCCTTCTTCGCAATCGCGGCACCCTTCTCATAGCCGATCACGGGATTCAACGCGGTGACCAGGATGGGATTCTTCTCGAGGGCCTCGGCCAGGCGCGCGCGATTGACGGTGAATCCCGCCAGCGCACGGTCCGCGAGCACCGGCAGTGTGTTCGCGAGCAGGCGAATGCTCTCCAGCAGGTTGTAGGCGATGAGCGGCAGCATGACGTTCAACTGAAAGTTGCCCGACTGACCGGCGATCGTGATCGCCGCGTCGTTGCCGATCACTTCGGCCGCGACCATGGCCACCGCTTCCGGCACGACGGGGTTGACCTTGCCCGGCATGATGCTGCTGCCCGGTTGCAGCGCCGGCAGCGCGATCTCCGCCAGCCCCGCGAGGGGGCCGCTGTTCATCCAGCGCAGGTCGTTGGCGATCTTCATGAGCGCCACGGCCAGTACTTTAAGCTGCCCGGAGAGCTCCACCGCCGTGTCCTGGCACGACAGCGACTCAAAGAAGTTGCGATTGGGGTAGAACGCCATGCCGGCGAGGAGCGAGAGCTCGCGGCAGAACGCCGCGCCGAAATGCGGATGAGCGTTGATGCCCGTGCCCACGGCGGTTCCGCCCTGCGCGAGCGCGTGCAACCGCGGCTGTACCGCCTCGATACGGGCGATGGCGTTTTCGAGTTGGGTGCGCCAGCCGGACAGTTCCTGACCGAGCGTGACCGGCATGGCATCCATCAGGTGCGTGCGCCCGGTCTTGACGGTCGCGCCGATCTCGCGCTCCTTCGCGTGCAAGACCTCACAGACGTGCCGCAGCGCCGGGAGCAGCTGCTCCTGCACGGCGAGCGCCGCCCCCAGATGGATCGCCGTGGGGATGGAGTCGTTACTGCTCTGCCCCATATTGACGTGATCGTTTGCATGTACCGGCCGGCCGAGGCCCGCGGTCGCGAGGTGCGCGATGACCTCGTTGGCGTTCATGTTCGTGCTCGTGCCCGAGCCGGTCTGAAAGATGTCGATGGGAAAGTGTGCATCGTGACGCCCGGCAGCCACTTCGGCCGCCGCCTTGGCAATGGCGGCCGCGACATCCGCCTCCAGGAGCCCGAGTGCCTGGTTGGCCTTCGCGGCGGCCTGTTTGATCAGGCCCAGCGCGCGGATGAAGGCGCGCGGCAAGGGGCGCCCGCTGATCGGAAAGTTCTCCACCGCGCGCTGGGTCTGCGCGCCCCAGAGTGCCTGTGCGGGGACTTTGAGCTCGCCCATGCTGTCGCGCTCGGTGCGAAAGCCCTGGGCCTCGCGTCCGCTTCCTGGGGATGTGGTCATCGGCGGGCTCCGGATCGTATGCGGTATCATCGTAAATCGTACCACCCGACGCGGCGCGCATCGCATGTCTTCGGTCCTGCTCAACGTGCTCTCGCCTCTGGACGGACGCTACAGCAGCGCCGTCGCGCCGCTGCGCGAGCTGCTCTCCGAAGCGGGCCTGATCCGCGAGCGCGTGCACATCGAGGCGCAGTGGCTGCTGCACCTGGAGCGCGCCGTGCCTCAGCTCGCCGGCGCGAAGCTCTCATCCGCCGTGCACGCCTGCGCGGAGGAGCTCGCGCGCCGGCCGCCGGAAGAGGCGAGCGTCGCGGTCAAGCGCATCGAGGAGCGCACCAATCACGACGTGAAGGCCGTCGAGTACTACGTGCGGGCCGAGCTCACGGCCGCCGGAGCCACGCCTGCGAATCTGGAGCTGGTGCATTTCGGCTGCACGTCGGAGGACATCAACAGCGTCGCCTACGCGCGCCTGCTCGATGCCGCCCGCAAGGTGCTGCTCGATGTCAACGCGCAGGTGGGGAACGAGCTCGTGGCCCTGGCGCACCGGCACGCCGGGGCTGTCATGGTCTCCCGCACTCACGGTCAACCGGCCACTCCGACCACTCTGGGCAAGGAGTTTGCGAACGTGACCGCGCGGCTTGCGCGCGCGCAGCGCCGCCTGAAGGCGGTGGAGCTGCTCGGCAAGTGGAGCGGCGCGGTCGGCAATTACAACGCTCACGTCGTCGTCGCTCCGGAGATCGACTGGCCGCGCGTCACGCGGGAGTTCGTGCAGTCGCTGGGCGTGCACTGCAATCCGTATACGACTCAGATCGAGCCTCACGATTGCATCGCCGAGTACTGCGATGCGCTCGCCGCGGTGAACGTCATCCTCATCGATCTGTGCCGCGACGCCTGGGGCTACATCTCGCTCGGCTATCTGCGTCAGCGGGTGCAATCGGGCGAAGTCGGCTCCTCCACCATGCCGCACAAGGTCAACCCGATCGACTTCGAGAACGCCGAAGGCAACCTCGGCGTAGCGAACGCGCTGCTGCGCCACTTCTCAGACAAGCTCCCCATATCGCGCTGGCAGCGCGATCTCACCGACTCCACCGTGCTGCGCAATCTCGGCGTCGCGCTCGGTCATTCACTGCTCGCCTGGCGCGCGTTATTGCGAGGCCTGGGGAAGATCGAGGCGGACACGGCGCGCATGCAGGCGCACGTCGATCAGTCGTGGGAGCTGCTGGGTGAGGCGATCCAGACGGTGCTGCGCGCGGAGGGTGTTCCGGACGGCTACGAGCTCTTGAAGGAGCTCACACGCGGCAAGAGTGTCGATGGCCCGCAGCTCGCGAATTTCATCGACAGTCTGCCGATCTCGGCGGCGCGCAAGGCCACGCTCAAGGCACTGCGGCCGGCAGATTATGTCGGATTGGCACCCCGCCTCGCCGGCGAAATCTAGCTCCAAACTGCGAACTGGCACGCGCTTTCGCGCGTAAGCCACTGAACCGGACCATAAAGCGTGACCGGGTTGGCGCTCGCCCGGCGCTCCGCCTTCTTATGATCACTCGGCCCGCAATCAACCAATTTGAAGCCTCGAGCCAGCCTACGTGGAATTGCCGGGGGACACAGATCCGACGAGCGAACTCGCCTTGCTGGCGAGTGCCCGCTATTCGCCCGAGGCCGCCGAGCATTCGGTGAGTCTGGCGACACCTGCGCGCAGCGCCGAGCCCATGACCGTCATCACCAGCGTCGCCGAAGCCCGCATCGCGGTCGACACCGCCGCCGCATCCGCGCAACGCATGCTCTCGATCTACACGCCCGACCTCGAGCCGGACATCTACGACCAGAGCGCGTTCCTGGAGATCATCAAGCGCTTCGTGCTGTCGCGCAGTTTCTCCAAGGTGCGCGTGCTGCTCGTGGATCCGACCCGCGTCATGCGCGACAGCAACCGTTTCATCGCGATGGGTCGGCGCCTGTCGAGCTATATCGACATCCGCTACGTCGCCGACCACGCCCCGCAGCGCGCGTCGGCGTATCTGATCGCGGATGACAAGGCGATCGTCTATCGCCTGCGCGCCGACAGCTGGGACGGCATCGCCGACTTCAATAATCCTCCGGTCGCGCGCCTGTACCTGAACGAATTCGATGCGGTCTGGAATGCGAGCGCGCCCGAGCACGCGCTGCGCGTCGCCCGCCACAGCTAGTTCCTCTCGCGCGGCCGAATCACGCCTCAGGATGCGGCCGTGAATATAATCGCACCCATGGCTTTCAAGCCGGACATCACCGTGGCTGCGGTCGCGCAGCTCGAGGATCGCTTCCTCATCGTCGAGGAGCGCATCAGCGGACAGCTCGTGTTCAACCAACCGGCCGGTCACGTCGAGGAAGGCGAAACGCTGCTCGAGGCAGTGGTGCGTGAGACGCGCGAGGAGACAGCCTGGCGCTTCACCCCCGCGCACCTGCTCGGTGTCTATCACTGGCGCCATCCGCGCACCTCCCGCTCCACCTTGCGCTTTGCCTTCATCGGCACCGTGAGTGATCATGATGCGGCCCAGCCGCTCGACCGCGGGATCGTGCGCACGCACTGGCTGACGCGCGCCGAGCTCGAGGCACGGGAGAGTCGCCTGCGAAGCCCTCTCGTCCTGCGTTGTGTCGAGGATTTTCTCGCCGGCCGACGCGTCCCGCTCGATACCATCCAGCACCTGTCTCTGGCCACCGCCGCCGCAGTGCGCGCCGTCAGCGTGTAGCGCTGCGCGGCCTTCTTGCGCACAATTCCGGTCATGACCGGCAAGTCCTCTGCCCGCGTGATCGTCGGACTCTCCGGCGGCGTCGATTCGGCCGTCGCCGCCCTGCTGCTCAAGGAGCAGGGTTATGACGTGCAGGGGCTGCACATGACCAACTGGGAGGACGATGACGGCTACTGCACGGCCTCGCAGGACTTCCAGGATGCGCGCGCGGTTGCGCGCGAGCTCGGCATACCGCTGCATCGGGTGAACTTCGCCGCGCAGTACCGGGAGCGTGTGTTCGAGTATTTCCTCGCCGAGCATCGCGCCGGCAGAACGCCCAATCCGGACGTGCTGTGCAACCGTGAGGTGAAATTCGGTGTGGCGGCGCGCTACGCACGCCGCCTCGGGGGCGAGTGGTACGCGACCGGCCACTACGCGCGCCTGGTCGCGGGCCCGGGCGGCGCCGAGCTGCATCAGGCGCGCGATGAGGCCAAGGATCAGACGTATTTTCTCCACGGCGTCGCGCGCGCCGATTTTGAGCGTGTGCTCATGCCCCTGGGTGAGCTCACGAAGGAGCAGGTCCGGCAGCGCGCGCGCAGCGCCGGCCTGCCGGTATTCGATAAGCCCGACAGCACCGGCATCTGCTTCATCGGCGAGCGTCCTTTTCGCGACTTCCTGTCCAAGTTCCTCGCCGAGCACCCCGGGCCGATCCTGACACCGGACGGCGTCGAAGTGGGCAGGCATCGGGGACTGCCGTTCTACACGCTCGGTCAGCGTGCCGGTCTCGAAGTGGGTGGCCGCCGCGGCGCCTCGGCCGAGCCCTGGTACGTCGCCGCGAAGGACGCCGGGCGCAATGCACTCATCGTGGTGCAGGGACAGGACCATCCCGCGCTCTGGTACGAGGCGCTCGAGACCGAGCCGCTGCACTGGCTCGCCGATCGCGCCGCTGCGTCGCCCGAGCCTGCGCGCTGCTCAATCCGGATCCGTCACCGCCAGGCGCCGCAGGCGGCGCAATTGTCACTGCGGCCCGATGGCGGCGCACTGCTGCGCTTCGAGGAACGGCAGCGTGCGATCACTGCGGGACAGTTCGCCGTCATCTACGAGGGCACGCGCTGCCTGGCAGGCGGCGTGATCGCGACGGCGACACATGCAATGCGTGTCTCGCACGCGGCCTAAGGAGCGTCCCGCCGATATATAATTGTCGCACTTGCTCGCAGCGCCCGCTGCAGCCCGCTGGAGGATGGCATGGCCGACAGTTTCAAGGCGCGCACGACACTCGCAGTCGGCGCCCGCTCCTACGAGATCTTTGCACTCGATGCCCTGCCGCAAGAGAAGATCGCCCGGCTCCCCTACTCTTTGAAGATCCTGCTCGAGAACCTGCTGCGCTTCGAGGATGGCGTCAACGTCACGCGCGCCGACATCGAGGCGCTGCTCAACTGGAACCCGCAGGCACAACCCTCGCACGAGATCTCTTTCACCCCGGCGCGTGTGATCCTGCAGGACTTCACCGGCGTGCCCTGCGTCGTCGATCTCGCTGCCATGCGCGAGGCGATCGTGAAGCTGGGAGGCGACGCCGAGAAGGTCAATCCGCTCGCGCCCGTCGAGCTCGTGATCGATCACTCCGTGCAGGTGGATGAGTACGGCACCGCCGGAGCGCTCGCCGCCAACACCGCGATCGAGTTCAAGCGCAATGCCGAGCGGTACTCGTTCCTGCGCTGGGGCCAGACGGCGTTCGACAACTTCAAGGTCGTGCCGCCGAACACCGGCATCGTGCATCAGGTGAATCTCGAGTACCTGGGCCGGGTCATTTTCGATGCGCAGACCCGCGGCGTGCGCCAGGCCTATCCCGACACGCTGGTCGGCACCGACTCGCACACCACGATGATCAATGGCCTCGGCGTGCTCGGCTGGGGCGTCGGCGGCATCGAGGCGGAAGCCGCGATGCTGGGTCAGCCGGTGACGATGCTCATCCCGCAAGTCATCGGCTTTCGACTTTCGGGCAGCCTGCGCCCGGGGGCGACGGCCACCGACCTCGTGCTCACGGTCACCGAGATGCTGCGCAAGAAGGGCGTGGTCGATAAGTTCGTCGAATACTTCGGCGACGGACTGGCGAACCTGCCGCTCGCCGATCGCGCCACCATTGCAAACATGGCCCCCGAATACGGCAGCACCTGCGGGCTGTTCCCGATCGATGAAGAAACCGTCCGCTACCTGACGCTCACGGGGCGCTCCGCCGAGCAGATCGAGCTGGTCAGCGCCTATGCCAGGCGCCAGGGTTTCTGGCGCCTCAACGGTGCGCCGGCCGCGCAGTACACCGATGTGCTGGAGCTCGATCTGTCCAAAGTCGAGCCGAGCCTCGCAGGTCCGAAGCGCCCGCAGGATCGCATCGCGCTCTCCGCCGCGAAGCAGTCGTACAACGCGAGCCTGACGAAGATGGCCGCCGAGCGCGCCCAGAAGGCCAAGGCCGGCGACAAGTCCGGCAGCGCCGTCGCGAACATCAAGGGTAAGGATTACACGCTCACCGATGGCGCCGTCCTCGTCGCGGCCATCACCAGCTGCACCAACACCTCCAATCCTTCGGTCATGCTCGGCGCCGGCCTGCTCGCACGAAACGCGCGCGCCAGGGGACTGACCTCAAAGAGCTGGGTCAAGACGAGCCTCGCGCCGGGCTCGCGCGTGGTCACCGACTACTATCAGAAAGCCGGGCTGCTCGATGACCTCGCCGCCGTCGGCTTCAACCTGGTGGGCTACGGCTGTACGACTTGCATCGCCGAGGGAACCCCGGTGCTGCTGGCCGACGGCACGGCACGGCGCATCGAGCAGATGCCGGCAGCCGGCGGAGCACGCGTATTCGGTCCCACGAGCGAGTCCACGCTTGCCTCTGCGTTTCAGACCGAGCTCATGACGCGCGGCGAGCGCGACTGCATCTCGCTCGTCCTGCAGGACGGCCGCCACCTCGTATGCACACCGGACCACGAGCTGCTGACGGCGGATGGGCGCTGGGTGCGCGCCGACGCGCTCGATCTGCAACAGGATCGCCTGGTCATGGGACTGGAGCCGGTGCTCGATGAGCCGGCCGCCGATGAGCAGGGCTATGAGCTCCTCGCGGGAGAGCTGCGCTTCAGCTTCGATGATGAGCACGAGCGTGCGCGAATCCTCGCCTTCGCGCGTCTCGTCGGGCACTTGATCAGCGACGGATCGATCAGCGTATTCGGCCAGGGCCGGATGAATGCCGGCCAGGCAATTGACCGGGAGACGATGCTCGATGACATCGAAGTGCTGACCGGCGCACGCCCCAAGGGGGAACGCTACGACGAGCGCAAGTGGAGCATCGCGCTGCCGGTGCATCTCACGCAGGCGATCAGCGCGCTTCGGGGCGTACGCATCGGACGCCAGATCGAACAGCCGGCGGCGCTGCCGCAATTCGTCCTCGCACCCGAGTGCCCGGTCTCGGTCGTCAGGGAGTTTCTCGGCGGTCTTTTCGGCGCGGACGGGCATGCTCCGGGTCTGCACCGCCAGACTGCCGATGAGGACACTGCCAATCTCAGTGCGCCGGCCTTCTCGCAAAGCGCGCTACCCGGACATGTCGATGCGCTGAAATCCCAGATGGCCACTTTGGTCGAACTCCTCGTGCGCTGCGGCGTCAAGGCACGGGGCGCGCGTATCGCCGCTTACCCCACGCGCCGATCCGCCTCGACTTATCCGGCTGCGCGCGACGGCATCGCTCGCACCGAGGTGCGTCTGACGCTCACCGAGGGCCTGTCATTCGTCGAGCGAGTCGGCTATCGCTACTGCGTCGACAAGTCGCTGCGCGCGAGTGCCGCCGCCGTCTACTGGCGCACGGTCGATACCATCAATCGTCAGCGGCTCTGGATGGCAGACCGGCTCGATGAGCTGCATCGCTCCAATGGCGAGTACAGCTTCCATCAGGCGCGACGCCTGGCGGCCGCGGAACTCACGGCGCGGGAGACGCCGGTGTTCCCGCACTACTCCTTGCTCGAGGGCCACGATCGCTTTGCGCGCCTGCCGGATCCGGATGCCAGGCGCTTCAAGCCGCTGCATCGGGACAGCTGCGGTTTTCCCTCCCCGGCGGCGCTGTTCGCCGAAATGGGGGTGCGCGAGTGGTTTGCCGCTCAGCCCGGCTGCGAGCGCGCCAGCCAGCCGAGGCGCTACTGCCTCGACAAGGAAGCCCGTGTGCTTCCCACTTTCTCACTGCGCGTCCGCGACCGCCGCGCCGCCGGCAAGCGGCCGGTGTTCGATATCGCGGTGAATGACCTGCACGCATTCGTCGCGGCAGGTGTGTGTGTTCACAATTGCATCGGCAACTCCGGCCCGCTGCTGCCCGAGATCTCCAATGCGGTGAAGAATGGCGACCTCATCGGTTGCTCCGTGCTCTCGGGCAACCGCAACTTCGAGGGCCGTGTGCACCCGGAGGTGCGCATGAACTTCCTCGCCTCACCGCCGCTCGTGGTGGCCTATGCACTGGCCGGCACACTCGACATCGACCTCGACAAAGAGCCGCTCGGCAAAGGTACCGATGGCAAGCCGGTCTATCTGCGCGACATCTGGCCGAGCCCACAGGATGTGGCGGCGACGGTGCAGAAGTCGATCAACTCGGACATGTTCCGTCGCAGCTACGCCCATGTCTTCACCGGCGATGACAACTGGCAGCAGATCAAGGTGCCGCAGGGCAAGCTCTACTCCTGGGAGCCGCAGTCGACCTACGTCAAGAATCCGCCCTATTTCGAGGGCATGGGCATGACCCCGCGTCCGGTCACGGATATCCGCGGTGCACGCGCGCTGGCGGTGCTCGGGGACTCGGTGACCACGGATCACATCTCACCGGCAGGGAATATCTCCAAGACCAGTCCGGCCGCGAAATATCTCATCGAGCAGGGTGTGCAACCGGCGGATTTCAATTCCTACGGTGCGCGGCGCGGCAATCACGAAGTGATGATGCGCGGCACGTTCGCCAACATCCGCCTGCGCAACCTCCTGGCGCCGGGCACGGAAGGCGGCGTCACCATCCACGTCCCGAGCGGCGAGCAGATGTCGATCTACGATGCGGCGGTACGGTACCGCAAGGAGAACACACCGCTCGTGGTGCTCGCCGGACGCGAGTACGGCACAGGCTCCTCACGCGACTGGGCGGCCAAAGGCACGATGCTCCTGGGCGTGAAGGCCGTGATCGCCGAGAGCTACGAGCGCATCCATCGCTCAAACCTCATCGGCATGGGCGGACTGCCGCTGCAGTTCGAGCCGGGGCAAAACGCGCACTCGCTCGGCCTCACGGGCGAGGAGACCTTCGACATCACGGGCCTCGGCAACGCGGAAGCCTCCGCGGTCACGGTGCGGGTGACCGCACCGGATGGAACGAGCCGCGAATTCAAGGCGCGCGTGCGCATCGATACGCCCAAGGAGCGGGACTACTACCGCCACGGCGGCATCCTGCAGTACGTCTTAAGACAGCTCGCCACCGCCAAGCGCGCGGCCTGAGCGTCCGCCGCGCGCGCATGACGCGCCTCGTCGTCTTCGACCTCGACGGCACGATCACGCGCGGCGACAGCCTGCTGCCTTACGTGCTGGGTTTCCTGGGCCGGCGTCCGTGGGAGCTGGTGCGCGTGCTCGGCGCAGTGCCGGCGTTCGGACGATTCCTCCTCGGGCGCGCCGACCGCGGCCAGCTCAAGTCCGCGTTCATGCGAACCACGCTCGGCGGACGCACGCGCGCGGAACTGGCGTCCTGGACGGAGCACTTCGTGGCACGCTGGCTCGCGAGGCGCACCTATCCGGGGGCGCTGCGCGCGATCGCGCGGCACCGCGACCAGGGCGATCAGCTGGTGCTGCTGAGCGCGAGCCCCGACCTGTACGTTTCGGCGATCGCGGCGCGGCTGGGCTTTTCCGAATCGATCTCGACGGGCGTGCGCTGGGAAGCCGATCGCTTCGACGGGCGTCTCACGACACCGAATCGCCGCGGCCCCGAGAAGACGGCGTGTGTCGCCGCGCTCCGGCAACGCTTTCCCGCGGCGCGCACGGCTGCCTACGCGAACGCGCACAGCGACCTTGATCATCTGCGCGCCGTGGATGAGCCACTGCTCGTCAACGGCTCGCGGCGTGCGCGGCGCGCCGCGGCCGAGCTCCACATTCCGCTCGCCCGCTGGGACTGATTTCGCCTCTGATGTGCAGTGCGCGTAATCTTGAGGGGCCTGGCACGGTCTGACGTGCTACGGAGGACTACGATGAGAAAGACTGATCCGAGCCGTATTCGACCGTCCGAGATCACCCCGCGCTCGGTGTTCATGGACCGCCGGTCCGTGCTGCAGGGCGTCGCGGGCCTGGGACTTGCGAGCCTGCTGCCCGCAGCCGACGCCCAAGCCGACGTGCCGGCGGCCGGCAAGCTCAGCTACACGCACAACGCGCGTTACTCCGTGAGCGAGACGCCCAACAGCCTCGCCGACATCACCAGCTACAACAATTTCTATGAGTTCGGCACGGACAAGTCCGATCCGAAAGAGAATGCCGGCACCCTGAAGACCCGCCCCTGGAGCATCAAGGTCGACGGCGAGGCCGAGGTGAAGGGCACCTTCACCATCGAGGACATCCTCAAGCCCCACCCGCTCGAGGAGCGCATCTACCGCTTCCGCTGCGTGGAAGCCTGGTCGATGGTCGTGCCGTGGGTCGGCTTTCCGCTGGCTGATCTCATCAAACGCTTCAGGCCCACTTCCAAGGCGAAGTACGTCGAGCTCACCACGCTGAATGATCCGCGTCAGATGCCGGGCGAGAGGTTACCGATCCTCGACTGGCCGTACGTCGAAGGTTTGCGGATGGATGAGGCCATGCATCCGCTGACACTCATGGTCGTGGGTGTCTATGGAGAGGTGCTGCCGAATCAGAACGGCGCGCCCCTGCGCCTGATCGTGCCCTGGAAGTACGGCTTCAAGGGTGTGAAATCGATCGTGCGCATTCGCTTCACCGAGATCCAGCCGAAGACCGCCTGGAACATCGCCGCGCCGCAGGAATACGGCTTCTACGCCAACGTCAATCCGCATCACGATCATCCGCGCTGGAGTCAGGCCTCCGAGCGGCGCCTGGGACACGGGCTGTTCTCGCGTCAGCCGACGCTCATGTTCAACGGCTATGAGAGCGAGGTCGCCTCGCTCTACAGCGGCATGAATCTCGACCGTTTTTACTGAACGGCATGCTGAACGTCGAGCAGCGCTACCGCTTCCTCTACAAGCCCAGCGTCTTCATCCTCTGCCTGATTCCGGCGCTCTGGCTCACTGCCGGCGCCGTGGGCTGGGGCGGTGTCGACTTAGGCCCGGACCCCGTCGCCCACCTCCTGCACAGCTGCGGCAAGACCGCGCTCAACCTGGTGCTGATCACTCTGCTCGTCACTCCAGTGCGGCGGATCAGCGGCCTCACGCATCTGCTGCGGCTGCGGCGCATGCTCGGGCTGTTCGCATTCTTCTACGTCGTGCTGCACTTCTGCGTCTACGTCGTGCTCGATCAGGAGATGAATCTCGCCGGCGTCGTGAAGGATGTCGCCAAGCGGCCCTACATCACGATCGGATTTGCCGCCCTGCTCATGCTGATTCCGCTGGCGATAACTTCTACCAACCGCATGATGCGCCGGCTGGGCCGGCGCTGGCAGAAGCTCCACCGCCTGATCTACGTGATCGCGATCCTGGGCGTGTGGCACTACTACTGGCAGGTGAAGCGCGACGTGCGCGAGCCGCTCATCTACGCCGGCATGCTCGCCGTGCTGCTCGGCTATCGGCTCGTCGTGCGCCGGCGCGCGAAGCGCGCCGCTACATCGACGTCCGGATCTGCCACAGCTCCGGAAAGAACTTGAGCTCGAGTGCCTTGGCGAGATAGGCGGCGCCGCTCGTACCTCCGGTGCCGCGTTTGTAGCCGATGATGCGCTCCACCGTCTTCAAGTGATGAAAGCGCCAGAGCTGGAACTTGTGATCCATGTCGATCAGCCGTTCGGCGAGCTCGTACAGGTCCCAGTCCTTCTCCGCATTGTGATAGACGCCGAGCCAGACGCCCGCAACCTGCTTGCTCGCGCGGTACGGCTCGCTGAAATCGCGCGCCAGATAGTCCTCGGGAATGCCGTAGCCGCGGCGGCTGAGAAGCGCGAGCACCTCGTCGTAGAGCGATGGGGCCGAGAGCGCACGCTTCAGGGTGGCGTAGGCATCGGCGTCGCGCTGGTGCACGACGATCATGTCGGGATTCTTGTTGCCGATGGTGAATTCGAGCAACCGATACTGCACTGACTGGAAGCCCGAGGAGCGCCCGAGCGCGTTGCGGAACGCGGAGTAATCCGCGGGCGTCATGGTCGAGAGCACATCCCACGCCGACTGCAGCTGCGCCTGAACGCGCGCGATCCGCCCGAACATCTTGAACGAGGGACTCAGGTTGTCGCGCCGCACGCACTCGAGCACGCCGCTGAGCTCGTGCAGATACAGCCGCATCCACAGCTCCGAGGCCTGATGGATGATGATGAACATCATCTCGTCGTGCTCGGAGGTGAGCGGCTGCTGCGCATCGAGCAGGCGGTCGAGCCGCAGGTAGCCCGCATAGGTGAGCGATGAGCCGAGGTCCCAGTGGATCTGCTCATCCGAGAGGTCGACGCGCTCGGAAGGGCCGTACTTGCGTGTGCTCATGCGAAGACCCAGGACGGCACGTGCTGCCAGCCGTTGAGCAGCTCCCGATCCAGGCGCCGGTACTGCGGGCAGTGCGCGCCCACCAGCTGCCAGAAGCGCTGCGAATGATTCATATGGCGCAGATGCGCCAGCTCATGGACCAGGAGGTAGCGCACCACTTCGCGGGGCTGAAACAGCAGGCAGCAGTTCAGGCTGATGGTGCCGCTGCGCGAGCAGCTTCCCCAGCGCGTGCGCCGCCGGCGGATGCTCAGGCGCTGGTAGCCGCACGCCATCTCACGCGCGGCCTCATCCAGCATCGGTGCGAGCACGTCACGCGCCCGGGTGATCAGCCAGTCGCGCAGGCGCGTGCGCAGCTCCGCGGAGCTGGCCGGAGTACCGCGCACGCTGATGAGTCCTGCGGCCGCGGACAGCCGTACCCGCCCGCCGCCGCCGGCCAGGTGCAGGCGCCAGGACTCGACGCTCGCCGCAAACTCGATGCCGCGCGGCGGGAACGGCTCCGGTGGGGGCGCCAGCCGCGCCGCCTCGCTGCGCCGGCGCTCGATCCAGTCGCGGTGATGAGTGATGAAGTGCTCGACCGCGCGCGCGGCGGTGCGCGGCGGCACGACGATTTCGACACGTCCGCTGTGAAACACCCGCACGGCGAGCCGGCGCGCGCGGCGGCTGACGCGCACACTCCAGTCCTCGGCGGAGTCACCGCCTGACCACAAAGACAGCTGTGCGGCCGGTAGATCGAGCATCCGGCGGTCATCATATCAAGAGCGGCGCGTGGTAATGTCGTGGCGCTTGAACGAGCTGCCGACTTCCGAAGCCATCCTGCAGGTCCGCGACCTGGTCAAGGAATACCCGGGCGTTCGCGCGGTGGATGGCGTGTCCTTCAGTGTGCGCGCCGGGCACTGCTTCGGCCTCCTCGGCCCGAACGGCGCCGGCAAGACCACGGCCGTGGAGATCATGGAGGGCATTCTGGCGCCTACCTCCGGCGAGGTGCTCTACCGGGGTGCGCCTCTCGGGCCGCGCTTCCGCCAGGAGGCCGGGATCCTGTTCCAGAAGACGGCGTTGCAGGACTTTCTCACGGTACGCCAGACGCTCGGCCTGTTCCGCGGACTCTACGAGCACGGCACCGACCCGGATGAGCTCTTGCGCGTGTGCGCTCTGGAGAAGCTCGCGCGCCGCGACAACCGCAAGCTCTCAGGCGGTCAGCAGCAGCGCCTGCTCCTCGCCGTCGCGCTGGTGAACGATCCAGCGATCCTGTTTCTGGATGAGCCGACCACGGGCCTGGATCCCCAGGCGCGGCGCAATTTCTGGGATCTGGTGCAGACGGTGAAAGCCAGACGCAAGACCATCATCCTCACCACCCACTACATGGAGGAAGCCGAGCTGCTGTGCGATGAGATCGCCATCATGGACGGCGGCCGCATCATCGCCCAGGGCGCACCGCGGGCGCTGCTGCGCCAGCACTTCGCCGATGTGCTGCTCGAGCTGCCGCGGCAGGAGTTCACGGCGCAGGCGCGCGAGCTGCCCTTGAAGTTCATCGAGGCCGGCGAGCGCGTCGAGATCACCACCAACGATCTGGACTCCACGCTGCGGGCGCTGATGGACCGGCACGTGCCCCTGAACAACCTGCGTATCCGTCCGCCCAATCTCGAGGACCTGTTCCTGGAGCTCACCGGCAAGGAGCTGCGGCCGTGAAGGCAGTACTCAGGCGCCTGTATGCGGTGTGGCATGCGCGCAATCTCGAGTTCCTGCGCGACCGCGGCGCGATGCTGTTTCAGCTGCTGATGCCGATTGCGATCGTCGCGGGCATGGGCGTCGTCTTTGGCGGTGCGCCCAGACCGCTCTTCAAGGTGGGCGTGCTCACGGCCGATCTCGCAACCGCGAAGCACCCTTTTCTGCATGCGCGCTATTTCGATTTCGTGCGCGAGGCCGATGAGCCCACCGCCGTCCACGGCGTCGCGCGCAACCGCCTCGATCTCGCCATGGATCTCACCAGCAGCCCCATCCGCTACTGGGTGAATGCGGACTCGCCCAAGGGCTACATCGCCGAGCGGCTGCTGCTGCAGGCCGACCCGGCGGCGCGCCGTTCGCCGGTCCTGGGCCAGTCGAGCCGCTACGTCGACTGGCTCTTTCCCGGCGTGCTGGGCATGAACATGATGTTCAGCTGCCTCTTTGGTGTGGGCTACGTCGTGCTGCGCTATCGCAAGAGCGGCTTTCTCAAGCGCCTGCACGCGACACCGGTGAACGCCGTCGAGTTCCTGGCTGCGCAGGTGCTCTCGCGGCTCTCGCTGACGCTCCTGGTCACGCTCATTCTCTATGTCGGCGTCGGCACCATCATTCACTTCTCCCCGGTCGGCAGCACGGCACTGCTCGCCCTCGTGGCGGTGCTGGGCGCTTTGTCGATGATCGCCTTCGGCCTCATCATCGCCGCCCGCTTCTCGAGCGAGGAGCTGGTGGGCGGCATGCTGAACCTCCTCACCTGGCCGATGATGTTCCTCTCGGGCGTGTGGTTCTCGCTCGAGGGCGCACCGCGCTGGCTGCAGATCGCCGCCCGGACACTGCCGCTCACTCATGTGCTCGATGCGGCACGCGCGGTCGCGCTGGATGGCGCAGGCGTGAGTGCGATTGCGCCGGATCTTGCGTATCTTGCCGGCACCACTGTGATCTTCCTGGTACTCGGGGCCTGGTCCTTCCGCTGGAGTCTTCGCTAGTCATGCGCTTTTTCAGTGACAACACTGCCACCATCTGCCCGCCCCTGCTCGCGGCAATCACCGGCGCCAACCGGGGCCTGGAGAAGGCCTACGGCGATGACCCGTGGACACAGCGCCTCGATGCGGTGCTGGGAGCGTACTTCGGCACGAGCGTGCGGGCGTTCGTCGTGACGACGGGAACGGCGGCCAATTCACTGGCGATCGCCACACTCTCCCCGCCCTATGGCGCCGTGTTCGCGCACGACGAGGCGCATATCGTGCGCGATGAGTGCGGCGCCCCGGAGTTCTTCTCCGGCGGCGCGCGGCTCACGATCGTGCACGGCGAGCACGGCAAGCTCACGCCGGCGGCGCTCGCCGAAGCGATAGAGGACAACCCGCCCAACGTGCACACCGTGCAGCCGGCGGTGGTTTCGCTCACCCAGGCGACCGAGCTCGGCACCGCGTACCGTCCTGCCGAGGTCAGCGCGCTCGCCGAGACCGCCCATCGCCACCGCCTGCGTGTACACATGGATGGCGCGCGCTTCGCCAACGCGCTGGTCTACCTCGGGTGCGAGCCAGCCGATGTGACCTGGCGGGCGGGCGTCGATGTGCTCTCCTTCGGTGCCACCAAGAACGGCGGACTTGCGGCCGAAGCGGTGGTGTTCTTCCGCCCGGAGCTCGTGGCGGATTTCGAGTTCCGGCGCAAGCGCGCCGGACACCTGCTGTCCAAGTCGCGCTTCGCAGCCGCGCAACTGATCGCTTATGTCGAAAGCGGCGTATGGCGCGACAACGCCACCTGGGCCAATGCCTGCGCGCGGCGCATCGGCGAGGCCGCCGGCGCGCGGCTGCTGCAGCCCGTGGAGGCCAACGAGGTGTTTGTGCGCCTGGGCGCCGCGGGCAAGCAGCGTCTGCGCAGCGCCGGCTTCGAGTTCTACGACTGGGGAGCCGAGTCGCGCGGCGAGGCGCGCTTCGTCGCTTCCTGGGACCAGACCGAGGCGAGCGTCAGCGCGCTGTGCGCAGCTCTCAAGCGAGATTCAGCTTGAAGCGCCCCAGGTACTGACGCACCGCTTCGCGAAATCCTTCGCTGCTCGTCACGGTCGAGCCGCCCGCCAGCACCAGGATGAAATCGCCGCGCGGCGTGCGGCTCACCTCGCGCACGTGATCCACGTTCACCAGGCAGGAGCGGCTCACGCGCAGCATCGGCTGCGACTGCAGGGACTTTTCGGCCTGCTGCAGCGTGCAGCGGGCATGATAGGTCTCGCGTCCGATCGTGATCTTGATGTAATTGCGGTCGCCTTCGATGCTCTCGACATCCGCCGCATCGAGCATGTGCATGCGGCTGCCCGCCTCCGCCAGCAGCCGCGCCCGCGAATCCGCCCCGTTGCCGAGATTCTGATCGAGGCGTGCGAGCAGCCGGTGGAGTGCGTCCTGCCGATCCACCGCAGCCTCGCTGTCGCGCCGCCGCCGCACGCGCTCGAGCGTCTTGCGGAAGCGCTCATCGTCGAAGGGCTTCAGCAGATAATCCGTCGCGCTCACCTCAAAGGCCTCCAGCGCGTAGTGATCGTAGGCACTCACGAACACGATGAGCGGCAGGTTCTTCAGATCGAGCGAGCGGGCCAGCGCGACGCCATTGATGGTGCCGATCTGAATATCCAGGAACAGCAGATCGGGCGCGCGCTCGCGGATGGCCTGCAGCGCGCTCTCCCCATCGCCGAATTCCGCCACGATCCGCAGGTCGGGCTCGCGCTCGCAGCTCTCACGCAGCGTGCGCCGGGCGGCCGGCTCGTCATCGACGATCATCACATCCATCAACGCGCGCTTCCCTGCCGCAGCCAGGGCAGACGCACCTCGGCCACCCATTCGCCGGCGCTGCTTGGACCGGCACTCAGGCTCGCGCGCTCGCCGAACTGAACCGCGAGGCGCTCGCGCACATTGCGCATGCCGATGCCCGTACCCTCGTTGCGATGGCCGGCCGCGATCGTGTTGACGACACGCAGCACCAGCTCCTCGCCGATGCTGCCCACTTCCACACGGATCAGCACCGCCGCCGTGTGCCCGGCGAGCCCATGTACGACCGCATTCTCGACCAGCGGCTGCAGAATCAGGCTCGGCACCCACGCGCCCGGCAGAGCGGCGATCTCGGGGAGCGAGAGGGTCAGGCGGTCCACGAATCGCTGCCGCTGCAGTTCCAGATACAGCCGCACGAACTGCAGCTCATCAGCGAGCGGCGCGAGCTCACGCTCCCCCGCGGCCAGCAGGCGGCGCAACAGGTCGCCCAGCTGCGCAATCATCGCCTGCGCCGCCGGCGGGTCCCAGGCGATCTGGCCGCGAATGGTGTGCAACAGATTGAACAGCGTGTGCGGGGAGAGCTGCATGCGCAGTGCGGCGAGCCGCGCTCCGCTCCAGGCGCGCTCGAGCGCCGCCAGGCGCAGCTCCGAATCGCGGAAGCGCTGATACAGCGCGAAGCCGCTGGTCAGCGCGAGCGCAAAACCATACGTGAGCAGGAACAGCGTGGTGCTCGCGATCCACAGCGGCCGCATGTGGGAGAGAAACGTCGCGAAGGTGACCTGCATCGCCGGATCGTGAACGACCTCAGGATTGCCGAATAACCGCTCCACGAGCAGCATCATCGGATTCGCGCAGGCGGCGAAGAACACGGCGAGCAGCAACTGCAGCGGCACCGTGCGCCACAGCGGCCGCCAGCCGAGGCGCAGCGAGCCGAACACGCACGCGAGCAGGATCGGGTACAGGAACAGGTGCTGCAGCACGCGGATGTCCCACGACGCAAAGAACTGCTGCGTGCCCTGCGGGTCGAGCTCATCGGACATGCCGCGCGCATAGAGCACGTTCGAGACGGTCACGTAGATCCAGAAACACGTGAGGATGAGGAGCAGCGAGCGCGTGCTCAGGCCGGCGCGCAGCGCCGCACGCAGATCCGAGGCCGTGCGCGTGCGCTCTTCCCATTTCGGCAGCCAGATGGTCCGTTCGCCCGGGATCGCATTCATGCGCATAGCCTACGCTCGTCCGTGGGAATTGGCCCCTTCGGGCCGTCGGGCGGCGGGACCAATGCGTCGATGGCGGGGACGAATGCGTGCATTGCACGGCAACCCCGCTCGCGGCACTCGGTACCGGTGCGGCCGCACCCGGCGCCGCTCTGGTGCAAGCTCGTCGGCGCACGGGACGAGCACGAGGTCCGCTTCAAACAATCCGCGTCTGATTGGCGTCTCATACGCACAGCCAAACGAGAGCTCACAGGGAGCTCGAGGAGACTCGTCATGACGCTCAGGAATCGTATTTCACTTGTGGTCGCACTCGCCGGCTGCACGTTCGGCCTCGCCACCATGAATGCGTCGGCCGCGACGCCGCCCGCGGATGCGCACAGCTTTGCCGTGCACTACAGCGACCTGGATGTCGCAAGCCCGCAGGGCGCGATGCAGCTGTATCGCCGGATCGCATTCGCTGCGACGCAGGTGTGCCCGGATAACGGCGTGCGCGATCTGACCGAGGTCGCGAAGATGCGCGCCTGCCGCTCGCAGGCCATCGCCCATGCCGTGCAGGAAGTGCGCAGCCCGCAGCTCGCCGCCGTATCCGCGACCCAGGGCAAGCACGGCTGAACGGCTGCTCGCGCTCGGGCTTCCCGCGCTAGACTCACGCACCGTACAGCGGGCGCGTGCCCGCGGGGAGTCCGAGCAGCATGAGCCAGATCGTCCGCATCCGTGAGACCGGTGGCCCCGAAGTCCTGCGCTTCGAGGAGATGGAAGTCGGCGAGCCCGGTCCCGGCGAGATCCGCCTGCGGGTCGAAGCGATCGGGCTCAACCGCTCGGAGGCCATCTACCGCTCCGGCGCGTATCTGATCCCACCCAAGCTGCCGAGCCTCATGGGCTACGAGGCTTGCGGCATTCTCGAGGCCATGGGCGCGGGCGTCACGGGCTTCTCGCCCGGCCAGCGCATCTGCGTGCTGCCTTCGTATCGCCTGGGCGAGTACGGGGTGTACGGCGAGAAGGCCATCGTTCCGGCACGCAGTGTGCTTCCCGCGCCGGCCGGACTTTCTGCCCCTCAGGCTGCCTCGATCTGGATGCAGTACCTGACTGCCTTCGCCATCATCGAGGTGGCCAGGGCCGGTATCGGCGACTATGTCCTTATCCCCGCGGCATCCAGCAGCGTCGGCCTGGCCGCGATCCAGCTCGCCAACTGGGCCGGCGCCGTACCCATCGCCGCGACCCGCCACAGCAACAAGCGACAGGCGCTGCTCGAGCAGGGCGCCAAGCACGTCATCGCCACGGCAGAGACCGATCTCGTCGCCGAAGTCATGCGCATCACCGCTGGCAAGGGCGCGCGCATCATCTTTGATCCGGTTCAGGGACCGGAGGTGGAGAAGCTCGCCAATGCTGCCGCCGAAGAAGGCATCATTTTCATCTACGGCAGTCTCTCCAATCAGCCGACGATCTATCCGCACTGGCCCGCGGCGCTCAAGGGCCTGTCGCTGCGCGGCTGGGTCGCCTCGGCGATCTGGAACAAGCCCGAGCGCTTTGCGCGCGCCCGCGCCCTCATCGAGCGCGGTCTTGCGGAAGGTCACCTCAAGCCCGTGATCGCGCGCACCTTTGCGCTGTCACAGATCGTCGAGGCGCACCGCTACCTCGAGTCGAACCAGCAGATCGGCAAGATCGTCGTGACGGTGTAGCGGTTACTGCATCGGCGGCACGGGCGCGAGGATGCGCCAGGCGCTCAAGGGATGGGTGACCGCCCACGGGATCGAGCGGAAGAAGCCGACCGGAGGCTCGACCTTGTAGTGCGCGCGCTCCACCGTGATATCCACCGGAATCTCCGCTTCGGCATTTGCCATCACGGCGATCTGGCTGCGTGACATCACATGGCTGATGGGCGGTGTGCGCAGATCGAGCGCGCGTGTCTCGGCGGGGTGTGCCGGCCGGGCCGCAGCCGGGGTCGTCTGCTGTGCAAGGCACGCGCCGGCATTGACACCCAGGCACAGTGCCGCGCCTAGCAAGCCAATTCCTTTCAGGCTGATCATGGTCCGCCTCCTCGAGCGCCGGGCCAGTCCGAGAACGGGAACGGCGTCTGCTCGGTCACGAACGTCAGAAACTCGATCACCTGCTGCGCGTAGCGGGCGAGCCCGCTGCCAAAGCGCACGATATCCTCGTTGCGTCGTCCCGCAAGCACTGTCAGCACGAACTGCGTCAGCGCGGCGACAGCCAGGATCCAGCACAGGATCCAGAATACGACCGCATACACGATCATGTACAGCAGGCGTACGCCGAGGCTCATCCGGAGACAATCCGCGCCATGAGCCGGTGCGCGTAGGCGAAATCCGGCACCAGCAGCAGCGCATGCTCGAGCGCACCGCGAGCTGCAATCGCATCGCCCTTGTCGAGATAGCCGCGCCCCAGCGCGGCATAGGCCTCCGCCGCGCCCCAGTGCGGCGCATGCTCCTCGCGTCCCCGTTCGGTCTCGAACGCCGCGACGGCCTGCTGCAGCTTGCCGAGCGCATGCGCCCGATCCGGCGCGCTCGAAGCGCGCTCGTAATCGCTCACAGCATCGATCAGCAGCACGCGCGGATTGTGCGGCTCCAGTGCCAGCGCTTTGTGCAGGTCGGAGCGGCTTCTGGAGTTCGCGATCGGCGTCGGCAGGCTCTCGAGTTCCGCGCGCAACCGCAGGCAGGCAGCGTGCAGCGCCAGCCCGTCGGCGAAGTCGGCGCGCGCCTGCAAGGCCTCCTCCAGGCTCGAGACACAGTGCGCCGCGGAGTCCCTGGCGCGCGAGCGATCGCGGGCTGCAGTGAGCTGGGCGAGACGATAATGGGCGAGTCCCAGGTAATACTGGCGCAGCGTGTCTGCCGCACCGGCAGTGGCGAGGCTCGCGGTGAGATTTTGCAGCTCGCGCAGATCCTCGGTGTAGTAGCCGTACTGCACCCGGCCCTCGACATCGAGCCACTCCGCATCGGCGCTGCGCGCGGCAGTGGCGGCCAGCGCGAGCAGCGCGAGTGCCGCAGCCGTGCCGAAGATCTGTCGGTTCCTTTGACTCACCTGCCGTGCATTTTGCCAGTCCCGCCGCATAAGCGAAAATGCGCCGCGACCTTTGGGCGGCCCCATGCAACTTATCGACATCGGCGTCAATCTCACCCACGACAGCTTCGACGCGGACCGCGCCGACGTGGTTGCGCGCGCGCGAGCCGCCGGCATCGTGCAGATGATCATCACCGGCGCAGAGGCGGCGAGCAGCGCGGGGGCCGTGGCGCTGGCGCGCCAGGCGCCAGGGGAGCTGTTCGCGACCGCGGGCGTGCATCCGCACCATGCCATTGAGTGGAACGAGGCGCTGCGCGCGCAAATTGAACTGCTGATTCGCGCGCCCGAGGTGGTCGCCGTGGGCGAGTGCGGCCTCGACTACTTCCGCAACTACTCCCCGCACGATGCGCAGCGCCGCGCCTTTGCGGGTCAGCTCGAGCTCGCGGCCGCGAGCGGCAAGCCGGTGTTTCTGCATCAGCGCGATGCGCATGCGGACTTTGTCGCGATCCTGCGCGAGCACCGGCCGCAGCTTCGCGCTGGCGTCGCGCACTGCTTCACCGGCACGGCGGCCGAGCTTGCGGCGTATCTGGAGCTGGATCTTTCGATCGGCATCACGGGCTGGATCAACGATGAGCGCCGCGGATCGCATCTCATCGGCCTCGTGCGCGACATTCCTGCGGAGCGGCTGCTGCTCGAGACCGACTCACCGTACCTGCTGCCGCGCGATCTCCTGCCGCGGCCCGCGTCGCGGCGCAACGAGCCGGCGCTGCTCGCACACATCGCCGCGAGCGTCGCCCGCGCAAGGGGTACGAGCCTGGAGGAGCTGGCGCAATCCTCGACGCGCGCCAGCCGGCAGCTTTTCGCACTGCCGGAGTTAGATTAACTATACATCGTAACATATTAATATTTCAGCACTTATATGCCTAAAATAAGCCCGGACGTCGAGCGCCTGCGCCGTGACATCGATCGTGAGTGGAGCGACTCCATCCTCGATTGCCTGCAGCAATTCGTGCGCATCCCGAATCTGTCGCCTGCCTTCGATGCCGACTGGCAGGCACACGGGCACATGCAGCGCGCCGTGGAGCTCATCGCTTCCTGGTGCCGCACCTGTGCCCTGCCCGGGGCGCGGGTTGCCGTGCGGGAGCTGCCCGGCCTGACACCGCTTCTGACCGTGGACGTGCCGGGCGAGCGGCCCGGTTGCGTGCTGTTGTACGGGCATCTCGATAAGCAACCGCCCTTCACGGGATGGCTGCCGGGGCTCGCGGCGTTCGAGCCCGTGATTCGCGACGGCAAGCTCTACGGGCGCGGCGCGGCGGATGACGGCTATGCGGCCTTCAGCTCGCTCACCGCAATTGCCGCACTCAAAGCACAGGGCATTGCGCTGCCGCGTTGTCTGCTGCTCATCGAGGCCTCCGAAGAGAGCGGCAGCATTCACCTACCCGCCCATCTGGATGCGATGGGTAGGGAGCTGGGCACCCCTTCCCTCGTGGTGTGCCTCGATGCGGAGTGCGGCAACTACGATCAGCTCTGGAGCACGACCTCGCTGCGCGGCAATCTGACCGGCACGCTGCGCGTGCGGCTGCTGACCGAAGGTGTGCACTCGGGCATGGCCACCGGTATTGCCGCGACGCCGTTTCGCATCGCCGAGCAGCTGCTCGCGCGCATCGAGAATCCGCTGAACGCAGACCTGCTGCTCGAGGAGCTGCAGGCAGCCGTGCCCGCCGATCGACGCGCGCAGATCGCGCTCGCGGCGCGTGTGCTCGGCGCATCGGTCGCGGGCAAGCTGCCGTTCGCCCCGGGCGCGCGGCCGGTTTCGGATGATCCGGTCGAGCTCCTCATCAACAGCACCTGGCGCGCCACGCTCGCCGTCACCGGCGCCGACGGCCTGCCGGCGATCGCCAACGCCGGCAACGTGCTGCTGCCCGAGATCGCGCTGAAATTATCGTTGCGGCTGCCGCCCGCGGTGGATGCGGTGCGGGCGCAGACGGCGCTGAAGAGGACCCTGGAGCGCGATCCGCCCTACGGCGCACAGGTGAGCTTCGAGACCGACGCACCCACCGGCGGCTGGAACGCCCCGCCGCTCGCGCCGTGGCTGGAGCAGGCTATTCACGGCGCCTCCCAGCAGATCTTCGGCCGCGAAGCGGTGCACGTCGGCTGCGGCGGCACCATTCCGTTCATGGGTATGCTGGGTGAGCGCTTCCCGCACACGCAGTTTCTGATCACCGGGGTGCTCGGACCGCATGCGAATGCGCACGGGCCGAACGAGTTCCTGCACATCGACTACACGCGCCGGATCACGGCGTGCGTCGCGCTGGTGCTGGCTGCCCTGCCCTAGCCCTTGAGCGAGCTCGCGGTCACGGAGCGCTTGATGTGGCTCCATTGCTCGCCGAAGCGCTCGGAGACGTTGGCCATGACGGCGCGCTCGACCGCCGGGAACTCGCTGCTCAGCGAGTCGACCATCAGTGTCCACTTCGGCAGGCCCTTGGGGAAGCGCGCGCGACGCGTGAACACGATGCGTCCTTCGACCGCCAGCTCACCCGCCAGAGCCTTGACCGCGGCGATGCGATCGTAGAGCGCGCTCTGGGGATTGACGAATGTGTAGCGGTGCGAGCCGTCCATCACCGTCCACTCGTTCATCTGATCGCCGCCGAACACATTGCCACTCACATCGCGCAGATCGATGACCACGGCGCCGCGCGGGGTGAAGAGCACGAAGTCGACGTGATAGAAGCTGCCCATGCCATCGGGCACCAGCACGTTCATCAGGTGATCCACCGCCACGGCGGTCACGCTTGCGACCAGCGCCTTGCGCGCCCGGCGCTTGCGATACCAGCGCCACAGCCAGGACAGCGCCCAGCCGAGCACTGCGGCACCGACCACCAGCGCCCAGGTGAGGGGCGGCAATTGGCTCAGGAGGTCCATGGCAGTGCCTCGCGCAGCGCGGTGAGCGTCGGTTGCAGTTCGGTGATGGAGGTCGGCCGGCTGTAGAGCGAGGCGAGCGAGTGCGGCACGGCGAGCGGCCGGCCAATCAGGGGCTCGACGATCTCGCTGAACTTGGCGGCGTGCGCGGTCGCGACGATGACCCAGCGGCGCGTCGCACGGCGCTCCGCAGGCAAGCGCTCGTAGACCTCGGCGGCGGTCGCGGTGTGCGGACACCACGTGCGTCCGTAGCGGGCGAAGTCGCTGCGGATGCGCGCGCGGATCGCCGCATCATCGACGCTGTCGGCACTCACCGCGCCGCGCAGCTCTTCGATCCGCGGATACAGCGCGCGCAGCCGCTCGAGATTGCTGGGGTCGCCCACGTCCATGGCGCACGCCAGTGTCGCGATGCTGGCGCGCGGGTGCCATTCGCCGCTGGCAAGAAAGTCGGGTACCGCCCGATTGGCGTTATGCGCCAGCACGATATCGGCGATGGGCAGTCCCATGCGGCGCGCCCAGACACAGGCGACCGCGTTGCCCAGGTTGCCGCTCGGGATGATGAACGAGGCTGGCTCGCCGTAAGCTTTCCAGATCGCAAGGCTCGCGGCGGCGTAGTACACCGCCTGCGGCAGCAGGCGTCCCACGTTGATGCTATTAGCGGAAGATAACTCGCCGTGCCGGTGCAGCGTCACATCGGTGAACGCCTGCTTCACCATGCGTTGGCAGTCATCGAACGTGCCGCGGACCGCGAAGCTGCGCACATTGCCGCCCCAGCAGGTGAGCTGGCGCTCCTGCAGGGGCGAGACCAGGCCCTTCGGATACAGCACCGCGACCTCAAATCCGCGCCGCTCGTGGAAGGCCGCCGCGACTGCACCGCCGGTGTCGCCGGAGGTCGCGACCAGAATCGTGAGTGGCCGGGCGTAGCCGGCGCGCAGTCGTGCCAGGCTTGCGGCGAGAAATCGCGCGCCGAAATCCTTGAATGCTGCGGTGGGACCGTGGAACAGCTCGAGCACCGACAGCCTGCCGCTGTCCCCGAGGGGCGTGAGC
This sequence comes from Steroidobacteraceae bacterium, assembly GCA_035517435.1. Lineage (GTDB taxonomy): Bacteria > Pseudomonadota > Gammaproteobacteria > Steroidobacterales > Steroidobacteraceae > JASHUC01. The sequence continues at coordinate 177,663 of DATIYV010000077.1, read as the reverse complement.
GGCGCCGGGAAGTTCAGCGCATCGCGCGCCGCCGTCGGCAGCGCCTCCGCGAGGGCACTGCCGGCCGCAAACGGCGCCAGCATGAGGCTCGCCAGCTCGGCGAGATTTGTCGCGCCCGCAAGCGCCGCGCGATTCGCCGCCGGCCACACCGACGGCACGTACAGTCCCCCGTCGGCGGCCAGTCCCTGCGTGAGCGCGGTACCGAGGTCGATGCCCGCCGATCCGTCGCCGCGGGTGCTGATGAAGCGCAGGCTCGTACTCATGCGATGATCCGCGCCCCCGCGGAATTCACATCGGCGACCCAATGGTCGATGTCGATCCGGTGACGCGCAAAGGCATCACGCATTGCCGTGCACACCTGCTCCGCATGCGGTGCCGGCGCCCAGGCGAAGATCGAGGGCCCCGCGCCGGAGATCGAGCAGCCGAGCGCGCCGGCGTGCATGGCCGACTGGCGCACGTCGGCGAAGCCCGGAATGAGCGCCTGGCGCTGCGGCTCGATCACCACGTCCTCGAAGGAGGCGCGGATCAGATCCAGATCATCCGTGTAGCAGCCCGAGATGAAGCCCGCGAGATTGGCCGTCTGCCACACAAAGTCGGAGAGGTCGACCGTGCGCTTGAGGATCGCTCGCGCCTGCTTGGTCGAGAGGAACATGTGCGGATGGACGATGATGGCGCGCACGCTGGCCGGCACCGGAATCTGCTTCACGCGCGGATGATCGATCCCCACCGTGAGCACCAGGCCGCCAAACAGCGAAGCCGCGATGTTATCGACGTGCAGCGAGCCGCTCGCCACCGCCTCGCCCTCCATGGCGAATTTGAGGAGCTCGAGCGGCGCGCACGCTGCCGGCAGCAACGCGTTCGCCGCCACCACGGCCGCCACGGCGGATGCGGCCGAGCCGCCCAGACCCGAGCCCAGCGGGATGCCCTTCTCGATCGTGAGCTCGATGCCGAAATCGATGCCGAGCTTTGCCTGCATCGCGAGCACCGCCTGGCCGGCGGTATTGCGCTCGGGCTCGAGTGGCAGATCCTCGACGGTGCCGCGGATCGCGCGAATGACGACGCCCTTGCCCTCGCCGCGCACCGCCGTGACGCGATCGCCCAAGCGGTCGACCGCAAACCCTAGGATGTCGAAACCGATGGCCACATTGCCGACCGAGGCCGGCGCAAATGCCGTGGCCCTGTCGGTCACAGCCGGGCCCCGAGATAGGCCGACAGGCGCAGCAGATCGGCGAACACGCCGCCGGCGGTGACTTCGGGTCCTGCCCCGGGTCCCTGCACGATCAGGGGATTGTCACAATAGCGGTGCGTGGCAAAGCGCACGACGTTGTCGGTGAGCGCGATGTTGGCGAACGCGTGGCGCGTATCGAGCTCGGCCAGGCCCACCGTGGCCTTGCCATCTGCGGTGAGGCGGCCGATGTAGCGCAGTACCTTGCCGCGCGCGCGCGCAGCCTCCAGCCGCTTCGCCATCGCGCCATCGTGGCGCGGCAGCTCGCGCATGAACTCGTCGATCGAGCCCGAAGAAAGACCCGCGGGCACGAGGCTCTCCACCTCGACGTCGGCGAGCTCCAGCGCCAGTCCCATCTCCCGCCCCAGGATGATCAGCTTGCGCGCGACGTCGGTGCCTGAGAGGTCATCGCGCGGATCCGGCTCGGTATAACCGCGCTGTTTGGCGTCCTGCACGATCTGCGAGAACGGCACCTTGCCGTCATACACATTGAAGAGGTAGGCGAGCGTGCCGGAGAAGATGCCCTCGATGCTGGTGATCTCATCGCCGGTCTCGCGCAGGTCGCGCAGCGTCTGGATCACCGGCAGTCCGGCGCCCACGGTGGCCTCGTACAGATAGTGCGCGCCGCTCAAGCGCCGCGCTTCGTGCAGCGCGCGGTACGAGCCGAGCGATGCGCTGTTGGCTTTCTTGTTCGGCGTCACGATGTGGATGCCGGCGGCCAGCCAGTCGCGGTAGTGCCGGGCGACCTCCTCGCTGGCCGAGCAGTCGATGATCACCGTGTGCGGCAGGTAGTCCACGTGCACGTGCTCGATGAAACGAGCCAGGTCCGAGGGCTCCTCACTGCGCTCGAAGGCCGTGCGCCAGTCCGCGAGCGACACCGCGGACTGCGACAGCAGCATGCGCTTGGTGGCAAGGATGCCGCGCACGCGCAGATCGAGCTGGAACTGCTCGTGCAGGCGCGCGCTTTGCGAGGCGAGCTGCGCGAGGAGCACGCGCCCGACGGTGCCGGGACCGATGATGCCGATCGACAGCGTGTGCGGCGAGAGGTAATAGCGTGCATGCACGGCGCGCAGCGCGCGCGTGGTCTGCTTGCCGTCGATCACGACGGAGATGTTGCGCTCGGAGGCGCCCTGCGCGATGGCGCGCACATTGACTCCGGCCGCGCCGAGTGCGTTGAAGACTTTCGCGGCGACGCCCGGCGTGCCCGCCATGCCATCGCCCACGACCGCGAGGATCGCGAGCTCGCGATCGAGCGAGACACTCTGGATCTGGCCGTCCTTGAGCTCGCGCTCGAAGGCGGCGCGGACCGCGTTGGCGGCACGCTCGGCCTGCGGCAGAGGCACCGCGCAGCAGATGGAGTGCTCGGAGCTGCCCTGGGAAATCAGGATCACCGAGATCGACTCCTCGCGCAGCGCGCCGAACAGCCGATGCGCCGTGCCCGGCACACCGATCATGCCCGCGCCCTCGAGGTTGATGAGGGCCACGTGCTCGATGGTCGTGATGCCTTTGACCGGCAGTCCCGAGCTCGGATGGGCGCAGATGAGCGTACCGGCCTTCTCCGGCGCGAAGGTGTTGCGGATCCAGATCGGAATGCCGCGGCGCACGGCCGGCGCCATGGTCTGCGGGTGGATGACCTTGGCGCCGAAGTACGCGAGCTCCATCGCCTCGTGATAAGACAAGGAGTCGATCGCCTTGGCATCGGGCACCCGGCGCGGATCGGCCGACAGCACACCGTCCACATCGGTCCAGATATGGATTTCGGCGGCCTCGAGCAAGGCACCAAAGATCGAGCCGGAGAAATCGCTGCCGTTGCGCCCCAGGGTCGTCTGCACGCCGCGGCGGTTCGAGGCAATGAAGCCGGTGATGAGCAGCGTGCCGCGAAAATCCGCCGGCACGAGCCGTGCGATATTGCGTTGCGACTCGCTCCACTGCACGCCCGGGCCGAGCGGACCCCACTCGACGACCACCACCCGGCGCGCATCGAGCCACTGCTTGGCGCCAGCACGCGCGCCGCTCGCCTCGTAGAAGCGGTGGAACAGGCGCGTCGACCAGATCTCGCCGTAACCGGCGATCAGATCGGAGACGTTGTGAGCCGCGGCGCGCGTGAGCTGCACGGTGTGCAGCACACCCTCGATATCGCGGCAGTCGCGGTCGAGGCCGGCGAGATACTCATCGGCTGACTCGCGCGACAGTACATCGCGCGCGATCGCCGCATGGCGCTCGCGCAGCCGCGCAAGCTCACTCTGGTAAGCCGCATCCTGCTGCTCGGCAAGTGCCACCAGGCGCAGGAGCGAGTCGGTGACGCCACGGCAGGCCGACAGCACCACGCCGATGCGCGGCTGCGGCATCGAATCCAGGATGGCGGCGACGCGGCGGAAGCACTCGGCGTCCGCGACGCTCGAGCCACCGAATTTGTGAACGATCCATGCGTCGCCGGGGGCGGTTGGGTTGGCAGTGGTCATCGGGTAGTCAGCAGGCGGTCAAAAAGGCCGTGCGACTCTACTGACGCGGTCGGGCAGGTGCAACTTGACGCATAATTCTGCTGTGGAAGCCAGTTTGAGGCCCCTTCTGCCCCTGTATGAGCGCGAGCGCGCGGCGGCGCGGGCCTTCGCCCTGGCCATCGTGGTGCACACCAGCGGCTCCACCTACCGCAAACCCGGTGCCCTGATGGCGATCGCAGCCGACGGCAGCTACGCCGGGCTGCTCTCCGGCGGCTGTCTCGAGGCGGATCTGGCGGCGCACGCGCGTGCGGTCATCGATTCCGGCGAGCTGCGCACGGTGACCTACAACACGGGTGGGAGCGATGACGCCCTGTGGGGCTTAGGCATCGGCTGCGAAGGCGCCATGCAGATTGCGCTGATCCGCGTCGGGCCGCAGAACGGCTGGGAGCCGGTGGCCTCGTTCGCGCGTGCGCTGGAGCATCACACCGCCGCGGCGATGGGACTGGTGGTCGAAAGCACGACGAGTGCGCTTGCGGCCGGCCGGCTTTTCATGAGTGACGCGCCGGCGGAGGCACTTGCGCCTGCGGTAACACAGGAACTGGCGACGGTGCTGGCTCGCAGCGCCGGCAGCGGCCGCGCGGAATGGCTCGAATCCGGCGGCCTGCGCATCTTTGCCGTACCGCTCGCGCTGCCGCCGCGCCTGCTGCTCCTGGGCGCCGGGCCGGATGCGCAACCGCTCGTCGAGTTCGCGGCCCGGCTCGGCTGGCGCGTGACGGTATACGACCACCGCCCCGCCTATGCACGCCCGGAACATTTCCCCGGCGCCGACCGCGTCGTGCTCGCGCCCACTGACGAGGTTGCACAGCAGCTCGACCCGAACGGATTCGAGGCCGCGGTGATCATGAGTCATCACCTGAGCGCGGACCTGGCCTACCTGAAAGCCCTGAGCACCAGCCGCATTGCGTATGTGGGACTGCTCGGCCCGGCGCAGCGTCGCGAGCGGCTGCTCGCCGAGTTGGGCGACGGGCGACAGGGCCTGCGGGGGCGGCTGCGCTCGCCGGTGGGGCTCGATCTTGGCGGCCGCTCGCCCGAATCCGTGGCGCTGGCGATCATCGCCGGCATCCAGGCTCATCTTCACGGGCGCAGCGGCGGACCGTTTCCCGCGTGAGCGCCGCAGCCGGGGAATCCGACCTCCCGGCCGTGCACGTCATCGTGCTGGCGGCCGGCGCCTCGACACGCTTCGGCTCACCCAAGCAGCTCGTGCGTCTGCGCGGCCGGCCGCTGCTGCACCTCGCCGTCTCGCGCGCTACCGAGGTCGCCGGCCACGCGGTGACCGTAGTGCTGGGCTCTCAGGCGAGTGAGCTCGCGCCGCTCCTGAAACACACCCCCGCGAGTGTCATCGTCAATCGCGCCTGGGCCGAAGGCATCGCCAGCTCCATTCGCGCCGGTGTCACCCGGCTGCCTCCGAGCTGCGAGGGCGTGCTCCTCATGCTCGCCGATCAGCCCGCCGTCACCAGCGAGGATCTGCGGCGCCTGATCGGCGCGTGGCGCCGTCAGCCTCAGGGCATCGCGGCCGCGCAGTACGCCTCCACGCTCGGCGTGCCGGCGATCTTTCCGCGCGCGGATTTTCCGGCACTGCTGCAGCTGCGGGGCGATCAGGGCGCGCGTGCGTTGCTGCGCGCGAACTCACCGCGCGTGGCGCGCGTGCCGCTCGCCAGCGCTGCGGTGGATATCGATACCCCCGAGGATCTGCTGCAGATCGACTCGCCGGAGTGATCAGCCGCGCCGTCCGGCGCGCTCAGCGGCCGCGAGCAGCCGCTGCGCTGCCAGCAGATGTGGCCGATCGATCATGCGGCCCTCGATACTTGCGACACCGAGATCCGGATTGGAGGCGAACGCCGCCACCACGCTGCGCGCGTGCGCAAGCTCGCTCTCATTGGGTGTGAAGGCGGCATTGATGGGCTCGACCTGATCGGGATGGATCGCAAGCTTGCCGGTGAAGCCATCGCGCCGCGCGCGCGCGAGCTCGCGCGACAGTCCTTCGGCATCCTTGTGGGCCGTATGCACGCCATCCACCGCCTGCACGCCGGCGGCCGCGGCGGCGACCACACACAGTGCCCGCGCGAGCTCGAACGTGAAGCTCGCATCGCCCGCTCCCGGCGGACTCGCCCCTAAGGCGGCGGCCAGATCCTCCGCGCCCCAGGTCAGGGCGCGAAGCCGCGCCGGGGCCCGGCGATACCCACCCATGGCAAAGAGCGCCTCCGGTGTCTCGGTCGCGATCACGGCCACGCCGGTCGATCCTTCCGCCCGGCCGGCTGCGTGCTCCAGCGCAGATAAATAGTGATGCACCTCGTTCAGCTCCGCATTCGATGAGACCTTCGGCAGGAGGATGCCGTCCGGCACTCCGGGCATCACAGCGACCAGATCCTCGAGCAGCCGACCGCTGCCGAGCGCGTTCACCCGCACCCAGAGCCGCTGGCGCTCGCGCGTCGGGTGGGCGTTGAGATGGGCGAGCACGCACTCGCGCGCGGCAGGCAGGCGGGCAGCGGCGACGGAGTCCTCCAGATCGAGGATCAGCGCATCGGCGCCGCAGCTCGCGGCCCGTTCGAGCTTGCGCTCGCTGTCGCCGGGCACGAACAGCCAGGAGCGCTCGCTCATCGCGCAGGTCTCTTCAGCATCATCGCCGCCCGCAGACAGAACGCCACCTCCTCGTCGCGCTGATTGAAGGCGCGATGCTCGAAGGTGACGATGCCGGCGTCGGGGTGGGAGCGGCTCTCGCGCTTGGCGGCCACTGTGGTGCGGATGTGCAGCGTGTCGCCCACAAAGACCGGCTTGGAAAACGTGACCTTCTCCCAGCCGAGGTTCGCGACCGTGGTGCCGTGGGTCGTATCCCCGACGGCAATGCCGACCATGAGCCCCAGGGTAAAGACGCTGTTCACCAGCGGTTTGCCGAAGGCGGTGCCTTGCGCGTACTCCGCATCGAGGTGCAGCGCCGCCGGGTTCATGGTGAGGGTGGAGATCAGCACATTGTCCGTCTCGGTCACCGTGCGCCGAACGGCGTGGTCGAAGCGCTGCCCCACCACGAATTCCTCGAAATACAGCCCCGGCATGGCTCCCCCCAGGCGGCTTTTAGCCGGCAAGTGTGTCATAAGGACGGTCATAACCGGACGTGGGGCGGGTCTAACAAGGCGGTATTTAGCGCCCGGCGCCCCCCCGCCTATAGTCCCCAGGGTGTATCAGTACGACGCCATCGACCAGGCGATCGTGGATCAGCGCGTGCGCGAATTCCGCGACCAGACCCGCCGGCACCTCGCCGGGCAGCTCTCGGTGGACGAATTCCGCCCGCTGCGTCTGCGCAATGGTCTCTACATTCAACGGTTTGCGCCGATGCTGCGCTTCTCGGTGCCGTACGGGCTGCTGTCCTCGACGCAGCTGCGCATGCTCGCCCGCATCACGCGCGAGTTCGACCGTGGTTACGGACATTTCACGACGCGCCAGAACCTGCAGCTGAACTGGCCCAGGCTCGAGACCGTGCCCGACATTCTCGAGCTGCTGGCCTCGGTGCAGATGCACGCCATCCAGACGAGCGGCAACTGCATCCGCAACATCACCGCCGATCACCTGGCCGGCATCGCCCGCGATGAGCTGGAAGACCCGCGGCCGTACTGCGAGATCGTGCGCCAGTGGGCCACGCTGCACCCGGAATTTTCCTACCTGCCGCGCAAGTTCAAGATCGCGATCACCGGTTCCCCGACTGACCGCGCCGCCTCCGAAGTGCACGACATCGGACTGCATCTGAAGCGCGATGCGGCGGGGGCCCTGGGCTTTGAGGTTTTCGTCGGCGGCGGCCTCGGCCGTGCGCCGGCGATCGGGCAGATGATCCGCCCGTTCCTGCCCCTGGCGGACCTGCTTGCCTACCTCGAGGCCATCCTGCGCGTCTACAACCGCTACGGCCGGCGCGACAACATTCACAAGGCCCGCATCAAGGTGCTGGTGAAGTCCTTAGGCATCGCTGCCTTTCGCGATGAAGTGGAGGCCGAGTGGCGCGCCTCGCGCGAGTTCGCACCGCGCCTGCCGCCGGAGGAAGTCGAGCGCGTGCGCGCCCACTTCACCCCGCCCCCCTATCAGGAGCTGCCCGACATCGACCCGACGCTGGGACAGGATGCGGCCTTCCGCGCCTGGTATCGCTACAACACGGTGGCGCACAAGCGAAGCGGCTATCGCGCGGTGTGGATTTCGCTGAAGGCGCACGGCGCCCCGCCCGGCGATATCACCTCGGCGCAGCTCGATGCGGTGGCGGATCTGGCCGATCGTGTGAGCTTCGGTGAGGTGCGCTCCACCCACAACCAGAATCTGCTGCTCGCCGATGTGCGCCAGTCGCAGCTGTACGCGCTGTGGCAGGAGCTGTCGCGCCTGAAGCTCGCGACGCCCAACATCGGCACGCTCACGGACATGATCGTCTGCCCGGGACTGGATTTCTGCAGTCTGGCGAATGCCGGCACCATCTCGGTGGCGCAGCAGCTGCAGGCGCAGTTCGATGATTTCGACTACCTCTACGACCTCGGCGAGATCGAGCTCAAGATGTCCGGCTGCATGAATGCCTGCGGCCATCATCACGTCGGGCACATCGGCATCCTGGGTGTCGATAAGCATGGCGAGGAGTGGTACCAGATCACCCTCGGCGGCTCGGCGCGCGAGGCGAGCGCGCTCGGCGAGGTGATCGGACCTTCGGTGCGCCAGGCCGAAGTGGCGCCCACCGTCGCGCGCATCCTCGAGGTCTACCGCGAGCAGCGCACCGACGAGGAGCGCTTCATCGACACCGTCCGCCGCATCGGCATCGGCCCCTTCAAAGAGCGTGTGTATGCGAAAGATCTTGCGGCTGCGTGAGATTCGCGCCGATGACTGGCGCTACCTCGCGGAAGTTGCCGCGGCCACCGCCGCGGGCGAGGCGGTGCGCTCCATCATCGTGAGCAGCGCGGAGCTCAAGGCGGATGCCTCACGCTGGCAGTCCTGGGAAGGACGCCTGGGCGTGAAAGTCGGCGCCGCCGAGAAAGTTGAGGAGCTGGCGGTGGAGCTGCCTCGGCTGTCGCTGGTGGCGTTTGAATTTCCCAACGCAGGCGATGGCCGCGGCTATACCTATGCGCGGCTGCTGCGCGCGCGCTACGGCTTTGGCGGGGAGATCCGCGCCGTCGGCCAGGTCAAATGCGACCAGATCTTCTTCATGGCCCGCTCAGGCTTCGATGCCTTCGAAGTCGCGCCGGGCGAGGACATCGAGCTCGCGCGCGCCGCGCTCGAGCGCTACTCCGTCGCCTATCAGCCCGGCGCACCGGGCGCTCCCGTGCCTGCGCAGCGCTTCTTCGCCGCCTGAGACTTCAGCGCTCCGGCAGCAGCACGTTCTCAAACAGCTGCGCCACTTCGGCCGCATTGGTCATGCGATGCGCCCGCTCGACCACGCGCCGGTCGAGATGCGGCGCGAGCAGCTGGATGAACTCATAGACGTAGCGGCGCAGCAGCACTCCGCGCCGAAAGCCGATCCAGGTCACGTGGCCGGCAAAAAGGTGCGAGGCATCGATCGACACCAGATCCGCATCTTCCTTCGGATCCACCGCCATCTGCGCCACGATGCCCACACCGAGCCCGAGCCGCACGTAGGTCTTGATGACATCGGCATCGCGCGCGGTCAGAGCGACATCCGGGACCAGCCCCGCCTTGGCAAACGCCTGCTGGAGCGAGGAGGGACCCGCGAAGCTGAACGTATAGGTGACGAGCGGGAATGCGCCCAGCGCCTTGAGGCTCGGGCGCGGATTGGACGCAAGCGGATGATCGCGAGGCACCACGATCACGCGGTGCCAGCGATAGCAGGGCATCAGCGTGAGATCGCCGAACAGTTGCTCGGAGCCGGTCGCAATCGCGCAGTCGATGCGGTCCTGCGCCACCATCTCGGCGATCTGTTCCGAGGTGCCCTGGTGCAGATTGAGCCGCACCTGGGGATAGCGCTCGCGGAATACGCCGATGACGCTCGGCAGGACATAACGCGCCTGGGTGTGGGTGGTGCCGATCGACAGGCTCCCCCGCCCCTCGTCGCGCAGCTCGGTCGCCAGGTCCCGGATCGACTGGGTCTCCTGCAGGATCTTCAGCGCACGGTCGATCACCTGCTGACCGGCAGGTGTGATGCGCGTCAGATTGCGCCCTTCGCGGGTGAAGATCTGAAAGCCGAGCTCATCCTCGAGCAGCTTGATCTGCTTGCTCACCCCCGGCTGGGACGTGTGCAGCTTCTGGGCCGCGGCGGTGATGTTCAATCCGCTCTGCGCCACGGCCGCGAGATACCGCAGCTGGTGCAACTTCATGCCCCTGCCCCCCGGATCGGCTCATAACCGTTGAGTCTATTCATATGCTGAGTCCGCATTTCTCCACATAACCGCCCCGCAGAACATCAGAAGCAATGATTCGTTCTGCGACCGCATTGTCACCGATACAGTGCCCGATAAGCATCATGGGCCAGGTACTCACACTCGAGCTGGAATCCAAGGCGGCCGCGGTCCGCGAGCTGCTCGCGCGCGCCGTGCAGACCCACGGCCGGGTGGTGTATGCCAACAGCCTCGGCGCCGAGGCGATGGTGCTCACCGACATCATCTGCACCGATGAACCCGGAATCGACATCGTCAGCATCGACACCGGGCGGCTGCACGAGGAAACCTACGAGCTGCTCGAGAAACTGCAGCGCCGCTATCACAACCGCATTCGCGTGATCTATCCGGATGGCGAGCAGCTCTCCGAGCTGGTCGGCCACCAGGGCGTGAATGGCTTCTTCCACTCGCAGGGGGCGCGCGTCGCCTGCTGCAAGGTGCGCAAGGTGGTGCCCTTCGAGCGCTTCGTCACAGGCTACGCTGCCTGGGTCACGGGTGTGCGCCGCGAGCAGTCGAAGACGCGCGCGCTCGGGCAGCCGATGGAATGGGATTCGCACCACGGGCTGCACAAGGTGAGCCCGCTGCTCGACTGGACCGAAGAGCAGGTGTGGGCCTACATCCGCGCGCGCAAGCTTCCGTACAATGCCCTGCACGACCGGCAGTTCCCCAGTATCGGCTGCGCGCCGTGCACACGCGCGGTGCTGCCCGGCGAGGACAGCCGCGCCGGCCGCTGGTGGTGGGAGAACCCGGAATTTCGCGAATGCGGATTGCATCCGCGGGTGCGAACGAGCGCTGCACGGAGTTAGCACCCTGCATCTCCTGCAGGGGAGCACACAGGATGGATCATCTGCCGATCTTCTTGCGCGTCCGCGGCGAGCGGGCACTCATCGTGGGTGGCGGCTCCGTGGCCGCGCGCAAGGCGCAGCTGCTGCTCGCCGCCGGTGCCCGCGTGAGTCTGCTCGCGCCGCAGCTCGGTGAGGAGGCGGAGGCGCTGGTGCGCGCGCACTCGGACACGGTGCGCCACATCGCCGCAAGCTTTACTGCGGAACTGCTGCAAGGGATCGTCCTCGTCATCGCTGCAACCGATCGTCCTGAGGTGAACGAGCAGGTCTCGCGGGCGGCGCGCGAACGCAACCTGCCCGTCAATGTGGTCGATGATGCGGAGCGCTCGAGCTTCATCGTGCCGGCGATCGTCGATCGCTCCCCGGTGGTGGTCGCGATCGGGACCGGCGGCGCATCCCCGGTGCTGGCACGTCAGCTGCGCGCCCAGCTTGAGTCCCTCTTGCCTTCGCGCCTGGGCGCGCTGGCGCGCTTCGCCGGCCGCCGCCGCGCGCTGGTGCGCGAGGCGTTGCCGGCAAGTCGGCGTCGCGCGTTCTGGGAGCGGCTCTTCAGCGGGCCCGTCGCGCGCGAGCTGCTGCGTGGCGAGGAGACGGCGGCACAGGCGGCCTTCACGCGCGAGCTCGCCGAGTTTCGCAACACGGGCGCCCCGCCCCGCGGTGAGGTGTATCTGATCGGTGCCGGGCCCGGCGACCCCGATCTGCTCACGTTGCGCGCCGTGCAACTGCTGCAGCAGGCGGACGTGATTCTCTACGACCGGCTGGTCGCGCCGGAGATCCTGGAGCGCGCCCGGCGCGATGCGGAGCGCATCTTCGTGGGCAAGGATGCAGGAGGCTGCCGCACCAGCCAGGAGCGCATCAACGAGCTGCTGGTCGAGCATGCGCTGCGCGGCCGCAAGGTGGCGCGGCTGAAAGGCGGGGATCCGTTTATTTTCGGACGCGGGGGCGAGGAAGTTCAGGTGCTCATGCGCCACGGCATCGCCTTCAGCGTCGTGCCGGGCATCACCGCAGGCCTTGCCGCCGCGGCGGCCGCGGCCGTGCCGCTCACGCAGCGCGAGCTGTCGCAGTCGGTCACTTTTGCGACCGGTCATTTCGCGGAGGATGACCTCCTCGACTGGCGCGCGCTCGCGCGCCCGCGTCACACCGTCGTGTTCTACATGGGCGTCTCGCAGCTCGAGTCGATCGTGGCGCGGCTCATTGCCGCGGGCGCTCCCGCCGAGCGCCCGGCGGCGCTCATCGAGCGGGCCTCGCTGCCGGGACAGCGCACGCTGCGCGCGCCGCTCGCCGAGATCGCAGCGCGCGCCCGCACCGAGGCGATCGCCGCCCCCGCCCTGCTGATCGTGGGCGAAGTGACCGCAGTCGTTGAGACCTGTGCGCTCGATGCGCTCGCGGGCGCGCTCCAAGGGGCCGCATGAGCGTGCGGCAGGGCTTTGCCGGCTCCGTCGGCAACACGCCGCTCATCCGCCTGCAGCGCGCGAGCGAGGAGACCGGCTGCGAGATTCTCGGCAAGGCCGAGTTCATGAACCCGGGCGGCTCGGTGAAGGATCGCGCGGCGCGCGCCATCGTGGCCGACGCCGAAGCGCGCGGCGAGCTCAAGCCCGGCGGCGTGGTAGTCGAGGGCACCGCCGGCAACACCGGCATCGGCCTTGCGCACGTGTGCAACGCGCGCGGCTACCGCTGCATCATCGTCATGCCCGACAACCAGTCGCCGGAGAAATACCAGCTGCTCGAGATGCTGGGCGCCGAGCTGTACAAGGTGCCCACCGTTCCCTACAGCAATCCGAACCAGTATCAGAAGGTGGCGGCGCGCCTCGCGGGCTCGCTGCGCAATGCGATCTGGGCAAACCAGTTCGACAATCCGGCGAACCGCCGCGCCCATGTGGAGACGACCGGGCCGGAGATCTGGGCCCAGACCGAGGGGCGCATCGATGCCTTCGTCGCCTCGAGCGGCACCGGCGGCACACTGGGCGGTGTCTCCGAGTTCCTGAAATCGAAGTCCACGCGCGTACGATGCGTACTCGCGGATCCTCCGGGCAGCAGCCTGTACGAGTTCGTGAAGCACGGCGCGCTCAAGGCCACCGGCAGCGGCTCGATCACCGAGGGCATCGGCATCGGCCGTGTCACGGTGAATTTCGAGGGCGCGCCAATCGACGATGCCGTGCACATCGAGGATGCAGACACGGTGCGCTGGGTCTACCGGCTGCTGCGCGAGGAGGGACTGTTCCTCGGCAGCACGAGCGGAATCAATGTGGCCGCGGCCGTGCGCGTCGCGCGCGAGCTCGGTCCTGGCCACACGGTCGTCACCGTGCTGTGCGACGGTGGCGCCAAGTATCAGTCACGCCTTTTTAACCGTGAATGGCTCGTCCAGAAGGGACTCGCCGGATTTGCCGGCGCGCCGCCGAAGAGCGAGCGCATCACACTGGAGAATGTCCTTGTCGCTTGAGCGTTCAAAACTGGCGACCGTGACCGACGTCGTCATCGTCGGCGCCGGTCCCGTCGGCTTATTCCAGGTCTTCGAGCTGGGCCTGCTCGGCCTGCGCGCCGAAGTGATCGACTCGCTCGCCGCGATCGGCGGGCAGTGCACCGAGCTTTATCCCGACAAGCCGATCTACGACATCCCCGCGATCCCGGTATGCACTGCGCGCGAGCTCATCGAGCGCCTGGCGGAGCAGATCCGCCCCTTCAACGCGGGCTTTCACCTGGGCCAGGAAGTCACGGAAGTGACACCGCGCGCGGACGGGCGCTTCGATGTCGCCACCAGTCGCGGCCTGCGCTTCGATGCCGGCGCCGTCATCATCGCCGGCGGCGTCGGCTCGTTTCAGCCGCGGCGCCTCGGTGTCGAGGGCGCAGACAAGCTCGAGGGCGCAAGCATTCACTATCGCGTCAAGGATGCGGCGCAGTTCGCCGACAAGGATCTCGTCATCCTGGGGGGCGGTGACTCCGCGCTCGACTGGACGCTCGAGCTCGCCGGCAAGGCGCGCAGCATCGTACTGGTGCACCGCCGTGCGGATTTTCGCGCGGCCCCGGCCTCGGTGCAGCGCATGCACGCACTGCGTGAGGAGGGCCTCGTCGACTTCATCGAAGGTCAGGTGCAGTCGCTCGTCGAGCAGGACGGCACGCTCAAGGCGGTGCGCGTCACGGCCCGCGATGGCGTGACCCGGACGGTCTCGCTCGATCAGCTGCTCGTGTTCTGGGGTCTGCATCCCAAGCTGGGGCCGATTGCGAACTGGGGCCTGGCGCTGAATCGGCGCACCATCGCCGTGGACACGGCCCGCTTTCAGACCAGCGTGCCCGGTATCTACGCCGTGGGCGACATCAACGATTACCCGGGCAAGAAGAAGCTCATTCTGTCGGGATTCCACGAGACCGCGCTCGCGGCGTTCGCGGTCAAGGAGCACCTGCGGCCCGGGGAGAAGGTGCACCTGCAGTACACCACCACGAGTCCGCTGCTGCAGAAGCGTCTGGGCGTCGCAGCCGGCACCGACGGCGAAGGCAGCTCGGCCCTCGACAGCGCCCGCCGCGCCTGAGCCTCGGCGCGGTCCGGCTATTTCGCCGGGCCGCGAATTGAGCGACACTCCTGCCTCATCCAAAGCTCAGGGAGGCAGAGGGTGAGCTGGACTCCGCTACTGCTGTCGCGACTTCAGTTCGTGTGGGTGGTCGCGTGGCACATTCTGCTGCCGGCGCTCACGGTCGGACTGGCCTCCTATATCGCCGTGCTCGAGGGTCTGTACTTCACCCGCGGGCACGAGAAGTACTTTCGCCTGTCGAGCTTCTGGACGCGCATCTTCGCGGTCTCCTTCGGCATGGGCGTCGTCTCCGGCATCGTCATGCCCTTCCAGCTGGGCACGAACTGGAGCCGCTTCACCGACGTGACGGCGAATGTGCTGTCGCCGCTGCTGGGCTATGAGGGGCTGACGGCCTTCTTCCTCGAATCGGCATTCCTCGGCGTGCTGCTGTTCGGCCGCAGCCTGGTGCCGCGCTGGGCCCACTTCGTCGCGGCACTGATGGTGGCCCTGGGGACGCTGTTCTCCACGTTCTGGATTCTCTCCACCAACAGCTTCATGCAGACACCGGCCGGCTACTCGCTGATCGATGGCCGGCTGTTCCCCAGGGACTGGCTGCAGATCATCTTCAATCCCTCCTTTCCCTACCGGCTGACGCACACGGTGGTCGCGTTCTACATCACCACGGCGTTGCTGGTGCTGGCGGTCGGCGCGTACCTCGTACGCCGGGCGACCAGCGCCGAGGACGGCCGCACCATGATGAACATGGCGCTCGGGCTGCTCACGATCCTGGTGCCGGCACAGGTGGCGATCGGGGATCTGCATGGACTCAATACCCGCGAGTTTCAGCCGGAGAAGCTCGCTGCCATCGAGGCGCGCTGGGACACCGGGCGCGGCGTACCGCTCACTTTGTTCGCCATTCCCGATGAGGCGCAAGAGACCAATCACTGGGCGCTCGATGTGCCGCGGCTCGGCAGCGTGATCCTCACGCACCAGCGCGACGGCGAAGTGCGCGGCCTCAAAGACTGGCCACGCGATGCGCGGCCGCCGGTTGCGATTCCGTTCTTCGCCTTTCGCATCATGGTGGGTATCGGCATCCTGATGCTGATGCTGGTGCTGGCCAGCTGGTGGCTGCGCCTGCGCGGCAAGCTGCACAGCTCGGGCGCGTTTCTGCGCTGTTGCGAATGGGCCGCGCCGCTTGGATTTCTCGCAGTACTCGCGGGCTGGACCACGACCGAGGTGGGCCGTCAGCCCTGGACTATCTATGGCGTGCTGCGGACGGCCGATTCCGTGTCGCCTTCACTCACGGCGAGCGACGTGGCGCTGTCGCTTGCGGCTTATACGATCGTCTATCTCATCATGTTTCCCTTCGGCATCCGCCATATGTACCGCATCGTGAAGCGCGGCACCGGCAAGGCGGCAACCGCGGCCGAGCACATCGAGAGCGGCCGGCCCGACCGGCCGGTGCAGGCGCTGCCCGCCGTCGGGCAGACTGAGAGTCCGTGATGGGCGCGCCGGTGCTCGACCTGGTGCCGGTGTGGACGCTGCTCCTCGCGGTCGGAATCTTCCTTTACGTCCTGCTCGACGGCTTCGACCTCGGCGTCGGGATGCTGTACGGCTTCGCGCCGGATCTCGCCGCGCGCAATCTGCTGATGAACTCCATCGCGCCCGTCTGGGATGGCAACGAGACCTGGCTGATACTGGGCGGCGTCGCTCTGCTCGCGGCCTTTCCGCTGGCCTTCGCGATCCTGATTCCGGCGGTCTACTTTCCGATCCTGATCATGCTGCTGGCGCTGGCCTTCCGCGGCGTCGCCTTCGAGTATCGCTTTCGCGATTCCGAGCACCGCACCTTCTGGGATCACGCCTTCTGCTACGGCTCGGCAGTCGCCACCTTCGCCCAGGGCATCGTCATCGGCGCGTACATTCAGGGATTTCGCATCGAGGGCAGGCAGTTCGCCGGCAACTCCTTCGACTGCTTCACGGCCTTCTCGTTTTTCACCGGTGTCGCACTGACCTTCGGTTACGGCCTGCTCGGAGCGGGTTGGCTGATCCTGAAGACCGAAGGCGAGCTGCAGGCCTGGGCGCGCCGCTGCGGCGTGCGCTGTCTGATCGGCGTGCTGGTGGCGATCGGTGTCGTCAGTCTGTGGACGCCGCTGCAGGACTCCGCCATCGCGCAGCGGTGGTTTACGCGCCCCAACCTGTACTTCCTGGCGCCGATCCCGCTCGCGACGCTCGCCTGCGCCGCCTGGGGCTGGCGCGCATTCCGGGGCCGCGCAGAGCTTGCGCCCTTCCTGGCCGCGATCCTGCTGTTCGTCCTGTCGTACATCGGCATTGCCGTCAGTCTGTGGCCCATGATCGTTCCCCACCGCTTCACGCTATGGCAGGCCGCCTCCTCGCCCAGCACCCAGTCCTTCCTGCTGATCGGCACCGTGTTTCTGCTGCCGGTGATCCTCTTGTACACCGCCTGGTCTTATTGGGTGTTCCGCGGCAAGGTGCGGGCCGATCTCGGCTATCATTGAGTCAACAGTCGACTCAGAATCGGGGAATGCGATGCCCCTGCCTTCGTGGCTGCCCACGCGGATCGCGCGTCGCCTGCTGATTGGCGCCGGCGTATTTGCGCTGCTCATCGCCGTCTACGCCTTCGCCGGTTTCGTTGAAGTGCCGCGCGTACTGCGCTCCCAGGCGCAGGACTTCGTGAAGACTCACTACGGCCGCAGGCTCGGCCTGGGCGAGATTCACTTCAATCCCTTCACGCTCACGCTCGATATGCGTGACATCTCCATGCCCGATGCCGACGGCGCGCCGATGGTGAGCGTCGGCTGGCTGCACGTGAAGCTGCGCTTCGCGAGCATCTGGCGCCGCGGGCCCGCCTTCCAGGAGATCCTCCTCGATCGTCCCTATACGCGCGTGCTGATCCGGCGCGACGGCTCTCTCAACCTCGCGGATCTGGCCAAGCCTCTCGAAGCGCCCGCGGCGAAGGCACCGCCGCCTGCGAAATCCGCGCCGTTGCGGCTGTTCCTGGATCGGCTGGCGGTCACGGCGGGGCGGACCTCCTATGAGGATTTCACGCGCGAGACGCCCTTCCACGCCGAGATCTCGCCGATCCAATTCGATTTGCGCGATTTCAGCACCACCGGCTCGGGCACCGATCGCTTCACGCTCGACTTCTCGAGCGCCGTGGGCGAGCGCTTCCACTGGGACGGCAACATCGGCACCGCTCCGGTTGCCTCACGCGGTCATTTCTCCATCACCGCGCTGCGTGCGCAGACCCTGTGGAGCTATGTGCGCGACACCGTGCAGTTTGAGATCCCGAGCGGCACGATCGCGCTGCAAGGCGAATACGACTTCAGCACGGGGACAAATCCGCTGCAGCTGCAGATCAAAGTCGACAGCCTCACGCTGGACGATCTCGGAGTGCGGCCGCGCGGCGGCACGATGGACTACATCGACATCCATCACCTCGATGTCCAGGGCACGAGCTTCGACCTGAGCCGCCGAGCCGTCACCATTCCACAAGTGCGCGTTGCAGGCGGTCAGACCCATGTGTGGCTGACCGCGGACGGCAAGATCAATCTCATGGAATTGACCGGCGCAGCGGCGGCGAGCCCGTCGCCGGGGAGTGCAGCCGCGCCGCCGAGCACCGCGCCGCCGAGCACCGCGCCGCCCTGGGTCGTGTCCGTTCCCGACATCGAGCTCAGCGACTACAAGGTGGCGGGCGAGGATCGCACGCTGGACCCCGCGGCACAGCTCACCCTGGAGCAGATCCACATCAAGCTCGGCGGCTATCACAGTCCCGGGGATGTGACGCTCGATCTTTCGGCAGACATGATCCCGAATGGCGCTGGCCGCATCCAGGCGCAGGGCAAGCTCGATCTGCCCGCCAACACGACGCACGCGCAGCTGCAGCTCGCGGGCGTGGACTTGAAGCCGTTCCAGGCCTATTTGTCGCACTACACCGCACTGTCGCTGCGCTCCGGTCTGCTCGCGACGAAACTGACGATCGACCGCAACGCCAAGGGCGAGATCGCCGTCAGCGGCGATACGGAAGTGTCCAGGTTCCGCACCGTCGATGAGCTGCTGCAACAGGACTTCGTCAAATGGGAGCAGCTCACGGTCGCGGGAATGCAGTTGCACCTGCTGCCCACGAGTCTGAAGATTCGTACCATCACGGCACGCGCGCCCTACGCGCGCGTCATCATCGCATCCGACCGCAGCGTCAATATCGCAGAGGCCCTCGCGCCCCGAGGCGCACAGTCGCCGGCCGGCGCAACTCCGGCTCCTGCGGCGGCGCCCGCGCCCGCTACCGTGCCTGTATCCGTGCCCGTGCCGAAACAGGCACGGCATGGCAAGAAAGTCGCGCCGGTGCGTCATGCCGCGCCGCCCAGGGCCGCAACAACGATACCGATCGAGATTGCGCAAATCCGCATTCAGGATGGCTCGGCGAACTACGCAGACCTGTGGATCCAGCCGCACTTCGCAGTCGGCATCCAGCAACTCGCGGGCACCATCACCGGATTGTCGTCGGACCCGGCTTCACGGGCGACGGTGGACCTGAAGGGCAAAGTCGACCGCTACGCGCCGGTTGAGATCGCCGGCACCATCAATCCGCTCTCGGCCGCGCTCTTCACGGACATCAAGATGAGCTTCCACGGCATGGAGCTCAGCAGCGTCACGCCCTACTCCGGGCACTTCGCGGGCTACAAGATCGAGAAGGGCAAGGTCTCGGTCGATCTGCACTATCACGTCGAGGACCGTCAGCTCAACGCGGATCATCATTTCGTGATCGATCAGTTGCAGCTCGGCGACAAGGTCGACAGTCCCGATGCCATGCACCTGCCGCTGAAGCTCGCCGTCGCGCTGCTCAAGGACCGTAACGGTGTGATCGACCTCGGGCTGCCCGTCACCGGCAGCCTCGATGATCCGCAGTTCAAGCTTGGGCCGATCATCTGGAAGGCGATCGTCAACGTGTTGACGAAAATCGTCACGGCCCCCTTCACGCTGCTCGGCAAGCTGTTCGGCGGCAGCGAGCAGATGAATCTCATCGATTTCGCACCGGGCAGCGCCGAGCTCGATGCCACCGCGAAGGACCGTCTCAACGGCGTGGTGAAGGCGCTGAAGGAGCGGCCGCATCTCGAGATGGACATCCCGAGCATCTACTCCCCGGAAGTGGATACGGCGGGGTTGGGCACCCGGGTACTGAATCGCTCGCTGCTGGCGTTGAAGAAGAAGGAACTCGGCCGCAAGGCCCAGGGTGATGAGACCGTCGAGAGCGCTGTGCTGGCCGACCCGGCGGAGCACTTCCGCCTGCTGGTCGAGGACTTCAAGGCGCTGTCGGGCAAGGATGCCGCGCTGCCCGAGGCGAGCGCCGCTCTGGTTGAAGCCCGCAAGAAGAAGCAGGCCGATCCTGCCGCTTATCCGGCTGCGATCTCCGAGCTCGAATCGAATCTCGCGGCGCGCACGCCCGTGACAGCGGCCGATCTCGAGGCACTCGCCAGGCGCCGCGCGGCGGCCGTCCAGGACGCATTGCTGGGCGGCGGCGAAGTCGAGCCCGCACGCGTGTTTGTCGTTGCCGCGACCTCCAGGCCCGCCGTGGACGGCAAGGCGCGGATGGAACTCGCACTCAAGTAACGGTGAGCAGGATCTTGCCGATGTGCTCGCCGGACTCCATCAGGGCGTGGGCCCGCCACGCCTCGGCGAGCGCGAATCGGGCATAGACAGGCGGTGCACGCAGCTTACCGGTCGCGAACCACGGCCACACGCGCGTGCGCAGCGCCGCCGCAAGCGCGCCTTTTGCCGCGAGCGACTGCGGCCGCAGCGTCGACCCCAGGATCTTCAGACGCCGCGTGAGCACGGCGCGCAGATCGAGCTCCGCCCGCGCACCGCCCAGGAGCGCAATGAGCGCGATCCGGCCATCGAGCGCCGCTGCCGCCACATCGCGCGCCAGATAGCTGCCGCCCACCATATCCAGGATCACATCCGCGCCACGGCCAGCGGTGACCTCCTGCACCACGGCGACGAAGTCTTCGGTGCGGTAATTGATGGCGCGCTGGGCGCCGAGATCGAGGCAGGCGGCGCACTTGCGCGCATCGCCGGCGGTGGCGAGCACCTGAGCGCCGTATGCCGTGCCGAGCAGAATGGCCGTCGTGCCGATGCCGCTCGAGCCGCCATGCACGAGCAGGGTCTCCCCAGGCGCAAGCGCGGCGCGCTCGAAGACATTCAGGTAGACAGTGAAGAAGGTCTCCGGCAACACGGCGGCATCCACAATGGTGATCCCGTGCGGCAGCGGCAGACACTGCGCGGCAGGCGCGACCACGTACTCGGCATAACCGCCGCCGGCCACCAGCGCGCACACCGAATCCCCGCATCGCCAGGTGCTGACGTCGGACGCGACGGCTGCGATCTCGCCCGACACCTCGAGGCCGGGAATGTCGGTAACGCCGACGGGGGGCGGATAGGCGCCCTGGCGCTGCATGACATCGGGGCGATTCACGCCGGCGGCGGCGACCTGAATCAGCACTTCGCCCGGCGCCGGCAGCGGCACGCTCCGCTCGCACAGTCGCAGCGCCTGCGGTCCACCCGGCGTTTGAATCTCGATCGCGCGCATCGTGCGCGGCACGGCCGCGGTGCTCACGGCTTGAGCTGATCGGCGAGCTCGCGCCACGAGAAGCGCTCGCCAGCGCGGTACTCGATGCCGTGCTCGGCCATCTCATCGATGAGCCGATCCTGGCGCTGCGCCGTTGCCGCCGCCATGAGCGCAGTCAGTCCGGCATCCGTGAGCGTGCGCACGACCTCGCGCATCTCGGCCGCGCGCCGCCGCCCATGCTCGGCCACCCGACTCACGAGATAATCCGGCAGATCCCCGGCCCAGCCCATCTGCGGATAGCTGCGCTCGAGGGATGCCAGCACTTCGCGCTCGGCGCCGAAGCAGCGGGCCGCGAACAGACTCTCCAGCGTGATCGCTTCCAGCCCCTTGATGATGATGCTGCGGCACATCTTCACCGCCGAGGCGACGCCGATACGCTCGGACACCGCCGTGGCGTTCATCCCGAGCGCGCGCAGCGCCTCGGCCAGTGCCTGCGCCTGCGCCCCGCCGAGCAGCATCGGCACGGCAAGCCGCTGCGGCGGCACCGGCGCCATGACGGCGGCTTCGACGTAGCTTGCTCCGCCCGCCTCGATGCATTCGCTGCTGGCGCGCTTGGTGGCGGGCGAGACCGAATTGATGTCGAGGTAGAACTGTCCGGCGCGCAGATGCGGCGCCGTCTCCTGCGCCACGCGCGCCGATTCGGAGGCCGTGACCGCCGAGATCACCAGCTGTGAGTCCTGAACGATCTCGCGCACACCCGCGCCGGGGCGCACGCCGGCGGCCTGCATCTTGCTCCGCATCGCCTGCCGCGCCGCCGGCGCTTCGAGCAGCACGTCGTAAGCGCTCACGGTGAGTTCGCGCCGCGCGAGCTCCGCGCCGAGAATGCCGCCCGCCTCACCGAATCCGATGAAGGCAATGCTCCGGATCGCGATCGTCATGCTCTGTCTCCGCCGCCCCCGGTGAGCCAGCGCCGCAGCGCTGCGCTGACTTCTCCCGGGCGCTCCAATGTGGCCATATGACCGCACCGCGCGATGCTCACGAGCTCGCTGCCGGGGATCCGTGTCGCCATCTCCCGGTGCGTCGCGAGTACCGACCAGGCATCGTCGGCGCCGCACAGCACGAGCGTCGGACAGCTGATGCGGGTCAGCACCTCGCTCGCATCCGGTCGCTGCAGCAACGCCCGCACCTGCGCCTCGAATTGCTCAATCGAGCTGCGGCCGATCATCTGCAGTATCCCGTCGACCAACGCCGCATCGCCCAGCCGCTCGACGTGGATCATGGGGATCCGCAGCCAGCGTCGCCCGACGGCGGTCATGCCTTCGCGCCGCGCGAGCTCGAGGAGCGACTCGCGCTCGGCGCGCTCGCGCTCGCCGGCGGCGCCTGCGGCAAGGGCCTGATAGCCCGTATCGAGCAACGCGAGCGCCTGCACGCGCGAGCCGGCCCGCCGCATCACCTCGAGCGCGACGCGCCCCCCCATCGAGTGACCCGCGATGGCGAAGCGCCGCGGCGCCTGCGCCAGGATGCGCTCGGCCATGGCGATGAGTGAATCGAGCGTGCCGTGTTCGGCGATCCGGATCTCGGCCACATCGGCCAGCGCCTCGCTCTGCGGCGCCCACGCGGCGGCATCGCACATCAATCCGGGCACCAGAATGAGAGGAATGCGGCTCAAGCGATGTGGAGCCTGTGCAGCTGGCGCGCCGTCACGAGCGCGATGCAGGCGGCCGGCACCAGCACGAGCGTGGAGAGCTGCCAGCCCCCGGCAGCGGCTGCCACCGCCGCGACCGCCGGAGGCCCGATGAGTTGGCCGATGTGCGAGCACTGCACCACGAAGCCCATGATGGTGGCGCTCGCCCTCCGGTCTTCAGCGGCAGCCGGCACACACGCAAAGATCGAGGCCGGCACGAGCCCGGCGAGGAGCGAGAACACCACGACCCACTCGTAGCGCGCCAGCGGTGCGAACGGCAGCGAGAAGACTCCGATCGCCGTGACCGCCATCGATGCGCACGCGATCATGATGAGACGCGACGGGCGCACGCCGCGGGCGATGAGCGCGCTTGCGCTGAGATTGCCGACTGCATTCGCCAGCACCGCGATCGCTGTCAGCGTGCCGGCACTCTGCGCCGCGAAGCCCTGCTGCTGCAGGATCGTCGGCAGAAATCCCATCACCGACATGTGCTGAAAGGTGTAGCAGGTGAAGATGAGCCCGAGCAGCAGCGGACCGCGGCGCAGGATGACGCGGCCGAGCGCGCGCGGCGTCGGCGCCCGCTTCGCCGCAGGCGGCGGTGCCGGTACGTTCAGGCTCGCGAGCGCGACCGCGAGCAGCAGCAGGAGCGCGGCATTCAACTGCCACAGGCCGCGCCAGTCCCAGGCTTTGATGACCGCCGGTGCGATCGCAAGCGAGATCGACATGCCGATCGGCATGTATGTGCCCCACAGCGCAGGCACGAAGCGCCGATCGGCGGGCCTGGCGCTCGCGAAGATGAGGCTCGGAATGGCAACCACCACCAGCACGAAGGCCATGCCCTCCAGCGCGCGGCTGAACAGCACGCCGGTCACGCCGTCGGCGTGCGCACCCAGCCAGCCCGCCGCAGCCATGCACGCCAGACCCAGTGCGGCGGCGCGGCGCGGACCGAAGTAGTCGGCGACCGAGCCGGCAAGACAGCCGAGCGTCGCGCCCATGACGCTGAAGAGCGAGATGATCCAGGCGGCCGAGAGGAGTGAGATGTGCAGCTCGCGCTGCAGGATCGGAAGCGAGGGGGGAACCTTACCGACCTGCATGGCGGCACCCACGCCCGCCGCCAGCAGCAGCGCGACATAGGCCCAGCGCGTGCGCTCCACGCTCGGTACGGCAGTGACGACAGTCTCGTTGGACATCGGCCCGATAGAATAAGCGCTTTAGCCTGGCGAGCGCTTCCCGAGCGCGGCCGGCTCGGGGCCGCCCGCCGCCCAGTCGAGCAGCTCCGCTGTGTGGACGACCGCCAGGCCCTCCTCCCCCGAGAGCTGCACGATGCAGCCCACGTTACCTGCCGCGACCACGCACGCCCGCGTGCGGCGCAGATTCTCGAGCTTGCGCGCGCGCAGCCGCGAGGCGAGCTGCGGCTGCAGAATGTTGTATGTGCCGGCCGAGCCGCAGCACAGGTGTCCCTCGGGCACTTCGTGCACGTCAAATCCCGCGCGCGCAAGCAGCTCGCGCGGGATGCGATCGAGACTCTGACCGTGCTGCATCGAGCACGCCGAGTGATAGGCGATGGTGAGACCGCGCGCCGCATGTGTCTGCGCGGCAGGCTGCGGCGGTGCGTGCTCGTGGAGGAATTCGGTGATGTCGCGCGTCAGTGCGCTCACGCGCGCGGCGCAGGCGGACCAGCGCGGATCATCGCGGAACAGGAAGCCGTAGTCCTTCACCTGGGTGCCGCAGCCCGATGCCGTGACGATCACCGCGGCGAGCTCGCCGGCGCTCAGCGCACCCTCGATCCGCGCAAGCAGCGCGCGCGCCTGGGCGAGTGCGGGATCCGCATCACCCAGGTGATGCACCAGGGCTCCGCAGCAACCCTCGAGTGCCTCGACCTCAAAGCCCGCGCGTTCAAGCAGCCGCACCGCCGCGCTCTCGGTCGCGGGTGCGAGCACGCTTTGCACGCAGCCCTGCAGCAGCAGCACGCGGCCGGCACGCGCCGCTGTGGCCGCCGCGGCCGCCGGCCTCGCGAGCCGCGAAGCGGGCTGAAGCGCACCGGCGCGTGCGGCAAGCTCAAACAGCGCCTGCACGCGCCGCGGCGCCAGGGGGCCCGCCACGCGTCCCCAGCGCGCCGCGCGCAGCGCCCAGCGCAGCCTCCCCGGCACCGGCAGGACCGCCTTCAGCAGTCGCCGCAGAACACGCTCACCGAGCGGTCGGCGGTAGGTGCGCTCGATATGCGTGCGCGCGTGATCGATCAGATGTTGATAGTTCACGCCGGAGGGGCAGGCGGTCATGCAGGCGAGACACGACAGGCAGCGATCCAGATGCCGCACGACCTCACTCGTGGCGGGCCGTCCGGCCTCGAGCATCTCTTTGATGAGATAGATGCGCCCGCGCGGACTGTCGAGCTCATCGCCCAGCAGCACATAGGTGGGGCAGGTGGATGCGCAGAAGCCGCAGTGCACACACTTGCGCAGGATCTGCTCGCTCGAGCGCGTGGCCGAATCCTCGAGCTGTGCGGCCGTGAATCGTGTCTGCATCAGCTCATGCGCCCGGGATTGAGGCGTCCGTGCGGGTCGAATGCCGCCTTGAGCCGTGCGCCGAGCGCGGCGAGCGGGGCGGGCTGCGGCTGAAAGACGCAGTTTGCGGCGCGCGCTGCCGCGCCCGCCTTCACCAGCGTTGCGTGACCTGCGCCAATGGCCGCACGCACGCGCGGCGCGTCAACCTCGACTCCCCCGATCCACAACAGCGCCCCACCCCAATCCATGATGAAGCGGCGTGGCATCAGGGCCTCCAGCACCGCGGGCGCATCGCTTGCCGTGACCGCCAGGCGCCACACGACCGGCTCTGCCGCGAGCGCATCGGCCGAACCGATGGCGCGCCAGAACCGCAGCGACTCGGCGCCCTCGAGGGTGCGCACCTCGGAAGGGGCGAGGAGCGTAAGCAGGTCCGCCTCACGCGCACGCACGGAGGGTGCAACGCCCTCCAGGCGCAGGGCGGCATCGCGCCCGTCGATTGAAGCCGCGCCCGACACGTCGCAGTCGCTGCCGAGTGCGCGCCGGAAGATGACCGAGATGTCGCGCGGGTTGCGCGCCGGCAGAATGAGTGTGCGCTCGCACTCCGCCGCGGGATGCACGCGCATGGTGATTTCCGTGAGCACCGCCAGGGTGCCCCAGGAGCCCGCCAGGAGCTTGGGCAGATCGTAGCCGGTGACGTTCTTGACGACGCGGCCGCCGGCACGGAAGCGCTCACCCTCCCCGCTCACCGCGCGACAGCCGAGAAAATGATCGCGCGCCGCGCCCGCCGTGAGACGCCGCGAGCCGGAAATGTTGGCTGCGATCACGCCGCCCAAGGTGGGCACTGCGCTCGTGCCCAGAAGCTGCGCAAAATCGGGCGGCTCGAAGGCCAGACGCTGGCCCCGATCGGCGAGTGCCTGCGCCACGACCGTCATCTTTGTCGCGGCGCGTGCGGTGAGTACGAGCTCGCCGGGCTCATAGTCGACAATGCCGTGCAGCGCCGTCAGATCGAGAACGTCGGCAGAGCCTGCGCGGCCGATTGCGCGCTTGGAGCCAGCGCCCACGATCTCGAGGGGCTCACGCCGCGCGGCGATGATATCGGCGACATCAGCCTCGTCCCGCGGTTGGAGGATCTCGCCCACCTGCCGTCTAAAAGCGCGGCAAGCCAGGAAAGCGCATCGCCCCGGCGTGCACGTGCACGCGGCCTTCCTCCGCGCAGCGATGCAGGCTGGGAAAGACCTTGCCGGGATTGAATCGCACCTCGGGGTCGAAGGCCCACTTCACCCGATGCTGCATCTGCAGGTCGGCGGCGCTCATCTGATAGGGCATGAGGTCGCGCTTCTCGAGCCCGATCCCGTGCTCACCCGAGAGCACGCCACCCGCATCCACGCACAGCCGCAGGATGTCGCTGCCGAAGCGCTCGGCACGATCGAGCTCACCGGGCTGATTGGCATCGTAGAGGATGAGCGGGTGCAGGTTGCCGTCGCCCGCGTGGAATACATTCGCAACGCGAAGCCCATGGCGCCGGGACAGCTCGGCGATCGCATCGAGCACCCGCGGCAGCTCGCGTCGGGGAATGGTGCCGTCCATGCAGTAGTAGTCCGGGCTGATGCGCCCGACCGCGGGGAACGCCGCCTTGCGGCCGGCCCAGAAGGCGAGCCGCTCGGCATCGCTCGAGGACACCTGGCAGCTCAGCGCCTGCTGCGCGCGCGCGATCGCCTGCACGCGCGCGACCAGATGATCGACCTCGGCCGCGGGACCGTCGAGCTCGACGATGAGGAGCGCCTCCACATCGAGCGGGTAGCCGGCATGCACGAACGCTTCGGCGGCCGCGATCGCGGGACGGTCCATCATCTCCATGCCGGCCGGAATGATGCCCGCCGCGATCACATCGGCGACGCACGCCCCGGCGGCTGCCGCACTGTCGAAGCCAATGAGCAGCGCCCGCGCGCTCTGCGGCCGGCGCAGGATGCGCACGGTCACTTCGGTCACGATCCCGATCAGACCCTCGGAGCCTACCGTCAGCCCCAACAGATCGTAGTGCGGGGCATCCAGATGCTTGCCGCCGAGGCGCACGATCTCGCCATCGGGCAGCACCAGCTCGACACCGAGCACGTTGTGCGTGGTGAGGCCGTACTTCAGGCAGTGCACGCCGCCGGAGTTCTCCGCGACATTACCGCCGACAGTGCAAGCCACCTGACTCGAGGGGTCCGGCGCGTAGTAGAAGCCGCGCTCCGCGACGGCATGACTGATCGCAAGGTTGGGAACGCCGCTTTGCGCGACGACGCAGCGGTTGTCGTAGTCGATCTCGAGGATGCGGCTGAACTTGCCCAGTCCCACCACGATGGCATCGGCGACGGGGATGGCGCCGCCGGAGAGTGAGGTGCCGGCGCCGCGCGGAACGATCTTCAGGCCCTCGCGGCTCGCGTAGCGCAGCACGCGCGCGACGTCCTGCGTGCTCTGCGGCAGCACCACCGCGAGGGGCTTGGCGCGGTAGGCGGTCAGGGCATCGGTTTCATAGGCCGCGAGCGCGAGCGTGTCTGCGACGACGGCATCGGCCGGGAGCAGTTCACGCAGGTCCTCGAGAATCTGGGGCCGGCGCGCGAGAACCGCCGCATCGGGCTCGGGCAGGCAGATCACGCGCGGTTCAGCCAGCCAGGCGCCGTGCCTCTGCCTCGCCCTCCGGCCGCATCTCCAGGATGAGCGTGATGCCCGCCTTGGCCAGCGTCGCGCCGGTCAGGGGCGCGAGCTGCAGTTTGAATTCCTCATCGCCGACCACGTGCAGCAGCAGTTCGACGCTGCCGCCCTCCTCCTGCAGCCGGTTCAGGAACGGCTGGGAGCGGCGCAGGCTCACGAGCGCGAGCATGAGACTGGCCTCAGCCGTGGAGACCGCTGAGGGCAGCCGCCCCGCGGATGTGAATGCGCCGGTCCAGTAGGACTCGCGATAGCGGCTTTGCAGCCGCTGACCCCTGCCGTCGCGGCGCGGATCGCCGGCTTTCCAGAATGCGAGCGGCAGCATGCCCAGGGAATCGGTGATTTCCTGCGGATCGATGCTGGGGTGGCGAATCCGCAGCGTCAGTGCCATACGGTTCGAGCTCTCCCGGGATGCTGACTCGGCCACGTCCTTACCTCCTCATGCGCCCCGCGCGCGGGGCCTCGAAGCATGCTGCATGTGCGGTTCAGCCCGCAACCTGCTCGCTGACCATGGTGAGCACGTCATAGGCCGCGACCGTCTCGCCCAGCTGATTCGTGATCTCGGCGGCCCAGCGCACCTCACCGTAACCCATTCCCGCGCGGAGAGATTTCTCCTTGCAGGTGAGCCGCACGCGGATGCGCTCTCCCGGCTTCACCGGCTTCACGAATCGCAACGAATCAAGGCCGTAGTTGGCAAGCACCGGTCCCGGATCCGGGTCCACGAACAATCCGGCAGCGGCGGAGATCAGGAAGTACCCATGAGCCACGCGTCCGCCGAAGAGCGGATTGCCGCGCGCGGCCGCCTCATCCATGTGCGCATAGAAGTGATCCCCCGACAGGTCGGCGAAGCGCTCGATATCGCCGAGCGTGATCTCGCGCTCCGCGGAGTCGAAGGCATCGCCGATATTGAGCTCGCCGAAGGCCTTGCGAAAGGGGTGATGCCCCCCCGTGAGCCGGGGTGCACCGCGGACCCAGCGGCCGGTGACGGTGCTCACGAGCTCAGGGCTGCCCTGCACGGCGGTTCGCTGCATGTAATGTGTGACGGCACGGATTCCGCCCAGTTCCTCTCCTCCGCCGGCGCGACCGGGGCCCCCGTGGACGAGGTGAGGCAGGGGTGAACCGTGCCCTGTCGAATCGTTGCGGCAGGTGCGATCCACGACGAGCACGCGGCCGTGATAGGGAGCAAGCCCGAGGGTGAGCTGCGCGGCGATGTGTGGGTCGGCGCTGAAGACCGAACTCACGAGGCTGCCGCCGCCCCGGCGCGCGAGCCCGACGGCCTCCTCGAGCGTCGCATACGCGAGCACCGTGCACACCGGCCCGAACGCCTCCACCTCATCGATGACTGCGGCGGATGTGGCGCGCGCATCGACACAGTCGAGCAGCGTCGGGGCGATGAAGGCGCCCTGGCGCGCATCGGCTGCCGCCGGGCGCAGTGCCTGCTCGCGCCCGGTGATGATTTGAGTTGCGGCGAGGAGCCGGCCGAGCTGCGTGTGCACTTCCTGTCGCTGCGCGAGTGAGGCCAGCGGTCCCATCTGTACCGTCTCGCGCCTCGGATCGCCGACCACGATCTTCTCCAGCCGGGCGCGCAGCGCCTCGAGCACGCGCGGGCGGATCGCGGCCGGCACGATTGCCTTGCGGATCGCCGTGCATTTCTGTCCGGCCTTGACGATCATTTCGCGGCACACCTCCTCGATGAAAGCATCGAACTCGGGTGTGTCGGGCGAGGCGTCGGGTGCGAGGATGCTGGCGTTCAGCGAGTCGGTCTCGGCGGTGAAGCGCACGCTGTGACGATGGATTGCCGGGTGAGAGCGCAGCCGCTGCGCGGTGCTCGCCGAGCCGGTGAAGGCCACGCTGTCCTGACACTGCAGATCATCAAAGAGACCTTCCACTCCGCCGATCAGCAGTTGCACGGCGCCGGGCGGCAGCACACCGGACTCGAGCAGCAGCCGGAACGCGAGGGCCGTGAGGTAGGAGGTGCTCGTCGCAGGCTTGACGATCGCCGCTACGCCCGCAATGAAGGTGGGCGCGAGCTTCTCGAGCATGCCCCAGACGGGAAAGTTGAACGCATTGATGTGAATCGCAGCCCCTTCGAGCGGCACGAGGATGTGCTGGCCCACGAAGCTGCCGGACTTGGACAATGGCTCGACGGCGCCTTCGGCAAAGACCCGCGCATCGGGGAGCTCGCGCATCGCCTTGCTCGCGTAGACGAACAACGTGCCGATGCCGCCGTCGATGTCGAGCCCGGCATCGCGCCGCGTGGCACCCGTCGCATAGGAGAGCGCGTAGAGCTCTTCCTTGCGGCCGGTCAGATATTGCGCCAGGGCCTTGAGGCGAAGCGCGCGCTCGTGAAACGTGAGACGGCGAAGCGCCGGACCGCCGACGCTGCGGGCGTGCTCCAGGACCTGCCGGGGATCGATGCCGGCGGGAAAGGCCAGCGCCGGCGCCTGCGCGACGGGCGCACCCGTGCTCGCATCCAGCAGTGACGCGGGCGCGCCGCGTCCGCTCTGCCAGCGATCCGCGATGAAGCTTTCAAGCAGCATGCGTGAGCTCCCTTACCCGGGCCGGTGCCAGGCGCCGAATGTTCCCCGTGAAGCGGCGAGCGATGCCAGGAGCGGTGCCGGCGTCCAGTAGCGTGCGCCGTGCTCGCGCGCCATGCGATTGACGCCCTCGAGCACGTTCGCCACTCCGCTCTCATCGGCAAAGCACATCGGTCCGCCACGAACGCGCGGAAAGCCGTAGCCGTTGCACCAGATGACATCGATATCGTCCGCGCAGTGCGCAATGCCCTCATCGAGCACGCGCGCCCCCTCGTTGATGAGCGCATAGATGCAGCGCTCGGTGATCTGCACCGCGCTCAGCTGCCGCTGTGGCACGCCAAGGCGCTGCGCTTCGGCGCGGATCAGCGTCTGCACTTCCGGATCTGCCACGCGCGCACGCCCGTCGCCCTCGTAGCGGTAGTAGCCGCGGCCGCTCTTGCGTCCGAGCCAGCCGCGCTCGGCCAGCAGATCGGCGATGCGGAAATAGCGGGGATCATCCGGCCGTGCGGGCAGCTCGCGCCGCGCACGATAGCCCACGTCAAGTCCCGCGAGATCGCCAACGGCGCAGGGACCCAGCGCCATGCCCCAGTCGGTGAGCGCCGCATCGATGCTGGAGGGCGTTGCGCCCTCGAGCAGCATCAGCTGGCTCTCACGCCCGTAGGCGTAGAGCATGCGGTTGCCGACGAATCCCGGGGCGTTGCCCACGATCACGCCCAGCTTGCCGAGTCGTGCCGTCACTGCCTCGGCGCTCGCCAGGGCGGCGGCCGAGCTCTCCCGGCCCCGCACGATCTCCACCAGCCGCATCACCTGCGCCGGACTGAAGAAATGCATCCCCAGCACGGAGTGCGCGCGACCGCTGGCCGTGGCAATCGCATCGACGTCGAGCGCCGAGGTATTGGTCGCGAGAATCGTGGCTGGCAGGCAGAGCCTTCCGAGCTCGCCAAACAGCGCCTGCTTCACGGCGAGATTCTCGACCACGGCCTCGATCACGAGATCGGCCTGCTGCAGCGCCGCGGCGAGCGCGGGCACGACGAGAAGGTGCGCGCACCGCTGTGCCGCCTGCTCAGCTGACAGACGCCCGCGGCGCACCGCCGAGTCGAGCATCGCCGCGATGCGCGAGGACACGCTGCCGAGGGCACTATCCGCGCTGTCCGTGATCGCGACGGAGAAGCCGGCCTGCAGCAGCGCAGTGGCAATACCCGCTCCCATGGTCCCGGCGCCCACCACCGCCACGTGCCGCACCTCGGGCGCCGTTGCGCCGCGCGCTCCCCGCCGGGCTGCCCGTTCGGCGAAGAACAGGTGGCGCAGGGCGCGCGACTGCGGCGATTGCCGGCACTCTTCGAACACCACTCGCGACAGCGCGAGCGCCTCGTTGAAGGGCATCTCGATCGCCGCCTGCACGCTGCGGATCAGTCCCTGAACGGCCGTGAGCGATCGCGTCGTCGCCGACAGACTTGCCCAGTGCCGCGCCGGATAGTCCGCGCCGCACCGCTGCAGATCGGGAATGGGCTGCTCGGATAATCGCCGCACGGGCGCATGGCTCGCCACCAGTCGCGCGGCCAGCCGCCGCACACCGGCACCGAAATCCTCCTCCTGCACGACCTCATCGAGCAGCCCCAGCTCGTGCGCGCGCAGCGCATCGATGCTCTCACCGGAGATCATCAGCTCGAGCGCCGCCGCAAGACCGATGGCGCGTGGCAGACGTTGCGTGCCGCCGGATCCCGGAATGAGTCCGAGCTTCACCTCCGGGAGCGCGAGCCTCGCACCCCGCGCCGCGCAGCGATAGTGACTTGCGAGCGCGAGCTCCAGTCCGCCGCCGAACACCGTGCCGTGCACTGCGGCGAGCACCGGCTTGGCGCAGCGCTCGAGCCGCAGCAGCACATCGTTGAGCAGCGGTTCGCCGGCGCCTGCGGTCATCTCCGAGATGTCGGCCCCTGCGCTGAAATGCGCACCGGCGCCCTCGAGCACCAGCAGCTGCACCGCCGGATCGGCCTCGGCTGCCACGATCGCCTCGAGCAGCTGTGCGCGCACCGCTCGCGAGAGCGCATTCACCGGCGGGTGATCGATCGTGATGCGCGCGACGGCACCTTCGACCGAGCGCTGCACCACTTGCGGCATGCGTCAGGACTCAGGTCCCGGTGAAGCGGGCGGCCCGCTTATCGCGAAAGGCGGCGACACCCTCGGCAAAGTCCGCCGTGCGCCCCAGCTCGCGCTGAAAATCCTGCTCGATGAGCAGCTGCTGCTCGAGCGAGTGCTGCGTCGAGCCGTGCAGCGCCTGCTTCGTTCGCGCCAGGCCCCGCGGCGCACCGGCGGCCAGCCGCGCCGCAAGCTCGGTCACGGTCGTGTCGAGCTCCTCATCAGCCACGCAACGCCAGATCAAACCCCAGGCGGCGGCCTCCACCGCGCCGAGCTTATCGCCGAGCAGCGCCAGCCCCATGGCGCGCGCGGGCCCGACGAGGCGCGGCAGGAACCAGGTTCCGCCGCAGTCCGGTACGAGGCCCAATTTGGCGAACGACTGGATGAAGGAGGCCGAACGCGCGGCCACGACCATATCGCAGGCCAGCGCCAGATTTGCGCCGGCGCCGGCCGCCACGCCATTCACCGCTGCGATGACCGGCACCTCCAGCGAACGCAGGCTCAGCACCAGCGGATTGTAGAAGCGCTCGAGCGAGGCGCCGAGATCCAGAGCCGCCCCTTGCGTCTGCGATGCGCGATCCGTCAGATCCTGTCCGGCGCAAAAGCCGCGGCCGGCGCCGGTGAGGATCAGCACGCGCACCGTCCGGTCGGCACGCACGCGCATCAGGGCATCGCCCATCTCCTCGTGCATCGCGACGTTGAAAGCATTGAGCCGCTCGGGCCGGTTCAGGGTGAGACGGGTCACGGCACCGACGCTCTCGACTCGGATGCACTCATATTCAGGTCTCGTCATAGGTGAGCTCCAGCTGCGGCGTCTCGGCGCGGGCCTGGCAGGCGAGGATGTATCCCTGCGCGAGCTCGTCGGGCTCCAGCGCGTAGTTCTCATCCATCCTGACACGGCCACTCAATAGCTTCGTGCGGCAGGTCGAGCACACACCCGCGCAACAGGAAAATGGCAGATCGATTCCGGCCGCACCTGCGGCCTCGAGAATCGTCTGCAATCCGGTACGCATCGCGAAGCTGCGGCGGCGGCCATCGAGCGTCACGGTCACCTGTGTGAGTCCTGCGCCCGGCGCGACCGAAGGCGCGCGAAGCGGGGCTGCCGCCGTGCCCGCAGAGCCCGCCGCCGCGGCCGTGAAATGCTCGACGTGCAGGGGCGCTGCGCTCACGCCCAGCTCGCGCAGCACTCCCGTGAGCGACTCGCCCATGTCGGAGGGGCCGCACATGAAACCCTCTACCACGGCCGCAGGGCTGAACAGGTTGCCGGCGGCGGCGCGCAGCGTCGCCGCATCGATGCGGCCGCCGGGCAGTCCGCACTCCTGAGTTTCGCGGCTGAGAAAGAAATGCGGCGCAAAGCGCGCCATGTGCCGGTCCTTGAGCGCCAGCAGCTCCTCGAGCAGCATGATCCGCTGCAGCGCGCGATTGCCGTACAGGAGCACGACCTGACTCGCGCGGTCGCGCTCGAGCAGCTCGCGGATGATCGCGAACACCGGAGTGATGCCACAGCCGGCAGCGATCGCAAGGTACTGGCCGTGCGTCCCGGCCGCGGTGTGCGCACCAAAGCTGCCGGTGGGAGGCATCGCTTCGAGCCTCGCGCCCGCACGCAGCGCGCGTGCGAGGTACTGCGACATGCGGCCGCCGGGAATGTGCCGCACGATGATCCTGAGCGGCAGCTCTGCGGGCGCACTGACGAGCGAGTAAGTGCGGCGCTGCTCAGCGCCCTCGAGCGGCAGGCGCAGCACGATGTGCTGACCGGCGCGGCAGCGGAAAGTCGCGCGCTCGGCGGCTGGCACCTCGAGCGTCACAGCGGTCGCGTCCTCGGATTCCGGCCGGACTTCGGCGACGGTGAGCGGCACAAACCGGAGCACGGCGCGCGCCTCAGGTGCACTTGAAGCGGTCGAAGGGCTCAAGACACGCCGTGCAGCGGTAGTGTGCCTGACACGGTGTCGCGCCGAATTCGCTCACGAGCTCCGTGGCGTCGCTGTCACAGCGGGGACAGCGCACTGCAGCCCCGGGCTGCGGGGGTGCGATGCCATGGGCTTTGAGTGCGCGATGTGCGGCCGGCGTAAGCCAGGCGCTGCTCCACGGCGGTGACAGCACCGTCTCGATCCGGGCATCGCGGATGCCGGCGGCAGCGAGCTTGGATTGCACCGCGGCGCGGATCGCCTCGGTCGCCGGGCAACCGCAGTACGTCGGAGTGATGCCGATACTCGGACCGCCCGGGCCCGGCCAGCGCACATGGCGGATGATGCCGAGATCCACGACGCTCACCACCGGCAGCTCCGGGTCATGCACTTCGGCCAGCAATCGCCAGATTTCAGCTTCGCGCGATGCATCGGCGGCGACGGTCATGGCTTACCAGCGTGCCCCGGGGTGTGCGCGGTGCAGATGCTGCATTTGTGCAAGCAACGGTCCCAGGTGCTCCGTGTGCACGCCGCACTTGCCGTACCACGGATAGGAGGCGTCGGCCGGCCGCTGCAGCGTAGCGCGCGCCAGGATCGGATCGATGCTGGCGCTCCAGCGGCTCTCGAGTGCGGCAGGGTCGGGTGCAATGGATTGTGCCGCCAGCACCTGCTCGATGGCATCGCACGCGAACAGCTCCGGCGTGAATCGCCATAGTGCCTCGAGCGCCACTTGCATGCGGCGCTGGCTCTCGGGCGTGCCATCGCCCAGGCGCACGGCCCAGCCGGAACTGTAGCGCAGGTGATAGCGCACTTCGGGCAAAGCCTTGGCCGCGATCTGGGCGAGTCGCTCATCGCTCGAGCGCTCGAGCGCTGCATAGAGCTCGAGCTGATACGCATCGATCAGCAGCTGGCGCACGATGGCGAAAGCGAAGTCCGTATTCGGCTGCTCGGCGAGCGCGAGATTGACGAAGGCGCTCTCATCGCGCAGAAAAGCGAAGTCATCCTCCGAGCGATTGCCGCCCTCGAGCTCCGCGGCATAGCCGTAGAACAGGCGCGCCTGCCCGAGATGATCGAGTGCGAGATTCGCAAGTCCCAGGTCCTCCTCCAGCGCCGGGGCATGACCGATCCACTCCCCCAGACGCTGCGCCAACACCAGATTGGTGTCGGCCAGGCGCAGCACGCAGGCCGTTCGCGCCGCCGCGAGAGTGGGAGTGCTCACAGGTTCTTCACTTCCTCGGGAATCTCATAGAAGGTCGGGTGCCGGTAGATCTTGTCGCGCGCGGGCTCGAACAGCGCCTGTGCATCGGCGGGATCCGAGGCCGTGATGTCGCTCGAGCGCACCACCCAGATGCTCACCCCCTCCTGCCGCCGCGTGTAGACATCGCGCGCGTGCTCCAGGGCCATCGCGGCGTCGGCGGCGTGGACGCTGCCGGCGTGCTTGTGCTCCAGGCCTGAGCGCGCCCGAATGAAGACTTCATACAGCGGCCAGTCGTGTTCGCTCTGCGTCATGCGCGTCGCGCCTCCTTCGATGCGTGCTTGGCGGCGTGCGCCGCAGCGGCCTCGCGCACCCAGCGGCCCGCCTCGTGCGCCTGCTGCCGCGCCTCCAGTCGCTCGCGGTTGCAGGGACCGTGGCCTGAGAGCACGCGCTGAAACTCACTCCAGTCGATCGGCCCGATGTGGAAGTGCCCGCTCGCCGCATCCCAACGCAGCTCGGGATCGGGCAGCGCGAGCCCCAGGAACTGCGCCTGCGGCACTGTCACATCGACGAAATGCTGGCGGATCTCATCGTTGCTGAAGCGCTTGATCTTCCAGCGCATCGACTGGGCGGTGTGCTTCGACTGCGCATCGCTCGGGCCCAGCATCATGAGCGCAGGCCACCACCAGCGGTTGAGGGCTTGCTGTGCCATCTGACGCTGCGCAGCGGTGCCGCGCGCGAGCGTGAGCATGATTTCGAAACCCTGCCGCTGGTGGAAGCTCTCCTCCTTGCAGATACGCACCATGGCGCGCGCGTACGGTCCGTAGGAGCAGCGGCACAGCGGGATCTGATTCATGATCGCCGCGCCATCGACCAGCCAGCCGATCGCCCCGACATCCGCCCAGCTCGGCGTCGGGTAGTTGAAGATGCTGGAATATTTCGCAGCACCGGTCAGCAGCTGCGCCGTCATCTCGGCGCGCGAGATGCCCAGAGTCTCGGCGGCGCCATACAGGTACATGCCGTGCCCGCCTTCATCCTGCACCTTGGCGATGAGCACGGCCTTGCGCTTCAGGCTCGGTGCGCGCGAGATCCAGTTGCCTTCGGGCAGCATGCCGACGACTTCGGAATGCGCATGCTGGGAGATCTGGCGGATGAGCGTGTCGCGATAGGCTTGCGGCATCCAGTCCTTGGGCTCGATGCGCTCATCCGCATCGACGCGCGCCAGGAACGCGGCGGTGAGCTCCGCGGGTTCCACCGCTGCCCCGCCCGCACCTTGCGGTGCCGGCGCATTCAGAGCCTGCGTATACACGCAGGGAATGTTACACAAAGGCGGTGTACGATGTTTCGGCCCGGGCGCGCGCCGCCCGCCGGGAGCATTTTGTGAGCGAAGCTGCATCTTTGAGGCTGTCTCGTCGCGCCCTGATGGCCGCGGCGCTGGCGAGCGGCGCCGCAATGCTGTGCCGCAGACCCGCGTTTGCCGCTGGCACCGCCGCGACGGACCTGCCCCTGATCACCAAGCCGATTGCCTCCAGCGGCGAGAAGCTGCCGGTCATCGGCATCGGCACGAACGCCTTCAGCCTGCGCTCAGCCGATGAGCAGGCGGCGCGTGTGGCGCTCATTCAGCGCATGTTGCAGCTTGGCGGTACGGTAATCGACACCGCGGCGATCTACGGCGGCTCCGAAGCGGTCATCGGCGATGCGCTCGCAAGCCTGGGCGTGCGCAGCAAGATGTTCGTCTCGACCAAGGTGATGGCGCGCGATGCCGACGCCGCCAGGTCGCAGATGGAAGAATCCCTCCAGCACCTGAAAACCGATCGCGTCGATCTGATGTCGGTGCACAACCTCGTCGGACTCGATGCCGTGCTGCCGCTGGTGCAGGAGTGGAAGAAGAGCGGCCGCGTACGCTACGTCGGCATCACCACCTCCGAGCCGCGGCAGCATCCGCAGATGATCGAGGCGATGCAGAAGTACACGCTCGATTTCATCCAGGTCGACTACTCGCTCGGCAATCGCGCGGCTGCCGATCAAGTGCTGCCGCTTGCGCAGGAGCGCAAGATCGCGGTGCTGGTCAACGTTCCCTTCGGCGGCCGGCGCGGCGCGAACATGTTCCCGAAAGTCGCCGGCAGGGCACTGCCCGCCTGGGCGGCGGATTTCGATGCGCAAAGCTGGGGACAGCTGTTCCTCAAGTACGTCGTCTCACACCCGGCGGTTGTGTGCGCCATTCCGGGCACAATCGAGACCGCACATCTCGAGGACAACCAGCGCGGCGGCCGCGGGCGTCTGCCCGATGCGGCTCAGAGGATGCGTCTGGAGAGCTTCTGGGACGGGCTCTCCTAGTCCCGCCCGTTCAGCGCGCCGGGTTACCGGCGCCGGGCGCACCAGAAAGCCACGCCCGCCCTTCTGCGTACAACTGCTGCACCTCCGGTCCGGTGAGACCCGGCAGTCCAGTGCGGCGCACGTCATAGCCGATCCGCGTCTGCAGGTACGCGAGGTGGCGATAGCCTGGCGGAAAGCTCGCGAGCAGCGCGCGATCGAGCTTGAGCTGCACCCCCGGCTCGACCGGATCGATGCGATCCTTCTCGTAGATCGGCTGCCGGCGCACCAGGCCCCAGCGTCCCGCCCGCCGCTCGAGGAAATCGTAGAACCGTCCCGTGCACAGCACGTCGCAAAGCACGCCATCGACCGGTGCGCGCTGACTGATGGTCATCTTGGTCTGCGCGATGGCTCGATCGGCAACGACGTCGCAGAAGAATCCGCCGAGAAAATGCAGGATGCTGACGCCGCGCTCGAAGCCCTCGCGCCGGGCGCGGATGAAATCGCGCGCCGGAGCGCGAAACCAGGTCGCACTCATCCACGCATCCTCGTGCCACAGGGTCGCGAAACGCTCCCAGTCGCCGCTGTCGCTGTAGAGCGCCCAGCGTTCGATCAGGTCGCGGATTTCCCGCGCGTCATCCTCAACCGCCATCGCGCCACTGTACACCGCGACGGCGGACCGGCGCGCTAATCGACGCATTCGCCGCGCATTCGCGCGTTGAGCTCACCGCCAGGGCACGGCGATGCTGGCAGCACGATCCGGGCGTCTCCGGATCGCCTTCAGCGTAAGGAGGAAGCGGCATGGTCAAGCAGGCGACGGCAAGTCATCTCAATGTCTACAGCGTGCGTGAGTTCGAATCCTCGACCGGGCAGAAGGCCAAGAGCTGGACCAAAGTGGGCGTGGCGTTCCCGCACAAGGAACCGCCTGGGTTCAACGTGGAGCTCAATCTGCTGCCGCTCGACGGGCGGCTGGTGGCGCTGCCGCCGGCGGAAGAGGAACGCGAGGGCGCTCCCGGCTGAGCGCTGGCGGGCATTCGTTGCCGATTGTGTCGGGCTCCCCTACAGTCCGCACGATATGCCGAACGCACGCCCGTTCACGGTACTGCTCGCCGCGGTACTCGCCACGGTCTTCGTCCCCGCCGCTCGCGCGCAGGATGCCGATCCGCCCTCGCGCGTCGCACGTCTGAGCTTCGTGCAGGGCGAAGTATCCGTGCAGCCGGCGGGTGTCGAGGACTGGGCCGCTGGCACCATCAACCGGCCCATTACCACGGGCGACAAGGTGTGGGCGGACCAGAACGCGCGCGCGGAACTGCAGCTGGGCTCCATTGCCATCCGCCTGGCGCCGATGACCGGGTTCTCGTTCGTCAATCTCGGCGATCAGATGCTGCAGATGCAGGTGACCGCCGGCACCATTCACGTCCGTGTTGCGCAGCTCGAGCAGCAAGACAGCATCGAGATCGACACACCGACGCTCGCACTGTCGCTGCTCAGCGCCGGGGACTATCGCGTCGAAGTCAACGAAAGTGGCGACACCACCGTCGTCAAAGTGAGCTCGGGTGAAGCCGAAGCAAGCGGGGGCGGGACGAGCTTCCCGATCCACAATCAGCAGAAGGTGACGTTCAGCGCGGCCGGCGAGATCACGGCGGACTCCGCCTCACTCGGAGTACCGGATGACTTCGATGTCTGGTGCATGCAGCGGGACCGCCAGCTCGAACGCGCCCAGGCAGATGCCGAGCAGTACGTCTCGAGCGATGTCACCGGCTACGGCGATCTGGACCAGTACGGTGACTGGCGCACCGTGGAGGATTACGGCCAGGTGTGGGTCCCGAGCGCAGTCAGCGTCGGCTGGGCGCCGTACCGCTACGGCAGCTGGGTGTGGGTGGCGCCCTGGGGCTGGAACTGGGTGGACAGCGCGCCGTGGGGCTTCGCGCCGTTCCACTACGGGCGCTGGGTCTATGCCGGCAACTCCTGGTGCTGGGTGCCGGGACCGCGCCACGTGCGAGCGGTGTATGCGCCGGCGCTGGTGGCCTGGGTCGGCGGAGGCGCAGCGGGGAGCGTCACCTGGATTCCGCTCGGTCCGCGGGATGTCTATCTGCCCAGCTACCACGTGAGCGAAACCTACGTCCGCAACGTCAACGTCACGAACTCAAAGGTCGTGAGCACGGCGAGCATCACCAATGTCTACCGCAACCGCGTGCCGCAGCAGCGCTATGTCAATCTGGGCGTGGCGAACGCGCTCACCTCCGTGCCGGGAAGCGTGCTCACTGCGGCTCAACCCGTGGCAGCGCACGCCGTGCGCATCGCACCGGGCGATGTCGCCCGCCTCACACCCGGCGTCGGGGCGCCCGCTCTCGCGCCCGTACGCAGCAGCTATCTGGGTGCCCCAGCCGCACCGGGGCTGCGAGTCCGCAGGCCGCCGCCAGCCGTCATCAACCGTCCGGTGGTCGTGAGGCCGCCGGTGATCAATGCCACGCCGGCACGGCGTGAGATCCAGCCGTACATTCCGCCACGGTCCAGCGCGCCCCCGCAGCGCGTGGCGCCGCCCCCGCAGGAACGCCTGCCACCCCAGGACCGCGTTGCGCCGCCGCAGGAGCGCCTGGCGCCACCGCAGCAGCGGCCAGTGCCGCCACCCCAGGAGCGCATGGCACCACCACCGCCCCCGGTATTTGCGCCACCCCCGCAGCGACCCGCGCTTGCTCCGCGACCGCAGACATCGGCCCCGCCGCCGCCACCTCCTCCGCCGCCGCCGCCTCCTCCGCCGCCGCCGCCGCGACACGACACCTCACCGCCGAGCAACAACCCCTCGCACGAGCATCACGGGGACACGCACCAGAACTGAGCGCGGACGCAGTCGCCAAAAGAAAAGGCCCGCCAGGTGGCGGGCCTTTTCAGCTCTGCAGACGAGCTGCAGAAATCGACTTCAGGACTTCGGCGCATCCGAAGAAGGAGCGGCCTTCTTCTTGTGCTTGCTGCTCTTCTTGTGCGAGGTCGACGCCTTGGAATCCTTCGAATCCTTGCTTGCCGCAGCGGCCGGGGCAGAGGAAGAAGCGGCGGCGGGCGCATCAGCAGCCAGCACCGGACCTGCCATCAGTAACGCAGTGAGGACGGGAACCAGTTTTCTAAACACAGTCATCTCCAATGGAATGCCAGACGCGGGATTCAGGTTACTCTGGCAGGCACCCCTGACAACTTAATTAATCGTAAGCCAAATCCGCGGTTTGGGCGCTCGCCGGTGAGGCTTGCGGCTGCGGCTTTTGCCCCAACAGCGCCATCAGAACTGACAGATCCACCGGCTTGACGAGGTGATGATCGAAACCGGCTTCGCGCGCCCGGCGCCGGTCCTGCTCCTGGCCCCAGCCGGTGAGCGCGATCACCTGCACCGTCCGCGTGCGGGGGTCGCTGCGGATCCGTCGCGCCACCTCGTAGCCATTCAAACGCGGCAGGCCGATATCGAGCAGCACCGCATCCGCCTGAAACTCCTCCAGCGTCGCGAGCGCCTGCACGCCATCGTGCGCCATGCGGGTCTCATGGCCGAGCGCGCCCACGAGCATCGCGAGGCTGACCGCAACATCGAGGTTGTCATCGACGATGAGCACGCGGCGCGGCTCGCTGCGAATCGCGAGCGGCTCGGGCGGAGGCTCGCTGCGCTGCGGGGTCTCGAGCGAGGGCGGCTCGGCGAGCGGCAGGCGGATGGTGAACGTGCTGCCGCGACCGGTACCCTCGCTGCGTGCCTCGACCGTTCCGCCGTGCATGCGCACCAACCGGTTGACCAGAGTGAGTCCGATTCCCAGGCCCTCCTTGGCCCGCACCGGGGTGCGATCGACCTGCACGAACATGTCGAAGATGCGGGGCAGCATCTCGCGCGGAATCCCGATCCCCGAATCGCTCACCTCAACGATCACCTGCCCGGCGTCGCGCTGCGCGCGCACGTCGATGCGGCCACCGCGCGGGGTGTACTTGGCGGCATTGTTGAGGAGATTGCCGATCATCTGCGCCAGGCGCGTGAGATCGGCCTCGACGTAGAGCGCCTCGGAGGGCAGCTGCACATTGAGGTCGTG
Organism: Steroidobacteraceae bacterium; assembly: GCA_035517435.1. Classification (GTDB taxonomy): domain Bacteria; phylum Pseudomonadota; class Gammaproteobacteria; order Steroidobacterales; family Steroidobacteraceae; genus JASHUC01. The sequence continues at coordinate 135,646 of DATIYV010000077.1, read as the reverse complement.
CCCCGCATCGATGATGGCCGGCCCGCTCGCCTCGAGTGCGTGGCCGATGGCGACGGCGACGGACACGCGCTGACGCTGCAGCTCGATATGACCCTGGGTCACGCGTGAGAGATCCAGCAGATCATCCACGAGGCGCGTCAGATGCTGCACCTGGCGATCGATGATGTCGCGCGCCCGGGAGAGATTCGGCTCGGGCGGACCGGCAAGCCGCAGGTACTCGGTGGCGCTGCGGATCGGGGCGAGCGGATTGCGCAGCTCGTGGGCGAGCATCGCCAGGAACTCGTCCTTGCGGTGATCGGCCTCGTTCTGCGCAAGCTCCAGATGCTTGCGATGCGTAATGTCGGTGATGACGCCGACCCAGCCGTCCACTGTGCCGTCAGCCGCAAACGTGGGTACGTACACGCAGTTGATCCAGTGCCGACCGGTGCGCAGGAACTCGACTTCCTGCTCCAGCTCAACCCGGGCGCCGGTAAGGACCTGCTGGTAGTACGGCTCGAAGACCTCGTAGGCCTTCGCCCCGATCACATCGCGAATGGGCCGGCCCACGACCTCGCTGGCATCCTCGGCGACCCATTGAGTGAACTGGCGGTTCACCCAGATGTAGCGCAGGTCGCGGCTGCAGCGAGTCATGCCCGCCGGCATCAGGTCCGTCACTGTCTGCAGCTGCGTGCGGGCCTCATTGATGGCGACTTCTGCAAGTCGGCGCTCGGTCACGTCGGCAAACCACACGGCGACGCCATCGCCGAAACGCTTCGCCACGTTGTGGAACCACTCGGGTGCGCCATGCGGGCTCGCGGTGACTTCGATGGTCTGCGGCTCCCCGGTCTCGACGGCCCGGCAGTAGGAGTCGAACAGCCCCGGCACCTTCCAGCTCCACGGGAACACGTCCCCAATGCGCCGGCCGATCAGCTTCTCGGGCTGCTCCCGGATCTCGCGTGAAGCCGCAGCATTGAGATAGGCCCATTCGAAATCGACAATCGCCCCGCTCGGGCCGCGGACCGCCTTCAGGATCGCAAACGGTACCGCTGAGGACTCGATCGCGACGCGAAAGCGCTCCTCGCTGGTGCGCCGGTCCTGGGTATCGAGCTCGGCGCGCCGGCGGGCGCGACGCAAACTGGTCGCAAGCGCGATGATGATCGCGCACGAGAGCGCATAAGAGACGAACCCCAGAAAGCTGCGCTGGCCGACCGACTCGATGGCGAACGAGCCGTGGGGCTCCAGGAACAGGTAGTTGGAGGCGAAGTAGCCAACGAGCGCGGCTGCGGCCCCGGGCCCCACCCCGCCGTAGCGCACCGCGAGCGCCACGGCGCCGTAAAGCATCGTCAGACGGAAGTAGCCGCTCAGCCAGGGCTCAGCCAGCGTGCGCAACAGCAGCGCGAGCGCCGTCGCCCCGGCGGCAAGCGCATAGCCCCGGGCGACGTGGACGTATCTGGTGTTCACCGCGTTGCCCCGAGCCAGCCGCCCCTCAGTGCGGCGGCGGCAGATTAAGCATCTGGCGCAGCTGGGCGCCCGTCAGGAGCTTGACGTAGGGGGGTGAGTCCACGTCGAACAGCCTGGCCTGAGCCAGGCCCCCGACGACGACCGGCTCAAAGCCGCTGTCGCGGACCAGCCGTGAGGCCACCGCGAGAGCCTCCGCCGAATCCCCGGCCAGCGGGATGGCATACAGCTCCCCGGCGTGGTGCGCCTGGCTCTGCAAGTCCGTGTACTTGATCGCGTTGTAGGCGCGCACGAGCCGCACGCCGGGCAGGTATTCGGCCGAGGCAATCCCGGCGCCCTTGCGGCGGGCGTCGTTCGCCATCTCGCCGTCGCGCTGCGGATACGGATTACCGGTATCGAGGACGATCTTGCCCTTGAGCTCCTGCGCCAGATCCTTGCCGAGCTGCGGCAGCGCGCCATAAGGCACCGAGATCACGACCACATCGCCGAAGGTTGCCGCCGCCCGGGGCGTGCCGACTTTCACCTTGGGTCCCAGCGACTTGGCGAGCGTCTTGAGCTCTCCGGGGTGGCGCGAGGAGATCATCAGCTCGTAGCCGGCGTGCGCCCAGTGCGTCGCCAGGGCAGCTCCGATGTGGCCCGTGCCGATGATGCCGACCCTGGGGGGCGGCTTGGAGGCAGTGCTGGCCCCCGCTGTCGCGGCCGGCGCGGCCGGCGACAGCAGTACCCCGACTGCAGCGGCGGTGCACGCGAGCCACGCGCAAGCATTACGTCTGCGGATCGATGTCATGCCAGTCTCCTCGCGGGCGTGGTCAGAATTTGCGCACCTTAACGCAAATCGCTGCAACCGCCGTGAAATGAAATTTTCAAGAGGGGGTTTCCACATACTTATGCACAGTTTTTGTGGATAACTTTGGTCGGCCGGTCCGTCAGCGCCTCTGACCCGCAGATGCATCGGCGCGGTGGCATGCGTCGGGACGTTGTGTGAAACTTCGCTCCCCGCGATTCAAACGAAATGCTCTCCATGAAGCAAGCGGCGCGGACCAGATCGGGGGAACAGAACATGCCGGAACAGACGCAGGAAAAAGAACTGCGCGCGGCCGCCGATCGTGCGCGTCTGCGCGTCGATGTCGCCAAGCAGAGCGTGCGGCTCGCGAAAGAGGAGCTGAAGCGCGTTCGCAAACGCTACAAGGAGGCCAAGCGTGAGGCCCGGCGCGCCCGCAAGCGCGCAGCCGCCGCTCGTAAGGCCTGGAAGCAGTCGCGCAAATCTGCGAGGACGGAACCGAAGAAGGCACCGGCGAAGGCCGGCGCAAAGCCGACCGCGAAATCCGGCGCGAAGGCTGGCGCGAAGGCTGGCGCGAAGCCCGGCGCAAAGGCCGGCGCCAAATCCGCGCGCAAGGCCGCGGCGCCGCCAAAGAAGCGCAAGGTCGCTGCCAGGCCGCGCAAGAGCGCCGCACCCACGCGTGCGATCGCAACGAAGCCCAAGCCCGCGGTGAAGCGAGCGGTGCGCGTGCTGCCGAAGCCCTCGCCGATATTGCGGCTAGCGCCCTCACCGGCCGCCAAGGCCGACACTGGCGGGACGGCGGAGCCGGCCGTTCCGCAGGTCGCGTCCGAGACGGCGGAAGGCGCGGCGGCCGAGAGCGGCAAGACTCCCTTATAAAGAGGTGTCGCCCTCAGGGCGCGTCTGCCGGGCGCGATTCCTCGAGCAGCGCCTTGAGATAAGGTGCCCACAGCACGGCGATGGTATGGGAGCCGTGACCCCGGGTTTGCTCACTGAGCGGCACCATGATGGCCTTGCCATGGGGCACCTGCTTCACCAGACGCTCCAGAATCCCGAGCTCGGGCGGGTTGATGAGATCGTCGGCGGAGTTCACCGCCGCAAGCGGTGCGCGGATGTGCGTCAGATTCGGCTCAGGATCGTAGTCACGCGAGGCCGCGAGCGCATAAAGAATGTCGTTGGCGTCATCGGTGCGCATGGCCGTGGCGACGTAGCGGTCGATGACCGCATCGGCCTGCGCCAGCGTCGGCGCCTCCTGCTGCCGCAGCTGTGGGTTGCTGCCCACGAGCCAGAGCATCTCCTCAGCGGTGCGCAGGGACGGTGGCTGCTGCGTGTAATCGCCGTGCTGCCAGGCCGGATCGTTCTGGATCGCATCGATGATGAGGCGGCGCCAGATCCGATTCCTGCCGGCGACCTGGGCGGGCAGACTGGCAAGCGGCATCAATGCATCCATGAACTGCGGATGCAGCTCACCCCACAGCCAGGTATGCATGCCGCCCATCGAGGTGCCCATCACCAGACGCAGATGCGTGACGCCGAGCGCCTCGACCAGCAGCCGCCGTTGCGCCTCGACCATGTCGTGATAAGCGTAATGCGGAAAGTGCGCCTTCATGCCGTCGCTCGGCCTGCTCGATTTGCCGTGGCCGATGCCGTCGGGAAGGATCAGGTAGTAGCGCGACGCATCCAGCAGCTGACCCGCGCCGAAGAGCTGGCCGGAGAACTCGGGACGGATGAAATTGCCGCCGTTGCCCGTGGTGCCGTGCAGGATCAGCACTGCGTTGCGCACCACGCCGTGCGCATCGCGCACCGGAGCGCCGAGGGTGCGGTAGTGAATGCGCAGCTCCTGCAGCGACTCGCCGTTCGCGAAGCGGAAATCTTTGAGAACGGCGTCGCCTTCCGTGACTGCGCTGTCACCCGCCGCCGCGATGCTCGCACCAAGGGCCGCGAGCAGCGTGGCGAGGAGTTGTAAGGAACGCTTCCTGAGCGCGGCGCGCCCCGCCACGGACCGCGGGACCAGCCGCGGCTCGCTCAAGCTCTCTTCACCGCGAGCTTGATGCGTTTCTGCCAGGCCTTGAACCGCACTGCGGCCTCACTGCGTTTGAGCTGACGGGCAATGCGACGCACTCCCTGTCGGCCCGCGAGCTTGCGCAGCGTCTTCAATTCCGCGGCGGTCCATAGGATTCTCTTGCGGCGTGTACGCGGCATGTGGAACTCCGTTTGAATTCGAATCTAATTGATGAACTCTAATATCTTAACGCATGCGGTGCTTTGATACGATGCGCGCCGCCTCAAAGAATCGGGCCCATCGTGTCTGCTGACGACGTCAAACGCTCGACCTTGCTGCAACAACTGTTCGGCGCTCCGCTCGCCGCATTTGAGGCGCGCGGCGCGTTCGATGGGCACGTTCTGCACGCGGATGAGGCACAATTCGTTGCACGCGCCGTGCCGAAGCGGGTGAGGGAATTCGCTGCGGGCAGAGCGTGCGCTCGCGCCGCGCTCGCCGAGCTTCAGATTGACAATTATTTGCTGCGGGTCGGAGAAGATCGTGAACCTGTATGGCCCGATGGCGTTACAGGCAGCATCACGCACACCCGCGGGTACTGCGGTGTCGTCGCATGCAGACACAATGTCTTCAGGGCGCTCGGAATCGACGCGGAGGCCGTCGATGCGCTGCGCCCGGAGTTGTGGCGCGCAATTGCGACCCCGGAGGAGCACGCGCGCCTGAAGCTGTTGCCCGTGGCGCAGGCAGCGCTGGAAGCAAGCGTAACCTTCAGCGCCAAAGAGGCTTTCTTCAAGTGTCAGTTCCAGATCACGCGCCAGTGGCTGAACTTCTCGGATGCGCAAGTATCGATCGGGGCACACACGTTTGAGATCACCCCGCGGCGGACGCTGCAGTTTGAGAGCATTGCGGCGGCCCCATGGCGGGGGCGTTACGTGCTCGAGGACGCTCTGGTGATCACCGGTATCGGAGTGCCGGCGTGATCATTTGTAATGGATTGTGATTACCGGCTTTGACGAATCCGCTCATCTCGCCCGGCGGGCGGTCCGTACCTCAAACCGGGCCGTTCGTGGCAGAAGTGTCGTTATTGCCTGATTTGCGGGGATAATATGCGCCCCGACTGCGTACGCCTCATAAGCGAGAGCGTCATCACGACGATAGGCACGGCGCTGCGCGGACCCCTGTTTGATGGAATTTGAATGAACGACATAGCAAGAACGGGCGAAGTCGAAATCGCCGTCGGCGCACGACGCGAGCCCTGGTGGCGCAGCCCGGGGCGGTTGCTGCGACGCTCGCGGCTCGCCAGCGTCATCGTCGTTCTGGCGTGCCTGATCCTGCTCGCCGGCATTGGCTGGTATCTCGCGCATCGCAACGCCGCGAATCAGCAGTTCGGCTTCAACGCGCGCTTTCGCAACGCCTCAACGGTCGGTGTGGCCGATGCCGCACGCGCCGACGTGCCGCTCTACCTGGAGGCGCTCGGTACCGTGACGCCGCTCGCGACGGCAGTCGTGCGACCGCAGGTCTCCGGCCAGCTCGCGCAGATCCTCTATCACGAGGGTCAGATGGTCAAAGCCGGCCAGCCGCTGGCGCAGATCGATCCGAAGCCGTTCGAGCTCGCACTCAACCAGGCCGAGGGCAATCTGGCACGCGATGAAGCCAATCTCGTCAACGCGCGTCAGCTCCTGGAGCGCGATCGCTTGCTGCTGAAGCAGGACTCGATCGCGCAGCAGGATGTCGATACGCAGGAGTCGACCGTCAAACAGCTCGACGGCGTCGTTCTCGCGGATCGCGCGGCGCTCAACACCGCGCATTTGAATGTCACCTGGGCGCGCGTCACCGCACCGATCAGTGGCCGCGTCGGCCTGCGGCCGGTTGACGTGGGCAACTACGTCTCCACGGGCGATGCCACCGGCATTGCCTCGATCACGCAGATCGATCCCATCGATGTGGTCTTCACGCTGCCCGCCGATGCGGTCACGAAGATCCAGGCGCGCCTGAAGAAGCCCGGCCCGATGCCGGCGACGGTGCTCGATCGCACGCGCACCATCACGCTGGGCCAGGGCGCTTTCGCCACCCTCGACAACCAGATCGACGATCAGACCGGCACGGTCAAGGCCAAGGCGCGCTTTGCGAATCCGGACGGGCAGCTCTTTCCGCAGCAGTTCGTCAACATCCGCCTGCTGCTGGACACCGTGAAGGATGCCGTGGTCGTGCCCTCCGCGGCCGTGCGTCACGGACCGCAGGGAGACTATGTCTACGTCGTGGCCGCCGACCGCACGGCGCACATCACTCAGATCACGGTCGGACCTGCGGTCGATGACAAGGTCTCGATCGCGTCGGGCCTCACCGTGGGTCAGCGGGTGATCACCGAAGGCGGCGACCGCCTGGTTGATGGCGCGACGGTGCGCCTGCCGGGTCAGCCCCCGCCGGCGTTTCAGAAGGGTAACAACAAGAAATTCCGCCGCTTCCAGGGCGGCGGTGGATTCGGCGGCGGCTGAAGCCGCCCAACTCGGTTCGAGCGCCTCGTGAGTCCCTCGCGTCCGTTCATTCTCCGCCCGGTCGCGACCACGCTGTTCATGGTCGCCATCGTGCTGGGCGGCCTGGTCGGTTTTCATTTCCTGCCGCTGTCGGCGCTGCCGGAAGTCGACTACCCGACCATCCAGGTGCAGACCCTGTACCCCGGCGCCTCCCCGGAAGTCATGAGCCAGACCGTGACCGCGCCGCTCGAGCGCCAGCTCGGTCAGATGCCCGGCCTGCAGCGCATGTCATCGGTCAGCGCCGCCGGCGCCTCCGTCATCACGCTGCAATTCACTCTGCAACTGACACTCGATGTCGCCGAGCAGGAAGTACAGGCGGCAATCAACGCCGGCGGCTCGCTGCTGCCGACCGATCTGCCCGCCCCGCCGGTGTACGCCAAGATCAATCCGGCGGATGCGCCGGTCATGACCTTCGCGGTGACCTCGCAGACGATGCCGCTCACCGACGTGCAGAACCTGGTGAACACGCGCCTCGCCCAGAAGATCTCGCAAATCGCTGGCGTGGGCCTGGTCAGCCTGAGCGGCGGCGAACGCCCCGCCATCCGCATCCAGGTCGACACCCAGCAGCTCGCCGCGATCGGCCTGAGCCTCGATCAGCTGCGCACGGTCATCAGCAATCAGAATGCCAACACGGCCAAGGGCAGCTTCGACGGACCCACGCGCTCCTACAGCATCAACGCAAACGATCAGCTGCTCACGGTCGATGACTACCGCCATCTGATCATCGCCTACCGCAACGGCGGACCGGTCTATCTCACCGACGTGGCCGACATCGTCGAGAGCGCCGAGAACGTCAAGTTGAGCGCCTGGAAGAATCTCGTGCCGGCGATCATCGTCAATGTGCAGCGCCAGCCGGGCGCGAATGTCATCGCGACCGTCGATGCCATCAAGGCGCAGCTGCCGCAGCTCCTCGGCAGCCTGCCCGCCGGCCTCCAGGTCGACATCCTCACCGATCGCACTCTGGGCATCCGCGCCTCGGTGCGCGACGTCGAGTTCGAGCTGGTACTCGCGGTGGTGCTCGTGGTGCTGGTGATCTTCCTGTTCCTGCACAGCCCGCAGGCCACGATCATCGCAAGTCTCGCGGTTCCGATCTCCCTCATCGGCACTTTCGGTGCCATGTATCTGCTGGGCTACAGTGTCAACAATCTCTCGCTGATGTCGCTGACGATTGCCACGGGATTCGTCGTCGACGACGCGATCGTGATGATCGAGAACATCGCGCGCCACCTGGAGGAAGGCTTAAAGCCGCTGCAGGCGGCACTCAAGGGCGCGCAGCAGATCGGTTTCACCATCATATCGCTCACCGTGTCCCTGATCGCGGTGCTGATTCCGCTGCTGTTCATGGGCGATGTGGTGGGACGATTGTTCCGGGAATTTGCCGTGACGCTCGCCATCACGATCGTGATCTCGGCAGTGGTCTCGCTCACGCTCACCGCCTCACTGTCCGCGCTGTGGCTGAAGCAGGAGCCGCACGTGCCGGCCAGGGGGATCGGTCACCACTGGCAGATCGCCTTCGACAAGGTGGTCGCACGCTACGACGTGGCCCTCGCCTGGGTCCTCGAGCACCAGCGCGCGACCCTCCTGGTTGCCCTCCTCACCCTGACCCTGACCGGCATTCTTTATGTGTTCATGCCCAAGGGTCTGTTCCCGACCCAGGATACCGGCCAGATCGAAGCCGAAGTGCGCGCGCGCCAATCGGTGTCCTTCGATCGCATGAGTGAGCTGCAGCAGCAGGTCGCAGCCACCGTCCTCAAAGATCCCGATGTCGAGAGCTTAAGCTCATTCATCGGCGTGGACGGTGCCAATACCACCGCGCTCAACTCCGGGCGCATGCTCATCAATCTGAAGCCCTTCCACCAGCGCGATGGCAGCGCCGCCATCATGCAGCGCCTGTGGGATCGTGTCGGCGAGATTCCCGGGGTGACGCTGTATCTGCAGCCGGTACAGGATCTGACCATCGATGCCGAGACCGGCCCGACGCAGTATCGCTTTGCGCTCGAAGGCGCCGATCCGGCCCTGATCACACGCTGGGATGCGGCGCTCGTCACGCAACTGCAGAACGTCCCCGAAGTGCGCAACGTGGTCTCGGATACGCTCAATCAGGGCGTCGCGACGCTGATCGACATCGACCGCGACACGGCCGCGCGCCTTGCGGTGACCGCGGCCACGGTCGATGAGGCGCTCTACAGCGCCTTCGGTCAGCGCGTAATTTCCACGATCTTCACCGACACGAATCAATACCGCGTCATCATCGAGCAGAAGCCTGGCACGGTAACCAGCCCGAGCCGCCTCGATCTGGTGGACGTGCAAACCGGTGCCGGCCGTCCCACGCCGATCACGGCGCTCGCGGCCGTGCGCGAGCAGAGCGCGCCGCTGCAGATCAGCCGCGTGGGCCAGTTCCCGGCCGCGACGATCGGCTTCGACACCGCACCGGGCGTATCGCTCGGCAAGGCGGTCGATGCGATCCGCGCGGCCGAGCGCACGATCAACTTTCCGGCGAGCATCAGAACGACTTTCCTGGGAGCGGCGAACGCCTTCCAGGCATCCCTCGCGAATGAGCTGTGGCTGATCCTGGCCGCCATCGTGTGCGTCTACATCGTACTGGGCGTGCTGTATGAGAGTTTCATCCATCCGCTCACGATTCTCTCGACGCTGCCATCGGCGGGCCTGGGGGCGCTGCTCGCGCTCACCCTCACCGGCAGCGACCTCGGCGTCATCGGCATCATCGGCATCATCCTGCTGATCGGCATCGTCAAGAAGAACGCCATCATGATGATCGACTTCGCGATCGAGGCCGAGCGCGAGCAAGGCAAGAGTCCGCGCGAGGCGATCCGCGAGGCGGCGCTGCTGCGCTTCCGGCCCATCCTGATGACGACCATGGCGGCGCTGTTTGCCGCTGTACCGCTCATGCTGGGCTTTGGCGAGGGTTCGGAGCTGCGCCGTCCGCTCGGCATCTCGATCTTTGGCGGCCTGATCGTGAGCCAGCTGCTGACGCTGTTCACCACTCCGGTCGTCTATCTCGCGTTCGACAAGCTCGCGAGCCGCGAGCGTGCCGCGCACGCCGCGATCGATCTGGAGAGCGCTCCGCCGTGAACCTGTCGGCGCCATTCGTCCGGCGGCCGATCGGCACGACTCTGCTCGTCGCCGGACTGATGCTGGCGGGCTTCGGCGCCTATTTCGTCCTGCCCGTCGCGCCGCTCCCGCAGGTCGATTTCCCGACCATCTCGGTGAGCGCGAGCCTGCCCGGGGCGAGCCCGGAGACGATGGCGACCAGCGTCGCGACACCGCTCGAGCGCCATCTGGGCGTCATCTCCGATGTGACCGAGATGACCTCCTCGAGCTCGCTCGGCCGCTCGCAGATCACGCTGCAGTTCGATCTGAATCGCGACATCAACGGCGCCGCCCGCGACGTGCAGGCGGCGATCAATGCGGCGCGCATCGATCTGCCGGCGACGCTGCGATCGAACCCGACGTACCGCAAAGCGAATCCGGCGGATGCGCCGATCATGATCCTGGCGCTCACGTCCGCGACCAAGACGCCCGGGCAGATCTACGACCAGGTGTCCAATATCGTGCAGCAGAAGCTGCTGCAGGTCTCCGGTGTCGGTGACGTGGAGCTCGGCGGGGCCTCCCTGCCGGCGGTGCGCGTCGAGATCGCCCCCTTCGAGCTCTCCCGATACGGCGTGAGCCTCGAGGACGTACGCGCGGCGCTCAATTCCGCCAACCCCAACCGGCCCAAGGGCGTGATCGAGAACGACACGCTGCGCTACCAGATCTATACCAATGACAACGGCCGGGCGGCGGCGAACTATCGCGGCCTCATCGTCGCCTGGCGAAACGGCGCGGCGGTACGACTGGGCGATGTCGCCAATGTGATCGACAGCGTCGAAGACATCCGCACCGTCGGCATGTTCAACGGCCAGCCGGCCGTGATCGTCATCGTCACGCGCCAGCCGGCCGCCAACATCATCCAGGTCGTCGATTCCGTCAAAGCGATCCTGCCGGAGCTGCGCAACGAGCTGCCGCAGGACATCGTCCTGTCGACCGCCTCCGACCGCACGATCACCATCCGCGCATCGCTGCGGGAGGTGGAGCTGACGCTGCTGTTCGCCCTGGTGCTCGTGGTGCTGGTGGTGAGCGTATTTCTCTCCAGCATCCGCGCGACGATCATTCCGGCCGTCGCCGTGGTGAGCTCGCTCCTGGGCACCATCGGCGTCATGTACCTGGTGGGCTTCAGTCTCAACAACCTCTCGCTCATGGCGCTGACGGTGGCGACGGGTTTCGTGGTCGATGATGCGATCGTCGTGCTGGAAAACGTCGCGCGTCACATCGAGGCCGGCATGAGCCGCACACAGGCGGCGCTGCTCGGCGCGCGCGAGGTCGGTTTCACCGTCGTCTCGATCAGCATCTCGCTGGTCGCGGTGTTCATCCCGCTGGTGTTCATGGGCGGCATTGTGGGACGGCTGTTCCGCGAGTTTGCGGTCACGCTGTCCACCGCCGTGCTGATCTCGCTCGTGATCTCCCTGACGACGACGGCGATGATGTGCGCCTATGTGCTCAAGCCGCGCGGCCCCGGCGCGCCGCCGAATCGCATCACGCGCTGGTTCCGCCGCTTCTTCGATCGCACGCTGGTCATCTACGGCCGCTCGCTCGACTGGGCCCTGGCGCACGCCCCCGTGATGATGCTGCTCCTGGTGGGCGTGTTCGTGCTCAACATCTATCTCTACATCCAGGTGCCGAAGGGATTCTTCCCCCAGCAGGACACCGGTCAGCTCAATTGCGGTTTCCGCGCCGATCAGTCGATCTCCTTTCAGACCATGCAGGAGAAGCTGGCCACCATCATGGGCATCATCCGCCGCGATCCGGCGGTTGCCACGATCGTAGGTTTCACCGGCGGCACGCGCGCCGGCGGCGGCTTCATGTTCATGTCGCTGAAGCCGCGCCCCGAGCGCAAGGAAGGCGCGCAGCAGGTCATTCAGCGCCTGCGGCCGCAGCTCGACCGGGTGACGGGTCTGCGCGTGTTCTTGAATCCGGTGCAGGACATGCAGATCGGCGGCCGGCAGGCGAATGCCTCGTACCAGTACACGCTGCAGAGCGACAATCTCAATGACCTCCATACCTGGGCCACGCGGCTCGCCGAGCAGATGAAACTCGAGCCTGCGGTCGAGGACATCGACACGGACCAGCAGGAACACGGTATCGAGTCCTTCGTCGACATCGACCGGGCGAGCGCGGCGCGCCTGGGGATTGCGGCGCGGGATATTGACAATGCGCTGTACGATGCTTTCGGGCAGCGACAGGTGTCGACGATCTATACCTCGCTCAATCAATACCACGTGATCATGGAAGTGGATCCGCGCTACACGACGCAGCCGGCCGCGCTCAATGACATCTACGTGCCCGGCGGCGGCTTCTCGCTGCCCGCCGGCGGACTCGCCGCGACTCCGAGCGGCGGTGCGAGTGCTTCGGTGGGGGCCACCACGACCTCGAGCGCGACCTCCGGCAGCAGCGCGACGATCGGCGCGACCCCCGGCGCAGTGAGCACCACATCGAGCACGTCGGCGACCACCTCGAGCGGCGGCACCACCACGACGAGCGCCGCACCCGCCGCACCCGCCGCACCGCTCCTGCCGGTGCGCGACGCCTCCACCGGCTCAGCGGTGAGCGTCTCGGGCGACCGGATGATCCCGCTGTCTGCGATCGCGCACTTCACGAGCTCCTCGGCGCCCACCGCGGTCAATCATCAGAACACCTCGCTCGCCACGACGATCGCGTTCAATCTCGCCGAGGGCCGCTCGCTCAGCGATGCCGAAGCGGCGTTCAAGGATGCCGAGAACGAGATTCACATGCCGGCGGGCGTGCACGGGAGCTTTCAGGGGTCGGCGCGGACCTTTCAAAGCTCGGTCGGCGAGGAGCCGGTGCTGATTGCCGCGGCGATATTCACGATCTACATCGTGCTCGGAATCCTCTACGAGAGTTACGTCCACCCCCTGACGGTACTGTCGACGCTGCCGTCGGCGGGCGTGGGCGCAGTGCTCGCACTGCTGCTGTTCGGGATGGAGTTCTCGATCATTGCCCTGATCGGCGTGATCCTGCTGATCGGCATCGTGAAGAAGAATGCGATCCTGATCATCGATTTCGCGCTCGATGCCGAGCGCGGGCGCGGCATTGCCCCGGTTCAGGCCATCCGTGAGGCCTGCATGCTGCGCTTCCGGCCCATCCTGATGACGACGCTGGCGGCGGCCTTCGGCGCGCTGCCGCTCGCGATCGGCTTCGGCGATGGCGCTGAACTTCGTCGTCCGCTTGGCGTCGCGATTGTCGGCGGATTGCTCGTCAGTCAGTTGCTGACACTGTATACGACTCCGGTGGTTTATCTTTATGTCGATCGCCTGCGGCGGCGCCGCGCCGACGAGCGTCACTTGAGCCGCGCGCCCGGCGCGGCCGCCATCGAATCCGGTTGAGAGAGGCTTACCGATGCTGCTTACGTCCCCTGCCGTCCGCCTGACCGCACTGCTCGCGATTACCGCGAGCTTGTGCAGCTGTGCCATCGGGCCGAACTACAAACGGCCCGAGACGGCGAAGGCCGATCAGTTCAAGAACGCCAATGTGCCGGGAGCTGCCGTGCCGGATCAGTGGTGGGTGCTCTTCGGCGACGACGCGCTCAACGATCTGGAGCGGCAGGTCGAAGTCTCCAACCAGAATCTCGCCCAGGCCATTGCCGCCTACGACCAGGCGAGCGCCGTGGTGCGCGAGCAGCGCTCTGCCCTGTTCCCCAGTGTCTCCGTCAATGCCGACGTGCAGCACAGCGGCGGCGGGGCGCTGAATCCGGGCGCGGGATCGGGTGCGACGCTGCCTGCGGGCAGCACGCTCGGCACGCGCAGTGGCAAGCTCTACCAGGCCGGGGCGAGCGCGAGCTGGGAGCTCGACATCTGGGGCCGGCTCAGGCGGGCACTCGAGAACGCCCGCGAGAGCGCGCGTGCGAGCGCTGCGGACCTTGCCGCTGCGCGCCTGTCTGCCCAGGGGCAGCTCGCGACCGCGTACCTGCAGCTGCGCGAGGCGGACGCCGAGCGGCGCCTGCTCGATGCCACGGTGGTTGCGTATCAGCGCACCCTGACCATCACTCAGAATCGCTACAACGCGGGCGTCGCCGCCCGAACGGACGTCCTGCAGGCGCAGACTCAGCTCTACAATGCGCAGAATCAGGAAGCGGCTCTGACGCTGCAGCGGGCGCAGCTCGAGAATTCGATCGCGGCGCTCATCGGCCGCCCGGCGAGCACATTCCGCGTCGCGGAGAGCGCGGACTGGAATCTGCCGGCGCCGCAGATCCCGGCCGGTGTGCCCTCGACATTGCTCGAGCGACGGCCCGACATCGTCGCTGCCGAGCATCGTGTCGCGGCCGCGAATGCGACCATCGGCGAGCAGCAGGCCAACTACCTGCCTACCCTGACGCTCACCGGCAACATCAATTTCCTCTCGACGGTCGCGAGCACGCTCTTCCAGTCCGCCCACGAAACCAACTCCGTCGAAGGCCAGGCGGCCGATACGATCCTGGACTTCGGTGCCAAGCGGGCGAGCGTCGCCGCGGCGAAGGCCGCCTATCGCCAGGCCGTGGCCGCGTATCGACAGACGGTGCTTACGGCGTTCGAGGACGTGGAGAACGATCTGGCCGCCGCAGACATTCTGCTGAAGGAATACGACTTCCTGCGCCAGGCTTCGGATGCGGCTGACCTGACCGAGCAGCTCACGCTCAATCAGTACAAGGCCGGCACGGTGGATTTCACCACGGTGGTCGTGGCGGAGGCGGCGGCACTCAACGCGCGCCGCTCGCTCGCCAGCATGAGACTGTCGCGGCAGACGAACGCGGTGGCGCTGGTCACGGCGCTGGGCGGCGGCTGGATTGCCACCCCGCCCACGACCGCCGCTGCGACTGCGACGCCGACCGCATCGCCGGCACCCGCGGCGACGGCGACGCCGGCCACCAACTGAAAGCGCGGGACGGTCTGCTATAGCAGGCCGAAGATGGCGACGCCGGTCGGTGTCGCGAGGAACACCTTGCCGTTGGCCACGACCGGGGTCATGAACTTGTTGCTGCTGCCGAACTGATCGCGGCTGCCCGCCGCCTGGCTGGAATCGTAGAGCTCGTGCGAGAGATCGGCCGCGTCGTAGGCGTAGAGCACGGCCGGTGAAGAGTTACCGTATGCCCAGACGATGCCGTTCATGGCACCGTTCGAGGACACCGACGGCGAGGATCCCGGATAGGGGAAGCTCGCTGAGCTCTGGGATGTCGCGGCGAGCGACAGTTTTGCGCTCGTGACCGTGAAGGCTCTGAGCTTGCTACCCGCAGGCCCGTAATACACGACTCCATTGGCGTAAGCCGGTGTGGACCAGATGCCTCCGGGCAGCGCGCCGTCGAGCTCCTGCCAGATGTGATTCTGGCCGGAGTCGAACTTACCCATCGAATCGCGATCGACGATGTAGAGATTGCTGTCCTTGCCGGCGCCCAGGACGAGGTGGCGGGTCGTGCCGTTGGCGTCGGTCATATCCGGCAACAGCATCTCGCCGCCTGAGCCCAGATCCGTGTCGGCCTGCGACTCGGACACCTCGTTCGACATCGTGAAGTAGTCGGCGACGGAGAGCGTGTTGCCCGAGAGCGAGAGCTTCAGGAACGAGTTGCCGTAGTCACCGCCGCTCGGGAAGCCGCCGCTGAGAGTGGTCTCGAAGCGTCCGTTGCCGGTGAGCAGGTACACATTGCCCGCGGCATCCGCGCCGGGACCTCCGCCCGCCATCCAGATCGCAGGACCCTGATTGGCGTAGCCGCTGCCGCTTGCTCCCGGGGCGACATTGAGCGCCGCGGTCTGCGCCAGCGAGCTTTGATTGAAGGCGATGATCCAGCCGCCGTACGGCGGACTATCGCAATGGGAGGTCCAGCTCGTGTAGATCGTGCCGTTGACGAGCAGCAGCGCCGCGCGCTCCTCGTACTGACCCGGATCGAAACTGGTCGCGCCGAATGTCGCCGTGATGTCGCGCGGGCTGTTGGCGAGCTCCGCGCCCGTGGTGATGCTCAGGGCATGCAGGCGCTGGTGGTAGTTCGTAGAGTTGTCGAGAGTCATCGCCACGACGTAGATCGCGCCCGCGGTCCGATCGATCACGGGCGTGGAAGTGATGCCGATCTGCGGTGTGACCTGGCCGCAGCCGCGCGTGTCGCTCGCGTGCTCGCCGTTCAGGAGCGAGACCTGCCACAGCGTCGTGCCGGTATCGGCGTCGAACGCATACACCGTATCGTTCTCAGTCGCGACGTAGAGCACGTTGTGCATCGTCCCGCCGATCGAGAGCTGCGACAGGTACAGCGGTGCCGCATCGACACGATTGTCGGTCGCGAGCGTGCGCAGCTTGCCGAACGTGCTCGAGGCAACGTTCGCGGGCGTGAGCGTCGTCTCCGTGGAATTCCAGCCGCTGCGGTTGAGATCGTATTTGTACGTCGTCACATCGGACGATCCCGAGCTGGGCGGAGGATTGGACGGCGGCGGGTTCGACGGCGGAGGCATGCCCGGCGTGCCGGTCGAGCCGCTGCCCGAATCGCCCCCTCCGCATGCGACCAATCCCAGTGCGAGTGCGCAGGAAAACACGTTGGCGATGCAGTGCTTCATATGCTCGAGCTTCGCAGAGCGGTGCGTCCGAGTACACCCGTCGACAATCGGCGACGCTATTTCAGGATGTGGGCGGCTGCAGGAATGCAGGGTCCTGATTGGGATACCAATATGTCATGTGGCACGCCTCGCAGGCCTGCTCCAGGTGCTCGCCCGAGGCCAGCATGGCATCCGCATCGCGCGCATCGACCGCACGCAGCATTTCGCGTGCCGATGCGCGCAGCGTGCTCGACAGCGCATCGAAGGCGGCGCGTGTCGCATCCACATGTTGCTGCATTTGCGCCGCATCCGGCTCGCCGTCCGCCTCCGGCGCAGTCCCGTGAGCGCTCACGCGCCGGCCCGGCATCACGATGAGATTCGTAGCCTCGATCAGCTGCAGCGCCTCGCGTCGCAGCTGCTGCCATTCGGCCTCGGACTGGGGCCGGTGGCTCCGTGTCCCGGTAAGGCTCACCGAGCTGCCCACCGCGCCCCACAGGGCATCCGCCGTCGGATCGACTTGCGCGTCCATGATCTCCTGAATACTCGCCACGGGCTGCAGGACAGAATTGGCATTGGCCCGTGCGCCTGCAGGCTCGGCGGGCCGCGAGCACGATGTCAGCGCGAGTGAGCCACTCAGGAGCGCGATGAGCGCCAGCAAATGCCGCACGCCCGTCAACCCAGCCTGCGCTTGACGGCGGCGAGTATCGCGCCGAGCTCATCGATCCCGAGCGCCGCCGCGCACGCGAGGAAGGCCAATCCGCTCACCGCGATCGTCCCCATCAGGCTTGCGAGCCGCAGCCAGAACGACTGCGTCGGCCAGTCCGAGAGCAACCAGTAGCGGCCCGCCCAGCACAGCGCCCCGAGCACGAGCGCGGAAAGAATGAGCTTGCCGGCCATGGCGAACATCGCCCGCGTCTCCAGGCGCCGCAGCTGCCGGTGCATGAGAATGTACAGCACCAGGAAGTTCGTCACTGCGATGCAGGCGGTGGAGAACGCGAGACCCCGGTGGCCCCAGCCCAGGCGCCAGGTGAACAGCCAGTTGAGCAGCAGATTCAGGCCCACGGCCGCGAAGCTCACGATCATCGGCGTCTTGCGCCGGTCGATGGCGTAGAAGGCATTCACCAGCACTTTGAGCGCGGCGTAGGCGGCGAGCCCGATGGCGTAGAACTGCAGCGCGCCGGCGGCTTCCCGAGTTTCGTGCACGCCGAAGCGGCCGTGCTGGTAGAGCACGGAGATGATCGGCTCGGCGAGAATAATGAGTCCCACGCTCGCCGGCACCGTCATGAGAAAGGCGAGGCGCAAACCGCGCGCCAGCTCCGCCCGAAAGCCGGTGAAGTCGTGGCGCGCTGCCATGCGCGCGAGCAGCGGCAGCGCGACCGTCCCCAGCGCGACACCGAATACACCGAGCGGCAGCTGCATCAGCCGAAACGCGATCGCGAGCCAGAACGTCGGTCCATCCCCGAGCCGCGAAGCAAAGATCGAGTTGATGAGGACGTTGAACTGCGTCGAGCTTGCCGCGACCACCGACGGCCCCATGAGGCGCAGGATTGCCTTCACACCGGCGTCCTTCCAGGCGAAGTCGCTGCGAAAGACGTAGCCCAGGCTGCGAAGCGCCGGCAGCTGCACTCCGAGCTGCAGTGCGCCGCCGATGAGCGTGCCGCAGGCGAGTCCCAGCACCGCGCTCGGGCCGAAGTGAGGGTCGATCCACCAGCCGATGGCAACGCCGCCTGCGATCGAGCCGACGTTGAAGAAGCTCGAAGCCATCGCCGGGATGCCGAACACGTTCTTCGAGTTCAGCATCCCCATGACCAGTGCCGCGAGCGACACCAGCAGGATAAAGGGATACATGATCCGCGCGAGCGTCACGGTGAGGTGCGCCTTCTGCGGATCGAATCCCGGCGCGAGCAGCGCCACGAGCCAGGGCGCAATCGCGATGCCGGTGATCGTGATGGCACTCAGGCACACGATCGCAAGCGTCGCCACCTTGTTGGCCAGACGAAACGCGGCGGCATCGCCCTGCATCGCACTCGTCTTGCTGAAGGTCGTCACGAATGCCGTCGACAGCGCCCCTTCCGCAAACAGGTCGCGCAGCAGGTTGGGTGTTCGGAAGGCGATGGTGAACGCATCCATCACGCGGCCGCCGCCGAACAGTGCAGCGAAAATCTGCTCGCGCGCGAGACCGAGAATGCGGCTGCACAGCACCGCCAGCCCGACGATGCCTGCCGCGCGCGTGTTCAATCTTTCGGCACGCGCCGATGAGGCTGCGGCAGGCGCGGCCGGCGGGGGGGCGTGCGTACTCAATTGTGCTTTAGAAAATCGTCGTAATACATTGATTTAATGTACATAAAAACGCAGATAACTGCCATCCCCGTGCGCACGCCGGTGCGACCGCCTGCGCGCATTACGCAGATGTCACCGCGCAATCGTCAACTTGCCTGCGCCGCCGCCGTTGCCCCTGGTAAGGAGCACATCGTGAGTCGCTCAACCGGACGATAGGCGCGCACTTCCGGTCACTTTGGCGGCCTGCGATGCGGGCGGGGGCTGCACTTGCACCCCCGCCCTGTCCGTTTATGCTCGCGGCGTGACGCTCGCCACGATCTCCGCACTGAATATCTATCCGCTGAAGTCTGCGCGTGGCATCCCGCGCTCGCAGGTGCGACTGTGGGCCACCGGCTTCGAATGGGACCGGCACTGGCTGATCGTCGACGCCAGACACCACTTCATCACTCAGCGGACGCATCCGCAGCTCGCGCGAATCGAAACCGCCGTGACCGAGCAGGCTCTGACACTCAGCGCGCCGCAACTTGCGCCGTTCGTTCTCTCGACCGAGCCTGCCGGTACGCCGGTGCGCGTGCAGATCTGGAAGGATACGGTCGATGCGCTGGACCAGGGCGACACTGCTGCCGCCTGGGTGAGCGAAGCCGTCGGCGAGGCGCTGCGGCTGGTGCGCGTGCCGAGCATCTCGCGCCGCCTCGCCGATCAGACCTATACCGGCACCGAGATTGCGCCCGTGGCCTTTGCCGACGGCTATCCCGTGCTCATCTGCAATCGCGCATCGCTCGAGGATCTGAACACGCGCCTGCCTGAGCCGTTGCCGATGGAACGCTTCCGGCCGAATCTCGTTCTCGAGGGCTTGCCGGCGTTTGCCGAAGACCGGATCGCCTCGATCCGCATTGACGATGTGACGCTGGCGCTGGTGAAGCCGTGCACGCGCTGCGTCATCACCTCCACCGATCAACGTACCGGCATCCGCTCGAACAATCCCTTGCCCGTGCTCCGCACCTTCCGTTACGACTCCACCCTGCACGGGGTGAAGTTCGGCGAGAACGCCATTGTCAGAAGCGGTTTCGGCTCGACGCTCGAGCGCGGGGCCCAATGCACCGTCGATTTCGATAACTGAGGCGGCAGCCGGCAGCAAAGCCTGCTCAACCGCGCAGCCTCGCCGTCCGCGCAGCACGCGCGGCGGCAATCCAGATGACGCCCGCCACCACGATGGCCGCCGGCACGATGAGGACCGCCGTGCCGAGCGAGGATCGATCCGAGATCGCGCCGATCACGGTGGGCGAAAACACATCTCCCAGGAGGTGAATCGCGAGCACGCTCAAAGCGACGGCCGAGGCGCGCTCGAGCGGCGAAACCAGGTTCACGATCGCCGAATTGATCGGACCCGTCGACATGAAGATGAGGAGTTCCGCGACCACGGTCGCGGAGAAGTAAAGCGCGGGGCTGTGCGCGCTCAGGGCAACCACGGCCGCCGGTACCGCCAGCAGTGTGACGAGACCGGAGAACCATAGATAGGCCTCGTGCGAGCGCTTCAGCCACAGATCCCCCAGCCATCCGCCGGCGAAGGTGCCGACGAATCCCGTGACGACCACGATGATGCCGAAGCTCGTGGAGGCCTGAGCGGCCGGGAGTCCCCGCACGCGCTCCAGGAACGTCGGCATCCAGAACGCCAGTCCGCCCACGGCGAAGGTATACGCGGCGTAGCCCAGCACCGAGAGCAGATAGGGCTGACGGTTCAGCAGATTCCAGTACAGGCGAAGCGTCGGGCCAACGCCCGCTCGGCCTGCGGGCACGTGCGCTGCACCTTCCGGGTCCTGAATTCCGCGGGGCGGGTCGGCGAGGCCCAGCACGGCGAATGACAGCAGCACGCCGGGCACGCCGGCGACGAAGAATGCCGCGGGCCAGCCGTAGGCGGCATTCACGAGACCGCCGACGATGTACCCGAGCGCAGCACCCACCGGAATCGCCATGAAGAACACGGCGAAGACGCGCCCACGCCGCTCGCGCGGGAAGTAGTCCGACAGCAGCGCCGGCGAGATCGTGCCATAGGCTGCTTCGCCGATGCCGACTACGGCCCGGCCGACGAGCAGTTGAACGTAGCTGCGCGCGAATCCGGACAGTGCGGTCGCGATGCTCCAGATGAGGACGCCCACAGCGATCGCGCGCGTACGTGAGCCGCGGTCCCCAATCACGCCGAACAACGGTGCCGCGCACATGTACACGACCATGAACGCCGTCATGAACGTTCCGGCCTGGGTATCGCTCGGCGCGATGCCGGCTCTATGCAGGCTCGAGACCAGCGCCGCCACGACGTAGCGGTCGAGATAGTTGAGCAGATTGATCAGCGTGAGAACGGCGAGACCGTAGACAGCCGCGCGCCTTGCCAGCGGCATACTGTCCTTTCTCGCGTTGACGGATGCGGATGCGTCTGACATGAGGTGCGATCGTCGGGGTGCGGCGCTAGCCCCCCGGCGGGCCGCTAAAGTACCACGTCGCCGACACACCGTAGGTCCGCGGCGGCAGCGTCGTCGCAAAATACAGCGAGTTCACGTCAACGCCTTTATTGCGCTTCGAGAGCGTGGGCTGGGAGTCGAGGACGTTGTTCACGAACAGCGCCATCTCGAGCTCATCGCGTCGCAGGATGGCACGCAGGTTCAGCAGGTTGGTGGCGGGGTTGGATTGCACCCCAGGGGCGTAGAACCCGACCGCCGCCGGATTTTGTGTGAAGAACGGACCGGGATTGTGGCTGTGGAAGCTGTCCTCGCCGCGGATGTCGAGTGTCGTATCGTCGGAGAGCGCGATCCGGCGCCGCAGCGAGGCCGTCACGTTCCAGGGCGAGGTCACCAGCGGCGGCGTGCCTACGGCATCCCCCGACTTCACGATCAGCTGGTAGTACTGGATGCCGCTCGGAAACAGCACCGCAATGGAGCTCTGTGAGTCCTGCGTGTAGTGCGCATCCGTGTAAGAGAGCTCGAGGCGTGCGTCCCACTGATCTTGCGCATCGAAGGCTCCATGGGTGGCCAGATCGAAGCCGTTACTGACCGCGGTACCCGGAATATGCGTGAACAGGCAATTCACGGTCGCAGCCGGACCGTTGTTCCAGCGGGCATGAAATACAGTCGCATCCAGATGCCAGCGCCCCGGCAGCAACGCATCCTTGGTCCCCAGCTCGTAGCTCCAGACGCTGTCCGCCGGATACGCCTCCGGCGGCTGAAAGCAACTCGCCAGTGCGGCATCGACGCCAGCGGGCGCATAGCCCTTCGCCACCGAGGCATAGTAATTCTGCCGGTGCTCGCCCGTGGAATAAGTCAGTGACAGCCTGGGCACGAACACCGTGGCGGCATGGCTGAGCTGCTGCGGAAACTGAATGGAGCTTGCCTGATACGCATTGCGTTCGACGCGCAGGCCCGCGGCCAATCCGAATCCCTTGCCAAACTCCTGCGTCACATCGCCCAACGCCGCATAAGTGCGGTTCGTGATCGTCGAGTAGTCGCGATTGTCGATGTGATCCAGCAACGGCACGTTCGGCACGACGTGCGTCGTGAGCTCATCTGCCTCGCGATAGCGCTCGTACGAGTAGAACAGCATCGCTACCCACGTACGCTTGCCGTCCGCGTCCGTCGTGCCGATGCGTGCCTCCTGCGAGAAACGCCGCTGCGTGAGGCTGATGCTCGTCATGACGGCGTTGTCGTAAGCGGACGGATAGGCGGCGCCCTGGGCATTGTTCCACCCGCCCCAGCGCAACGACTGCGTATCGTCATCGAGCAGATTCCCGCTGCGATCGAAGTACGCCGTCTGGGTACTGACTTCGGTGTTGTTGCTGGACGCGTACTTGAAGCGCAGCGTCGCAAGCGTATACGCATCGTTTGCCGGCTGACGGAACAGCGAGCCGTTGTTCAGGCGTCCCGCAGCCGGATCCGACAGATAGGTAAAGAAAGCCGGCGAGTCGCGCGCGGAAGTTGACTCATAGTCCACGCGCGGCGTGAGTTCGACGGTGTCGACCGGTGAATACTTGACGGCGACCCGCGCGCTCTTGCTCGATGTGCGATCGGAATTCGCATCGACCGTCGTGCCGTCAAACGGGCTGATCCGGCTCACGTCGCCGCCCACACTGCGGTACCAGGCGCTGATACGATAGCCCAGCAAGCCTTCCTGCAGGGGTCCGCCCGAGGCGGCGCCGGCCTCGTAGGTGGGCTCGCCCTGCTCTCCGAATGCCACTTCGCTATGAACGAGTCCGCTGTCGGCAGACAGACTCGGATCGCGCGGAATGAATCGCACGGCGCCGCCCTGGGTGTTCGCGCCCAGGATCGTCCCCTGGGGGCCGCGCTCCACCTCGATGCGCTCCAGATCGAAAGCCGACGGCAGCGCCCGCCCGACGGCGTTGCTGCGCACCGTGGGTTCGGGCACGTCCCCGATGAATACCCCGGCGTCGCTCCCATGCCGATCCGTGATGCCGCGGATCGCGAGGTTCGTATACACACCGCTGCCGACCGTCGAGTAATAGTCGAACTCGACCCCCGGGGTGAGCTCGGCGACCTCGGTGAGGGTCTTGATGCCTGAATTGGCGATGTCCGCGGCCGTCACCACCTTCACATCGATCGGGATCCGATCCTCGTGCTGCGGGCGGCGCGTCGCGGTGACGGTGACCTCTTCGATCGCCTGTGCATCAGTCGGCGCTGCCGGCGGACAGTTACGGCCGTTCGGCGCATCGAAGATGTTCACCAGGCGTTCGGTCTGGAACTCGAAAGCAAGACAGCTGTTCTTCAACAGGCTCCGCAGCGCCGCGGCCGGGCGGCTCCCGGCCTTCGCGCCCCCGGAGCGCCGGTTCAGGTCGACTTTCGTGACGTACTGCAGCCCCGTGTCCTCGTGAAACTTCTCCATCGCAGCCGCGAGACTCTGCGGCGGGATGTCACTCTTGAGTTTCGGGACGCGCGGGGCCGGCGCCGCGGCGACGGCAAGCGCTGCCGCCCCCAGCAGCACCGCAATCTGGCACGCCTGCCCGAGGCGGGCCAGCACGTCAGGGTTTGAACACCCGGATCTGCGTCGGGGTCACCTCTACCCTGACGCCATCCAGGCTGCGCAGGAATGTGACGAACGATTCCGTGTCCTGGGTCGCAAACACGCCGCTGATCGGAAGCTGCTGCAGCTCCGGAGTCTCGATCTCGATCGGTATGCTCGTGTAGCGGTTGAACTCGGCGGCCACAGCCGCAAGCGGTTCCTTCTGAAACGCAATTTCTCCGCGCAGCCACGAGGTGGCACGCTGCACATCGACGTTCGTGGCGAGAGCAGGCAGCGTGCTGTTCGTAACCCGGATCTGCTGCCCGGCCACAAGCGCCACCGGCGCAGACAGTCTCTCGCCCGTCAACGGGCTCAATCCGACCGTGACCTTACCTTCGATCACCGTGACCAGAGTCGTGCTCATCTGCAGGTAGACATCGAATTTCGTGCCGACGTCGATCACTTCCGCAGATCCCGCCAGCACATGAAACGGTCGCGCCGCATCGTGCGCCACGTCGAATTCGGCCTGACCGCGCTCCAGCACGATGGTGCGGCGGTCCGCACGATAGCGCACCGTGAGCAGCGTGTCGGTGTTGAGATGGACCACTGTCGCATCCGCCAGTCGTTCGCTGCGCTGCTCGCCGTGGCGCGTGACGAAGCGAGCCACGGTCTCCTCGCCCGCCGTCGAGCCGGGCTTCGATTGATGCCACCACAGGAACGACAGGCCGGCCACGCCGATCGCGGCCAGGGACGCAGCCACGCGCCACCGCAGGATCGGCGATGGCCGCGCCTGCACCGCCTCGGCGGCGGATGTCTTCAGCGGCCGCGCGCGTTCCTTCAACTCGATGACATTGTCATCCTGCGTATCCGCCCGCGCCCGCTCGATCAACCGGTCGAGCATGAACTGCGGATCTGTGATCGCGGCCAGGTCCACGGCCATCTGTGTCGCCTGCAGATACGCCTCGACATTCAGTGCGGAGCGCTTCAGCCACGCGTCGAACGCCACGCGCTGGGCCTCAGTGAGTCCCTCGCGATTGGCGATGAACCACTCCGCGGCTTCGTCGGCCGCTTTCTCGCGCTCCGCGCTGACTTTCATCCTTCGATCCTCACGACGGCAGGGTGCGCTCGGCGCGCGAGTCGTTGCAAGTTCGCGTACCGCTGTGGTGCTGAAACGTTCATCAAACGGTGACCTCAGGGTCGTCGTCGTCTTGCCACTCGTCGATGAATCTCGACATCCGCCGCCGGCACAGTTCCAGTGCCGACTTCAGCAGCTTCTTGACCATATTGATCGAGACACCCAGCCGGTCGGCGACTTCCTGGTACGTCATGCCGTGCCAGAAGTGCATCACCACTGCGGCCTGCTGCTTGGGCCGCATTTCCTGCAGCACCTTGTACAGATGGCGCTTCAGCGTCTCGGCATCGATGCTGGCGCCGGCCGAGGAAAATACCGCCAGCTGCTCCTGGGCCTGGGGATCGTCGATGTCGATGCGTCTGGAATCACGCTGGCGGACGACCAGACGCTCCTTGACGATGTTGGCCGCAATGGTGAAGAGGTAGCCTTCCGGATTGCGGATCTGATCCGGATCCGGCGCGCGGCTCATCCGCAGAAACACTTCCTGGGCGAGCTCCGCCGGCTCGTCCGGGCCGCGCAAATGGCGCCGGAAATACCGCTCGAGCGCGCCGTGTTGCTCGACGAACAGCCGCTCGAGCAATGAGCGTGGCGAGCCATCCTGGCTCTCACCCTCTTTGCCGTCGTCTTCGTCGTCCACGTGCCTTACAGACCCCTGGGCGACGGATGCACTCGCCCCCTGCAGTACTAAGGAGTGGCTGACCCTGGAATCGGGTACCCCGTCGCTTGCTGTTTTGATCGCCGGGTTCCGAACGCGCCCGAGTATGAGGCGCGGCCCAAGGTCACGCCACTGAAGTACCCGCTCGGGCCTCCGGAGCCTCCTATAGGTCGTTACAGGAGCCCCCGAACGCCATGCGGAATACAAAATCGCCCCTGCTACGGGTGCTCGGACTCGCGCTGATGCTGCTGCGGCTCCTTGGCGCCCAGGCCGCGGAGGAGACGCCGCAGCCTGGCCGCTGGTGGGCCGGGATTGGCCTGGGGTACGGACAGGTCCTCTCGAGCAATGGGCCTGCCCGCGGAGACCCCAACGGCGTGTGGCTCGAGATGCAGCTGGGGATGCGGGTGGGACGACATTTGCTCACCGGGTTCGAGCTCGGCGGACTCGGCTGGCAGGTGAGCGGGGCCAACTACCAGCCCGAGAATCATTCCACTTCCATTTACGGCCAGGGCATCACGAATCAGTTTCTCGTCGTCCAATATGCCCCGCAGCTCGAGTCGGGCTGGTTCCTGGGTGCAGCTGGGGGCTGGGTGCTCTACGACAACCGCGGGCTCGAGGCTCTGAGCGGCAATACGCGCAGCGGCAACGGTGAGGCAGGATTGCTACGCATGGGCTACGACTGGCGGATCTCGCGCCGCGGTCACTTCATCCTGGATCTGAATTACGAACAGGGCGATATCCGGCTCAATGCACCGTTCCACGGCCGCTTCGATACTTCGCTGCTGTCGCTCGGATTTCGGCTCTCGTACCATTAGCTCACCTCTGGCGCCGCGTCGCCGTTAGCGCTAACAATACGCGCCGGGCGCGTAGCCCTGGAGATCAGTCACTTTGCATCGCTTCGGCCACGCGCTGCGCCTGCGCGGCAATCCACTCGCGACGCTGCTTCTCGCCCTGGGTCTTCTCGGTCTGGTGCCAGCTGCCGGCGCCGAGGATGGTTACGACTTGTGGCTGCGCTATGCAGCGGCCGATGCGCAGCACCGCTCCGCTTACCAGACTGCCATCACGCAAGTCGTCGCGGCGACGGACTCCGCCACGCTGCAGGCCGCCCATACGGAACTGCGTCGTGGCCTCACCCATCTCCTGGGCGCCGCGCCACCCGATGCCGCAAGCCCGACGGCTGATGGGGCACTCCTCCTCGGCACGCCGCGCTCGCTGCCGCTCCTGGCGAAGCTGCCGCTCGACCTGCCCCGCGCCGGCACCGAAGGCTATGTCATCCGCAGTGTGACGGTCGATGGTCACGCCGCGATCGCCATCGCGGCCAATTCCGATGTCGGGGTGCTCTACGGCACGTTTCACTTGCTGCGGCTGCTGCAGACCGGCCAGTCGCTCGCGCGCCTGGATCTCGCGTCCGCGCCTCATCTGCAGCGCCGCGTGCTCGATCATTGGGACAACCTCGATGGCACGATCGAGCGCGGTTATGCGGGCGGCTCGCTGTGGGACTGGCAGAAGCTGCCCAACGTGCTCGACCCGCGCTACACGGACTATTCGCGGGCCAGCGCATCCGTCGGCATCAACGGCAGCGTCGTCAACAGCGTCAACGCGAGCGCGCTGATTCTCACGCCTCTGTACCTGCGCAAGGTCGCAGCCCTTGCCGATGTATTCAGGCCGTACGGCATCCACGTGTACCTGACGGCGCGCTTCAGTGCGCCGGTCGAGATCGGCGGCCTTGCGACGGCCGATCCGCTCGATCCGGCGGTGCGCGCGTGGTGGCGCGACAAGGTGGATGAGATCTACCGCTACATTCCCGACTTCGGCGGCCTCCTGGTCAAGGCGAACTCGGAAGGTCAGCCGGGCCCGCAGGACTACCACCGCACGCATGCGGATGGCGCGAACGTGCTCGCCGACGCGATCGCGCCGCACGGCGGCATCATCATGTGGCGCGCCTTCGTGTACTCGAATGAGGAGCCCGAGGATCGGGCCAAGCAAGCCTACGCCGAGTTCGTGCCCCTCGACGGACAGTTCCGGCCGAACGTGCTGCTGCAGGTCAAGAACGGGCCGATCGATTTTCAGCCGCGCGAGCCCTTCCATCCGCTCTTCGGGGCGATGCCACACACTCCCTTGATGCTCGAAGTGCAGATCACGAAGGAATACCTGGGGTTCGCGACCCACCTCGCCTATCTCGCGCCGCTCTATGAGGAGACGCTGCGCTCGGACACCTTCGCGAAAGGTCCGGGCTCCACAGTTGCCAAAGTGATCGATGGCTCGCTGCACGGCTATCGCGTGACCGGCATGGCGGGCGTTGCCAACACGGGCGATGCGCGCAACTGGTGCGGCTCACAGTTCGACCAGGCCAACTGGTATGCCTTCGGGCGTCTGGCCTGGAATCCGGACGATGACTCGCGCGCCATCGCGCAAGACTGGGTCCGCATGACGTTCTCGAACGATCCGGCGTTCGTCTCACCGGTAGTCGAGATGATGATGGGCTCGCGCGAGGCGGTCGTGGACTACATGACACCGCTGGGGCTGCACCACATCATGGGCCGCGGCCATCACTATGGCCCCGGACCCTGGGTCGCGGGCGGCCCGCGCGCCGACTGGACGGCCGTCTACTATCACCGCGCCGACGAGAAGGGTCTGGGTTTCGATCGCACGGCGAGCGGCAGCAATGCGGTCTCGCAGTACGCAGCGCCGCTCGCTCGACAGTTCGCCGATCCGGCGAAAGTGCCGGAGCAGTTGCTGCTGTGGTTTCATCATGTGTCCTGGGACGCGAAGCTCGCCTCAGGGCGTACGCTGTGGGATGAACTGGTGTTGCACTACACGCGCGGCGTGAACACCGTGAGTGCGATGCGCAAGACCTGGCAGCAGCTCGGCCGCTACATCGATGGCGAGCGTCACGCCGAAGTGAGTGCGTTCCTCGCGATTCAGGAAGCCGAGGCGCGCTGGTGGCGCGATGCCTGCATCGCGTATTTCCAGAGCTTCTCGCAGCGGCCGTTGCCGGCGGGGGTGACGGCGCCGGCGCATGCGCTGGCCTATTATGAGTCGCTGTGCTTTCCATGGGCGCCCGGCGACCAGGCATCGGCACCGCACAGGTGCGAGGCGGCCACGCCGCGGGAGCTGCCCACACCCATCGCCTTCAGCGCCGAGCAGGATCATGCGCGGTTGATGACACTGTTGCACATCGATCGGCTGCGGCCGGGCGCAGATCCGAATGATCCTCATGCTGCGAATGCGGTCAATTACGATGAAGCTCACGCCGGTTACTCAGACCTTCCCGATCCGCTGCGCAGCGATGAGGGTCATCGCATCACGAGCGCCGGGCAGTGGTGGAAGGTGAGGCGCCCGCAGCTCGTTGAGATGTTCGATCGCGAGCTCTACGGCCGCACGCCGGCACAACTGCCGGGCGTCGACTGGCACGTGCTCGCAATCACTCACGACACGGTCGGCGGCATCGCTGTCGTCACCAAGCAGCTCCTGGGCCGGGTCGATAATTCAGACGATCCTCTGATCAGCGTCGACATACAGCTTTCGGTGACGACACCGGAGCACGCCCCGGCGCGCGTGCCCGTGATGATGGAGCTCACCTTCTCGGGCGCACCGCGCGGGCCTGCGGCTTCGGGACCGAGCTGGCAGGAACAGGTACTGCGGCGGGGCTGGGGCTATGCGTTGTACGTCCCGACCAGCGTCCAGGCCGACAACGGCTCGGGACTCACCGCCGGCATCATCGGCCTTGCGAATCAGGGTCGGCCGCGCGGCGCTGAGGACTGGGGTGCCCTCAAGGCGTGGGCGTGGGGCGCGAGCCGCGCGCTCGATTATCTGCAGAGCGACCCGGCCGTCGACGGTGCGCATGTGGGTATCGAGGGCTTGTCGCGGTACGGCAAGGCGGCGCTGGTGGCGATGGCCTACGACGCGCGCTTTGCGATCGGATTCATCGGCTCCTCCGGCGCCGGCGGCGCCAAGCTCCTGCGGCGCGACTTTGGCGAGCGCGTCGAGAATCTCGCCTCGGCGGCCGAGTATCACTGGATGGCGGGCAATTTCCTCAAGTACGCGGGACCGCTGAAACCCAGCGATCTGCCCGTCGATGCCCATGAGCTCATCGCACTGTGCGCGCCGCGCCCCGTGTTCATCAGCACGGGCGCACCCGAAGTCGAGGGCGGCTGGGTCGACGCTCACGGCATGTTTCTCGCAACCGTTGCCGCAGGACCGGTCTACCGGCTGCTCGGCAAACGCGACCTCGGCACCACCTCTTATCCAGCACAGGACCAGGCAGTGATCAACGGAGACCTCGCATTTCGCCGCCACAATGGCGGACACACGACCGGCCCGAACTGGCCGAGCTTTCTCGAATTCGCGGCGCGCTACTTCCCGGCGACGGCCATCGCCGCAGGAGCGCTCGCGACCGCGGGCCCCGGCACCGCAGCCAACTCCGCGCCGACCGTTGCCTCACCGCTCGCCGCCGTGGCGGCGAGGCCTGTCGCCTCCTCCGCGGCCATCGGCGCGCCACCCCGCCCCTTGCTCGCAGCAGTCTTCGCCGACCACGCCGTGCTGCAGCGGGACCGGCCGATTCCGGTGTGGGGATGGGCTGGAGCCGGTGAGGACGTCACGATCACCTTGCTGCGAGAGGGAACTACGGTCACCTCCCTGCATGCGCAGGCCAGCACGGATGGTAAATGGTCGACTCAGCTCGCGGCGCTTGCCGCTGGCGGGCCCTACGGCCTTCGAGTCACGAGCGCGCACGAGAGTCGCCAGATCGCCGATGTGCTGGTCGGAGATGTGTGGTTGTGCTCGGGCCAGTCGAACATGGTTCTGGAGGTGAAGCGCACGCTCAATTCGCGCGAGGAGATCGCGCTCGCCGCGAATGACCGCATCCGCATGCTCACGGTGCCTCTGCGGGCGAGCGCGAGCCCGCTGGTAACGCCGCAGACTCCGCTCGAATGGCAGGTGTCCTCACCGCAGACGACGCCGGAGTTCTCGGCCGCCTGCTACTACTTCGCCCGCGAATTGCAAAAGCGCGTGCCGGTGGCGATGGGACTCATCAACTCCTCATGGGGAGGCTCGAACATCCAGACCTGGATGGATGAGCCGGCGCTGCGCACCGTGGGTGGCTACGGCCCGGCGCTCGATGTGCTCAAACTGTACGCGGCCGACCCGGCGAGTGCGCAACCGCGCTGGGGCGCGATCTATGAGAACTGGTGGCGCGAGAAGAGCGGCGATCGTGTGGGTGTCGAGCCCTGGCGCGCCGATCACTACGACAGCGCCGCGTGGCGCACCGCGCCGGCGGGCCTCGGCTATTGGGAGCTCTGGGGCGTGCCTGAGCTCGCCGCCTTCGATGGCATCGTCTGGTATCGCACCACGGTGAAGCTCGATGCGAAACAGGCGGCGCAATCCGCGACGCTTGGCATCGGCATGGTCGATGAGATCGATGAGACCTGGGTGAACGGTCATCCCATCGGCAATACCTCCGGTCCTGATGTGCCGCGGCGTTATGCGTTGTCGGCCGGCGCGCTGCATGCGGGCGAGAACGTCATTGTCGTGGCGGCACTCGACACCTACGGCTATGGCGGCATGTGGGGTCCGGCGGAGAATCGCGCATTGCGCTTCGCGGACGGCAGCAGTGTTGCGCTGAGCGGGCCGTGGCACTACCGCATTACGCCCTCGAGCTACAGTCCCTACCCGCGGGCGCCCTGGGATGTGGTCGGCGGCCTGACCATGATCGGCAATGCCATGATCGAGCCGCTCGTGCCCTACGGCTTCAAGGGCGTGGTGTGGTATCAGGGCGAGTCGAACACCAGCGAGCCGGACCGCTACCAGAAGCTGCTCGAAGGCCTGATGAGCGAATGGCGCGGTAAGTTCGGCGCGGATCTGCCGTTCCTCATCGTGCAGCTCGCCGATTACGGACCACCCTCGAGCGCGCCGACCGAGAGCGGCTGGGCCGGCGTACGCGAGGCGGAGCGTCTCGCAGTGGCGCACGATGCTCATGCGGGACTCGCGGTCGCGATCGATATCGGCGATCACTACGATATTCATCCCGCCAACAAGCAGGAGCTCGGGCGCAGACTCGCCCGTGCGGCGCGCCATGTCGTGTACGGAGAGGCGATTGCGCCTTCCGGACCCCAGCCCTCGAGCGCGCGGCGCACGGGTGCACAAGTACTGGTCAGCTTTGCCGACGTGCAGGACCATCTGCTCACCTACAGCGGCGCCCGGCCGCTCGGCTTCGAGCTGTGCGCGGCGGCGGTCGCCTCGTGTCAGTACGTCGATGCGACGCTCGGCAAGGACTCGGTCGCGCTGGCTGTGCCACCTGCCCTGACACCGACGCGCGTGCGCTTCTGCTGGGCGGACAGCCCGGTGTGCACGCTCTATGACACCTCGGGTCTTCCGGCGGGACCCTTCGAGCTCGCGATCCAGTGAGTCACCATCGCAGGCGGATTCGTCGGGACGATGCCCGGACCGTACGCCCGCGCCGAATGACTCCCGGTATCATGGCGTGATGTCCATCGATCCGATCCGCAATATCGTCATCGTCGGCGGCGGCAGCGCCGGCTGGATGTCCGCAGCGGCGTTGAGCCGCCTGCTGCGGGGCCTGAACTGTCGCATCCGGCTGATCGAATCGGCCGAGATCGGCACCATCGGCGTTGGCGAAGCCACGATCCCGCCGATCATCAGCTATCTCAAGGTGCTGGGGATCGACGAAAACGAAGTGATCCGTAAATCCCAGGCCACCTTCAAGCTCGGCATCGAGTTCAAGGACTGGACACGCCCGGGACACACCTACATTCATCCCTTCGGCCTCACGGGCTATCCCCGGGAGGATGTGGATTTCACCGCCTACTGGTTCAAGCAACGCGAAACGGGCCATGCGGGCCTGCTCGAGGAGTACTCGTTGCAGGCGGTCGCGGCGCGCCAGGCGAAGTTCATGCGCCCCGTCCCCGTCTCCCGCTCGCCCCTGGAGTCGATCACTTACGCATTGCACTTCGATGCAATTCTTTTCGCCCTCTATCTGCGCGGCTACGCGGAGGCGCGGGGCGTGACCCGCACCGAAGGCAAGGTGAAGAGCGTCGAGCAGCGCCCGCAGGACGGCTTCATCAGCTCCGTGACGCTCGAGAGCGGCGAGGTCGTCGCGGGCGATCTCTTCATCGACTGCTCGGGCTTCCGCGGCTTGCTCATTGAAGGTGCGCTGAAGACCGGCTACGAGGACTGGACGCACTGGCTGCCCTGTGACCGCGCGATCGCGGTCGCCTGTGAGCGCAAGGGGCCGCTGTCATCGCACACCCTCGCCACGGCGCGCGAGGTCGGCTGGCAGTGGCGCATACCGCTGCAGCACCGCGTGGGCAATGGCTACGTCTATTGCAGCAAGTTCATCGACGACACCCGCGCGCAGGATATCCTGCTGTCGACCATCGAGGGCCGCACCTTGCGCGATCCTCTGCCGCTGCGATTCACGACCGGACGGCGGCGGCTGTCGTGGAACAAGAACTGCATCGCCATCGGATTGTCAGCGGGCTTTCTCGAGCCGCTCGAATCCACCGGCATCCATCTGATCCACCGCGCCCTCGCGCTGCTCGTGAACTACCTGCCGGACCGGCATTTTCATCAGGCGAACACCGATCGCTTCAATCGCCAGGTCGCATTCGAGTATGAGCGCATCCGCGACTTCCTCATCCTGCACTACAACAGCACCGAGCGCGACGGCGAGTTCTGGCGCTACTGTCAGAATATGCAGTTGCCCGAGAGCCTGGGGGAGCGGCTGGAGCTGTTCAGGAGCTACGGCCGCATCGTGTGCGACAAGGACGAGCTCTTCACCGTGCAGAGCTGGCTGTATCTGCTCACCGGCCAGGGCGTGCAGCCCAGCGGCTACGATCCGCTCGCCGAGCGGCTCTCGGCGCAGGAGGCGCAGCGCGCACTCGATGAGATCCGCAGTGTCGTGGCGCGCTGTGCCGCCCAGATGCCGTCGCATCAGGAATTCATCGCCCAGCACTGCGCGGCCGCCCGCGAGTAGCGCCGGCCACGACGCTTGCGGTACGCCCGCGAGCCTCAGCGCCCGCGCAACAGCTGCATGACGCGCGCGCGGATGTTCGCGTAGTTATCGGGCTTCAAAGGCCCGAGCACGCCGCGCTGCTCAGGGGGCAGATGTGCGAGCGGGTGTCCCTCGGTGCGAAAGACATAGTGATCGAAGAACGCCTTCCAGGCCTCACGCTCGGCGGCCGGCCGCTCGGCGATCGTGATCATGGCAAGCAGCAGGCTCGTGTAGGGTGAATCCGGTCCCGCCGCAAGTGCGTCCCACCAGTAGTTGATAAGGCCGTTGAACGGTGCGAGCGACTCGACCTGATGCCACCACAGCTTGGGCAAATAGAGCGCATCGCCGGCTCCGAGCTCGCAGATCCAGGCCTGCTCGCGCACGCCCCGGAAGCGGGGAAAGCGCTCATCGTCGGGGGGCGAGGATGCCGCAAGGCTCACGGGAGGGCCCGCCATCGTGTGATCGATCGGGCCGACGTAGAGCCGGCCGATGAGCTCGGGTGCGTAGAGCGTGAAGCGCCTTGTGCCCGCAATCACGCAGGCGAGGTTATCGAACGTGTCGTAATGACTTGAAACGTTGGAGGCGGTGCCGAGCCAGATCCGCGGATGCGTGTCAGCGGCCAGTAACGGCATCGGATTTGCACCCGCAAATCCCGGCAGGCAATCCCTGCAGGGAACGGAGCCCACATAAACCGACTGGCGAGCGGGGTCATCCACCGCCGCAGCGATCGCCTGCATCGCATCCGGGAACTTCAGCATGCGGCGCTCGAAGTTGAAGCCCTTCAACCCATCGCCGTAGTAATACTTGCCGGCGATCGCCGGGTCGCCGAAGTACGCTTCAACCTGCGCGCCCGCGTCGAACGCGGAGAGATAGCTCATGAGCGCGCGCGGGGATTCCTGCGCCGCCCGCACCACCGGCCAGTGCGCGACCAGGCCGCGCAGGATCACGGGACGGCAGTCCTGCACGATCTCGTGCAGGAAGCGCTCCAGTGTCACGTCCCGGCCATCGATCTCGCTTGGCGCGCGGGCCATGGAGGGGATCAGCCGGCGAGCGGTGCGCCTACGCCCGCGAGGCTCTCGGTGGCCTTGAGAATACGGCCGTTCTTCTTGCGGGCGAGAATGGGGAACTGTTTGAGCGAGGCGATCATGAGGTAAATGAGCCGCAGGTAACCGCGCCGGAACAGCTCGACCACGATCGCGTCGGGAAGCGTGCTCAAGACTTCCTGATTGACGGTGTAGAGGCCGACGCAGTCGCGCTTCGTACCGTCATCGAACTCCGCCTCGATGGAAACCGGCTCGATGAGCTTCAACTCCAGCAGCCGGGCGATGAAGTAGCGCGTCACCGTGATGCCGGTGCTCAGGTCCTGAAACGCCCAGATGATGCGCTCGAGGTAGCGCGAGGGCTGACCCGTTTCGCTGAAGAGCGCCGTTCCGTCCTCGACTCCGACGCGCGGGTGGTCGAGATCGATCGCCACGTCATCGCCCTGCGCGTAGAAGGGCACGCGCTGCAGACCGAGCGGTCTGTAGTACTCGAGGTCACGCCACTCGTCGAGAAAGAGATTCTCGCCCTCATCGAACCCGAGCATGGCGCCGCAGTAGAACTCGCCGGTATTCGCGTCCTTGGCAAAGAGGATCGGGTAATGCACGACCAGCAGCGGAAACTCATTCGCAATGACGTGCGTGAAGCGCTGATTGTCGCCGTAGGCGGCCGCGGCCCGTTGGTCGACCTTGAGCGATCTATGGGCTTCCTTGTTGAGCAGGACGATACGCGTCATATCAGATGGGCTGCAGACCATATTGGTAGATCTTGTTGAGCAGCTCCCGATTGCGGGGCAGCCGCGCGCGCATTTCACCCGTCGCGCGCTCATTCTCCTGCACCAGCCGCGCAGCGGCTACAGCGGTCTCGACGGTGTCTTCCGGCGCTACTTCCGTCCTGAAGCCCATGCCGTACAGCACGTACTGGTAGCTCGCGGCGGGGAAGACCTCCTCGAGACGGTCGAGCTCATCGAAGAACCACGGCGACTGATACTTCCACAGCGTAAGCAGATCCCGCAGCCGCTCCGGCACACCCGCCGGATCGACGTTGTCACGCCAGAACGCCGTGTCTGTGCGTTGCGTGAGTACGTAGTGCAATTTGAGAAAGTCGACGATGCGGCCGAAGCGATACATCGTCACCTCGTTGAAACGCCTGGCGACGATGTCCATGACCTCACGGCACGCAGGCATCTGTTCCGCGAGCAGCTTCGCCGAGAGCTCCACCAGAACGATGGCAGAGGACTCGAGCGGCTCGAGAAAGCCGCTGGCAAGACCGATGGCGACGCAGTTGTTCTTCCAGAAGATCTCGCGATGGCCGGCGCGGATCGGAATTTTGCGCACCGGCAGATCCTTGTGCTCGGCGCCGATGTAACGCAGCAGCGTCTCGCGCGCGGCTTCCTCGCTCGTATGGCGGCTTGAATACACATACCCCACGCCGCGGCGCGTGGGCAGGCAGATGTCCCAGGTCCATCCCGCCTCGTGCGCGGTGGCATTGGTCTGGGAGGCGAGCGGCGCATCCGGCGTCGCGAATGGCACCTGCACCGCAAGCGCAGTGTCACAGAACAGCACATCGCTGCAGGATTTGAACGGCACACCCAGCGTCTTGCCGAGGAGGAGCGCGGAGAAGCCGCTGCAGTCGACGAACAGATCGCCTGCGATCGAGCCTGCCTGCCTCGTGAGCACGCTCTCGATGTCGCCGCACTCGCGCTGCTTCACTTCAGTGATATCGGCGAGCACGTGACGCACGCCGAGCTTATCGATGCAATGCTGCGAGAGAAACGGTGCGAACTTGCCGGCATCGAGGTGATAGGCGTAGTTGGCCGGTCCCTGGTACTCGGCGTTGGTGATCTGTTTCGGCGCGAGCCCGTCGTCGCAGAGCCGACCCTGCGGCGTCACGAAGTCGCAGAAGCTGCGGCCGTCACCGGCACGCAGCCAGTGCGGCACGAGGTTCACCTGCGAGAACCCCTGCGGATACATCAGCGGATGGTAGTACGCGTCATTTGCTGCGCCGGTCGTCCAGCCGGTGAACTTGCCGCCCTGCTTGAAGGCCGCATCGCACTGGCGGAAGAGCGCCGTCTCCGAAACGCCGATGCGCTCCAGCGTGGAGCGCATCGTCGGCCACGTGCCCTCCCCCACGCCGATGATCGGGATACCCGGAGACTCGACCAGGGTGACGCAGAAGCGACCCGCCTTGATGCGGGCCTGATGGCGAGCCGCGATGATGCCGGCGGTGAGCCATCCCGCCGTTCCTCCGCCCACGATGACGACCGACCGTACCGCCTCAACCACTGTGCGTGCTTCCGCCTGCTCTTGCGCGCAAGGTTACCACGTTAACGAAAAGGGGCCGCCCTTGCAGGCGGCCCCAAGTTTAGGAACGTCAGGTACTTATGATCAATATTTCATGCGGAAGCCCACTGTGTAGGAGCGTCCGTAGTCCACGAGGTTCAGGGTCTGATTCCCGAAGCGTCCGTAGCTGTGATAGACCTCATCCGTCAGATTCAGCGCTTCCAGGTAGGCGCTGTAATGCTCGTTGAAGTCATACTGAGTGCTGAAGTCCAGCTCCGTCCAGGGCTTCAGGTAGACCGGTTCGGCGCCGAATGCACCACCGGACTGCTCCTGGCCCAGCCCCGCCAGCACCGAACCCTGCCACTGCAACGCCAACCGGGCCTGCAAACCATGCGCCTGGTAGAAGCCGATGAAGTTCGCGGAGTTGCCGACACCCGTCAGTGCAAACTGGTTCGAGACGAGGCTCGCGCTGTCAAAGTTCTTGTTCGTATGAACGTAGGTGCCGTTGACCTGGATTCCGAATCCAAGCCCCAGCATCTGCTGCCAGATGACTTCCACACCGTGCACATCCGCCGAGAGGGCGTTGGTGAACGTCGTTTCGGAGAACGGCGCCGGCTGACCGGACGTGTTCGACAGAGCCCCGCCGCCGACCGGATTGATCGCCGGAGCCGGGTCGATGATCCCTGGAACCGTGACGACCTGCACGCTGGAGGTCGGGAAGTTGGTGACGTGCTTCAAGTATCCGTCCACCGACACATAGCTGTTCGACCCGTAGTACCACTCGACACCGAGGTCGAAGTTGTTCGACAGGTACGGCAGCAGGCCCGGATTGTTGCCGTTCGCCGTGAGCGCATTCACGCGACCACCGTAGGTCGTGTTCGGAATGAGCTGGCCGTTGGGCGGCGCCACTTCCGTGCGCGAGAAGTCGGCCCTGAGGACCACATCTGGCGTGATCAGCAGCTTCAGATCGAGTGCCGGCAGGAAGTAGTGATAGGAGTTGGAGACCGAAGTCCAGGTCGACGTGCCCAGCACGAACTGATAGGCCGTCGGGTCGCCCGCGCCCTGCCACAACAGGCCCGTGAGCGGCGCTGCGAGACCCGCGATTTCCTCGTCCGTCTTCTGGTAGCGCAGACCCAGGTTGATCTTCAGCGTCATGTCGCCGAGCTTCACGTCCTGCGCAATCGTGACGAAGGGCGAGTAGTTCTTGCGATCGACGTGCTGCACCGAGCCCGGATTCAGCGCTTCCGCCGGATAGGCTCCCGGCACGTATCCCGTGGCAGTGTTCGGGTTGATCGGCTGATTGATCAGGTAGTTCATCACCTGGTACGGGCTGTACAGCAGCAGCGAGTTCGGCAGGTTGCTGGAACCGCTGTAGCCCGGCATCCAGGAGCCGAGACCCACCTGAGTGAACAACGAAGACGGCAGCGCCACACCGACGGCGTTGCCCGAGGCCGGGCCGTAGCCCGACCACAACTGCCAGTAGTTGTTCTGGAACGTGTCGCTTTCCTTCGTGTTCCAGACATCGTCCAGGAACTGGAAGCCGAAATTGATGGCCGTATTGTCGGTCTTCCAGGTGCCGTCGAGCTTCACCTCGTTGATCTTGTCCGTGTTCTGCTGCGTCTGCAGCGGGAACACGTGCGAGCCGATGATGAAGGGGTTCAGACCGTTGTAATTCGGCGAAGCGACGGCCGCGGATCCGGCCGGCCCGGCCACCGAGTTCGGACCATACGCGCTCCAGTAGGGCAGCACGTTGCTGTTCGGATTGAGGATCAGACCGCCGGTATAGTTGTTGGTCGTGTTGCCGAAGCCCACATCTGCATCGATGTCGGTGTAGTCGCCGTTCGGGTTGTACTTCGACACGGACTGATCCATGTCGAACTCGGCGGACCAGTTCGTACCGCTGTCCCACTTGACGTTAAGGCCCGGCGTGTTCGTGGTGATGTAGTTGTCGGCCACGAAGGCGTTGAAGTCGGTCGGGCCGGTGTAGTTGAAGCTGGTGAGGGTGCCATTGGCATCCTGCACAGCGTTCGGGAAGGCGCCGAACCACGTGCTGCGCTGCCAGCGCGAGTCGTGCTCATTGTCCGAGGAGTAATTATCGTCCAGGGTCACCAGCACCGAATCGGTCGGATGCCACTGCAAGGACAGGCGTGCGTCCTTACGCATCGAGTCGATGCGCTCGAGATACATCGCCATGTCCTGCGGATACCAGGTCGGCACCGCGCTGGTACCAACGGCGCCGGGGCCGACGCTCGCGCAACCCGAGCCCGCGGGGTTCGCCGTCGGGGCGAATGTGGAACAGGCGAGATGCGTGCCCTTCCAGCCCACGATGTCCTGGTGGTGATTTTCGATGTGGCTGTCCAGATAGTCCGCATCGAACAGAATGCCGAACTGGCCGTCGGCAAACGTATTGCTGATCAGTCCACCGAAGCCCGGCCGGACGCCGCCGTCACGGTCGTACTCATTCAACTGACCGAACGCCTGGGCATGGAAGCCAGGACGATCGAGGGGATTCGGGAACTTGATGTTGATCGTTCCGCCGATGACACCTGAGGACAGGCTCATATCTGGCGTCTTGTGAACGGCCACTTCCGAGACATAAACCGAACTGAAATCGGAGAAGTTGAAAGTCTGGCCGTTGCCGGAGGCGATCTGCCGGCCCTCGATCAGCACCTCGTTGAAGGAGCCGCCGAAGCCGCGCACGTTGACGCCCTGAGTGGCGCCGGTCGCGGTCGGTGCGCCGGCAGCGCTCGCATAGTTGAGGCTGCCGCGATTCACCGTGATGCCCGGAATGCGCGCGACGGCATCGCCGATGTTGGCATCCGGGAACTGGCCGATGTCCTCGGAGGAGATTGCGTCGACGACGCCGAGGGCAACCTTCTTGACATCCATGCTCTTTTGCAGCGAGGCACGGATACCGGTCACCACCACTTCTTCCAGCTGATCGCCGGAGGCGGCTGCTGGTGCGGCTGCAGGCGCGTTCTGTGCGAAACCCGGCGCTGTGACGGCGCTCAGTGAGAGTACGGATACGCCTCCCAGAATCGTACGCACGGCTCTGCGGACGCGATCATTCGATACGGCTTCGTTCATGTGTCCGACCCCCCCCGGGTGCATTGCACACTTGTGGACTGACTCAACCGGCCTGCGTTTGCGTTCTTTGGCCGACGCAGACCGATGCGTAATTCTAAAGCAACAAAATGATAGCGCTC
Organism: Steroidobacteraceae bacterium; assembly: GCA_035517435.1. Taxonomy (GTDB): domain Bacteria; phylum Pseudomonadota; class Gammaproteobacteria; order Steroidobacterales; family Steroidobacteraceae; genus JASHUC01. Next base: position 95,667 of record DATIYV010000077.1, on the reverse strand, counting down.
ACATCCTAGCGCGCGCAAGTGGTATGTCAAGACTCCCCACGGGCAAGAATCAGCGCGGCAGCTGCCGCTCCCCCGTCACAGCAAAGTGATCGCTCACGCCGGCGGCGCCGCCCTGCGGCAACCCTCCTCCTACGCTGACCTCGTACTGCCCGGCACTGACCACATGATGCCCCGCATCGTCGACGTGGCTGAGATCCCGCGGCGAAAGCGTCATTTTCACGAGCTGCGATGCGCCGGCTTTCAAATGCACGCGCTGAAATGCGCGCAGGGCGTGCAGCGGTGCCCCCGCTGCATTGCCGAAACTCAGGTAAAGCTCGACGACTTCGTCGCCGTCGCGCTTGCCCGTGTTGCGCACTTGCACCTGTACGTTGAGCGGTTGCCCGGCCTGCACTGTGTGGCTCGAAAGCATCAGATCGGCGTAGGCGAACTGGGTGTAGGACAAGCCAAAGCCGAAGGCATACAGGGGCGAGCCCGTGAAGTAGCGGTAGGTCCGGTTCTTCATGGCGTAATCGGCAAAGTCCGGCAACTGGCTGACGCCGGTGTAGAAAGTCACGGGCAGGCGCCCTGCGGGGTCGTTGACGCCGGCGAGCGTCTCGGCGACCGCGCGGCCGCCCTCCTCGCCCGGATACCACGCCTGCAGGATCGCATCCGCGTGGTCGTGCGCCCAGTTGACCGCAAGTCCACTGCCGCTCATCAAGACCACGACGAGCGGCTTGCCCTGCTGCTTGACCGACTCGAGCAGCTGCTCCTCTTCCGCCGGCAAATCGAGCGTGGTGCGATCGCCGCCTTTGAATCCGGGAATGTCGAGCGCCGATTCCTCGCCCTCCAGATCGGCCGTGAGGCCGACCACGGCAATGGTCATGTCCGCGGCCTGGCTCGCGGCGACGGCCTTGCGCAGCGCATCGGGATCCTTGCGTGCCCATACCAGCCGCACTTCGCGCGTCAGCGAGGGATTGTTGTCGACGCGAATGGCGTATTTATGGCCCTTTTCCAGCGTGACGGTCGTGAAGCTCATGCGCTGTGCGGTGCCGCCGCCTTGCGTGTTGACGATGAGCTTGCCGTCGAGCGAGATCTGATTCGCCTCGCCCAGCGCCTCGATGCGGTAGTCACCGGACTCCGAGGGCGTGAGGTAGCCGTGCCAGCGCGCATAGCGGTCGCGTCCGTCGCCGGTGTTGCGTAGATTGACCTCCTTCTCCACGCGCGTGAGCACAGGTGCGCCTGTGCGCTCCGGTGACGTGAAGTACTGCAGCGTCAGTCCCGGCTGGCCGTCATCGGTGCTGAGCGCGCTCGCCGGGATCAGCGCTTCGGCGCGCAGGAACGCAATCGTCCCCGGCTCGTAGGTGATGGTTGAGCCCGGGAACTGGTGCTTGAGACCCTCGAGTACCGTCGTGACGCGGGAGGGAGTGCCGTTGTAGTTGCCCTCGAGCACACGCGCGTTGTCTGCGAGCGGACCCACGACCGCGATGTGCTGGGGCGCAGCGGCGATCGGCAGAACACCACTGTTCTTGAGCAGCACCATGCTCTCGCGCGCGATCTGTAACGCGAGCGCGCGGTTTGCCGTGGTATCAATCTGTGCCGGTGCGGCAGCCACGGCCGCAGCGTCCGGGGGATCGAACATACCCAGCGCAAAGCGAGCGCGCAGCACCCGACGCACGGCGCGATCGACGTCCTTCACGGTGATCAGTCCCTGCTGCACCGCGTCGGCGTATTTGGCATAGTCCTCCGGGTGAGGGCCGGCCTTCACCGTGCATTCGTTATCGACACCGGCCTTGAGGGCGGCCGCTGCGGCTTCGGCGTCCGTCTTGACGTAGTGGTGCGGGCCATTGATGTCGTTGACGGCGTTGCAGTCGGAGACCACGAAGCCCTTGAACTTCCAGTCCTCGCGCAGCGTCTTCTGCAGCAGAAAAGTGTTAGCGCAACCGGGAATTCCGTCCACGGCGTTGTACACGCACATGATGGAGGCGACCTTGCCGTCGATGACGGCCGTGCGGAACGCCGGCAGATAGGTGTCTTCCAGATCATGCGCGGAAGGGCGCGCATCGAAGGCGTGCCGCAGCGGATCAGGGCCGCTGTGCACGGCGAAGTGCTTGGCGGTCGTGCCCACCCGAAGATGCACGGGGTCGCTCCCCTGCATACCGGTAATGAATGCGACCGCCATCCGGCCCGTCAGATAAGGATCCTCGCCGTAGGTTTCCTGGCCGCGGCCCCAGCGCGGGTCACGGAATATGTTGATGTTCGGCGAGAAGAATGTGAGGCCTTCGTAGAGCAGGCTGTGACCGGCGTTCATCGCCAGCGCGTGCTTGGCGCGTGCCTCGGCGGAAATGGTGCCGCCCATTTCACGGATGAGCGGTGCATCGAAGGTCGCCGCAAGCCCGATGGCCTGCGGGAACACGGTCGCAAGGCCATCGCGCGCCACGCCATGCAGCGCCTCGTTCCAGACGTTGTATGCCGGAATCCCCAGGCGGGGGATCGCCCTGGAATCATTGTTGAGCTGCGAGATCTTCTCCTCGAGCGTGAGACGCCCGAGCAGATCATCGACGCGCGCATCGATCGGCTTCGACACATCGGTGTAGAGCGCCGGTAACGCATCGGCGGCCGACGCCGCTCGCGGCCACTGACCCGCGATGGCGATGCCCGCGAGAATCCCCAGTGCGAGCGTCAAGTACCGTTGCGTGCGTGTGCTCTTCATCGGCTGCCCTTTATCTCAGTACCTGCAATGCCGCGCGATCACGCTCTCGGCGAGCTCTTGCCGGCCGGAGCGCGTCTTGGGCTCAAGGTTGTTCTGCAGCGCGTGATCGGCCAGGGTCGCGAGCGTGAACTGGCCGCCAGCAATGCGCTTGCCCAGATCACTGCTCCAGCCCTGATAGCGCTCCTCGCGCAGGCGCTTGAGCTGCCCTTCTTTAACGATGTCCGCGGCCGCGAGCAGCGCGCGCGCGAGCGTGTCGATGCCACCGATATGGGCGACGTACAGATCGGCCGGATCGACCGACTGACGGCGCAGCTTCGCATCGAAGTTGAAGCCCCCGGTCCCTAAGCCGCCATCCTCGATGACCTGGATCATCGAGGGCACGAGCTCCTGCGCATTGTTCGGAAACTGATCCGTGTCCCAGCCGTTGCGCGGATCGCCGCGATTCATGTCGATGGAACCGAAGATGCCGTAGGCGCGCGCGGCCGCGATCTCATGCTCGAAGTCCAGGCCGGCGAGCGTAGCGTGATTGACTTCGATGTTGACCTTCACCTCCTGCGTGAGACCGTAGCGCTGCAGGAATGCGAACACCGCCGCCGTGTCGCGATCGTACTGATGCTTGGTCGGCTCGAAGGGCTTGGGCTCGACCAGAATCGTGCCTTTGAAGCCGATGCGGTGTTTGTGCTCCACCACCATCGACAGGAAACGGCCGTACTGATCGAGCTCGCGGCGCAGATCCGTATTCAGGAGCGAGTCGTAGCCCTCGCGTCCGCCCCACAGCACATAGTTCTCCCCTCCTAAGCGGTGTGTCGCCTCCAGGCACAGGCGCACCTGCGCCGCGGCCCAGGCGAAGATCTCCGGATCCGGGCTGGTCGCGGCGCCGCCGGCATAGCGCGGGTGACTGAAGAGATTGGCGGTACCCCACAGGAGCTTCACGCCCGTCGCCTGCATCTTGTTGGCGATGCCGGCCTCGATGGTGCGCAGACTCTTCTCGTGCTCCTTGAGCGTCTGGGCCGAAGCCATCGCATCGACGTCATGGAAGGTGAAATATTTCACGCCGAGGCGCGTGAAGAAGTCGAAAGCCGCCTCGAGCTTCTCGTCGGCCATCGCCTGGGTCACGTGCGGCCCGATCCACGGCCGCGTCAGGGTGCCAGCGCCGAAGATGTCCGCGCCGGGCCAATTGAAGGAGTGCCAGTAACACACGGCGACCTTCAGCCAATCCTCCATGCGCTTGCCGAGGACCATGCTGTCCTTGTCGTACACACGGTAGGCGTACTCGCTGGAAGAGCCGGCGCCTTCGAAGCGGACCGGGCCGATACCTGAGAACACAGTCATTGTGCAAACTCCACGAAAGACGCCTTGAGATCCCGATACAAACGGGTGAAAACGGAGCGGCGCGCAGCGATGAGCTCGGCGAGCGCGGCGTCCGGTTGAATGACATGCGCGATGGGCGGTGCGACACAGATCGCCTCGGGTGCCTCACCGCTCACGGCGAGCCGCCCCAGCCGCGCAGCGCCGGTTGCAGCACCCAGCTCACTGCCCTGACGATACGTGAGCGGACGCTTCAGCGCCGCGGCCAGAAGCTGACCCCAGAATGCAAAGCGCGCGCCACCCCCCGTGACACTGATCTCGCCGATGAAGCCGCCACTTTCCAGCAGCACGTCGAGTCCGTCAGCGAACGCCAGCGCGACTCCCTCCAGCACCGCCAGCGCCAGATCCACGGCGGTGGTCTGCGGGCTCATGCCGAAGAACACGCCGCGGCTCAAGGGATCGTTGTAGGGCGTGCGCTCCCCCGAAAGATACGGCAGGAAGAACGGCGCCCCGCGCCGCAGGCCGCGCGCCTGCGCCCTGTCGATGAGCGCGTACAGATCGGTCTCGCCCTGCAGCTGCGCCACCCACTCGAGCGCGCTGGCCGCCGACAGCATCACCGACATCTGGTGCCACCGCCCCGGCAGGCAATGGCAGAACGCGTGCGCCGCCTTATCCGGATTGGGCCGGAACTGATCGGTCACGACGAACAGCACGCCGGATGTGCCGAGCGAGAGAAACGCCTGACCCGGCAGTACGACGCCCATGCCGACGGCGCTCGCGGCGTTGTCACCGCCGCCGCCGGCCACCACCGCGCGCGGCAGGCCGAGCTCCTCGGCCACGGCCGCCGTCAGCGTGCCACCAGGCGCGTTGCCTTCGACCAGGCGCGGCATGTGCGCACGATTCAATCCCGTCGCGCTGAGCATCGCGTCAGACCATTCGCGCGCGCCCACATCGAGCCAGCCGGTGCCGGCAGAATCCGACATGTCGCTCACCTTCTCGCCGGTGAGACGGAAACGCACGTAGTCCTTGGGCAGCAGCACGCTGGCCGTGCGGCGGAAGATGTCGGTCTCGTGTTTGGCGACCCACAGGAGCTTCGGCGCCGTGAAGCCCGGCATCATGATGTTGCCGGTGATCGCGCGTGCTCGCGGCTCGCGCCGCTCGAGCTCGAGACACTCGGCGCCCGAGCGTCCGTCGTTCCAGAGAATCGCCGGTCGCAGCACCTTGCCGTTGCGATCGAGCAGCGTCGCGCCGTGCATCTGTCCGCTCAAGCCCAGCGCTTTCACCTGCGCCCGCTCGTTGGCGGGCAGGCGCTGGATCGCCTCGACGCTGGCCGTCCACCAGCTCTCCGGATTCTGCTCGGCGAAGAGGGGCTGTGGACGACTCACGCTCAGGGGAGCCGAAGCCTGCGCGACAACAGCGTCCTTCGCATCGACGAGGACGGCTTTGACGCTCGAGGTGCCGATGTCGATCCCGAGGAACACTCACGCCGCTCCCACATCCAGGCTGAAGTGGATGTTCCTTTGCCGGCCGTGCTCGACGAGCGCCGCCTCCTTGCCGCCGCGCGTGATGGCACCGACGGCCGCGCTTTGCGGCTCGACGCAGAAGAAGTCACGCCCCGCCGGAGTGTACACGTGCAGAAATGCGCAGTGCGCGGCCTGCAGCTTCACGATGCGATCGGACCAGCGCAGCGTCGCCCGGCCATCCCAGCCCGCGAAACAGTGATCGAGCGCCACCGCATCGATCGGCCGCTCCGGATCGAAAGACCACTCCTTGGGCGTGGCGATCTCATCGACGGGCAATGACGACTCATCCATGCGCCACACGCGCGGCAGATGCGCGTGCAGCCGTGCATGCGCGGCATCTGCAAAGTACGGGTGAAATCCCAGCATGGCCGGCATCGGGGTGGAAGCGAGATTTTCGACCGACAGTTCCATGGTCAGTGTGTGTGCGCCGAGGCGAAAGTGCTGCTCGGCGCGGTAGCGCCAGGGCCAATCGTTGCCGCCGCCCTCGAACCTCAAGCGTGCCTCGGTCCTCGAGGCTTCGACGACCTGCCAGACTCCCCGCCATCCCTGTCCGTGCAGCGGGTGAGCCTGACCCCTCGCATTCGGCATCAGTTGCACTTGCTGGTGACCGGACACGAACCGCCCATTGGCGATGCGGTTCGCGTACGGCACCAGGGGGAAACACGACAACTCGAACGAATCCGCCTCCGCACTCGCAGGTGCAGGTCTTAGAACGTGACGCCCGAGGCAGCTGTACTCACGTATGGCGCCGCCATGCTCCGGATCGAGCACCAGGCGGGCATCGTCGCACAGCAGCAGGACATAGCCTTCAACGGTCTTGCGCTGCGCTGCCAATGGCGAGTCTCACGCCGCTGAACCGCTGCGCGACCAGAGCTTCTGGATACCTTCGAGCGTCTGCCGCTTTGTCTCCGGCACATATAGATAGACGAAGGCCGCGGCGAGCAGGCTCATGATGCCGTAGATCCAGTAGGCGAAGCCGTGATTGAACGCGGCGTTCAGCGCGGAATTGCCGTCGAGGATCTTGAAGGTCACCGACACAAACCAATTCGCGATCCACTGCGCCGCGACCGCCCAGGCCATCGCCTTGTTCTTGATCGCGTTGGGGAAGATCTCCGACAGCAGCACCCAGGTGACCGGCCCCCAGGAAAGGGCGAAGCCGGCGATGTACAGCACGACCATGACCAGCGAGCCGACGCCCATCGACTTCGCGTTGAACATGAATCCTAGAGCCAGCATCGCCACTGCCATCACCAAGCCGCCGATGATCAGCAGCGGTTTGCGACCGAGTCTGTCCACCGTGACGATCGCGACGACCGTGAAGATGACATTCGCCAGCCCGACGATGACGGTCTGCCAGAACGAGACATCGGTCGTCGCGCCCATGTTCTGGAACATGAGCGGCGCGTAGTACAGCACGGCGTTGATGCCGACGAACTGCTGGAACACCGACAGCATGATGCCGACGATCATCAGTAGCCAGCCAAAAGCGAGCACGCTCGGGGCCTTCTCGCCGGAGACCACTTCCAGGGACGCTTCGATTTCCGTCACCGTGGTACGAGCCGTATCCACGCCGACCAGACGCACGAGGATCTCGTGCGCCGCCGTGCCCCGCCCTTTCATCACCAGCCACCGAGGTGTGTCGGGGACGAACAGCAGCAGAACCAGAAACATGGCGGCCGGGATGGCTTCAGAGGCGAGCATCAGCCGCCAGCCCGTCGCCTTGATCCAGGCATCATCGCCAGCGCCTGCGATGGAGGCGTTGACGAAATAGACAATCAGCATGCCGAGCACGATCGAGAGCTGGTTGAAAGACACCAGCCGGCCGCGCACCTCGCTCGGTGCGATCTCGGCGATGTACAGCGGTGAGAGCATCGAGGCGATGCCGACTCCCATACCGCACAGAATCCGGTAGCAGATGAAGGGCGCGAGTGCCGCCGGCCCCATGCCCCCGATCGGACCCAGACCGAATTCCGGATAGGCGGAGCCGAAAGCTGAGACCAGAAACAGGATGCTCGCGACGAGCAGGCCACCCTTGCGTCCGAAGCGATGCGCCACCCAGCCGGCGACGATGGCACCGATGATGCAGCCGATAATGGCGCTCGAAACCGTAAAGCCCGACAAGGTTCCGCGTGCGGTCTCGGACAGATGCCGCGGATCGATGAAATTGGCGTCGATGGAGCTGACGGCGCCGGAGATCACCGCGGTGTCGTAGCCGAAGAGAAGCCCGCCTAACGTTGCGACAAAAGTCAGCCCCGTGACGAGCCCTGTAGTGCGTTGCGTCATCCGAACCGCCCCCCCGATCAGAGTCTATTGGTAGCGCTATCATTGCGCAAGGGCCGCCGCGCCGGACTCGACCCCTGTGATTGTGTAAAAACTGTGATGACGGCCGCCGCTACGGTGGCGCCGATGATTCGCGTTTGATGAGTGAGAAATTCACGATGTGCTGCAGCGGCTCGAGTGTACGCCCTGCGGCGCGCAGGCGGATCTCCTCGAGCAGCAATTCGATCGCCTTGCGCGCCATGGCCGCGACGGGCTGACGCACCGTCGTGAGCGTCGGCCAGATGGTGGTCGCGAGCGGCGTGTCATCGAAACCCACGACTGTCAGATCGCTCGGCACGTCGAGTCGCAGCCGGTGCGCAACCGCAATCGCAGCCGCGGCCATATCGTCGTTGCTCGCGAAGATCGCACTCGGCCGCTGCGGCGAGGTGAGCAGCTGCTCGGCGGCGAGCAATCCCGAGCGGTAGCTGAACGAGCCCTGCTTCACCCAATCGATCCGCGGTGCAAGCCCGATCTCACCCAGCGTTGTCGCGAAGCCCGCGTAGCGCTGGGCGCTGGCGGTCTGATTGGGCGCACCGACGATGAAGCCGATGTTGCGGTGGCCGAGCGACAGCAGATAGCGAGTCATCGCGGCCGCGGCCTCGAAATCATTGATACGGACCGAAAGACCCTCGAGAGCCGGCCGTCCGGTCGCTACCGCGATGAAGGGAATGCGCGCCTGCCGCAACGCATCGAGCGCGAGCTTCGAGTCGGACAAGGGCGGCGGCAGAATGATGCCGCCGACGCCATCGCGCAGCAGCTTGTCGATGACGCTGCGCTCATTGCGAGTACCGCACTTCTCGAGCAGCACCTGGCAGCCCGCGTGACTGGACTCCTCCAGCACGCCGACGAGCAACTCGTTCATGTAAGCGGCGCTGGGATTGTTATAGAGGAGTCCGATGTGAACCGTGGACGCCTTGGCGAGATTGCGGGCGGCGACGTTGGGCGAGTAGCCGAGCTTGGCGATGGCGCTCTGTACTCGCTCGCGGGTTTCCGCCCTGACCTTCGCATCCCCGCTCAGCACGCGCGAAACAGTCATCGGCGATACGCCGACGTGCTTGGCGACCTCGTGCATGGTGACTGCGTTTCGACGGCGTCGGCGGGGTCTCTTCAACTGCTGGACTCTGTGCCGGACTGTGGTGCGATCTGAGCATTCTATCGCCGAAATAGTCCGGAATGTTAGCTGTAACACGCCGCTCAGCGTGCGAAGCGCGACAGCACCTTGCCCGACCAGCCCATGATGTCCTTGGAGCGGATCAGCCAGCGTCCATCCACCTTCGCCACCACATCGCGAATGTGTCCGCACCAGTGCAGGTGCGGCGGTGCCGGCGGGCGGTTGATGGTGGCCCAGGCGTACGAGCGCACCACCCAGTGCTGCGGCCGGCCTTGCGGATCCGGCTCGAACACGAACTGCGCCATCTGGTGCTGATGTCCCGGAAAATCCGCACGCGTGTGAAATTTCAGCACGAGCTTGCGGATCTCCTCGCGCCCCTTTCTCACCTCCAGCTCGCCGCTCGAGGTTTCCTCGGTCGCCTCGGCGTCTTCGGTGAAGAGCGCGACGTAGCCGTCCGTATCGCCGGTATCGAGCGCCCAGCTGTAGCGCGCGTATAGCTCATAGATCTCACTGCGGTCCTGTGGACTCGGATTGGCCATGCGACAGACTCCCTCAGGCGAGCTGGGAGGCGCGGCTCGCGACAGCAATCCCGGCTCTGGCGGTGGGATCGGCGTTGCGCCAGCGCGAGTCTGCGCGCAGCGGATCGCCGATCACTTTGAACGGGAACGCCATCATCAAACGCGCGACTTCGGGATTGGATGCCATCTGCTTCACGCCCTCGATATCCGCCAGGCGCCGGGCACGATCTCTCTCTTCCATCATTCGCTTGTTTTCGGTGGCTCCGGGCGAGGTCACCTGCCAGAAAATCCGGCGCCGCTCCGCGCAGTAGCGATCCAGTATGGAATCAGTCTCCCTCTGACGCAGCACCGCGCCAAGCACATCGGAGAGAATCATTCCGGTCCACACACCCGTGGTGAGTCCCAGCCCGCCACAGGGATTCGTGGCGTGTGCGGCATCGCCGGCGAGCAGCACGCGACCGACCCGCAGCCGCTCTGCGCAGCGCTGGTGGATCACATAGGGACTTGCCGCCTTGATCCGATACGGCGTTCCCGGCGGGATAAAGCCTGCGAACTTTCCCGGCAGGCGCTCCATGAAGGACTCCGCGGAAGCGTCACCGCCTTCGTGGTACGTGAGACGCCACAGCCCCTCGTCATCCAGCTGCGCCACGACTCCGCCGTACACGGGATCACAGATGAAGTTCGACGGCTGATAGCCGAGCGCGGCCATATCGCAGTAGATATTGGTCGCGACAAAGCGATTGGGCCAGGTGTGGCCCTCGAACCTGAGCTGCAGCAACTGCCGCACCGTGCTGCGAGCGCCATCGGCGCCGATAACCCAGCCTGCCGTCACCGACTTCGGGCCCTCGGGCGTCTGGATTTCGGCGCTCACCCCGTGAGCGGATTGGGTGAGCGCGGTGAGCCGGTGGGAGAAGCGCACTTGCGCGCCCAGACTCGTCGCGCGAGCCATCGCGACCCGGGCGACTACGTCCTGTCCGCAGTGCAGCTGATAGTCGTACGTGATGCCCCGCATGCACGCCATGGAGAGCACCGGATGAAAGCCGAACTCCGGGGCATGAAAGCCGAACGTACCCACTTTGAGGCTCTGGCCCTCGAGTGCGGGCAGCAGCGCGAGCTCCGCGAGCGCCACGAGGGTGGTCGAGAAGTAGACGGCCGCGCGCGGCGAGTCATTGAGCTGGGCCTCAGACTCCACCACCATGACATCCACGCCCTGCTCGGCGAGTGCGACCGCGGTCAGCATGCCGACGGGCCCGGCACCGACGATGAGTACTTCGACTGTGTCCATCAGTCTGCCTGCCATTCGCGTCGTGAGACGGCGGCTCCGAGCGCACACGCGAGCGAGGGTATGGCGAGCAGCGCCACGATGGCCGTGGGCGAGAGGCCCCAGCTGATGAGCCGTCCGCCAGCGATTGGGCCGATGATCGAACCGATGCCCCCGATGAGCAACGCCCAGGATACGCCCGTCGCCTTGATTGCCGGTGGATAGTACGCCGCGGAGAGCGCGTTGACGGAAGTCTGCGAGCCGGAGACGCCTACGCCGGTGAGTAGCAGCAGCAGCACCCACCACGGTCCGCTCGGCAACACGGCGAACAGCGCCATGCAGACCGCCGCAAGCGTAAAACCCGTCACCATCGCCGCCTTGGTGGCGCCGCGATCGAGGAAGCGCGACATCGTCAGGCCACCGACCACGCCTCCGGCCTGGATCAGCACGGCACCACGAATTGCTCCTGCGGCGCTCCAGCCGGATTGCTCGAGGATGGTGGGCAGCCAGCTGACGAGCACGTACAGGTTGAAGAGATTGAGACCGACGAGCCCCCACAACAGCATCGTGCGGGCCCGATAGGTGCGATTCAGCAGCGCAAGCGGCGAGGCGCGGGGCGGATTCGCGCTCGCCGGCATGTAAACGCTCGCCGGCTCCACATCCGGTGCGAGCCGCCGCAAATAGCGTGCGATGCGCGGATCGGAGGGTCGCCGCGTGAGCATGAACTTGAGCGACTCGGGCACGAACAGTGCGACACCCGCAATCAGCAGCGGCGCGGCGCCACCGATGAGGAACGTGCCGCGCCAGCCGAACGCTTCCAGAACGGGCGGCGCGATGAAGCCCGCCGCGAAGGCGCCGATAGGCGGACCGATGTTGATCAGGCTCATTGCGAGCGAGCGATGCGGCAGCGGTGCGTATTCGGACGTGAGCGCGGCGCAGCTCGGGATCGCCGCGCCCATGGCAAGTCCCGTGAGCGTACGCCACAGCACGAATTGCGTCAGCGACGACGAGGAAGCCGTACACAGGGTCGCGATGCCCGCCGCCAGCATGCCCAGAGTAAGGAGTGTGCGGCGGCCAAAGCGATCCGCGAGCGGCCCCAGCAAGCCCGAGCCCAGGGATATGCCGATGACGATGGCCGACAGTGCAAGCTCGAAGCTGGCGGGCGGTAACGCCCAGCTGCGCGAGAGCGTCGGCACCGCGAGCGCCATCACCTGGATGTCGTAGCCGTCGACGATCATCGAGGCTGCGCACAGCGCGATCACGAACAGCTGCACGGCCGTAATCGGCCGCGCGTCGATCAGCTGGGAGAGCGCGTTCGGCTGCGCGGTGCTATCGCTCGCAGCCATCAAGGCTTGCCGAGCTCATCCCAGATCCGCCGCTGGTGCGTCGGCTGCCGCAGTCCCGCGAGCGCGACGACGATGCCGAGCACCGCGATGCCGATGGGATAGGCAAGCCCGGCGAGCGCCGCCCCGGTTGCCGCCGTGATCAGCCCGCCGATGAACGGCACGCCCCCGCCGAACACTCCGTTGCCGACGTGGTATGGCAGGGACATCGAGCTGTAGCGGATGCGCGCCGGAAAGAGCTCGACCAGGAAGGCGGCGATCGGGCCGTAGACCATGGTCACCAGGATCACCAGATAGAAGATCAGCAGCGTGAGTACGACCGCATTGTCCTTGAACGTCCCGAACGCCATGAACACCGGCACATAGGTGACTGCAGCCAGGGCGAACCCCGCCACCATGATGTTGCGCCGGCCAATGCGATCGGAGAGCGAGCCGAAGAGCAGGAAGAAGGGCGCGCCGGCGATCAACGCCACGATCAGGATCGGATAGACGTACGTATAACTCAGCTTCAACACCGTCGTCAGATAGAACAGCACGTAGAACTGGCTCGTGTACCACACCACGCCTTCGGGCGCGGTGGCGCCGAATAGCGCGAGCAGCATCAGGCCCCAATTGCGCCGGTTGCCGAAGCTCTCCCGCGCGGGATTGCGCGACGTGAGTCCCCGCGACTTCAGGCCCGCATACAGCGGTGACTCCTGCAGCCGGATCCGCAGGTAACCGGAGACCACGACGAGGATCGCGGAGATCAGAAACGGCAGGCGCCAGCCCCAGGAGCTGAAGGCCGCATCGCCGAGCCCCATGCGACAGCAGAGGATCACGACCAGCGCCACGACGATGCCGAGTGTCGCCGTCGTCTGGATCCATGCGGTGTAGAAGCCGCGGCGCCCGTCGGGGGCGTGCTCGGCGATGTACGTCGCCGCGCCGCCGTACTCTCCGCCCAGGGCGAGTCCCTGGATGATGCGCAGCGTGACCAGCAGCACCGGCGCCAGGGCGCCCACCGTCTTGTACTCAGGCAGCAGTCCCACGAGAAAGGTTGCGGCGCCCATGAGCCCGAGCGTCGCCATGAAGGTGAACTTCCGTCCGATCAGGTCACCGAGATAGCCGAATACCACTGCGCCGAACGGCCGCACGATGAAACCGGTCCAGAAGATGCCCAGGCTGGCGAGGAACGCGAGACTCGCGTTACCGGCCGGGAAGAAGTGCTGGCTGAAGAACACCGCCAGCACACCGTAAATATAGAAGTCGTACCACTCGATCAGGGTACCGAGTGCCGAAGCGCCGATGATGAAGCGCAGATTTACGGTGGATCCCGCGACTGCCATATCGCCCCCTCTTATCGTTGTTCTTGCCCAGATGCCCGGACATGGTAGCGCCGTTACAATCCCACTGGCGAACCCCAGGGGGAAATCATGCGAACGAAGCTTCTCGTTGTCCTTGTCTCATGGACGGCGCTGGCGGCACTGCCCGCCGTGTCCGCCGATTCCCCGAAGCCCAGGCCCGCCGCGCAGTGCGTCGATGCATCGAGCGGCAGGCCGGTCGACTGCGTGCCGGCGACCTACACCACGTTCGATATTCCGTTCGCGAAGCTGCCGGGCGCACGCATGAACGCCAAAGGCGAGCTCGATCCGACCTCCTCGCCCGCCGACGCCCATGCAGGCGCATTCGTGGCGGCGCAGAAGCTCGGCCTGTTCCGCAACTTCAAGTGGGTGCACTGGATACCGACCGCGCCGTCCACGAAAGATCCGAAGACCGGTAAATGGAGCGGCGGAGATCTCGATGGCTTTCCAACCGGCTGGGGCTCGACGGGACTCGGCATCGCCGGTGACTGCCTGTACTGGGGCCGCAGCAATTCGACGAACACGACCGGACCGGGAGTGACCCGGGAAGTGAAGATCTTCCGCATCCAGCCCGATCCGGAGAAAGACGCGCCGCTCGAGGTGGGCACGATGCCGCAGTTGACGGTGGACAACGGCCAGACCGCCGTGCGCGATCGCGAGCTGCGGCCCTATAACTACACCTCGACCGATGGCGTCGATCGCATGCTCATGGTCCGAAGCGCCGCGACTGGCACCGGCGGCGACGTCATCACCTATACGGTGGATCCGAAGACCTGCCTGCCCACGGACAATGGCTACAAGGCCAAAGGCGTGCTCGCGCACGAGTTCTATCTCTGGCACGACCCGCTCAATCCCAATCGCCTGCTGGTCCTCTCCCAGACCTACGGCTCGCAGGATGAGGATCTGATCGTCACGGCAATCACCGATGAGAAGACCGGTCTGGTGCTGAAGGAGCCGATATTCCTGGCGTCGTTCACGCTCGAGAACATCGGCGGACCGCTGCGTAACGAGCGGCCCGATGCAACCGGCCTGTATCAGGCAGGGCGTTTCGCGGATTACAGTCAGCTCACCGATCAGTGGGGCCGCCCCGGCGCCTCCCAGCCCGCGGAAGTGAACAGCCTGCACTCGGGCACACTATCCGATGATGGCGAGCGCTTCTATGTCGCTGGCACGACCGCCGGCATGTACATCCTGAACACCGAGAAGATCGCCCAGAGCACCAATGCGCAACTCGCAACGGGCAGCATCTGTCATCAGCGCTCGAGCAACGCGTGGGTCGATGGCAAAGTGGGCGGCGTCGTTGATGTGCACAAGCTGCCGGCCGTGGCCGAGGACTGCGTACACCCCGTGCTCAACTCCGATCCCGGCGTGCTCGCCATGCTGCGCTCGGATCGCACCGATGCCGACAAGCTCGCGCGCTACACGCGGCTGGAGACGCGCTCGCGCTTCGCCTTCACTCCGCCCCTGGTGGCGATGGTCGGCGTGCACAGCGCGGTGCCGGTGCCCAACCGCCCGTCACTCACGCGCGGCAACGTCAAAAAGCGTCCGGCGTGGGTGGTGATCACCGAGGAGTGGCCCTTCGGTCCCTGCCCCGAGCGCGGGTTGCGCATCATCAATGTCGAGTCGGAGATCACCCCGATGATGGTGGGGGCGCTGGCGCAGTCTGACAGCATGGTCGAGAAGTGCCTGGCGCAACCCAGGCCGCCCGGCGCGCTGATCCGTCCGATGATGCACGCCCACAATCCGACCGTGCTACCGGATCTGATCTTTGTCGGCTGGCTGGGTCACGGCGTGCGCGCGATCGACATCTCCAATCCGTTCAATCCGCGCGAAGTGGGACATGCCCGGCCGATACCGTGGGGCGACATCATGACCTACCCCGATATTCACAACGGGCTGATCTATGTGGGGGACAACAACTCGGGCCTGCACGTGCTCAAGTACACCGGGCCGCATGCCGATGAGGTACCGCAACACGCGATCTATTCATCCAACCGCACCAGCCCTCACCCCTCCGGTCCACCCCGCTCGGGTGGCGTCAAATGAATCGACGCCAGGCCATCCCGGCCGTCGGCCTGCTCGCCTGGTCGCTGACGGCGCCGGCAGCCGGGCCGCGTCCCGGCGCGACGCCGGCACTCTTCACGCCCGATGATCTGATGTTTCTCACGCACATGATCGTGCACCACGAGCAGGCACTGGTGATGGCGGCGCTCGTGCCCTCACGCAGCGAGCGCGAGGAATTCATCCGCTTCGCACGCTACGTCGATGGCTCGCAGCGGGTGGAGATCGATCAGATGAAGCTGCTGCTCAAGGTCGCATCCGATCGCGGCATCCCGATCCCGCATCACGAGATGACCGGCGATCCGCCGATGGCGGGCATGCTCTCGAAGGCGCAGATGGCGGCGCTCGCGGCTGCCCACGGCGCTCAGTTCGAGCGGCTCTGGCTTACGGGGATGATCTACCACCACCAGGGCGCACTCGACATGGCCCGCGAACAGCAGGAACGCGAGTTCGCGGAGCACCGCGAGCCTTACGGTATCGACGTGCTGGTCGACGACATCCTCAACGTGCAGCGCGGGGAAATTACCAAAATGAACGGCTGGCTGATGCAGTGGGGGCTTGGCGCCTCTTAGTCGTTCTTGCCCTTGGACATCAGCCGCTGCCGATCCTTCGCCCAGTTCTGCAACGCTTCCAGGCGCTCACGCGCCCCCTGCGGATCGGCCTCCATCGGCAACACCGAATCGACGATCTGGCGGAAGTGCGCCGCGAGCCGCTCTTTTTCTTCCGGATAGGGAATGATGTAGAGCTGATCCGCCTCCATCGCCTCCTTGGTGCGCCGGGCCAGCACGACCGGATCCATGCCGTGCGCGTGGATGCTGCGCAGTGCCTGGATCACCTCTTCGTTCACGACGTAGCCGCTGTTGGCGAGATGCGCGGGGCGCAGCCGGGTGGCCTCGGCGATGTTGCTGCGCACATTCGCCGGGCACAGCACCGAAACACGAATGTTGTAGCTGGCAAGCGCCAGCCGGTAGCTCTCCATGAGGTTGATCACTGCGGCTTTGGCCGCGGAGTAGATCGAGGCCGCAGTATTGCCGGCAAATCCGCCCATGGAGGACGTGGTGACGATGTGGCCACCGCGGTTGGCAGCGATCATCCGCGGCACGAATGTGACCAGGCCATTGACGACGCCGCCGAAATTCACGCCCACGAGCCAGTCGAAATCATCGTACGTGGATTTCTCTACCGGTCCGAACGCATTGATGCCGGCGGTATTGAACAGCAGCTCTGGGGCCTTGCCGAAGACGCGCTCTACTTCATCCGCCGCGCGCGCGTAGGCGGCACGGTCGGTCACGTCGAGCTCGATCCCATGGGCCTCGGCCCCCTGTGCACGCAGCTTCGCAAGCGCCTCATCGATCGCATTGCGCCGGATGTCCGCGATCACGATGCGGCATCCAGCCTCGGCGAACACGGTCGCCTGACCGAAGCCGACGCCGGATGCGCCGCCGGTGATGAAGGCAATCTTGCCGGAGTAATCCGTCGGCTGAGGCATCAGCGATCCTTGTAGGTGGGTTCGAACATCTTGGGCAGACCGCCGTCGCTGGTGATGACGCGGTATTTGAAGTACCACTTGCCCTGGCGCTTCACGAGCTCATCGTGCTCACGCCCCTGCTCGACGAACCGTGGCGTCGCTTTCGCATTCTCGGACACAACGCCAGTCCAGATCACATCCGCGGTGGCCGTGTCGCCCGTGACGACGACTCTCGGATTCGACAGCAGCATGTGAAACTTTCCGGCCAGGCGCGGCGAGCCCTCGGCGGTCTTGCGGTACACCTCCTCGATGCCCTTGCGGCCCTTGCCGATCAGGCCATTCACATCGAGCACGCCATCCTCGGTGTAATACGTACCGAGGTCGCGGTCCGCACCCCCCAGATGACTGTAGTAGTCGACCAGAATGTCCTCGATCTGCGCGCGATCGAGCAGCGCCGTCACGGCAGCGGGGGACGGGTCGGCGAGCACCGGTGCCGCGGCGACGGCGCCGAGGACTGCCGCGGCGGCACTCGCCACGATGAATCGAAGGTGCGTACGCATCATTTCTTCCTCAGCACGGAGTTGAAGTCGAACTTGTAGTCCGAATCGAGCACCTTCGGCGGGGAGTACGGCCGCAGGTAGAGCGCGTGACATGCATCGCAGCTCGCGCGCAAGGCGAGGCTCGCCGCGCGCAGCTTGTCCTTGCCCGTCGTCGTCGACATTCTCTCGGCGGCGTTGGAGGCCGCGCCGGCCAGCTGGTAGAACGAATCGAAGTTCTTCCAGATCGGTGGCAGCGCGAGCGTCACGGGAATTTTCGCCTGGGGATCGTAGAGGTTGGTCGTGGGCGGAAACAGGTGCGGCAGAGCGAGCAGCATGGCGGCGATCGTCTCGGCGTTGAGGTGCAGCTGCTCG
Organism: Steroidobacteraceae bacterium; assembly: GCA_035517435.1. Taxonomy (GTDB): domain Bacteria; phylum Pseudomonadota; class Gammaproteobacteria; order Steroidobacterales; family Steroidobacteraceae; genus JASHUC01. The sequence continues at coordinate 77,818 of DATIYV010000077.1, read as the reverse complement.
GTGCTAAACGTGTCTTTTACCTGAATAGTATCAATTGGTTCCATCAGGATTTCAATGTGCTCCATCAACTCCTGCCGGGCCGTGATCATATCCTGTGGTTTGGTGAGTCCCGTCCAGCCCGGCCCCGGGGCCGGAGTACTATCGGCAGCAAGCACGGCGCCGCTCAGGGCGATGGCGCAAGCAGCGATCAATCCGCCGCGGATGAACTCTATGCGTCTCATGAGGCACTCATCGGTGGAACGATACCCGGGAAGATGGATCTTAAGGGAAGTTCGGGGGATCACCATGGGCATTGTGCGACACGTTCTTCTGACGTTGGCGATCGTGGCGAGCGCGGGATGCGCCTCGACCGCGCAGCAATCGGTCGCCTCCGCCGATAGCTCCTCCTCCTGCCGGGCGGTGGGTACGGTGCAGGAGAATTCCTGGCCGAGCTTGAGCCACATGGATATTCAGGATCTGAAGAGTCAATCCGTGGGAACGACAGGCACGGTCGTTTACGGCACCTCGGCCAACCATCCGGGCCAGGGCACGACGTTCCGCTGCGATCCGGGATCGCTTCCTAGATAAACGCGAGCGTTCTCACCTCGATACTGCGCCGTTGTGGCGCTTCGGCGGCGCTCGCCGGATCCTCGAACGACGTGTGCGCGGTCCACTGCACCCGTTCCTCATCGGTGTCGCACAGCTTGAACACCAGCACTTCATCCGGCTGCATGCGCGAGAGGTAGTGCCAGCGGTGCCGGGGACTGTAGGCGAGATTCCAGCCGGAGGCGTTGCTCAGACCCGACGCCGACTTCCCCACGATCGGACCAAAGACCAGATCTTCGCGGCGGACCGAGGAGGCATCGCACAGCGCGAGCGGATTGCGCTCGACCGGCGCAAGCGGGCGCCAGACGTTGCTCAGCACGATGCGTTGCGAGGCGCGTCGCTCGTACTCTTCGGCGCCCAGTAGTCGGCGCGCAATGGCGCGTACCGTCGGCTCGTCATAGTCGATGTGGGCGTTGAACACCGGCCGATGAGGACTCGTGTTAAGCGAGCCATCTCGCCGCACGTGACCGAACACCAGCACATGATCGGCCTGCATGAGGCGGCGCACGATCGCTGCGGCCTCTGGCAGGTAGACCTGCTCGACGGCGCGCTCATCCGTAAAATCGGCGACCGATGTAGGGTGCCGCAACCATACGAAGCCGTTCGTCTCGAGCGCGAGTCGCTCCCGCAGGGGTCGCGCATCGCGGATGGGCATGACATGAGGCACCAGTCGAAACGTCGAACGTTCGCGCTCGACGTCGTCGATCCCGCCGATCGGTCCGCTCGGATCCACGTAGTGGATCACAGCCTCGACGCTGTTCGGCTCGCTCGGCTCCCCCTCTGGCATCCCCGACGCGCGACTTGGCTATTTGGTCGGAGCCGGATTCGCCGGAGGCGGGCTGCGATAGCGCCCGACGTAGGCAGCCTTCGCGACTGTCTTTCCCTTCATCGCGGCCAGCAGTTCGGCGCGGCTCGCGGTGTCGGGCAGATCGAGCTTCGAATTCAATGCATACAGCTCGAACACGTAATGGTGATATCGCGGGCCCGGAGGGGCGCCGGGACCCATGTAGGTGTTCTGACCCGCGAGGTTCTTGCCCGTCACTGAGCCCTCCGGGAGTTTGCCTTCAGGAATGCCGTTCGCCGAAGCCGGAATATTCCAGGCGACCCAGTGCAGGACATCATCCGTGCCGCCGCCGACGGCGACATCAAGATCGTGAAGAATGATGGCGTACGTCACCGTCCCTTCCGGTGCATTGGAGAACGTGAAGTCCGGCTGGACGCCGCTACGGCCGGCGTACTTCTGCGGGACGATGCCGCCGTCCTCGAACGCGGTGCTCTGCATCAGCAGCGGCGGAAGTCTGAATCCTCCTCTTGGGGGAGCACCTTGCGCGAACGTCACGCTCGTACCAAGCAGCACAAGTGCCGTGATCGCAGAGACTGTACTGATCAATCTTCTGGTGCCCATGAGGTCCCCTCGATTGCTGTGGATTGCCAGGTGAGCTTAGCGCGAACTCAAGGAGCGCTGTCTGCGCGCGGGCAAGGCTCGCACTGGCCTAGTCCCAGCCGCCGTTGGCCAACTGAAACGGCAGGATCCTCATGAACGCCTCGACCGCGTGGATCTGTCCGTCGTAGACCTTGAACGACTCCCACACGGTGAGTTGATCGCCGCCGCTCTCGCGCACACCCCAATTCATCCGCAGCCAGACGATGCCCATTCTCTCGTCGACCCCGACGACGCGTGTCGTGACCTTGCCCAGGCGATTGAAGATCTCGAGCGATTGCGTCGCAATGTTCTGGCAGCCCGGCGCGAACTTGCAGTCCGGCCCGGCCATGATTTGGCCGTTCTCATAGCGATACGCGTTGGGAGCGAACGGCGCATCTACCGCGGCGAAGGTCTTTGCGGAATTGAGTCCTGCGGGGTAATGCAGCGCCGCCTTGATCGCGTCGTCGCGTGAGGCGAGCTGTTCAGGCCGCGGCGCGTAGTTCATGACCTCGCTCGGTGCGCTCAGGCCGTCGATATTGAAGATCAGCCCTTCGGCACGGCCGCGGGTCGCTACGGTCTCGATCTCGGTGATCTTCCGATCCACGACCTTGAGGCGCACGACCAGCATCGTCGGCGCACCGCTTTCTTCCACGACGACGTCCGCGCCCGCCATGCCCATGCGCTCATCGAGGATGTCCTGCCGGAAGCCGCGCAGGCGAGTCACGGTGTTCAGCAAGCTCACCTTGGCGAGCGGCTTCTCGATCGCGTCTTCCGTCACGCGCAGTTTGTCACTGACCGGAAGCTTGCCGCTGTCGTGCTTCAGCAGCGCGTACAGATACGTCGTGATCATGCCGCGCAGGCATTCGCGATCGCACGTCGGCGCAGGGACCGGTGTGGACTTGGAGGCCGCCTGCGCGCTCGATACCACGAGCAGCAGGAGGCACAGCGACGCCGAGATCTTCATGGTTGACCCTCCGCCCGGAACAGTAGCGGATGGCCAGGTTCCAGGCCACTTCTGAGTCATGTCGTGGGAGGACATGGGGCGTGACGGAATCGAACCGTCGACCAGCGGATTAAAAGTCCGATGCTCTACCGACTGAGCTAACGCCCCGTAAGATACAGCTCCCGGGCGGGGCCGCGGATGATACTACAGAGCCGCCGCACTATGATCTACGCATTATGAAAGTCACTGAAGCGATCGACAGCCGCATGAGCTGCCGCCGGTTTCTCGACACACCGGTCCCTGCTGGGCTCGTGCGTCAGATGCTCGAAACTGCCAAGCGCGCACCCTCCGGTGGCAACCTGCAGCCCTGGTTTGTGCACGCGCTGACCGGCGCACCGCTCGCGGAATTGCTGGCGCTGGTGCGAGCGAAGGTCGCCGCTCATCCGATGGGCGAAGGCACCGAATACAACATCTACCCGCCGGATCTGAAGGAGCCTTACCGCTCGAGGCGCCACAAGGTCGGCGAGGACCTGTACGCGATTCTGGGCATCGCGCGCGACAACAAGCCTGGGCGGCTCGCGCAGTACGCACGCAATTTCGAGCTCTTCGGTGCGCCGGTAGCCCTCTTCTTCAGCGTCGATCGCGCCATGGGATCGGATCAGTGGGCCGACATCGGCATGTTCATGCAGAACATCATGCTGCTCGCCCGCGAGCAGGGATTGCATACCTGTCCGCAGGAATCCTGGGCGGGCTGGTACCGCATCGTGGGCGATTATCTGAAGTTGCCGCCCGAGCGGATGCTCTTTTGCGGGATGGCGCTGGGCTATCGCGATGAGTCGGCGCCCGTGAACCGGCTGCGCACCGATCGCGCGCCGCTGGCAGAGTTCGCAACGCTCGCGGGATTCGCCGACTAACTCACCTGGCGATAGCGCGTGGGATCCCCCACCCCCGCGTCCGCAAAACCGCCGCGCCGGATTCGGCAGGAATCACAGCGGCCACATGCGCGGCCCTGCTCATCCGCCTGATAGCACGAGACGGTGAGGCTGAAGTCGACTCCGAGGCGGGTGCCCTCGCGAATGATGTCGGCCTTGGTGAGCTCGAGGAGCGGTGCCTCGATCCGGCATGGCTGCCCTTCGACGGCGGCCTTGGTCGCCCTGGCCGCTAGCGCTGCGAAGGCAGCAATGAATTCCGGGCGGCAGTCGGGGTAGCCGGAGTAGTCGATGGCGTTCACGCCGATATAGATGCTATCGGCCAGGGCGACCTCGGCCCAGCCGAGCGCGAGCGCGAGCATGATGGTGTTGCGCGCCGGCACGTAAGTGACGGGAATGCCGCTCGTGGATTGCTCGGGCACCGCAATGCCAGGATCGGTCAGCGCCGAGCCGCCGATGCCTGCGAGATCCACGCGCATGATGCGATGCTCGCGGGCACCGAGCTGGCGCGCGACGGCCGCGGCGGCGGTGAGCTCGGCCACGTGGCGCTGGCCGTAGTCCACGGACAGCGCGAAGCACTCGAGTCCGCGCGCACGCGCCACGGCGAGCGCGGTCGCCGAATCAAGCCCGCCGGAGAGCAGCACGATGGCGCGCATCGCTTACCTTCCTGGCACGTTGCCCCACAGATACTTGTGGAGCTGAATCTGCAGACGCACCGGCAAGCGATCTTCGAGAATCCAGTCGGCCAGCGTCCCCGGCGGCAGCTGCTCGTGACTCGGGGAGAACAGCACGCCGCAGCGTGCGGCGAGGCCTAATTCGTCGAGCTTGGCGCGGCTCCAGTCGTAGTCGGCCCGATCGACGATGACGAACTTCACCAGATCCTTGGCATCGAGGCGGCTCAATTCCTCGTAGCGGTTGCGCTGCACTTCGCCCGATCCCGGCGTCTTCAAGTCAACGACTTTCACGACCCGGGGATCGACGGCCTCCAGCGACATGGCCCCGCTCGTCTCCAGCGAGACACGCAGGCCCTCATCGCACAAGCGCGTGAGAAGCTCGGCACAGCTGCGCTGCGCGAGTGGCTCCCCGCCTGTGATGCATACGTGGTGAGTATCGAGCTCACGCACTCGCCGCACGATGTCATCGAGCGACCACCACTCACCGCCGTGGAATGCGTAAGCCGTGTCGCAATAGCCGCAGCGCAGCGGGCATCCGGTCAGGCGAACGAAGACCGTCGGAATCCCCGCGGTGTCGGCCTCACCCTGCAGCGAGCGGAAGATCTCGGTGATTTTGAGGCGCGTCATGACAGCGGCACACGGTACGCGCCTTCAGTGTGCGTCGGCCGGGAATTCGCTCAGGCGCTTCTCGGCGAGCTTCGCGGCACTGCTGTCCGGAAAGCGGCGGGTCACATCGGCAAGCGTAGTGCGCGCCTCGCTGTACTGCTTGAGCTCGAACTGAGAAAACCCCAGTTTAAGGAGCGCATCGGGTGCCTTGCGCGAGGGCGGCGTGCGATTGAGCACGGCGCGGAAGGTACTCTGCGCACTTTGAAAATCGCGCGTCACGTAGAACGACTCACCGAGCCAGTACTGCGCGTTGTCGGCAAGGTCGCTCTTGGGATAACTCGTCAGGAACTCCTGGAAGCCCCGGATCGCTTCCGGGTACTTGGCGTTCTTCAGTGCATCGAAGGCCTGATTGTAAGCCGCCTGCTCCGCGGCTACGGGTGACGCCCCCGCCCCTGCCGCCGCCCCCGCAGCCGCGCCGGCCGCACCACCCGTGACCAGCGTATCCGCGGCACCCCGCTGCGACAGCCGCCGGTCGAGGTCGGCGTAGAGGTCGCGTTGCTGCTTCTTCAGCGCCTCATTCGAGTTTTGCACCTCATCGAGCTGTCCCTGAAGCGTGCGCACCTGCGCCTGCAGTGCATCCACGCGCTGCGCGAGCTCGACCAGGCTCTGGTTGGAAACGACCCGCTCGATGCGCGTCGTGCGCGAATCCAGGTCGTTCAGTTTGATCTGCACCGGGTCCTGCTCCGGCGGCGTCGTCTCGCAGGCAGTGAGCGACGCGCCGAGCGCGACCATGCACAGCAGTGGCAGATGGCGCATGCGGAACACCTCGGGCTGGCGGCTACTTGAGATAGACGATCTCCACGCGGCGGTTCTTCGACCACGCGGCTTCGTCACTGCCGGCGACTGCCGGGCGCTCGGCGCCATAGCTCACGGTGGCGATCTGCGCATCGGAGACTCCCTGCAGCAGCATGGCACGGCGTACCGCCTGTGCCCGGCGCTCGCCGAGTCCGATGTTGTATTCGCGTGAGCCGCGCTCGTCGGTATGGCCCTCGAGCCGCACACGCATCGCTGAGTGAGCGGTGAGGTATTTCGCATGGCCCGCGATGATTTCAGCGCCCTCCGGATGGATCTCGCTGCTGTCGAAGTCGAAATAGATGATACGCCGGGCGAGCACGCCCTCCTGCGGACCCGCCGCATCCTCCCCGGCCGCGCCCGCGCCGGCATTGGCACTCGCCCCATTCGCGCCGGCGCTCGAGGCGCCCGCACCGTTGGCCGGAACGGCGGAGTTTCCGGACGAGGACTGCACAGGCGGCTTGGCATGACAGCCCGCAAGCACCAGGGCCGTCGCAAGCAGCGCCAAGGGAAAGAATCGTCGCATCATGGTTCCTCCAAGCCGCCGGCGCGGCAGCGCTTTTTATCACATTTCATCAGTGCGAGAACGGCGCCCACACGGGCTCGCGCACCGCGGCCTGCGCCGCGGTCAGCCGCTGCGAAGTCAGGCCATCGACCGAAATCCGCTGCAGCACCGTGTGACCGTTTTCCGCGCCCGCGTAAATCAGCATGGCGCCGTTGGGCGCAAAACTCGGCGCCTCGTCCAGCTTACCGCGCGAGAGCACGCGCACAGTGCCGCTCGCCAGATCCTGCACGGCGATGCGGTAGTTGCCCTGATCCAGCATGACCATCGCGAGTTGCGTGCCATCGGGGGAGATACGCGGTCGCGCGCAGTAACTGCTGCCGAAGGTGATGCGCTTGGGACGCTCCCCCGGTCCGATGCCGATGCGGTAGATCTGCGGACCGCCCGCGCGGTCGGACGTGAAATACAAGGAGCGCCCGTCGGGTGCCCATACCGCTTCCGTGTCGATGGCGGGATCATCCGTCACGCGCGTGAGCTGCTGGGTCGCCAGGTCGAGCAGATAGATGTCCGGGTTGCCACCGCTGCCGCCCAGGGTGAGGGCGAGCGTGCGCCCGTCGGGCGAGAAGCTCGGGGCGCCGTTGATCCCGGCTCGCGCGGACACCTGACGCCGCTCGCCAGTGCGCACCTGCTGAATATAGACCGAGGAGATCTTGTTCTCGAAAGAAACGTAGGCCAGCCACTGACCATCCGGCGACCACGCCGGTGACATCACCGGCTGGCGCGAGTCGAGTACGACGTGCCAATTTTCGCCGTCCGCATCGGCGATGAAGAGCTGGAAGTGCTGGGCGGGAGGCGCGCCCTCGACCGATACGTAGGCGATGCGCGTGGCGAAGGCGCCGCGCACGCCGAGGATCTTTTCGTAGATGACATCGCTCACGCGATGAGCCGCATCGCGCACGGCGCTCGGTTGGCCGGTGAAGCGCTGGCTCGCGACCAGCTGCTCGCCGTTCAGCGCGTTGAGCAGGTCGAACTCGATGGCGTACTCCCCGCTCGTAGTGACACTTACGCGTCCCACGACGACATAGTCGTACCCGTTCGCGCGCCAGTCGGCGAGAGCCACGTCGGCAGCCCGCGAGGGTTTGACGCTCATCTGGGCGCGTGGCATGGCTCGAAAACGTCCGCTGCCCTCCAGATCGTGCTGCACCACTTCCGCGATGTCGGCCGGCAGCGCCGCCGCTGTGCTCGCGAACGGCACCACGGCAATCGGAATCGGATCGGTGACGCCGGAGGTGATCTCCACCTTCAATTGCGCCCACGTGGCAGGGGCGAACAGCGCCGCGAGGGCGAGGCCGGCGAGTGCAAACAGACGTTTCAGCATGATCTTCACTCTAATCTTCAGTCACGCGGAACGAACCGCACCTGGACCTCGCGCTGAAACAGCGCCGGGTCGGGCGGCGGGGGCAGCGGCGAGGCGCGGTAGGCCGCATCCACGATCGACTGCTTGACCGCAGCATCACCATTACACGATTCCAGCTTCACGTTAACAATCTGACCACCCGGTACCTGTGTCAGAAAGACCGTACAGTCGATTCCCGGTCGGGCGGACGGCGGCCGGTGCCAGGAACTTTCGATGCGACTGGCGATCTGCTGCAGCCAGCTCGCCAGCTGCCCATTGGTCGTCGCCTGCTGCACCTTTTCCTCTTCCTGCAGGCTGCGCCGGAGGTCGGCCTGGCTGTCAGCGTTGAAGCGCTCCTCCTCGGCCTTGCGCTTCGCCTCCTCGGCCTGACGCTTCTTTTCCTCCGCCTTGCGTTTGGCTTCCTCGGCTGCTGCCAACGCGGCGGCGGCTTTGGCGGCCTTCTCCTGCGCGGCGCGCTGCTCGGCGGCCTTTTGCGCCGCTTCCGGCGGCTTCGGCGCGGGAGCCGGCTCCGGGGCCGGCTGGGGCGCCGGAGTCGGTGGCGCCGGCGGCGGTGGTGCCGTCGCGGTCGGTGGCGGAGTCGGTGCCGGTACCGGCGGTGTCGGCGCCGGCTTGCTCACACCCGCCAGCACCCGGGAGTCCACGACCGTGGCATTGATCGCGAGCGCCCTCACCGGCTGGGTCTGGCTGCGAAACAGCAGCCACCCATAGACAAACACGCCGATCAGCCCGCCGTGCAGCAGCACCGACAGCACAATCGGCACCCAGCGAGCGCGCGAACCTTCCGTCATGAGTGATCGGGCAGTGGCTCGCTCACGAATCCGACTTTCTTCACCCCCGCATGCTGCAGCAACACCATCGCATTCATGACTCGTCCATACTCGATCCTGTAGTCCGCCTTCAACAGCACCGGCAGATCGGGCTTGCGCTGCAGGGCCGCGGACGTTCGCAGGGACACGGTCGCCTCATCGAGCGCCTGGTTGGGCCTGGCTCCTACGTTGAGATACATCCGGCCCTGACGATCTATCGACAACACAAGCGGGTTGGAGTTCTTGAGCAGCTCCGGATCGAGGGGCTCGGCGGCGGCCTTGGGAAGTTCGACCTTCACGCCCTGTGCCAGAAGCGGTGCGGTCACCATAAAGATAATGAGGAGCACCAGCATCACGTCGATGTAGGGCACGACGTTGATCTCGCCCATGAGCCGCCGGCCGCGCGTCAGTTGAGCCATGGTCAGCCTCCCCCACTGCCGCCGCGCGCGGCGTGCCGCTGCAGAATGGAGGAGAACTCCTCCATGAACGCGTCATACCGCATTTCGAGCCGGCCGACCTGGTCCGCATAGCGGTTGAAGGCCACCACGGCCGGTATGGCGGCAAAGAGACCTATCGCGGTCGCAATCAGCGCCTCGGAGATGCCCGGTGCGACCATCGCCAGGGTGGCCTGCTGCACGTTACCGAGCGAGCTGAAAGCACTCATGATGCCCCAGACGGTGCCGAAGAGGCCGACGTACGGGCTGGTCGAGCCCACGGTCGCAAGCGTCGAGAGACTCTGCTCCAGGCGGTCTATCTCTTTCAGCTGAGCAACGCGCATGGCGCGCCGGGCTCCTTCGAGGAGCTGGTCGGTCGGCACCCCGCCCTGCTGTTTCAGGCGCGCGAATTCGCGAAAGCCGAACTCGAAAATGCTCTCCATGCCGGTGGCGCCGCCACGAGCTTCGATATTGCGGTAGAGCTGGGCGAGGTCGCCGCCCGACCAGAAGCTGTGCTCGAACTCGTCGGCCTGGCGACGCGCGCCGCGAATCAGCGTGCGTTTGCGAAAGATGATCGCCCACGAGGTAATCGAGGCGAACGCGAGCAGACCGATTACGATCTGAACCGGAACGCTGGCCTGCAGAATCAGGCGAACGAGCGAGAGATCCGCTGGCATCTCGGGCTGACTCCTTATGCTTGCGACTTAAGCTTGCAGCGCGCCCACCAGGAACTCCGGCATGCGCTGCGGCCGAAAAGTCCGGGCATCGATGCACGCGATGCTGACCTCGGCCGTGGTGATGAGTTCATGGCGCTCGAGCTCGGATGCTGACAGCTCGCCTGCCGCAGGCGCCCCGGCGCGCGCTTCGGCGTCGTGGCGGAAAATGCGCTGTTGGAAAGCGAGCGAGGCGGCGCCCGCTCGGCGGGGCTCGCAGGTGACGAGCAGTATGTCGTCCAGCCGCGCCGGCAGCTTGTACTCGATCCGGGCGCTGCGCACGGCGAAGACGACGCCGCTGCGCCTCGCGAGCGCGCTCTGATCGTAGCCGCGGTGACGCAGCCATTCGGTTCGGGCACGCTCGAGATATTTGAGATAGTTGGCGTAGAACACGACGCCGCCGCCGTCGGTGTCCTCCCAGTAGATCCGCACCGGCAGGCAATACAGGCTCACTTCTCATCCTCGAATAACTCGAGGGTTCCACTGGCGCGTTCCGGCACGGCGAGCCCGAGGTGCAGGTAGGCCTTGCGGGTGGCGATCCGGCCGCGCGCGGTGCGCATGAGAAAGCCCTGCTGAATCAGGAAGGGCTCGATCACATCCTCTAGCGTGCCGCGCTCCTCGCCGATGGCGGCGGCGAGACTGTCGATGCCGACGGGACCACCGTCGAACTTGTCTATGATCGTCGCGAGGAGTTTGCGGTCCAGGGCATCGAAGCCCTGCGGATCGACCTCGAGCAGGTCCAGGGCGGCGTTCGCCACCGCCTCATCGATCGTGCCCCCCGCCTTCACCTGCGCGTAATCGCGAACCCTGCGCAGCAGCCGATTCGCGATCCGCGGCGTGCCGCGGGAGCGCTGCGCGATGCAGCGCGCACCGCCGCCGTCAATCTGGACACTCAGGATCCCGGCCGAGCGGCGCACGATCCGGTCCAGATCCTCAACGCCGTAGAACTCGAGCCGCTGCACGATCCCGAACCGGTCGCGCAGCGGCGAGGTGAGCAGGCCCGCGCGAGTCGTCGCGCCGACCAGCGTGAAGGGTGGTAGGGAGAGCTTGATCGAGCGGGCTGCCGGACCCTCTCCGATCATGATGTCGAGCTGGTAGTCCTCCATCGCCGGGTAGAGCACTTCCTCGACAACCGGGCTCAAGCGATGGATCTCGTCGATGAAGAAGACATCGCGCGGCTGCAGATTGGTGAGCTGCGCGGCGAGGTCCGCCGGCCGCTCGAGCACCGGTCCCGAGGTCTGGCGGAGATTCACGCCGAGCTCGGCGGCCAGGATATTGGCGAGCGTGGTCTTACCCAGACCGGGCGGCCCGAAGATCAGCACGTGATCGAGTGCTTCGTTGCGCTGGCGCGCAGCAGTAACGAAGATCTCGAGCTGCGCCTTCACCGCCGTCTGGCCGACATAGTCGGCGAGGCGACGCGGGCGGATCGCGCGCTCGATCGCCTCTTCTTCGGGGCGCACGTCGGCGCTCAATGTACGTTCGGCTTCCACGGTGCAGCTACCTCTAGTCGCGCGCGGCAGCCTGCAGCGCGCGTCGGATCAGCTCCTCCGTCGAATGTGTACCCGGACCCACGGCTTGCAGCAAGCGCGTCGCCTCGGCGGGTCGGCAGCCAAGGCCAACCAGCGCATCGAACGCCTCCATCTCGGGCGTACGCGCGGCGTTGGCAGCGACGGGGGTTGCGGCGCCCGGCAGCTTCTCCATGAGCTTCAGCCGGTCGCGCATCTCGATGATGAGCCGCTCGGCCGTCTTGCGGCCGATCCCAGGCACATGCGTGAGTGCGGCGATGTCCTCATTCTCGACACAGCGGGCGAACGCCTCGACGCTGATCCCCGACAGCAAGGCGAGCGCGATCTTCGGTCCGACGCCCGACACACGCAGCAGATTGCGGAACAGTCGCCGCTCCGGCTCGGTCGCAAAGCCGTACAGCACGTGCGCATCCTCGCGCACCACCAGATGCGTGAGCAGACGTACGTCGGCACCGAGAGCCGGCAGGTGGAAAAACGTCGACATCGGCACCTCGAGCTCGTAGCCGACGCCATTGACTTCGATGAGCAGCTGGGGCGGCGACTTGCCGGTGATCCGGCCCTGCAGGGATCCGATCATGCGCCGGCCGCGAGCACGTGGAGCCGCCGCGAATGCGCGTGGCACAGGGCAACGGCCAGCGCGTCGGCCGGATCGAGCGGCAGCGGCCCACTGATCTTCAGGAGTGTCTGCATCATATGCACGATCTGCTGCTTCTCGGCGCCCCCATAGCCCACCACGGTCATCTTGATGGCGCGCGGAGCGTACTCGAATACCGGCGTGCCCAGCGGTACGGCGCCGAGCGCGGCCCCGCGCGCCTGCCCGAGCTTCAGGGCACTGTCGGCATTGCGGTTGACGAACACGCGCTCGATCGCGACCTCATGCGGCCGGTGCTCCGCGACGAGCGCGGCGACGGCCTCGGAGATGAAACGCAGTCGCTCCGCCAGCGATTCGCCTTCGGATTGGATACAGCCGTGGATGATGTGCACCGAATCGGCGCCCTGGGACTCGATCAGCCCGAAACCAGTGCGGCGGGAGCCGGGGTCGAGTCCGAGTATCCGCACTCGATTGATGGGCGCCAGTGCCGGCGCGGCCGCGCCGGGATCAAATGCCCGCCATGACCTCGTCCGGTACTTCGGCATTCCTCGTATCATAGCCGCAAATCGCTCTGCCCGCTGTGGAAACCGCCCACCTCGTCCCGCCTGAAATCGACGCTGCCCTGACGGCCGCGCGCGCGCTGCTCGAGCAGTCGTTCAGCATCGAGCCGGCGACGCTCGACCATTCGATCGAAGCCGCCGGATTGATTGCGGTGCTGAGTTCGGATGCGGAACTCGCGAAGGCGGTGCTCGCGCGGCCGGTACTGCAAGGCGCGCGCGTCACGATCGAGGCACTCGCACGCGTCATCGGCGCCGAAGCGGCGCGCACCGCCGCGGCCTTGCAGCCGCTCGGTGTACTGGGCCTGCCGCCCGACTGGTCACCCGCCCAGGGACTCGATGCGCGCCAGGCCGAGACGGTGCGCAAGATGCTGCTGGCGGTGGTGAGCGATCCCCGTCTCGTGCTCGCCAGGCTCGCGGAGGAGATCGTGCAGTTGCGGCATGCGCGCTCGCTTGCCGAGAGCGAGCGTCAGCGCCTGGCCGCCGCCGCGCGCGGCATCTTCGCCCCGCTCGCCAATCGCCTCGGTGTGTGGCAATTCAAGTGGGAACTTGAGGATCTCGCGTTCCGCTACCTGCAACCCGAGGACTACCACCGGCTCGCCGCGGCGCTCAACCAGAAGCGTGCCGACCGGGAGCGCTACATCGAGGCGTTCTGCAGCGAGCTTCGCAGCGCGCTCCTGGCAGCAGGCGTCGAGGCGAAGGTCTACGGGCGCCCGAAGCACATCTACAGCATCTTCCGCAAGATGCAGCGCAAGCAGCTGCCCTTCGAGCAGATCTTCGATGTGCGCGCCGTGCGCATCGTCGCCGACTCCGTCGAGGACTGCTACACCGCGCTCGGTGTGGTGCATGAGCGCTGGGCGTTCATTCAGGGCGAATTCGACGATTACATTGCCACTCCCAAGGACAACCACTACCGCTCGATTCACACCGCCGTCATCGGCCCGGAGGGCCGGAGTGTGGAAGTGCAGATCCGCACGCCCGAGATGCACGAGCACGCCGAGCTCGGCGTGGCCGCTCACTGGCAGTACAAGGAAGGCGGCAGCCGCGATGCGCGCTACGAGCGCAAGATCGAAGCGGTGCGGCGCATGCTCACCTCAGGCGAGGGGGCCGAATCCGAGCGGGACAGCCTCGAGCGACTGCGAACCCAGTTGTTCTCGGATCGGGTATACGCGCTGACGCCGAAAGGCGAAGTGATCGATCTGCCCCAGGGCGCGACGCCGCTTGATTTCGCCTATCACGTGCACAGTGACCTCGGGCACCGCTGCCGTGGCGCCAAGGTGAACGGCCGCATCGTGCCGCTGACGCACGTGCTCTCCAACGGTGAGGTGGTCGAGATCATCGCGGGCAAACATCCGGCGCCGAGCCGGGACTGGCTCGCCCCGGAGCTCGGGTATCTGGCCGCCCAGCGCTCCCGAGCCAAGGTGCGCGCCTGGTTCCGCCAGCAGGATGCGACGGACAATCGCACGGCGGGCCGCTCGATCGCCGAGCGTGAGCTCGCCCGCGTGAGCGGGACTCCCGAGGCGCTGGCCGCGATCGCTGCCCAGCTGGGCGCACGCGATGCGGATCATCTGTATCAGCTCCTGGGTGAGGGCGAGATCACCGCGACTCAGCTGGCGCAGGCCGTCGCGCGGGTCGCGCCCACCCCGCCGCCCGCGCCGCGCCGGCGGGCGCGCCCGAGCCGTGCGTCGCGTCGCAGCCCGGTGGAGATCGAGGGCGTGGGTGATCTGCCGATCACGCTCGCCCGGTGCTGCGCGCCGCTGCGGCCGCAGCCGATCGCGGGCTATGTGACGCTGGGGCGCGGCGTCACGATCCATCGCGCCGACTGTCCGAGTCTTGCGCGCATGCGCACCGGCAAGCCCGAGCGCGTCCTGAAGGTGAGCTGGACCGCGGATGACACCGACCGGTTGTCGATCGAGCTGGTGATCTCGGCGCTCGACCGCCCGGGACTCGTGCGTGACGTGAGCGACATCGTTGCCCAGGAGCGCCTGAGTATCGAGGCCATGACCACGACGACCGACCGTGCGCGCGCCACGGCGAGCGTCACGTTGCACCTGGCCGTGCATGACCTGGAGCAGCTCGCGCGTCTGATCAAACGCTGCTCGGCGGTGCCGAATGTGCTCGACGTGAGGCGGGTGCGCTGAGCGCGCGGACGGCGCGCCGCGGCGCGGGCGACGGGGCTATTTCAGCCAGGGCAGCCGGTCGGTGTCGACGTTGCCGCCCGAGAGAATGACGCCGATTCGCCGGCCTGCGGCGGGCAACGCGCCCTCGAGCAAGGCCGCGACGGGCACCGCGGACGAGGGCTCAATCACGATCTTCATGACTTCCCACACGCGGCGCATCGCGCTCACGATGGCGGCTTCACTCACCGTCACGATGTCATCCACGTGCTCCCGGATCAGCGCGAAGCTCAGATCTCCGAGCGAGGCCCGCAGGCCATCGGCGATCGTCTGCGGATCATTCGCCATGACTCGTGTTCCGGACTGAAGCGAGCGGCGCGCATCATCCGCCGCCGCAGGCTCGGCGCCGATGACACGGATGCCGGGCTTCACGCCCTTCGCGGCGACGGCCACTCCGGCGATCTGCCCACCACCGCCCACGGGACAGACGATGACATCGAGATCGGGTACCTCTTCCAGCAGCTCGAGCACCGAGGTCCCCTGCCCCGCCATCACTCGCAAGTCGTTGTAGGGGTGCACGAAGTAGGCATGGGTGGCGGCGAGGAGCTGTTCAACGGTGCGCTCGCGCGCAGCGAGGCTCGGCTCGCAGAAGGTGACCTGAGCGCCATAGCGGGCCACCGCCTCCTTCTTCACCGCCGCGACATTGCTCGGCATGACGACGTAGGCCGGTATGCCCCGGCTTCTCGCAGCCAACGCAACGGCGGCGCCGTGATTGCCCGAGGAATGGGTCGCCACCCCGTGTGCCGCCTCTTGCGGTGTCAGCGCGAAGACCGCGTTGTGCGCACCGCGCGCCTTGAACGCGCCGATCTTCTGAAAGTTCTCGCACTTGAAGTACAGCTGCCCACCCGCGAGCTCATCGAGCGTGGCACTGGTCATGACCGGCGTGCGGTGGATGTACGGCCGGATGCGCGCGTGCGCCTCGCGGACGTCGGCGAGCGTGAGCGACACGCCGCCCGCGCTGCGCGCCGCGTCACTCATCGCTCGCTCATCGGTTGATGGAATCGATTGCGCGCTTGTCGACTGCGAGTGCCGCCTCGTGCACGGCCTCGGACAGCGTTGGGTGCGCGTGAATCGTGCGCTGCAGATCTTCGCTGCTCGCACAGTACTCCATGGCGAGTACGGCCTCGGCGATCAGCTCGCCCGCGTAGGGTCCGATGATATGCACGCCCAGAATCTCATCGTCGTCCTGTGCGGCGATCAGCTTGACGAACCCGGCAGTGGACTCGAGTGCGCGAGCGCGACCGCTTGCCAGAAACGGGAATACTCCGATCTTGTACTGGCGAGCGCTCGCCTTGACCTGCTCCTCGGTCGCACCCACCCAGGCGATCTCCGGGGCGGTGTAGATGACGGAGGGAATGGTCTTGTAGTTCATCTCACCGTACTTGCCGGCGATGAGGTCGGCGACCATGACGCCTTCCTCCTTGCCCTTGTGCGCGAGCATCGGGCCGCGCACGCAGTCTCCGACCGCCCAGACGCCACTCACCCCGGTGCGACAGTGCTCATCGACGTGGATGAAGCCACGCTCATCGAGCTTCACGCCGACCTCCGGCGCCAGAAGATCGCGCGTGTACGGCCGGCGGCCGATCGCGACCACGAGCTTGTCGACGGTGACCGACTGTGCGCCCTGCGCATCGCTGTAGGAGACGTTCACCGCTCCTGCCTTGACCGCCGCCGACGTTACTTTCGCGCCCAGTCGGATATCCAGACCCTGGCGCTTGAACTGGCGCAGTGCCTCGCGTGCCAGCTGCTGATCGGCGATGGGAAGGAAATCGTTGAGCGCTTCCAGGATCACGATTTCGCTGCCCAGCCGGCGCCACACGCTCCCCAGCTCGACGCCGATCACGCCGGCACCAATGATGCCGAGCCGCTTCGGGACACTATCGATCTCGAGCGCGCCCCACGAATCGACGATGTGCTTGCCATCGAATGGCGCGCTCTTGAGCTCCATGGGCGAGGATCCGGAGGCCAGCACGACGTTCTTCGCAGACAGCTCGCGCTTGCTGCCGTCGTGGCCGGTGAACTGCACTTTGTTGCCGGCGAGCAGGCGCCCATGACCCTGCAGCGGCGTGACGCCAGCGGCCTTGAACAGCCCGGCGATGCCATCGGTCATCTTGCTCACGATGCCGCTCTTGCGCCTCTGCATGGTCGCAAGATCCAGCTCGACGCCGCTCAGCTTGATGCCGTGCGTCGCGAATTCCTCACGCGCCCGGTGGTAGAGCTCGGTCGACTCGAGCAGCGCCTTTGAAGGAATGCAGCCCGCATTCAGGCAAGTGCCGCCGAGGGCAGGCTTGCCATCGAGATTCTTCCACTCATCGATGCACGCCACGGTGAGCTTGTTCTGTGCCGCCCGGATCGCCGCCGGATAGCCTGCCGGGCCGGCGCCGATGACAATCACATCGAAGTTGTCGGCCATGTCAGATGCCAAGCAGCATGCGGCCCGGATCTTCCAGGCAGTCCTTGATGGCCACGAGAAACTGTACCGCCTCGCGGCCGTCAATGATGCGGTGATCGTAGGTCACCGCGAGATACATCATGGGGCGGATGGCGATCTGGCCGTCGATCACCATCGGACGCTCCTGGATCTTGTGCATGCCGAGGATGGCGCTCTGCGGCGCGTTGACGATCGGCGTCGACATGAGCGAGCCGAACACCCCGCCATTAGTGATGGTGAAAGTGCCACCGGTCAGATCCTCGAGCGCGATCGTGCCTTCGCGCGCCTTCGCGGCATACGCGCCGATCTCCTTCTCGATCTCGCCATAGCTCTTGGCATCCGCGTTGCGCACGATCGGCACCATCAGGCCGCGATCGGTTGAGACCGCGACTCCGATGTCGTAGTACTCGTGGTAGATGATGTCGGTGCCGTCGACCGACGCGTTCAGTACCGGGAAGCGCCTGAGGGCCTCGATCGCCGCCTTCACGAAGAAGGACATGAAGCCCAGCTTCACGCCCTCGCGCTTCTCGAACTCTGTCTTGTAGCGTGCGCGCAGCGCGCTCACAGCCGTCAGATCCACTTCGTTGAACGAGGTGAGCAGCGCCTGTGTGGACTGCGCTTCGACGAGACGTTGGGCGATGCGCTGGCGGAGCCGAGACATCGGCACACGCTGTTCCGCGCGCGCTGCAGCCGGTGCGGGGGTGGATCTTGCCGCAGGCGCAGGAGCGGGCGCAGCCGCTGGCGCCTGGGCCGGCACCGGCTGCGTGCGTTTGTCGAGGTAACCGACGATATCTGATTTGGTGAGCCGGCCATCGCGCCCCGATGCGGGAATCGCGGCCGGATCGAGACGGTTCTCCTCGACCAGTCGGCGCACGGAGGGACTGAGCTTCGCGGCCTCTTTGGCCGCATCACTGGCAACGGCGGGCGCCGCGGCTGCTGGCGCGGCCGCACTGGCGGCAGGCGCCCGGGTGGCAGCCGGCGCCGCATTGGCCGCCGCGGCACCCTCCTCGAGCACCGCCAGGATCTGTCCGGCAGTCACGGTGGCGCCGCTTTGCACTTTCAGCTCACGCACGACGCCGTTCGCGGGCGCCGGAACCTCCAGGACGACCTTGTCGGTCTCGAGATCCGCGAGATTCTCATCGCGGTTGATCGCGTCCCCCGGCTTCTTGTGCCAAGCCACCAGTGTCGCATCCGTGATCGACTCCGGCAGCTGGGGAACACGGATCTCGATGCTCATCGGTGACTCTCCTTACGCGCAGGCGCAGCGGCCGCCTCCGCCTTCAAGGTCAGGCGTGCCGTATCGCGGCCGGCATCCTGCGTCGAGGTCGCACGCAGAGCCGCATCGACCAGCGCCTGCTGCTCGGTCTCATGCAGTTTGGAGATGCCGGTGGCCGGTGCGGCAGCGGCCGCGCGTCCGGCGTACAGGACGCTACGGCGGCTCAGGTTATCGAGCCGGTGGCGGATCTGATACCAGGCGCCCTGATTCTGCGGCTCCTCCTGACACCAGACCACCTCGCGCGCATTCGGATAGGCGCGCAGCGCAGTCTCGAACTCCTCATTCGGGAACGGGTAGAGCTGCTCGATCCGCAGCACCGCCACATCGCGAATGCCATCGCGCCGGCGCGTCTTCAGCAGATCGAAGTAAACCTTGCCGCTGCAGACGACGACGCGGCGCACCTGCTGCGCCGGCAGCTCATCGATCTCGCCGATGACGCGCGAGAACGCTCCGCCGGTGAGATCGGCGAGCGAGGAGACCGAAAGGTCATTGCGCAGCAGGCTCTTCGGCGTCATGACGATGAGCGGCTTGCGGAACGAGCGCAGCATCTGCCGCCGCAGCATGTGGAACATCTGCGCCGGCGTCGAGGGCACGCACACCTGCATGTTCTGCTCGGCACACAGCTGCAGGAAGCGCTCGAGCCGTGCCGAGGAGTGCTCGGGCCCGGCGCCTTCGTAGCCGTGAGGCAGAAACAGCGCAAGACCGCACAGCCGGCCCCATTTGGCTTCGCCGGAGCTGATGAACTGGTCGATGATCACCTGGGCGCCGTTGGCGAAGTCACCGTATTGCGCCTCCCACACCGCCAGTGCATTCGGCTCCGTCGTCGAGAATCCGTACTCGAAGCCCAGCACGGCCTCCTCCGAGAGCACCGAGTCGATGACCTCGAAGCGGGGTTGATGCTCGCGCACGTGCTGCAGCGGAATGTACGTGGCATCGGTCGACTGCTCGTGCAGCACCGCGTGACGATGGAAGAACGTGCCGCGGCCGCTGTCCTGGCCACACAGACGCACCGAGAAGCCATCATCAAGCAGAGCCGCGTAGGCCAGCGTCTCGGCGCAACCCCAGTCGAGCGGCATCTCACCGGCCAGCATGCGCGCACGGTTGGCCAGGATCTGCGCCACACGCGGATGCGACGTAAATCCTTCGGGTACGGCGAGAATCCGCCGGCCGAGGAATTGCAGCCGGTCGGGTGCGACGCTCGTCTGCACCCGCTCGTTCCAGTCGACGTGCTTGAACTTGCTCCAGTCGACCGTGTACTTGTTGCCGATCAGACCGAGCGAGGCGCGCGCCTGCGGGTGCCCCTCATCGAGGCCCTGCCGGTAGCGTTCGATCATCTGGGTCGACTCGGCTTCGGGCACCACGCCGGCCTGCGCGAGCTGGTCGGCGTAGAGCTTGCGTGCGGTCGCATGCTGACGAATCACGCGATACATGCCGGGCTGGGTTGCTGCCGGCTCGTCCGCCTCGTTGTGGCCGTGGCGGCGGTAGCACACCAGGTCGATGACCACATCCTTGTTGAACTTCATGCGGTATTCGAGCGCGAGGCGCTCAACGAACACGACCGCCTCGGGGTCGTCCGCGTTGACGTGGAAGATCGGCGCCTCGAGCATCTTGGCGACATCGCTGCAATACATGGTCGAGCGCGCATCGCTCGGCTCGGACATCGTGAAGCCGACCTGATTGTTGATGATGAGATGCAGCGTGCCGCCCGTGCAGAAGCCGCGCGCCTGGGAGAGCTGGAGCGTTTCCATAACGACGCCCTGACCCGCGAAGGCCGCATCACCGTGGATCAGCACCGGCACCACGCGCTCGCCGCGCGCATCGCCCCGGCGCTCCTGGCGTGCGCGCACCGAGCCTTCGACCACCGCGTTCACCACCTCGAGGTGCGAGGGATTGAACGCGAGCGCGACGTGCACATTGCCGGCAGACGTGCGCAGGTCGGAGGAGAAGCCCTTGTGGTACTTCACGTCCCCGGAGCCCTGCTGATGGGCGAGGTCGTATTTGCCCTCGAACTCCGAGAAGATGTCGCTCGGGGACTTGCCGAGCACGTTCACCAGCACGTTCAGCCGCCCGCGGTGGGCCATGCCGACGATGAGCTCCTCCACACCGGCCGCGCCGCAGCGCTGAATGAGATCATCCAGCAGCGGAATGAGCGCATCGCCGCCTTCGAGCGAGAAGCGGCGCTGGCCCACATATTTGGTGTGCAGGTAGCGCTCCAGCCCCTCGGCTGCGGTCAGCTGCCACAGGATATTGCGCTGTTCGTCCGCGGTGAATCGATGCTGATGGCGTCCCGCCTGAAACTGGTCCTGCAGCCACAGCCGTTCCTCGGAGTTGGAGACGTGCGCAAACTCCGCGCCGATGCTGCCGGCGTACATCTCCTCGAGCTGCGCCAGGATGTCGCGCAGCTTCATGCGCTTCGGGACAGCTTCGGTACGGCTTGCGGTGAAGAATTCCGAATCGAGGTCTGCGTCGCTCAATCCGAAGTAGTTGAGCGCCAGCACCCGCGGCCGCGGCCGCTGCATCATCCCCAGCGGGTCGACCTTCGCGATCAGGTGTCCGCGATTGATCCAGATCTGGATGAGCCGCGAGACCGCCGCCTGTTTGGCGCTCGCGCCCGAACCGCTGGCGGCCGTCCCGTCACCTGCGGCTGTCGGACTGGCCGAGGTCGCAGGCCGAGCCTGGTGCGCGCGTGCGGCGATGCCGGCCTGAACGGCCGCCTGGGAAGTCTCCTGCGGTCGCCGCGGGCCCAGGCGGTCGAAATACTCGCGCCAATGCGCCGCGACGCTCGTCGGATCGACCAGATACTGGTCGTAGAGAGCTTCCAGGTAGGCGGCATTGCCGCCGTACAGAGGTGTGGGTTCTAACATGCAGGTACTGCCCTGTACGGGCCGTAGCCCGAGCACGGAAGTGCAAGCGGCGTATGAGATTTTATCGGAAGCCGGAAGGCCAGGAAACGCGTCACTTCCTGACGCTAGATCACCGGCAGCTGCTGCATCAGCCAGTACTCGTATCCCACGAGCGCAGCGTAGGCCGCCAGCACGCCGTAGAGTACCGCACTGACGGGTATACGTCCGAAAGCACGCATTCGGACGAGCACGATGAGCGCCACGACGCCGCCGGCCGTGAGTCCGATCTTGGTGGCGGCGAAGAGGTGCGCATCCCCGTGCACCAGGGGCGCCATGAAGGGATTGGCCTCCCACGCACCATTCCCGAGCAGGGTCAGCGTGAAGAACGCATCCGCCACCGAGAACAGCAGGATGGCGAGCCCCACGGCAAGCCACTGCGGATGGTGCCAGTCGGTGGAGGCGACGCTGCGGTCATGCAGGCGGCGAGGTCCGCGCCGGCGTGTGACGAAGCTGCCGGCCAGTAAGGCCCGAACGACGCGTCGGCGCCGGTCATGAACGACGCGGCGCTCGGTAGCGGGCTTAAGAGAAGGCGAAGTGCTCGAGGTCGGCGGCGTCGGAGTCATTGTTCTTCGGGATCCGATGTCGCCCCCATTCTAGCCGCAGGGAAAGCCCGAAGGTTGCAGAATCCTTTATAACTTATTGTTACTTATATAAAAGAAACCCCGGGAGCAGCTGGGCCACTCCCGGGGCAGGTAGTCCGTGGCAGACCCGGGGCGCTCAGCCGCCCGGATTCTCCAGGATGTTCGCCACGACGCGCCGGTTTTCAGCGCGACCGGCGGTAGTCTTGTTGGTCGCGATGGGCTGAGTTTCGCCGTAGCCGCGCGCAATGAGCTGGCTGGCCGCGACCCCCTTCGTCTCCAGGTAATCGACGCAGGCCTGAGCCCGGCGCTCGGACAGGCCCACGTTGTACGCATGGCTGGCCGTGCTGTCGGTATGGCCCTGCACCTCGATCTTGAGCTTCGGGTACTTGCGCATGGTGTCCGCCACACGGTCGAGCACCGCACGCGAATCGTCGGTGAGCGTCGCCGAGTTGGTGGCGAAATTCACGCCCTCGAGGATGATCGACCCTTTCAGTGGGCAGCCGACCTTGTCCACGGCCACGCCGAGCGGGGTGTTCGGGCACTGATCCACGTCATCGAAGACCCCGTCATGATCGCTGTCGATCGGCCCGACCGGCGGTGGCGGCGGGGGCGGTGGCGGGGGGGGCGGAGGAGGCGGCGGAGGTGGGGGCGGCGGCGCCGGCGCGCGATTCGGTTCGCCGAACGTGAACTGCAGGCCCACAGTCAGGAGGACGTCGACAGAATGGCCGACAAAGCTTCCACCCAGATCCCAGCGCACTTTGGCATCAGGCCGCAGAGACAGGCTCGAGGAGCCGTCGTCGCTGCGCCAAATCCTCAAAAACGCGCCAACACCGGTCTCGAGGCCGAAATCATCGGACCCCGGTGCAAAACCCGGTTTGGAGTGAACCACGCCCAGACCGCCTTGCAGGTACGGTGCGAAGACGGCGTCCCGATCAAATACCCGCAACACATCGAGCGTATAGCCGTCGACGGTGGACTTGTGCGTGTCGTACTTGTCACGCATCGTCGCCGAGTTCCAGTTGAGCTCGGCATTCCAGGCGGGGTTGATCACATAACCCAGGCCGGCGCCCAGGAACCAGTTGTCCTTTACCAGTCGATCGCTGTCGGGTGAGTACCAGCCGCCATTCGGATTGATGTACACATGGCCGATGTCGTAGTCAGTGTCATCCGCGAAGGCAGCGAACGGCGCGAGCAGCGCCACCGTACACAATAGAAATCGTTTCACGGCAGTCCCTCCCTGAGCTGGGTCGCAAGCGAGTTGCGCAGGATAGCTCAGTCAAATGGATGTTGCCACGCAGCAAGCTTTGAAATAGCCCGCCTGTTTGAAAGCAAGTGTGTGAAAAGCAGGGTGCTAGACTCGTTTCGATGAACGCCGAGCTGAACACGATCGATCACGTGCGCACGACGATCATCGATCTCGCCGTCCGCTTCGGCCCGAAGCTGCTCACCGCCATTCTCATTTTGATCGTCGGCTTCATCGTGGGCCGATGGGTCGAGCGCTGGCTTGCGAAAGCGCTGCTGCGGGTGGAGCTCGAGCCGCCGGTACGGCTGCTGCTCGCACGGTTAGTCCGGGCCGTGGTGCTGGTGCTGTTTGCGATCATGGCGCTGCAGAACCTGGGCGTAGAGCTGCTGCCGCTGATTGCCGGGTTGGGCGTGGCCGGCGCCGGAATCGCGCTGGCGATGCAGGGCGTGCTCGGCAACATGGCTGCGGGCCTGTCGATCATCTTCACCAAGCCGTTCCGCGTCGGGGAATACATCGGCGTCGCAGCCGAAGAAGGCCAGGTGCAGACGATCACCCTCTTCAGCACGACGCTGGCGCATGCCGATCACTCACGGATCGTCATACCGAATCGCAAGATCGTGGGCGAGATCCTGCACAACTACGGCCGTATCCGTCAGCTCAATGTCGAAGTGGGAGTTGCTTACGGAACCGACCTGGGCTCGGCGCTCGCGGAAGTCGATGCGGTGCTGAAGGCGAATCCGCGAGTATTGAAAGAGCCCGCTCCGTTCGTACGCGCCTCGAAGCTTGATGCATACGCGGTATGCATCGGCGTGCAACCCTGGGTGGCGGCGGGCGATTTCGGTGTGGCGACCGGAGAAATAAACCGCGCGATCGTCGAGGCGTTTCGCGCGCGGCACATCGTCATTCCGCTGCCTCAGCGCGAGATGCGCGTGATAGGCGAGGCAGCGAGGCCGAATTAGCTCGAAGCTGTCGTCGCCTCCGTTTCGGTAGCTACTCCATCAGCTGTCGAGCCAGCCGCTTCACTCTCAGCCACGCTGGCTTCTGCGCCCTCTTCCCCTTCTGCAGCCGTCTGTTCGCCCTCAGCATCCGCAGTTTCGGGCACGGCACTGTGACGGCGAATGATCTCGACCGAGCCTTCGATCGTGATCGCGAAGCCTTCGGGCACTACGTCGATGCGTTTGGTCCCGTTGCGCGGCAGCGGGATGCGCGACTTCCAGCAATAGTTGATGAATGCGGCGGCGATCGCTGCCAGAGTAAATTTGCGTCGCTCGTTGGCTGGCGAGCCCGCTCTGCGCACGACCAGCGTGATGCCCGCTTCGGAACCTCGCTCGATCCGGGCCTCGATGAGGGTTGCGCGCGCCAGCGATCCGCCGTGCTCCCGATCGAGCTCCAGAATGGCATCGACCGCTGTCTCAAGCGGCAGCACGAGCTTGCGGATTTCGTAAATGCAGACTTTAGCCATACGGTGGGACGGCATCCTGCCCGAATCCTCTGTTATCGGCCGCGATCCGGAACTCATTAACAGGGGGCACCCGCCGCACCGATGTGACACAGATCACAGCGCGACGGTCCTGTTAGTATCGGGCGGGCGGGCGCTCCCTGAACCACGCGCCCGCCAGTCCGTCACTCACCGGGGAAATCCATCACCCGACCGCCGAAACTCTCCTTATCTATGTGCCTGACGCGGACCCTTCCGTTGGCAATCACCCTGGGTGCGCTGTTAGTGCCCCCGGCCGCGATAGCTCAGGTGCAGTGGGTTGACGAACCGGACGTGCGGTCGCGGCTTGCAACTGGCGAGGTGGTGATGCGCTCGAGCGTCGAACACTACGAGTCTCACGGCGAAGTGGATGTGGCGGTTTTGGTGCATGCGCCCCGCGAGACGGTGTGGAAGGTACTGATCGACTGCGCTCACGCAGCGTCATTCATTCCCGGACTGAAGCGCTGCCACCGCCTCTCGGGCGCGCCCGATGGCTCATGGGAACTGATCGAGCATGAACTTAAGTACTCCTGGTACATGCCGACAATCCACACGGTGTTTCGCACTGAGATGCACCCGCCCGCACGCATCGACTTCAAGCGCGTCAGTGGTGATCTGAAGGAGGAACGTGGCGATTGGATTCTGGTGGCGGTGCCCGAATCGCACGGCACGATAGTCACTCACCACGTATTCGTGGAGCCCGGCTACTGGATCCCTCAGGCGTTCATCCGCCACTCGCTGCGCAAGGATCTCCCCGCTGCGTTGAATGCGCTTCGAGTACGCGCAGAAGGTATCGCGCACGAAGGCGCGCCTACATCAGTCCAATAGTCCGTCCCGCAAGCCAATCCTTCAGCCGCCAGACACCCTGCGATAGATCCGGGAATCGTAGGGCGCGCCGAGCATGGGGGCCACGGCAGTGCGAAATTCCCGCGCGCTCCGCTGGGCGTTGAAGACCGCGTGGTCCGCTGAACTCTTCCAGATGGCAATGATGTTGTAGTGGTTCGACCGATCACGTTGTTGCCAGATCATGAATGCGAGGTTGCCGGCGCTGGCGCGCGCTTGCTCCGCAAGGTGTGCCAGCGCGGGATCCGCCCTTGAGCGGTCCGGGCCACCGATATCCACGTGAGTGATGACGTACACATTGCCGGGCCCCGTCGCGGTGCGCACTGAAGACGCCGACGGACCGGCCGTCGCTGCCGGTGCGAAATCGTGATTGACCCGGCGGTCGAACGGCGCCGTCAGCAATGCATCGAGCGGCAGCAAGCTCTGCTTCGAAGCGGATTCCGCGGCGTTGAGCTCTTCATCGCTCGGGGCTGACTCAAGCAGGACGAACCGCTCTGGCCGTCCTGCTTCCTGCAGTAGATCAAACTTTCCCACATTCAATTCTTGCCGCAGATTGCGCGCGTACCTGAGCAGAACCTGCTGTGCCTGTGCGACCGAGTCCGCCGATACTTCGACGAACGTGACGACGCGCACGCCCTGAGGCGCAGTATCTGTGGCCTTCGCGGCGCTGACACTCAAGACGCAAAGCGCCGCGAGAGCCGTTGAGGCGCGCCGCAAGCACTGCCTCCCATATCTCCAATTCTTGCTCGGCATACGCATTTCTCCGGCGCACCGTCCACCGACTTCGGTGCTCAGGATTTAGCGTACATCAGCGGCGTGAGACAGCGCGACGTCCGCCGCGACGTCGCAATCGAAGGCGTGTCCTCGAACGGATGAAGGTTGAGGAAGATGCAACAAAATCGATGATACGGGTCAGATTGAGGGGTGCCTGTCGAATTTGAGCAGTCTGTAAACTAAACCTAGTTTGGTCCACTCACCCCGCATTTTATGGCATCCATATACAACATCCACTTCGCCAAGACCCATCTGTCGCGCATCGTTGAGAATGCCGCAGCTGGAGAGCAGATCGTTCTCGCAAAGCGCGGCAAGCCGATTGCGCGGCTGACGACCATAGAGCCGAGAGTCACGAAGAAGCAGTTCGGTGTATTGGCGGGACGCTTTCGAATCCCTGATCGCTTCAACTCCGCAGTGACAGCAGAGATTGCGCGTCGATTCGATGCGACATGAGCGTCAGGTTGCTGCTCGACACAGAGGTTGCACTATGGGTCTTCGCGGAACCCTCCCGGCTGGCGTCACATGTGCGCAGGCGCTTCGATGATTCGCAGCTCTACATGAGCGCAGCCACGATGTGGGAAATCAGTATCAAGGCATCACTCGGAAGGATCGGAGTGAGCCCGGCCGAAATACTGGTTTCTGCGCCTCTCGCAGGACTCGCTCTACTGCCGATCACCGCCGAGCACGTCGTGCGAATGTTCGAGCTCCCGCCTCTCCACGACAACCAGATCGACCGGATGCTTGTGGCCCAGGCCTATGTCGAGCCCATGTACCTGGTGACGAACGATCCGCTTCTGCAGGCATACGGATCGTTGGTCAATTTGATCTGACCGGCTCAGATTTCCCCGCCAATCTGCAGAAGCCTCAGCTTGAGCCTGTCGGAAAGCAATAACTACGAATGCGAAGAGCGCTCGTGTCGATTGCATGCGTGAGACGGCCCGAATCCAGGATCAGCCTCAGCGTGAAAAGGTGGTCGTCGCTTTTCGCTGCGCGACGAGAACAGCGTAGGACTTAGATCCCATGTGAGCAGGCGCCGCTCTGGGATACGGTCCACGGGCTGACACCTTTGACCCTCTCGAGGGTCCATCTATTGCCGGTACCGTCGGAGAGAAATCATGGCTGCCAAAAAACCAAATATTGTCATGATCATGTCGGACGACGTGGGCGCCTGGAACGTCAGTGCCTATCACCGCGGCATGATGGGCGGGAGGACGCCCAACATCGACCGCATCGCCAGGGAAGGCGCGCTGTTTACCGACTACTACGGACAGCAATCGTGCACGGCGGGCCGAGCAGCGTTCATCACGGGTCAGACACCATTTCGCACCGGCTTATTGAAGGTCGGTTTGCCCGCTGCTAAGCAAGGCTTGCAGGACAGTGACCCAACGATCGCCGAGTTACTGAAGCCGCTGGGCTACACCTCGGCACAAATCGGCAAGAACCACTTGGGTGACCGCAATGAATACCTGCCGACGGTCCACGGTTTCGATGAATTCTACGGCATCCTCTACCATCTCAATGCGATGGAAGAGCCCTACGATGAGGTCTATCCCAAGACTCCTGGCTTCCATGCGCAGTTCGGCCCACGCAATATCGTTGAAGCCAAGGCCACGACCACAGACGACACGACCACGGATCTACGTTGGGGACGGGTCGGCAAGCAGACTCTCGCAGACGGCGGCCCTTTGCCTCCGCATCCCAATATGGATCCGGCAGCCAAGTTCAACATGGAAAACGTTGACGAAGAGCTCGTGCGCCGTTCGCTCGCATTCATCGATCAGTCAGTGAAGGCGGATAAGCCGTTCTTCCTCTGGCATAACTCCACCCGCTGTCACGTGTGGACCCATCTTTCACCCAAGTGGGCGGGCAAAAGCGGCTTCGGCCTCTTCGCTGATGCAATGATGGAGTTGGACTGGGAGGTTGGAGAGATACTCAAGAAGCTGGACGATCTGAAGATCGCCGATAACACCATCGTGATGTTTACCAGCGATAATGGCGCCGAGGTGATGAGCTGGCCGGATGGAGGTAATCATCCGTTCCGCGGCGAGAAGGGTACGGTTTTCGAGGGTGGCTTTCGCGTACCAATGGTCGCCAAGTGGCCCGGCGTAATCAAGCCGGGAACCATCGTGAACGATCTCATGTCGGCCGAGGACTGGCTGCCGACGCTGCTAGCCGCCGCAGGAGAACCACAGATTAAGGAGAAGCTGCTGAAGGGCCACAAAGTGGGCGACAAGAGCTTCAAGACGCACCTCGACGGATACAATTTCACACCCCTCTTCAAAGGCGATATTACCGAGGGCCCGCGCCGCGAGTTTTTCTACTTCAGCGACAACGCGGATTTGATGGCGGTGCGCTACAACGCCTGGAAGATCACGTTCAAGACGGTCGTGGGGAACCTGTTCACCGGCAAAGAGGACTCGACCAACGTACCTCTTGTGACTAACCTCCGAGCGGATCCCTGGGAGCGTTACCAGACAGAATCCCAGATGTATATGCGCTGGTGGGGAGAAAAGCTGTGGACCCTCATCCCCGCCACCCAGATCGTGGGGCAGTTCCTCGCGACATTTAAGGAATATCCCCCCAGCCAGGCATCCGGGTCGTTTAGCGTGGAAAAGGCCTTGCAGATGCTGCAGGAGGGTGGCCTCAAGAACTGATGCCATGCGACTGCGGCGCTCCCGCGAGGCCGTTCTCGATATGAATCCTCTCCCCTCCTGGAACGACACCGCAGCTAAGCAGGCCATCATTGCCTTCGTGACGAAGGTTACCAACGACGGTAGCGCCGCATTCGTGCCGCCTGCCGAGCGTGTCGCCGTCTTTGATAACGATGGCACGCTCTGGTGCGAGCAGCCTCTGCCCGTCCAATTGTTCTTTGTAATTGATCGCGTCAAGACACTCCTGCCGGAACACCCAGAGTGGAAGACCGAAGAGCCTTTCGCCTCTGTGCTCAAGGGGGATCTCGCTGCGGCGCTGGAGGGTGGAGAGCCGGCGCTGCTTGCACTGGCGGCGGCGACGCACGCCGGAATGACAACCGTGGAATTCGAGCAGATTGTCAAGAACTGGATGGCGACAGCAAAGCATCCGAAGACCGGCAAGCGCTTTACGGAAATGGCCTATCTGCCGATGGTGGAGCTGCTCGCCTATCTGCGCGCCAATGGCTTCAAGACATTCATTATTTCCGGCGGCGGTATCGAGTTCATGCGCCCATGGGCAGAACACGTCTACGGTATCCCGCCAGAGCAGGTCATTGGCAGCAGTATCAAGACCAAATATGAGTTGCGTGACGGTGAGCCGGTTCTTGTCCGCTTACCAGAGCTGAACGTCTATAACGACAAAGCCGGCAAACCCGTCACCATCAACCAGCACATCGGCCGCCGACCCGTCATGGCATTCGGCAATTCGACGGGCGACAAGGAGATGCTGGAGTACACGCAGGGTGGGGGTGGCGCCCGATTCATGCTTTTGGTCCTGCATGACGACGCAGCGCGCGATTACGCCTACGGTCCGGCGCTCGGCTTGCCAGATGCGCAGCTCGGTTCTTTCACTCAACCCCTGTATGAGCAGGCACTGAGACAAGGTTGGACGGTCGTCAGCGAAAAGAGCGACTGGAATCTGATCTTCGCCCCCTAGCGTGCGGGATGACGAAAGGGTTCGCCTCGCAGCGACGAAACTATTCACCTCGCGAGTGCAGCCGGAGAAACCCATGGAAGAGGATCGGACGACCGCTCGAGTGGCGGAGCCCTCAGTCACGGCGATCGACATCGTGCTGGAGCCGGACAGCAAAATGATCGAGCAAGCGCAGGCAGCCAACGCTGCGCTGCTGAAGAACTTCCCCGGGGGATACGCGCTGGACGCCGAGCACAGACCGCATATTTCGGTCATGGGCGGCTATGTGTATACGGCCAAGCTGGATCAAATCTACGCAGCTGTGGAGAAAGTACTGACGAGTGAGAAGGTGCTGAGCTGGCGGATGAGAGCGTTCAAGTACTACTACATACCCCTGAACGAGATTGGTCTTGGGGGCATAGTGGTCGAGCCGACCGCCGAGATGGTGAGGCTGCAGAAGAGTCTTATTGAAGCGCTGAATCCATTCCTATCACCGACCGGCACCGCGGCTGCCTTCGCGACGACTCCACGGGATCGGGAGATTAATCAGGCCACGCTCGATGCGGTCGCGACTTATATCTCGGACCACACCGGGGATCACTACAGCCCGCACGTTACGATTGGCGTCGGTACCGCAGCGTACCTTGATGCCTTAGTTGCCGCACCGTTCCCCGCATTTACGTTTTCCAGCGTGGGAGTGTCTGTGTACCAGTTCGGTAACTTCGGCACCGCCATGAAGCAGCTGCGTTGCTTCAAGCTGTCGCAGTGATTGGCAACCGCAGAGGTTCGTACTCTCCTGGTTGTACCGGATTCGAGCGACTAACCTCAGATTGTTTCGGCGTGCTCTGTGTCGGCAACACGAGTACAAACCGTGATTCGCCGACCGTGCAGACCTCAGGGCGCAACAACGCCCGGACCCAGGTAAGTCGCGAGAAAATTTTCGGTCTCGGTCAGCAAGGTGGTGCGGTCGGATTCGCGGCTCATCTGGTGGTCCGCGCCAGAAATCAAAATGAACTGATGGAGCTTGCCGGCTCGTTTGAGGGCGCTGTCCATGGCCTGTGACTGTTCCACATTCGATTGGGCGTCGTTGTCTCCGTGAATCATCAGAATCGGAATTTCAACATCCGCTGCATGCCGTCGAGGCGAGTCGGCTTTGAGTTTGGCCCGATTCGTTCCGATCTGCTCTCGAGAGATCCCTCCGCCTACAAAATTGTGCTCCTGCGCCTCGAGCAGGCTCAGGTCGCTCACGCCTGCGATGCTCACGGAGCACTTGTAGAGATCTGCATTGCGCGTAGCGCCCAGAAGCGCTGCGTAGCCGCCAAAGCTCCAACCGATGATGCACATACGCGCCGGATCGGCGATCCCCTGCTTCACAGCCCAACGTGCGCCATCAGTAATGTCCGAGTAGGTGAGTCCGCCCCAGTCCTGGTGCGCATCGCTCTGCCACTTGCTGCCGTAGCCGTCGGAGCCGCGAAAATTCATCTGTAATACGGCGTAGCCGCGGCTCGCCAGAAACGCGCGCAGGAAGTCGAACTCCCAGCTGTCGCGCGCAATTGGACCGCCGTGCGGCATTACGATTAGCGGCAAGTGCTCCGCGCGCACGCCGCGTGGAACCGTCAGATAGCCCGGTATGCTCGTGCCATCCTGGGCCGGATAGCTGATCGTCTGCATCCGAGCGAGCTCGGAAGGGTCTAGCTCCGGATAGGCTCTCCCCAACTGCTCGAGTGACCCCTTATCGAGGTTCAGGAAATAGAACGTTCCAGCATCGACGTCAGTGGACGTACGCACGATGAACTTGCGCTCATCGCTGCTTGCCGAGAGCAGCACAGCAAACACGCCACCGGGTAGAGCTCTCTTGACCGACCGCATGACGAGCTCGCGCTGTGGGTCGGTGTAGTGGATGAACGGTTGGTCAGTCTCGTAGAGCACGCCGAGCAGCCGGCCGTCGCTTGCGAAAAGCGGTCCGGCCACATCGGCTGTCGGGTGGGAGAATTCCAGCACAGGTTCGGTCTTTCCGGTGAGATCGATACGCCACAGGGCCGCACGGCCTTCATAATCTCCGGTCGCAAACGCGCAGTCAGGCTTATCAGGACAAATTCCGATCGGTTCGAGTATGCGCTCGGCAGGAAAGGCCTTGAATCGCACCAGGCGCCGCCATTCGCCCGACGGCACGTCGCGTACGTTGTACTGAATCTCGTCGGTATTCTCGATAACGCCCCACCCCAGACGGACCTCTCCCCGATGGTCCGTGAGGTACTCGCGCAGAGGTGCGCGGCCCTCGAGGCGAAGTCGCATTTGGCCCGTGACGACATTGAGTTCGTACACGCTGGGGTAGGGATTCATCGTTCCGCCCGCAACATCGCCCGCGCCACCCTTGAGTATCGCAGCGTCGATCGAACTCAGCGTACTTCCCTGGGCGGCGATCAACACGGTGTCGGGCTTGCCCGGCGACCAGTCGATGATCTGATCCTGCAGCTGGCTATCGTAGCCAGCTGCACCCTGATTCTGAACCAACACCTTCATGTTCTTGCCGTCGGCGTCGACAGCCGCAAGCCGAGTCGCCACGTAGACGTAGTTCTGCTCGTGCACGAACGCGGCGAGACCACATAGCAGCCGCGTGTTGGTCGCCCAGCGGCACCAGTCTATGGTGAACCGATAATCCGCCGCGCCGCTCATCACCGCTCGAAGCGGCGCCGCCGGCACGCTCAGGTCCCGCACTTCGGCTACGCGCACACCCTTCACCGTCATCAGCTGGCTCAGGAAATGACCGTCGGGCGACAGCGATGCACTGATGATGAATTCGCCGCGCGCAAACGCCGAAATCGGTGGTCCAGCCCATGCCCTCGATTCGAGCGACCACGACAACAGAATGGCGAGACCGCATGCGAGGCGACCGCAGTATTTCATTGTTATTGACCCCCGGTGCGCAGGATAGCGAAGAAAACCGCACACCACATATTCTCTTATGAATCCGCGCTCGCGAAGAGCGTGCGATGGTTTGCGGCGGAACGATCGCGCTTGTTGGCGACGACAGTGCGACGAAAGTCAGTCCGAAACAGCGTGATGGCCCCCCAGCCGGAGTCGAAGCAATTGTTTCCCAGACATTTCCTGAACTCCCTCGCAGGTGGCGTACCCGCAATCGTACCCATTCACCTTGCACGCTGGCATGAGTAAATCAAAGCTGATCATCCGTCTCCTAGAGGATACAGTCGCTTAGCATGGCAACTCGCACACGAAAAACCCGGAGACGTACTCGCTACGATTCTGCCAATGACCTGAAGACCCCAAAGGATGTGGCCGAATATCTTTCTGCAGCGTTCGAAGAGGGTGGTGACGATGCTGCGTACATCGCTCATGTCGTCGGAACCGCCGCTCGCGCACACGGTGGAATGACGAAGCTTGCCAAGGAATCCGGCATGACTCGCGCCGGGCTCTACAAAGCTCTTTCGAAAGGCGGAAACCCGAGCTTCGAGACGATCGTCAAAGCGCTGCGCGTGCTCGGCGTGCGGCTCGTCCCGCAAAGGATTTCTATGCCTGCTTAGCGGGCTCCATACTCGAACAAGTGACGCTGTCAGTCCGAATGCGGTAGCCGAGGGATTGGTCGCCCTGCCGCCAAGCGGCCGCTCCTTGCGGAATTGCTGCTCAGTCTGGCCACTTCGGGTCGTGCGACCCTGAAAGGTCATTCGCCAAGGTGCCGTGCGGCCTCTCGAAGCTTCAGTTCCTTTGGGGATTTCCGAACAACAACAGGTATGAAGGCTTAGGACTTTGGTCGCATAGTGCCGAGCGCTTAAAAAATCTATCCTCTTCCTGTTTCACGTGAAAGGAAGGAACATGGCAACCAAGAAACCAAATATCGTGGTCATCTGGGGCGACGATATCGGCCAGAGCAATATCAGTGCCTATTCGGATGGACTGATGGGCTACAGGACGCCAAACATCGATCGCATCGCCAGCGAAGGCGTGCGCTTCACAGATTCTTACGCCGAACAGAGCTGCACGGCGGGGCGCTCATCTTTCATCACCGGCCAATGTGGTTTCCGCACCGGTAACACCAAGGTCGGCATGCCCGGCGCCGCGCAGGGCCTGCAACATCGCGATGTGACCATCGCCCAGCTGCTCAAGGCCCAGGGCTACGCCACCGGCCAGTTCGGCAAGAACCACCTCGGCGACCGTAATGAGCATCTGCCTACCGTCCATGGCTTCGATGAGTTCTACGGCGCCCTCTATCATCTGAACGCCTCCGAAGAACCGGAGCTGCCGGACTACCCGAATCCCAAGGACTTCCCTAATTTCCTCGGGAACTATGGGCCGCGCGGCGTGCTGGACTGCAAGGCCACCGATAAGGAAGACCCGACAGTCGATGCGCGCTTCGGCAAGGTCGGCAAGCAGACCATCAAGGACACCGGGCCGCTGACCAAGAAGCGGATGGAGATCATCGACGACGACATTGCCGATCGATCGGTGGACTTCCTCAAACGCCAGAAGGCCGCCGGCAAGCCTGTTTTCATGTGGGTGAACTTCACCCACATGCACCTGCGCACGCACACCAAGCCCGAGAGCCTCGGGCAGGCGGGTCGCTGGCAGAGCCCCTACCACGACACTATGGTTGACCACGACAAGAACGTCGGCACGATACTCAAGGCGCTGGATGATCTCGGCATGGCGGATGACACCATCGTCATGTATTCCACCGATAACGGCCCGCATATGAACACCTGGCCCGACGGCGCCATGACCCCCTTCCGCAACGAGAAGAACTCGAACTGGGAGGGTGCCTATCGCGTGCCCTGCATGATCAAATGGTCCGGGCACATCAAGGCCGGCAGAGTGGAGAACGGCATTGTGTCGCACCTCGATTGGGCGCCGACATTCCTCGCGGCCGCCGGAGTCCCGGACGTGAAGGAACAACTCCTCAAGGGCCTGAAGGTTGGCGACACCACTTTCAAGGTGCATCTCGACGGTTACAACCTGCTGCCATTCCTGACCGGCCAAACGAAGGAGAGTCCGCGCAAGGAATTCTTCTACTTCAACGACGACGGCGACCTGGACGCCCTGCGCTACGACAACTGGAAGATGGTTTTTTCGGAACAACGCACCCCGGGAACATTGCGGATCTGGGCTGAACCGTTCGTTACGTTGCGGGTGCCGAAGATCTTCAATCTGCGGACGGACCCCTACGAGCGGGCGGACATCACGTCGAATACGTACTACGACTGGCTCCTGGACCATGTGTTCATTCTGGTTCCGGCACAGGCAGTCGTCGGCGAGTTCCTCGCCACGTTCAAGGATTTCCCGCCGAGCCAGAAATCAGGCAGCTTCAGTGTCGACCAGGTGCTGGAAAAGCTGCGGGAGGGAGCGTCAGGCGCCCACCATTAAAGCCTGACTTGGGAGCACGCTGGATCGGCAGCCCGCATCGGGCTGCCGATCCGGACCGGATATATCAAATCCACTCCTGACAAAGGCGCGGCGGAGAGTCAGCGTATTCAATTCCGCTTCCCTAAAGCTGTCGTTCATCGCTGGCGGCATCGGGTCAAAGCAGAAATCCGATTACGCGGTGCCCTTAACGTGTGGGCTCCTGACGAGGCAGCCGGCGCTCCTTCCGTTTCGGGGCCTAGCTCAACAGCTCCCGATCGGTGCGAATTGGGGGTAGCGCCGTCGTTTTTGGCCGCTACGGCGTGAGCGTTCCTGAGCACCGAGTTTCTCGCGAAGCGCCTATTTTTATAGCACTTCATGAGACTCCATGAGCTCGGGTGATACACCCTGAGAGGAGCGTCTGGCGCCCCCGGCCGGAGTTGAACCGACGACCTACCGCTTAGGAGGCGGTCGCTCTATCCACTGAGCTACGGGGGCGTCCGCTGCAAGTCTAGCAGCTATGGCTCGAAGCCTTCGTCACCGTCCATTTGTACACGTCCAATCAACGGCGTAAAGCGTGCCTTGGTCTGGCTCTCGTTTGTGAACGAGAAGAAGATTCCGCTGGGCTCACAATGCAGGTAATAGTCTTCCTGGAGGGCACCGCACTCCCCGCAGAAATTGGCCAGAGTTTGCTCTGCCGCGGTGCATCGCGGTCCAAATCGGAAACCGCTCCATCGCGCCAGCTGCGCGCGCAGCGCGTCGTCGATGCGGGTGATATTCGAAACAGAGAAGCGCTGGTAATCGATGCCATCGACTTGACCAGTAACGCAGAAGATACAGCGGACCTCGATCCTGGCATGGCAGCGCCAGCAATTGCATGTCGCTTCCGCAACATATGCCTGATCAGAGGAAATCGCGAAGTCCTCAACGGATTCATTCTCCAGTCTCGTCCATCGCTTGAACGCCGCGAGGTCGGCTCCTGCATCGATGTACCAGCACTTGATACGCGAATCCCACACAGCGCCGAGCCGACGTACTTCTTCGGCTTCTTCCGTCGGCACGAACAGGAAGATCCTTTCCTCACCTACTCCGCCGCTACTTTCCAAGGTCATTTTCCGGTTCCTTCCTGATGCTGGGTTTCTGTTCTGGGCTGTCGGATTCCCGAGTCTCCGCGGGGGCGCGCCGCGATTCCAACCACCGCTCGCGGGCCGCCGCACGAATTCGCTCCACCTTCGTCGAAGGGTCTTCACGAAGTCTGTCCCGAGCGAGCGCGCGTGCTCGCTCGCCGGCGATGCTGAGCGTACCTCTGCGCTCCATCTGATAGGCAGCTCTTGGCAGCTGCAGCCGAGGTTCGCGCGTAATCCCCTGGGCTTTGAGACTCAGATGAGACACCCGCGCAGCCACACCAGCATCGCGAAGCGCTTGATTCGTCAGATCCGCCCAGCGCTCTCTGAGCGCAATGAGTTCCGCGCGCCCGCTAACCAGACCGCGGCTCGCCCGCTGTGAATCGCCGAGCTCTGCCGCGGTCTTCGCACCAAATCCCGCAACTGATATCTCCCGTGTCGTTGAGAGAAGATGTGCGTGGAAATTGCGTGGATCTCCTCGCGGAGCATGAATCGCCAGGTCGACGGCACTTTCGTACCGCGTGGCGATTTCCTGTGCGAAGCCTCTGGCGAGCTGTACCCGCCCCTCATGCGTCAGCTCATGCGGCAGCGCTACGGCATACTCACGAGCGACACGGGCGTTGCTTCTGGATTCGGCATGCTCGGCCGCATTCCAGAGGACCGCCCGATCGCGCGCCCAGTCCATCGACGCACCCTCTGCCTGCAAGGGTTCCGGCAGCAGTACCTCCTTGTACATGACGTCGACACGATCGGTATGGTCGTAAACTATCCCCGTTCTCTCATCGCGAATCCGCTCGCCAGCACGATACGCGGCACCGCTTGTTGAGCGCATGCCGGATGTTCCAGCCGCGCGCCCAAAGCTCTTTACGCCGAAGTAGTAGATCGCCATATAGAGGTGTCCGGACAAAGTGAGATGAGCTTCCAAACCGGGGACGAAGCAAGCTTCAAGTAGCCCACAAGATCTGGCAGCTGCTCGAGCTGGGAGGGGAGAACCGCGCTTTCGGTCACTGGTTGGTCGCTCTCCTGAATCGAGCGTCTTAAATCCCGACGCGAAAGGCCGCTGCGGCGATCTCGAGTTCGTGTTGTTTGCCGCCTTAGCACCTCGCGCTCACCAATCAGTCGCGAGGCGAATTGCGCGGTACCTCCAAACTCGCTCGCCGAGCAGCGAAGTAGCAAAGAATTGCCGCAATTTTCTATAATCGTCTGCGCCTCGGCAGCACCATACGTGTTTGAGACCTGAGAAACCGCCTGGAAGCCGAGGACACAGCGACCGCCAAATTTTCGCAGCCTCGTCAGCGCGTCCTTCAATCCATCGATAGCACCCAGCGCGTCGAGCTCATCGATGACGAACCATAATCTCTGTTCTTCGCTTTCTGCTCCGGAGAGCGCTTCGAAGATCGCCAACCGCAACCATGCGGCGACAATGGAGCGCAACGACGCGACCTGGTCTGCACTGTAAGGAATGAAGAGCACCCCTTTGCCCCGCCGAACCCATTCACGTACCGAGAACGGTCTCGCGCGCTGAGAAACCACATACTCCACGGCGGCAATCGAAGATACCGTCACCGAGCGGATCGAGCTGAACATCCGCGCATTCTCCAGCTCCAGAAACGCCTGTGCCTGGGTGCCGAGTAGAAGCACCCGAAGTTCGTCGACCGGTGCCAGCGCGATGAGTCGCCAGAGTTCGCCGCAGTTTCCGCTGCGGGTTCCTCTGCTCTTCCTCAGAATTGCCGCGACGAAGGTCCGCGCGTAGCCGCGCCACTCTCGCGACGAAGGATCCTCCCCCAGATGAATGAGACTTGCAGCGAGTTCGTCCGCATCATATGCCGAGTGCATCTCCAGAAATGGCTCCCACCGGACACTCAGTTTCTCGAACGGATTCAGAACCACGTCTCCGC
This sequence comes from Steroidobacteraceae bacterium, assembly GCA_035517435.1. Classification (GTDB taxonomy): domain Bacteria; phylum Pseudomonadota; class Gammaproteobacteria; order Steroidobacterales; family Steroidobacteraceae; genus JASHUC01. The sequence continues at coordinate 39,577 of DATIYV010000077.1, read as the reverse complement.
GGAAACTGTCGTGAAAACTGGCTGAATAGGCTCCATTGGGATCTGCGATCACGGCCCGGTCGCCCCTCCGCAGTGCACCTGAGAGTAACTGCCGAATCGCCGTGGACTTTCCTGCGCCAGTTGTTCCAACGAACTTGAAGTGCTTGCACTCGTCTTCCGGATAGACTGCCTCCCCTGCCAGGGTCAGGCGATGAGCCGGCTGATGGCGACGCCGCCTGCGCGCCCTGCGCGGCGAAATCTTCGGTGCTACGACAAGAGAACCTCGGCGGTGCAGCTCCGCAGACTTGTTTCGTATCCGAAAAGCGATCGCGGAGATCGCGAGAAGCAGCGTGAAGGCTGGAGCCGCGCACTGGGCGAAGAACTCGAGAAAGGCCCTCACGTTCAACTCGCAGTCAGTAACCCTTTGCGATCAGGTAATCGCGGTTCGCACCGTATGCAGGAGCCCCACGGTCAACTCGCACACAAAGTCGACTTTTCTCTCCACAGCGTCGAATGCTGACTGCGCCGCCCTGTTGCCGCAGGGTCGAGAGATTCGCACGCAGCTGCTCCTCCTCCGTTCGCATTGCGCGGAACTGCGCAGGTGAGGGAACGAGCGTCAGCGCAACGACGATAGGAATCGTTGTGCATGCCGCAATGACGGCCACACTCCAAAGCGCGACGCGGACGCTCGTTGCCCGAGCCACACTCGCCAGCGCTTCGACAGCGGTCCGACCCGCGAGCGACACTGCTTCGCACTCGTCAATGAACGCACGTCTGATCTCATCCCGAGCCACCTCATCGAACGTAGTGATGCAGCCGGAGAATCGCTCCACAGCAGCTTCTGCAACCCGCTGTTGTGCCTGGGCCGATTCGAGCAGCGAGCCGATTCGCTCTTCGATGGTATCCATTGCCTTCCTACTCAACGGGAATGACCGTGCGTCTCCGACGGTGCTCGCGGCGCTTCGGAGGATCCCCGCCCGTTGTCCTTCCATGCCATCGAGCTCTTGTGGGGCAGCGAAACCACTCTCTCTAGTGGCCGATCAAGGGTCACTCTCTTCCAGTGCGGGCTCGATGCCAGTTTGAGATAGCCGTTAAGATCTGCGAGTTGTTCAATCTCGGACGGCAAGACCGCTCGTTCCGTGTTGAGATGCTCCGTCTGAGTTCTCGCACTTGCCCACTGCCCCGGAGCTCGGGTCCGGGATTGCGTCATCCTGAGTACCTCTCGATCTCCAATCAGCGATGAAGCAAAGCGCGCTGTGCCTCCTCCTTCACTCGCCGAACACCTAAGGATCAGCGTGTTGCCACAATTCTCCACGAGCGTATGAGCGTCGCCGGATCCATAAGTGCTCGAGACCTGCGAAATCGACTGCAGACCAAGTACGCAGCGGCCACCAAATTTTCGCAGGCGCGCCAGCGCGTCTTTCAGTCCGTCGATCTGTCCCAATGCGTCCAATTCATCGACAACGAACCAGAGGCGCTGATCGCGCTCTGGCTGATTCATGGCTTCGAATATCGCGAGCCGCATCCAGGCCGACACTTGTGATCGGAGCGCAGCGATCTGACCGGCTTGATAAGGAATAAAAAGCACGCCGCCCGATTTCCTCTCGGTCTCGTGCTCCACGCCGCCGCGAACCCAGGAACGGACGGACAAGCGCTCGCCCCGCTGCGCGCCGATATGCTCGAGTGCCGCGACGCCACTGCTGGTCACCGAACGGATTGAATCGAACATCCGGCTGTTGTGCTCTTCAAGAAACGGCTGAGCTGCCGTGCCGGCAACCAGCTCTCGCAACTCTGTCGAAGGCGCGATGACCAACAGCCGGTAGAGCTCTGCCACGTCATTTACGCCGGCGGCGTGCGCCTGCCGGGTGACTGAGGTGAAGTAAGTCCGAGCGTAGTTCCGCCAGCTTCGATCCTCTCCCTCATGATCCGGGATCAACGAGCGGGCGATCTGCTCGACATCGTGCGCCTGTGCAATCTCGCCAAACAGATCCCATTTTGCGCTTTGAGGGTGAAATGGGTTGAGGATGCGATCCCCTCGGCTCTCGTCGTAGAACTTGCGCAGATAGCCGCCGTCAGGATCTGCGATCACCGCACGATCGCCTCTCGCAAGTGCTGCCGAAAGAAGACCGTGAATTGCTGTGCTCTTACCCGTTCCCGTAGTGCCGATGAGTTTGAAGTGCTTTGTTTCGTCCGCCGCGGGCACAGGTACTCCGGCGAGAGTGACAACCGTTCCACGTGCGGCACTCCGAGTAGCCGCTGAGCGGAATGAAGGTCCATCGGTCGGGGCGGTCGGCGGCGCTACGAGTGCGCCGCGCAGGTGGATGGGTCGCACACGATCCTGTCTGCCTAAATGTCGCGCGGCGGCAAAGCCTATCCCGACACTCACAGACATTCCGATCCCGACGCGAACTGCATTGAACGCGCCGACGGCCAGCCCTGGAGCGTAGGTCTCGATGAAACTCACCGCCGCGCCGGCGAATGCTGTGAGCGGCACTCCTATGACCGGAGCCCATGCCAGCTGACTCGAGCGAGCGCCTCGAGACTTCAAACCGGCAATCAGCGATCCGGTGACGATGGAGAATTCAGTGGCGATGCCACTCCATCCGTGAGCCATCTGCAGAAGGGAGGTGGAATCGATCATCCATTGACTATCGCAGAGCCGCGAGCGGGGGAAAGCTGGGAATAAGGCGCCCGATCGCCGCATAAAGCGCTACCGCCGAGCACGCTTGCGCTCGGGTTCGAACCAGATCTCCTTGATGACGCGATCGTGCCCCTCCACTCCGAATTGGATGACGATATCGATGAGCATGTAGAGCAGGTTCTTTATGTCTCGGCGCGCGAGCTCCTGACCCCCGCGGCTTTGCTTGACCAGCAGCACCAACTGCTCGAACGCGAGTTGGGCGGACGCCGCATGTACGCTCGTGATCGAACCAGGATGGCCTGAATTCACATTTCTAAGGTAATCAAACGCCTCTTCGGCCCGCAGCTCCGAAAGGAGGATTCGATCTGGCTTCATCCGCAGGCAGGATTCGAGGAGCTGCTTCGGCGTGACTCGCGCCAGCCCCTGGTCATCCTTGCTGTAGAAGAGCCTCACGTGGTTCGGATGACGATCGAGAGTGAGCTCGCGTGCGTCCTCTATCGTGATAAGTCGCTCGTCGGATGAAATCTCCTGAATCAACGCCTTCGTCCAGGTCGTCTTTCCAGAGCCGGTGGGACCAGAGACGAGGATGTTCTTGCGACTTCGTACCGCCAGACGCATGAAGCTTTCGTAACGGCCCGCCGATAGCAGGCGCAGCAGCTCTGTCTCTGAATTGTCCAGCGTGTCGCTTGCACGCTGAGTGGACCGAAAGATGCCACCCGCGGCCAGCTGGCTCAGCGTCCACACTTCGCAAGACGGACGCCGGATCGTGATCGAGACCGTCGCGGGCGACGTTGCGGGAGGAATGACCAGTTGCACGCGCTCTCCACCGGGGAGTGATGCCGACAGCAAGGGCGACTGCTCATCGATTCTTTGCTTCGTCGAATTTGCGACAAGCTTTGCGAATCGAAGGCACCAGTCAAAATCCGCGAATTCGATGTTCTCTCGGCGCCATCCCGCCCGGCATTCGACGAAAACCTCACCGGGCCGATTTATGCACAACTCGGTGACATCGCGTTCCGCGAGCAATGGCCTTAGGGGGCGCAGAGTCAGGCTCAGCGCCGAGGCTTGGCCGCTCACCGTGAGTCGGAGCCCAAATGCAGCTCGTAGACGGAACGGAAATCGAGATCACGGGCCACGAGGATCTGAATGCGTGACCCCTGTGCCACGGCAATGGTAGGTGGAATATTTAGCGTCCCTTTGAGCGATTCAGTCGCGACTCCCTCCGACGTGGACGGGCTGTAGACGACCGTTCCCCCACTTGACATGCGCACACCTGCTTGCACTCCGACGTCGATTACCGAAATAAGAATTGCAGCGCCGAACCGACCCCAGAAGTGGCGATCCACCTCACCAGTCAACCCAGCTCGACCCAGGGAGTCAGTACCGGGCGACTGCAAGGGGATCACGATTCCCTGTGGCGTCCGTGCCTCGGTCCACACGACAAAGACGCGCGAGCTTCCCTGCTGCACCTCGCCGCGCGTCTCACCGATGAGTTTGGAGCCTCTCTCGAGCAGGACTACCGTGCCATCTGCTCCAAATGTGTCGGTTGCTGTCACACACGTGGTCATGCCAGGCAAGGTCGAATCGATTGCCGTTTCGAGCGTGCAATCGATGAATGCGCCCTTCGCAAGCAACAGTCTCTGCGTTGGTAGTCGACTGGCCACCGCGGATTTCAGGCTGCTCACGGTAAGCAGGCGATCCAGACTTCCCGCCGCCGATTCCGAACCGGAGCTTTGTGCTGCCGGCTTCATATCTCGGTCCCCGACGCCAGGCGAAGGCGCCGGCTGGGGCGCACCATCAAAGCTTGACTGCCGCGAGAACGCAGGACCCGCTAACTTTCGCTCGAGGATCGATTCGGCCGCACTTTTCGTGGGCGGAGTGCCCGCAGAGAGTACGATCGATTGAGCCTCTCGTGCCGGCTCCAGCAATGGAAGCGCGGTCTGCGGAGGCGGTGCAGGGAGGTCTGGCCGCGGTGCCTGCGATGCCTGCGATGCCTGCGGTGCGCTGACAGTGGGTGCGACGGGCTCAGACGAGGGTTGCACAATTTTGGGTCTCTCGACCGCGCCCAGGGACGGCAGATTCATTTCGTCCTGCGCGCGTCGCGCCACGATCGCCTTTTCGTTGCGCGCGATCCGGGCTGGACGAGTAAACGCGTTTGCGTAATACCAGGCTAGGAGCGCGACTCCCACAATCGCCATGAGGGCGAATGCCATCAAGCTCCCGAGCCTGGATTGGACGGACCGACTGCGGTGCAATATGGAGGTGCTCCGCTCGCCCGGCACCGTATCCGGGTCCGCGGTGCGACCGGCCCGCACCGTTCGTTCGCGCGACTGGAAGCGCGGGAGCCAAGTCATGGAACAGCTCCCTTCGCGTCGCGTTCCACATCGGGAGCAATCGTTCCAGAGTCCAGCCGGCGCCCTGATTCGGCGAACCCCTTGTTGACGACGCACGCGCTCAATGCCCCACGCCTGAGGACAAACTGTCTGGCGACGCGATGAACCACGACGTCGCCGTCCTCTACGTTGAAGTTCAGAAGCGATTCGGCCCCATCGCTTCCAAGTACAAAGATCACCGGCCATTCGGCGGTCACATCAAATCGGATGTGCGTGTGAACCCCGTCGTCCCAGGCAGATACAGGCTTGAGTTCAGAATTGCCGCAGAACCAATAGTCAGTATTTCTAGAGCGCATCGAGGGTGCCATTGCAAGCCGTTGGTCGATCGCGTCGGGGGCGGCAGTATTCTGCGATGGCTTCTGCGACGGGTATTCGAACCGAATGGCGTATATGAGATCTGGGTCTGTCGAGGCCGGACGCCTGGAAGAGGCTGTATAGTCGAACTGGTATTGGCGACGGGTGGTGAGGATCGTCAGATTCGTTCCGACAAACGCTACTCGGGGCTTGAGAAAGAGATGATTATCTTGGGCGACGAACATGAGCCCTTCGATGTCTCCCGCAGCCAGGCCCACAAAACTTTCGCCCGGTTCGAACTGGAAATCGATCTGATAGCCGACGAATCCCTGTACGCGGTACACCTCATCCGGCAAGTATCGAGCCGAGCGAACTCGAGGATCTCCGTCACCACGAACCGGGAATACCTCCGCGCTGCACAGTCCCACGACCCAGAGCAAAAGGCAGCTGCATCCGGCATACACGCACTTGCGAAGCAGTCCCTGTGTTTGCACTGTGGTCACCGCCCGACAACGCTTCACGGGGAGTCGACCGAGGTCGCGGATGCAGCTGCGGAAGACGACGGCTCCCCCATAATCTCGGGCTCCGACCGGAAGTCTTCGATCTTGAACCCCAGGGGATTGAGCGCGCGTATGTTGGCGTTCGAAGACGGCTCGCTATAGGCGTACTGGATCGTAGCAATCCAATGCGACATTTCTTCGTGCGCCGATGATCCGCGCTGCAATCGCTTCACGTAACGTACCTGAGCGATATCGCCCATACCATTGGCGCGCTTGAAGAAGCTGACAGCAGCTACGTTGATCTGGAGAGTCGTACCATCCTTGTACAAATTGAGCGGAGACTCAGGATTGGTCTGCATCCACTGCGCGTACCACAGCTGATTCCGGCGTGCGGTGTGAAATGCACCGCACTCCTGGTAGTCACTCTCCGCAGTGGCGTAGTTGAAGCGCTCGCAGACTGTGACGTAGTGCGTCAACAGATATCGAGTCAGAACCTCCGAAAATTGCGCAGTGCCGGACAACGATGGCACGACATCCACAATCCCAGTCGAGTTATCCACGCGTACGAGAAACGGCACTACCTGCTTCAGGGGCTCGAGCAGCACGAGACCGCTCGCACACAGCAGCATCCCAATCCCCGCGCAGATTGCGACTCGCCAGGCCCGTCTTTCGCTCTGTCTTGACAGCTGAGCGCGATCGCTATCCCATGATTGTGAGTCGCGAAAATAGGCCTCGATTTCGGGGGATGAATTCATGGCGGCGGTACTCGGAACGCCGGGGCCTCCGCGATTTGCTCCGTTCGGCCCGGCGCTCGCGGCCCACCGTTTATCGGCACCAAATGCCTATCGCAGCGGACGGGAGGCGCGGCCTTCGAGGCGCATCCCGCACAGGTTAGAATTAGTGCCACTAACGCAACCGATTTCATGTCATTGCTCACGGCGATTGTCCTCACTCGGCCATCACACGCGATCGCGGCACTAGTCCATTCGGTGAGCCGCTCACGCGCTCCGAGGCATAGCTGAGGCCCGCGCGAACCCCGGTGGCCGTTCGACCGAGGGTCCAGGCAGTCAGACTGCTCACGGCGCCGTATGTGCTGAGTGCAAGCCCTCCGGCGAGGCCGGAAGCAATTGGCATGACCTGACGCATCAATAGCAATACAAGCGCCGCCACGAGCACCATATCGAGTGCATCCACCGTCACGATCGCCGATCCTCGCGCTGCGGTTTGGGCGGCGTACGTGTTAACGATTTGGAGAAGGAGTGCCCCCAGGAGCACGGTCATAATCGTTACAAGACCGTAAGTCGCAAGCTGCGCGATCCACGCGGAAAAGAATCGCCGCGTTGCTCCGAAGAGCAGCATTGCAATGAATAACGGGCCGAGAGCCAGCAGTACCGACGTTGCCACCGTGGAGAGGGCGATCAGAAACATCGTGTAGATGCAAAGTAGACCGATGAGGATCCACACCGCCGCTCCTGCTATATAGAAGCCGAAGTCGCCTCCGAAGACTCCCCCCTTGTTCCATAGAAAGTCCGCGACCGCACCACCCTGATTCCAGATTGAATCGATCGTCGCGACCGGGTTCGGAGAACCTACAACGCTGCCGGCGAGCGCGGCAGGAGCCGCAAAGAACGTATCCACGATGACGCTGTTGTACAGCCAGAGCCGCAACGATCCCCCGAACACCAATGCGAGCAACCCGATCCGCTTGAGGCCGGACACGGCCGGCTCCTCAATTCCGCCCGTCAATTGGAGGTATCCCCACGCCATGATGTACAGCGTGCCAACTACCATCAGCGCAGGCTCTAGCGCGCCGGCCACCCGAGCGGTGTTGTCCCCGATGTACGTGAGCAGTTGGCCGTTGAGCCACGCCCAGAATGTCTCGAAGAATCCCACGGCTTATCAGCGCAACGCGGGCGAGAAGCGGGTCGTGAATATGCCGTGACCCGCCACGACGCTCTCGCGGATGCGCTGCTGCTCAGTCCACATCTGCGCGTCTGCCTCGCGATATAGCGCCTGTAGCTTCGTCTGCTCGTTCTGGACCATGTTCTGCTCCGCCGCGATGCGAGCGTTCAGATCCATGATCGCCTTCTGATCCGCCGCTCCCGGAATGGCCCCGATGAGCTGCTGGAGCGTCGAGAAGCGCGCACTTGCTGCACTCAACGCCTGATCGGTAATCACCCGCATCAGTGCCGCGGACCTGCGAATCCGCTGGACGGCCATCGCGGCGTCTGGTGACAGTTCGGCGAGCTGCGAGTCGCTCAAGACTGCATTGCCTCGGATCGCCGTCTGCATGGCAGTACCCAGGGCTCCATAGCTCGTCGTCAACTGATTCAACAGCGAATCCAACTCAGTGCCGCTGCTCGGAAGGTAATTCCGGTCGATCCCGGACAAGAGCTGCTCCATGCCCCGACCTCCGGTGATTGCCCGGTATTCCTGCTGCGCTTGCGCTAGTTGGCCACGAGCAGTGGAAAGAGCCTGTTCTGCCGTTTGGACCTCCTGAATGAGCTGCGCGATTGCGCCCACATCGATCACGGCCCATTGGGCGTGGGCGGCAGGCGAAGACACGGCCAACACCAAAAGCGCCATGCTCGCAACCAGCGATCGCTTGGATTTCATGTGCCAGTCTCCTGTTGTACCGATGAGCCGGATTCGAAATGGGGCTGCTGGAACTGCGGAAGCCACATCCCTGGATCGTCGCCTCTCGCGGCGATCGCCCGCCGCATTCGCTCGACCTCCGATGCACGTCCCGATAGCACGGCGAGTTCCGCATCGAAGCCTTTCAAGTCGAGCTGACAGACGATGCTGTGATGGCCCTGCTTGATCAGAAACGCTCGCGAACCCGGTTCCATCTGTTCCTTGACGAGTTTGAACTCACGTTCGCTCAGACCGAGTCCGGTCGTGTACTCGTCCCTGTCCGCATCCACGTTTGGGAATAGGATCTTCGTCGGCGTCTGCTCGATAATTGTTCGGCTGATGGGGCTGCTCAATACGTCGCTCGCGCTCTGCGTCGCGAGGCACATAACACCATTCAGCTTTCGCCAGGTCTTCGGCCCATCCTTGGCGAAGGCTTCGAACGCGGGATCGCCGAGGAGCCGCCAGAACTCATCGAGCCAGCAAACTAACCGCCGACCGTCTAATAGCCGTCGGACCAGGTGAAAGAGATAAAGCGACACCGGGGTCCGCGTTAGCTCATTTTCGAGAAAGTCTGTTACATCGAACCCAATGCTCAGGTGTGACGAAAGACTCCGAACATACGTATCCTCTGCATTGTCGAATACCCATGCATAGTCCCCTCGCGTGACATCACACCACCTGGCGATGCGAGCGTGCACGCCTTCCGGATCGGTCGGGTCAAGAAACTCCACCAATCGCGACAGTCGCCTCGCCTCCGGGTCCAGCGCCAACGTCCCCCGCAGCGCCTGATCCAGGTCGGACTGTTCACGGACGCTGAGAAATCCACCTCCAACCGGGCGTGCGAGTATCCGCAACCATTGCCGCAGGAATTCCAAATCATTGGCCGTGGCGGGCAGCTGAAGAGGATTGAAGCCAGTGGCCTTACCGTTCTCTAGCGGAAAGTACGCGCCACCCAGCGCGCGGATGAGAATCTCAAGACCGTGATCCTTGTCGAATACGATCTGCGTTACGCCTCGCGCGCTGAGAGTCGCCAGGAGAAATCCTATGAAAACCGTCTTACCAGAGCCTGTAGGACCGCAAATGAAACTGTGTCCCGTGTCCTTGCGACTTCCCCCATCCGCACTTTGGGGATCACTGGCATGGAGTGAAAAATAGTACGGAGACCGAGCACTGGTTATGAGCGCAGTTAACGCTTCCCCCCAATGATTGCCGGTGGCGCGCCCCGCTGGATAATTGTGCAAGGGTGCCATCGCACAGAAATTCCGCGATGTGACAGGTGCTTTGCGCGGCCGCAGCGGAAAATTCCCTGGCAGCTGCGCCCAGAACGCCGCCTCCACGCCAAGATCCTCTCGCGCAACAGTCATTCCGGTATCCGAGAGGATGCTCCGAGCGATCGCAACGCGATCGTTCAGTCTACGAACCTCCAGAGCCGCCTCCTCGGGAGTCAACACCGACTCAAAGTCAGTCAATACTTGCAAGGTCAGGTGATGATCCCCAACGGCAAACTCATTGCTCGTCAACGCATCGAGTGCGCGTTTCAACTCTTCGGCTTGAGAGACCGCAAAGTCGCCGGCGTTTGCCATCCGGTTGTATTGACGCTGGAATAGTCCCTGCCCTGCGGACTTACTCAGAAAGGCGAATGATTGAGTGAGTACAAATTCGAAAGGAGCTGAGAGAAGACGGTTATACATGCCGACTACGCTCGGAGTCGGATATTCCTTTATCCCAAGCATCGCTCCGAGCCGCGACTTGTCGGCGGCACGGTATTCGATCGCTTCCGCGCCGAATAGCAGCCGTGTCGAGCCGAGCGCATCCCAGATGGGTCCGTGCGGGAGTGCTACCGCCGATGATCTCCCATCCAGAAGAAATGAAATAAACTCGAGAAGACGGGAACATGCGCGACCGTTGGTTGCGTACAGACCAAGGGTCTCGGGCTCGTAACGGGTCAGCGCCGCGCCCAACGTCTGCGCGAGCTTCTCACAGGCCTCCAGTGCATCACGCACATCGAGCACCGAACCGTCGCGACGGGCCCGCGAGATGAGTTTCGACATCAACCCCGCCGGGGCGCCGGCGACGGGCCGGTAGACGACCGATAGAAACAACTCGTTAGTCATGAGAGTTTCCGCGGCGAGTCTCTGCCGATACTTGCGCGTCAATGTGGAGGCGAAGCCACGCTGCGAATCGTCGAGAATCGCGGGCCGCTCTCGGCGACGAACGACGTGCGACCACAGGGCGACTTGAGGACTGCCGATGTTGCGCCACAGGACATTAAGGCGCTCGTGCCACGCGTTGAGCTGCTCGTCGTCCGCGCTTTCGAAGCTCGCACCGCCGATACGAAAGCATTGCACGTAGTCCCCCAGGCGCGTGTGAACGACGGTCGGCGACACCAGTGCCGCATAGGGAAGCATCGATGCGAGTTTCGGCTCGCGCCTTATGACTCGACGGCGGATCAGATCGCGCATACCGCGCCTTCAGCATCCCGCCGCCTGCCGCGACAAGAGGGCAAGTCCAAAGCCAACGGTGAGTAGCTGCTTGCCCGCCAATAGAACAGATTGCAGAACAACGCTGGCAGCCGCGTACGGCTCCAGAGCATCACAAGATCGAAATACCGGGCATCGCGGGCACAGAGCAGCACGCTGATCGAGTGAATCGGGGCGGACAGAAGCAGCGCAAAGAGATTCCTGCTCACCAGAAAGACTTCCATCGTAAAGACGACGTTGAAGAGCAGGGACGAGTACGTCACGCCCCATCGCATCGGCGGCCGTGTCGCGCCAACGAAGAGCGGGTCGGCACGAAGTCCGGCATTGCGTCCCGAAGTCACGGCGCTAGACGCCAAACATCCCGCGCACCCAGGTCACGATCTGGGGCGCGCCGAAGGCGATGGCAATTCCCAAAATGGCGCCAATACACCATCCCCAGGACATTCGGTTTGCCATCGCCATGCCGCCCAGGACCATGATCAGGATGATCGCGATCGGGGTCAGCCAGGCAAGAATGTTGGTCTGCAGCGCCGTCGCGCCTGTCAGGAATGGAGATGACTGCGCCGACGCGACCCACGGAGCCAATCCTGCGATCGCCATCGTGGCGCGGCCAACGAGGCGCACTCTTGTTTGAAGCAGATTTCGGTGAATCATGGCGCGCAGAGCTCCGGTCGAGTGGGGAGCGCCATGTCATCAAAGCCGACGACTCGACACGAGCCGAGTATCGATGGAGTCCGCACGGAAATACGCGGGCCCGAGTAGGACGGCCCGGTGGCCCCGTAACTCGCCGGCTAGCTGAGCCTCAATGCGCCGGCGTGGAACCTGACTTGAGAATCACCTGGATCGACCCATCGGGCGCGAGCGGATTGCGGTTGTTCTCGAGGCACACGTAGGGCAGGAGCTTGAAGTCGGGCGGTGCGCGCTTGTAATTCTTGGTCACGGTCCACGGTCGGGTGAGCGCGACGGGATCTACGAGAGTGAACTCGTCTCGCAGCGTGTTGTCGTCGGCGAGCCAGATGCGCTCGTACGCAATCGCTTTGTCGCTCTTGGGCAGTCCCGAGGCTTCCATGTTCGTATCGAGGCGGAAGCCGTAGGAGGTCGCGAGCAGAAAGTTGCCTTCCCAATGACCGACCGACTCGCCATTGAACGTGGGTTCGGGATCCTCCGGCAGCGGTCGGCGGTCCGTGAAAATGCGGCGCACCTGCTCGTCCCATTCCGCGAAGATCATGATGCGATCCGGTCCCATGGTGATCTCCATGGGATAGGTCATGGTCATGATGCGCGGCATGCCTGGAGGCAGACAGGAGGCGGTGGGGTCACCGGTCGGACGGCCAGCGGCCGCGTCCGCCAGGTGCTGCTCGAAGAGCTTGGCGTACTCCGGGGTGAGCGGAGGATGCTGCCCGCGTCCTGGCGGTATACCTGGCGTCCAGCCGATGCCGCCCTGCGCAATCCAGATGCCCGTCAGGTCCCGCCGACTCCTCGGGCGGTACGCGGTCGTGCCCCACTTTGGATCAACGGGCTGCGTTTGTGCTGCAGCGGCGAACGTCGAGGGGAGCTTCGTGGCATCTCGGTGCGGGGCCTGAACCCCTTTCGTGATATCCAGATCCACCGGGCGGCCGATGAGATCCTCGGACTCTTGCGCCGATGCCGCGCGGGTGAGCGCAAGCAGCAGCACGGCCAGCAACCGAAATGTGCCCATGAGACACCTCCCGCGCCATCATCCCACCGAACGCTCTCCGGCGGGGAGTTCGATTGCGAGCGTTTGCTTCACCTCTATATAGTGTTTTCGTCGGGACCGGCACGGAGTTTGCTCGGCTCATCGGAGTGCGGGTGGGGGCCGCATCGGCGCAGGCGATCCTAGGGCATTAGACGGACGGCAACCATGGCGAGCTCGGTACGGCCCATCTCCCAGAATCAGGACATTCGCTATCTCGGCCGGCTGCTGGGACAGGTGATTCGCGCTTACGGCGGTGAGGCGCTGTATGAGCAGATCGAAGGGATTCGGGCGAGCTCTGTCGATCGCTATCGCGGCGTCATCGACACGAGCGTGATCGGTCGGGGCGTCGATACGCTCAATCCGGACGATGCACTCGCGTTCGTGCGGGCATTCATGCTCTTTTCGATGCTGGCCAATCTCGCCGAAGACCGCCAGGGCGGTTTCAACCGTCCCGGCCAGGATGTCGCAACGGCATTGGAGCGCTTGAAGTCCGAGGGCATCGAATTGACCGCGGTGAACGCACTCCTCGATACCGCGCTCATCGTTCCGGTTCTGACCGCGCACCCGACCGAAGTCATGCGCAAGAGCATGCTCGATCACCGCAATCGGATCGGCGAGCTCATGCGCGCCCGGGATGCGGGACGCACGGAAACCAGCAATGCCGATGTGATCGAACAGGCGATCCTGCGACAGATTGCGCTCTTGTGGCAGACGCGTCCGCTGCGGCGCGAACGCCCGATCGTCGCCGACGAAGTCGAGGTGGCCCTCACCTACCTGCGCGACGTGTTCCTGCCGGTGCTGCCCGTCTTATATGGGCGCTGGGAGCGGGCACTGCGTCATCGTCCGCCCAGCTTCCTGCGCCTGGGCAGCTGGATCGGTGGCGATCGCGATGGTAATCCCAACGTGACCGCCGAGTCGTTGCGCCTGGCGCTGGCGCGCGCCTCGCAAGCGGTGCTCGCGAGCTACCTGGATCAGCTGCACGCGCTCGGCGCGGAGCTGTCGATCTCGACGGAACTCGCGCAAGTCACTCCGGAACTGGCTGCTCTGGCTGAGCGCAGCGGAGATGTGAACGCAGCGCGGCGCGATGAGCCCTACCGCCGCGCGCTGACGGGCTGTTATGCGCGCACGGCCGCGACCTTCGAGCGGCTCGTTGGCCATGCGCCCGCCCGCCATGCTTCTGTGCCAGGCCAGCCCTACGGTCATCCGGAGGAGCTGCGGCAGGACCTGGTGACCATTGCGCATTCGCTCTCGCACGCCGGTGCGGGCCTCCTGGCAACGGGCGGTGCCCTGGGCAGGCTGATCCGCAGCGTCGAGAGCTTTGGGTTTCACCTGGCGACGCTCGATCTGCGCCAGAACTCGGACGTGCACGCACGCGTCGTGGCGGAGCTGCTGCGCGTGGCGGGCGTCGAGCCGGACTACGCGGCGCTCGATGAGCGTGCGCGCGTCGCCCTGCTTCGGCGCGAACTTGCGAGTGCGCGACTGCTGGCGAGCCCCTTTGCCGAGTACAGCGCCGAGTCGCTCTCGGAGCTCGCCATCGTGCGTGCCGCGGCGCAGGCGCACGCGAGCTACGGCAGCGCGTGCATCACGGCGTACATCATCTCCAAGTGCGAGAGCGTCTCAGACCTCCTCGAGGTGAGCATCCTTCTTAAGGAAGCGGGCCTGTACCGCGCCGCCGATGCAGCGGGAGCGACTATCATGGTCGTACCGCTCTTTGAAACGATCGCAGACCTGCACGCCGCGCCTCAGATCATGCAGGCCTGGCTTGCAATCCCCGAGATCGCCGCCGCGGCTCACCGGCGCGGCTACCAGGAAGTGATGGTGGGGTATTCGGATTCAAATAAGGACGGCGGCTATCTCACTTCGGTGTGGAGTCTCAATCGGGCCACCCGCGCCCTGGCGGCCGTGTTTGCGGAAGCGGAGCTGCGGATGCAGATCTTTCACGGTCGTGGCGGCGCCGTGGGTCGTGGCGGCGGCTCCTCGTTCGGCGCCATCCGTGCCCAGCCGGCATCCTCGGTGCGCGGGCGCATCCGCATCACTGAGCAAGGCGAAATGATCGCGGCTAAGTACGGCACGCGCGAGGCGGCCAGCGCGAGTCTGGAGGCGATCGCCTCCGCGACGCTCCTCGCTTCGCTCGAGCCTGCCGCGGCCGCGGGCAAAGAGTCCGCGCGCTTCGCCTCGGCAATCCAGCAACTGTCGGAAGAAGCATTTCGCGCCTATCGCTCGCTGGTCTACGGTACGCCGGGCTTCAATCAATTCTTCCGGCAGATGACGCCTGTGGCGGAGATCGCGGAGTTGAAGATCGGCTCGCGGCCGGCCTCACGCACCAAGTCGGACCGGATCGAGGACCTGCGCGCGATCCCGTGGGTGTTCAGCTGGGCCCAGGCGCGCGTCATGCTTCCGGGCTGGTACGGTGTCGGACATGCGTTGGCAGAGTTCCCCGACGCGGGACTGCTGCGCGAGCTCTTTGAGGCGTGGCCCTTCTTTCGTACCACCGTCGAGAATCTCGAAATGGTACTGGCCAAGTCCGATATGGCCATCGCTGCGCGCTACGCCGGTCTGGTCGAAGATGCGGCTCTCGGTCGCGACTTGTTTGGTCGCATCCGCTCGGCGTGGGAGCAGACGCAGGAGCAGCTGCTGCGGGTGACGGGTCAGTCCTACCTGCTGGAGAAAAGTCCCGCACTCGAGGCTTCGATCCGGCTGCGGCTGCCTTACATCGAGCCCCTCAATCTGCTGCAGGTGGAACTATTGAAACGACACCGCTGCGGCGAGCGCGATGCGCGGGTGCGCGAAGGCATTCAGCTGTCGATCAACGCCGTGGCGACGGCGCTGCGAAACAGCGGCTGAGAGCCTAAGAACAAGGTGACGGCGTGCCGATGGGGCACGCCGCCACCGGTCAATGTCAGTCTGGCTTCACCCGGTTTGCGGTCAACGCACCCGAGCCCGACAGGAACGCGCCTGCGCTCTCATCGAACGGGTTCGTCGGCGAGGCATGGAAGAGGTAGACCTTGTACGAGCCGGTCATCCCATTGCCCGAGCGCGACACATGCAGCGTCATGTGGAAGTGGATGAGCGTCGCGTACTGGGTCCCGGGAGCACCCCAGGCCATTGCGATGTGACTCAGCGTGAAGGTCGAGGGCCCGACACGGCGCCACACGCCCTGGCACACATCTCCCGTCGACGGATCCACACCGGCCGAGAACATCGTCTCGGTGCCGCCGGCATGAAATGCCTGGGTGCCAAAATCCGTGAGGAAACCGCTCAGCTGGAACTCCCACAACCCCACGATCGCATCTTCATCATCGTAGTAATCGTTCACCCGCATGAATGAGGCTGTGGCGGCGTCGCCTCGATAGAGCGCCGGAGTGAGCAGTGCCGAGTGCGCCGCATTGGGTTTGAATTGCTTGAGCAGGTTATCGGCGCAACCTGCATTCGCCTGCGTGGCCGCAGCGAGCGCCACCAGACCCAGGACCGTGGATAGCCTGATAAGTTTTTGAAACATTGAAGATCTCCCTTCATCGTTGTTTGAAATCACGTGGCGTTCGCCGGGAGCGAACTGCGCTCATGCGGTTTGACCCGGAATCGCCGGCGCACGCGTTCCACCTGCATGCAGCTTCTGTTGCTGCATGCCGGGAGCCTCAACCATGCGCGCATCCATCGCAGACCTCAATGCCACACCCCTGATCGATGTGTTGCTCGTCCTGTTGATCCTGCTCATCCTCACGCTGCCGCGAAAGACGCACGAAACGCGACTGGATCTGCCGGCCGCGGGACCCGCAGGTAAGGCGGCCGAAATCGTTCGGATCGAGCTCGATGCGGACGGTGCGCTGTACTGGAACGGCAGCCTTGCCCACTCCGAGCGAGAACTTGATGGCTGGTTACTGCGTGCGGCCAGGAGCGAGCCGCAACCGCTCATTCAGGTCGTCCCCGATCGCCGCGTGCGTTACGAGCACGTCCTGCAATTGCTGGCTCGTGTGCAACGGCGCCAGATTGAACGATTGACGATCGCCTCGCTGCAGGAGTGACTGCCGCCGCGGCCACCGCGCCGCGACGCAATATGACTTGCTGCGTTGCACTCGGGATCCCGTCTTGACAATTCGGGATCCCGCCGCCAGTATGCGCGCCGCATGAAAGACCAGCTCACTCAGGCTGTCGTACGGATCCGCGAAATGATCCTGCGCGGCGAGCTCTCACCCGGGCAGCGCCTCGCCGAAGCCCCGCTTGCGGATCGGCTCGGCATGTCCCGCACGCCGGTGCGCCAGGCCCTCCCGCTCCTCGCTCAAGAAGGACTGCTCGCGCATCACGAGACGCGCGGCTACATCGTGCGATTGTTCACGGCCTCCGATATTGCCGATGCGCTCGACTTGCGCGCGGTCCTCGAGGGCCTTGCCGCACGCCGCGTGGCCGAGCGCGGTGCCTCCAAGGCCGTACTGCGCGAGCTTAAGGCTTGCCTCGACGATGGCGATGCGATTCTCTCCAAGCGCCGTGTCGAGATCGCCGATGAAGGCCGGTATGCGGAGATGAACGAGCGCTTCCATCGCGCCATACTGCAGGAAGCGGGAAGCTCGCTGCTGCTTGAGACCGTGGAGCGCAACAGCCGCATCCCGTTCGCCGGCCCGCAGGCGCTGGCCTTCGACAAGAGCAATCTCGAGCAGATGTACGACCTGCTCCGCTACGCCCATCAACAACACCACGCGATCGTCGATGCGATCGAGCACGGTCAGAGCGCACGCGCCGAGGCGCTGATGCGCGAACATGCCAATGCCGTGAAAGAGAGCATCAATTTGGCCGCGCTGCCGCTCGCAGCCGGCGAAGGCACCGGTCGCCCGACGCTTGCCCGCGCGTCCAACGCCGGCTTTTAGATTTCACCCGACGGAGATCCGATGAGCTACAAGAATCTGGAAGAGCTGCTGCGCGCCAATGGCGGCCCAGTCAATCATCTGCGCAACTCCCCGAGCGGCCCAAACCCGTATCCGGTGGTGCAGGCCGAATACACCAACTGGCGCGATGAGCAGAATGCGTGGCAGCACGCCGCGATCCTGTTCAACCAGTCCTACCACATGACCGATATGTACGTGTCGGGTCCGGATGCGTTCAAGCTGCTCGAGAAGCTCGGCATCAACAGTTTCAAGGGATTCACCGTCGACAAGGCCAAGCAGTACGTGCCGGTGAGCTGGGACGGCTACGTGATCGGCGATGTGATCCTGTTCTACCTCGACAAGGATCTGTTCAATCTCGTCGGCCGCCCCGCCGTGCACAACTGGGTGCAGTATCACGGCGAGACCGGAGGCTTTAACGTGAAGTTCGAGCGCGATGAGCGCTCCGCCTCACGCGTGAATCCCGTCGCGCGCAAGACCTATCGCTTCCAGGTTCAGGGCCCGAACGCGATGAAGGTCATGGAGAAGGTGCTGGGCGAGAAGCCGCCGGAGCTCAAGTTCTTCAACATGTGCTGGATGACGATCGCGGGCAAGAAAGTCCGCGCGCTGCGCCATGGCATGGCCGGACAGCCGGGCTTCGAGCTCTTCGGACCTGCCGAGGATGGCGATGCGGTGAAGGATGCGCTGATGCTGGCGGGCAAGGACTTCGGCCTGCGCCTGTGCGGCGGCCGTGCCTACTCCTCCAACACGCTCGAGTCGGGCTGGATTCCCTCCCCGATGCCGGCGATCTATTCCGGCGATGAGCGCATGAAGAAATACCGTGAGTGGCTCGCGGCGAACAGCTTCGAGGGCAATGCCTCCCTCGGCGGCAGCTTGTATTCCAACAGGATCGACGATTACTACGTCACCCCGTATGACCTGGGGTACGGTGGCTTCGTCAAATTCGATCATGACTTCATCGGGCGCGACGCGCTCGAGAAGATCGCGAACAAGCCGCACCGGGTTAAGGTGACCCTCGAGCTGAACGACGATGACGTGACGCGCACGATCGGCTCGCAGTTCGGCAAGCAGCACGAGCGCGCCAAATACATGGACTGGCCTTCCTGTGTCTATTCCATGTATCCGAACGATCGCGTCATGAAGGACGGCAAGCTCGCCGGGGTCTCGACCTGGATCGGCTACAGCTCGAACGAGCGCAAGATGCTGACCCTCGCCATGCTGGATCCGCAGTATGCGAAGCCCGGTACGGAAGTGACCTTCGTCTGGGGCGAGGAGAACGGCGGCTCGAAGAAGCCTACCGTTGAGCCGCACAAGCAGGTCGAGCTGCGCGCCGTAGTCTGCCCGGTGCCGTACGTGGCCTCGGTGCGTACCGGCTACGTCGAGGGCAGCTGGCGCTCGACCGGCAAGCTCTGAGCGACGGCCTCACAGGCGTGCAAACGCAAGGGCGCGGCGCCGGACGGGGCCGCGCCCTTTTTCTTACCCCTGCGGGGCGCCGGAGAACTTCATCTGGATGGATCCCCGGCGCTCGAGGAACTTCCATTCACCGTGCTCGCGCACGAAGCGGTCTGCGAATTCCCCGAAGTAGATCGGCCCTGCCGAAACAAAGGGCGGCTTGGCATCGCCGGGTGTGGTCGCGATCATGGTGAGGTAGGACAGGCCGCGCGCACTGTCGCGGCTCTCCACGTTGATCATGACGTTGGTCGCCAGATGCTTGGTGAGGAGCGTCTTCGGGCGGGTAAGGAGCGATGCGCGGATGGCTTCGCGCCCCTGGATCACCTGATCGGGCATCATCGGCCGCGCCATCGAGCCGCTCTCGGCAAAGAAGTCCGCAGCTGCACTCATATCTCCCAGATCGAGCGCCCGACCGTATTCGTAGACCAGACGCTCGCAGGCGCGCTCGATCTCGATGCGCTCGGCGACGCTCAGTGTTTCCGCCACGACAGCACCTCCAACAGTTTGAGCCCGCGAGTGTACCGCTCAGGCGTGCGACGGCGAAGCGACTTCGGGCTGCGCCGCCGGCAATGGTGCGCGACCGAGCATCAGATCGGCGGCCTTCTCGGCCACCATCATGACGGCCGCATTCGTGTTGCCGCCGATGATCGAGGGAAAAACCGAAGCATCCGCCACGCGCAGCCCCTCGGCACCGACGACGCACAGCTCCGGATCGACGACGGCGAGCGGATCGCTGCCCATCCGGCAGGTACTCACCGGATGGTGCACGGTGTAGCTCTCTGCACGGATGTAGGCGGTCAACTCCTCATCGCTTTGAGCCTGCGGTCCGGGCGCGCTCTCCGTCGCGCCGTAGCGCGCGAATGCCGGCGAAGCGAACACGCGGCGCGTGAGACGAATTCCGCGCAGCAGCGGCAGCACATCCTCGGCGACGGAGAGGAGATTCGGGTTGATGAGAGGGGCCGCGAGTGGATCGGGATTGGCGAGCATGATGCGGCCGCGGCTCTTCGGATACAGGAACACCGGGCTTGCGGCAAAACCATGTCCGATGGGAAAGGGGAAATTCGGCGCCGGTCGTCGGGCGGACTGAAACACCAGCTGCACGTCGGGCTTTTCCAGACCGCCGATGGTTCGCACGAAGGCCGCCGACTCGAAAATGTTGTTGGCGAGCGGACCCTGGCGCAGCAGCGCGTACTCGAGGACGTTCAGCAGATTGCGCGGCGTCGCGCGCCAGGAGACACCGTAGGAGGTCGGATCGCGCATCTGCATGTGCACGGGACTGGCCATGTGATCGTGCAGATTGCGTCCCACTCCGGGCAGATGATTGCGCACGGGCATGCCCAGATCGGCGAGATGTTCGCCATCGCCGATACCCGAGAGCATCAGCAGCTGCGGGGACTGCAGAGTCCCCGCGCACAGAGCCACTTCACGGCGTGCTGGCACCAGAAGCGGTCCATCGGGTGAGAGCGCCTCGACGCCGGTCGCGCGCCGGCCCTCGAGCACGACGCGCATGGCGCGCGTGTTCGTGAGCACGGTGAGATTGGGTCGTGAACGCGCCGGATGCAGCAATGCGCTCGCGGTGGTCTCACGCGTGCCGCCCCGGATCGACAGCTGCCGCAATCCGGAGCCTTCGGAGTTGGCGCCATTGAGATCGCTCTGGTGCTCGATCCCCATTCGCGAGAGCGCCTCGAAGAAGGCGAAGTTGAGCGGATTCGGCCGCGTGACATTGCGTACATGCATCGGCCCCGCGTGGCCGTGATAGGGGGAATCGGGAAAATCGCGGTTGTTTTCCGTCCGACAGAAGTACGGCAGCACTTCCCGATAGCTCCAGCCGACGGCACCGGCGAGCGACCAATCGTCGTAGTCGCTCGGATGACCTCGGAAGTAGACCATCCCATTGATGAGTGCGGAGCCGCCAAGCCCCCGTCCGCGGGGAACCGGGATGCGCCGGCCGTTCAGATGCGGCTGCGGCGTCGACTGAAAGCGCCAGTTCAGCTTCTCCGAGCGCTGGGCCAGGACGATCGCGCCCGGCACGCTGACAGACACACTCTTGCCCGATCCGCCTGCCTCGATGAGACACACCCGCAGGTGCGGATCCTCCGAAAGCCGGGCGGCCAGCAGGCAGCCCGCCGTACCTGCTCCGACCACGACGAAATCGAATCCCGCACTGATGTCGGCCATACCGATGCGCAAGTCTCTGTTTTTGCTTGTTCTGAAGTGGCGGCGCACGCTTCCAGCCGCGCGCACCTGACCGAGGACAGGATATCCCACTGCCGGGGTACCTACCGAGAGTTGTCGTCGATCACTCACAACAGCATGTCAGCGATGTTCAACGCTCTATACGGAGAAATCTCGCTTGGACGAGCTACTCATCTTCAGGCGGACGCAAGAGGGACAAGGAACTGCGGACATTGCAGCACAGTCTGTGCGCCCTGACTGCGCCGTCGCTTACCGGGAATCGCGACCGCCCTCTCCGGGCCGGCATGGATGGTTATCTCGTCAAACGCATTCGACCGAAGACCCTCATCGAGCCAGGCCCCGTCCGCAAGATCGACACGACGGAACCGCAGCACCGCGAGCTCATGGACGCGGTCCATGGCGATGCACGCTTGCTCAAATACCGCCCGATCGCTCGCGGCGCTCGAACGGCTCGATCCCTTCGCACAACAGGATCAGGCCCGCGCGGCCTCCGAAGAGCTGGCAACGGCTGTGCGCGAACTCAAAAAGGAACTCTCCGCGGCCGTGCGCGCAAACCCGCCGAACTCGAAGAAGCTGGGTTAGCTCTTGCCCGGATCCGCAGGCGCCTCATACGAGACGGCCGCCGCCGTGCGGCCCAGACCCTTGGGCTGCACGATGACGGCGATCCCATCATCGGGATGCGCCAGCGCGCGCAGCAGCCAGGTGCCCGACTTGTACGACCCCAGACGCTCGATTCGCGTGACGTTGTTGAAGGTCTGGAGCGTGCGGCCACTATTCTCACCGGCCCGAATCGCGGTGACGGCGGATCGCACGTAGCGAATTGCCCATACGTCCCCGCTCAGCTCCGGCCCTGTGAGCATGAGCTTGAGGGAATCATCGGGCTGTCGGGTGATCTCAGCGTGAATCGGCAGAACAGAACTCTCTGCCTGCCCGATCGCACTTAGTACCTGGGCTTCAGAGGATCCGACGAATGATCTCACACCGTTCACAATTATCTGCGGTGTGAAGACGGAGGCTGAGTGCTGCGCGCGCGCATAGGCATGCTGACGCGACGTTGCATCAGTCGAGGAGAAGGGATCCTTCCATTTCTGGTCGTCCCAATAATCCACATGAAATGACAGCACCAGCACGGCAGCATCGGATCGCAGCCGGCCGGCGAATGCATCCGCGGGCGGGCAGGATGAGCAGCCGAGCGAGGTGAACAGTTCAACCACGGCGCGCGGCGCATCGGCCCACGCCGCCGGCGCACCCATGAGAATGAGGCAACTGACCAGCCCGGCTCGAACCATCGCCAGATTCTACCTGCTCGCGGATCGCCCGCTACTGCTTCGGCCCATTGAAATCGCGGGACAGAATGAGCTTGACCACGCGGTGATCAGAGCCCTCCGTCAACCCGAAGCCGAAACCCGCTTCGAGTGAAATTGCCGCGCTGCGATAGTCGAACACCGAAAACAACTGGTGAGACTGCGAGCCCTGGCTCTGAAAGTGCCGCAGCGGACCGAAGTCATCGTACTCCTCAGCGGCAACAGTCCAGGACTTCGAGATATTCCAGGCAAGTCGTGTCGCGGGAGCGAAACTGAGTTTCCCGATGCCCTCATAGTCGTTATCCAGAATCGGATTGACGATGAAATCGAGCCTGCCAAAGTGCCAACCGATGATGGGGCGAATTTCCCCCGTGTAGCGATGCGAATCCCAATGCTCAGTGTTGTAGCTGAACTCGAAGTTGATACCGTAGAAGAATGCGTGATCGGCGGCGTTGGGTTCCACAAAGAGCATGCGCAATTTGAAACCGTCGAAGACAGCGGCGCCGTCCCCTGTGAAGCTGTAGAGCGGAAAATACAGACCCGCTTCGAACCACGGCGTGACGCCATAGGCCCACTCAGGGACGCCGTTCAATGAGTGATTTGGAATGACACCGCCGGGCTCCTCGGCGAGGAGCCGCCCGCTCGGCGTAAAGTTGTTGTGCCATGTGAGATTGAATACACCAGGCGCCGCGATATTGGCGTCGTACACCTGAATCTCATCCGTTTGCGCGAGCGCAGCTGCAGGAAGCAGGGCGATTGCGATGAGAACTGCTCGCACCTCGGCGCGCCTCCGGCAGTAGATTCCATGACAGCGCCGTATCCTAGCCGCGTTCGCCGGATCCCTCGCAACTGCCCTGCGAACAAGCGTTACAGTTGCTTCACTGCAGTGGCTCCCATACGCTTGCGGCCTCGCGCCACACCGACGGTGGAATCGCGCAATGATGCTGGCACGTCTTGAAATACTGCGCATCTGCGCGCCTGTAGTGGCGGGAATCGCATTTTCTTGCGCGTCCCAATTTGCGCGCGCCCAGGCGACGCCGAGCGCAAGCCCTGCACCTCCAGCCGCAACTGCTGCACAGCCTGATTACCATCCCAGTATGGGTGATCTGATGACGATGGCCGTGCAGCCTCGTCACATCAAGCTTGGGCTGGCTGGCAAGCAGAACAACTGGCGATACGCCAGTTACGAACTCAGCGAACTGCGTAACGCGTTCGCCCGCATTGCACGCACGATCCCCATGTATCAGACGATGGATACGGCGGCGATGATGACGCTGCTCACGAAGGCTCCGCTTGATGCCACGGAACGAGCGATCGCAGCGAAGAGCGCTCCACAATTCGGCACCGCCTTCGCTCAGCTGACGCAGGCGTGCAACGCCTGCCATCGCAGTCAGAACCACGCCGCCGTCGTGATCAAACTGCCCGATGCAGCGATGTTTCCCGACCAGGACTTCCGGCCGGCACCGCCGTAATACCCGTGGATTGCCGGCTCAAACCATAGCGGGGAGATTGGAACTCCAGCGAGCGACGCCGCGAGTGCAGACGCACCTATCGAACGGAAGTTAGTAATATCTCATAAGTGCTTGATATTATTTGCACTGTTGATCGCGCCACACTCACGTCGCGGTCCCTGCAGCAGCGAGTTGAGATCGGGATGCCTCATAGCGCAGTAATGGTCTAGCCTCGCCGAATAAGAACACGAACGGTGCGGCAGAGGAGGAGAAGAAGACTTATGAGTGGCGACCGACCCCAATTTGCGACCGCCGAATATGCCGGCAAACCTGGCGAGACCGCCTGTAAGTCGTGCGGGCAGCCGATCAGCGGTGCTCACTACCGCGTGAACGGTGTGCTCACCTGCGCGAATTGCGCCGAGAGAATCAAAGATCAGCTGCCGAAAGACTCGCACGCTGCCTTCGGGCGAGCGGTTGTCTTCGGAATCGGCGGCGCGATTCTCGGTTTCGGGATCTATGTGGCATTCACCCTGGGCACGGGATGGATAGTTGGCTACGTTTCGCTCGCGGTTGGCTACCTCGTCGGCAAGGCGATGACCCTGGGCTCGGGAGGTCGCGGAGGTCGCCGTTACCAGGTGGTCGCGGTGCTGCTTACCTACAGCGCGGTTTCCCTCGCGGCCGTGCCCATCGCGATTTCGCACTACCGGCACGCGCGTAGCGCGCAGCAGCACACTCAGGTGAGTAGCAGCCCGACCGCAGCCGCCCCGAAGCCGAGCCTGCTAGAGGCCGTGGGCACTCTGGCGCTACTCGGGCTGGCTTCGCCGTTCCTTGAGCTCTCCGATCCGCTGCATGGGATTATTGGCCTGATCATCCTGTTCATTGGAATCCAAATCGCCTGGAGGATCACGGCCGGTAGTCCCGTGAGGATTGTGGGTCCCCTCGATGAGAAAATTGCGGCGCCCCTGGGTTGAATCGCCATCGATCTGCGCACTGCCCCCATGTCCCTCGTCCCTCCTGAGGTAAATCGGGAGTGTTCGCGCTGCTCAGCCGCTCTCGCGCCCGCTGCGCTGGTGTGCGACAGCTGCCACGCGCTGGTACACACGGCAGTGCTCGAGCGGCTGGTGGATCAGGCGCGCCTGTATGAAGAGCATCACGAGCTTGCTGCGGCACGTGACACCTGGTCGAAGGCGCTCGAGTTGCTGCCGCCGGATTCGGCCCAGGCAGAGTGGATTCGAGACAAGACACGGCGCCTGGATCGCCTGGCAAAGGACGCGCCGACGACCACTGCGCGTCACGCATGGGCCAGGAGACTGGGTCCACTTGCGCCGCTAGCTGTTCTACTGGCCAGCGGTAAATTCCTGCTCGCGCTCTTTAAGCTCAAGTTTCTGCTGAGCCTGGGGGCATTTGCCGCCTTCTACTGGAGCCTGTATGGCCTAAAGTTCGGCGTTGGCTTTGCGATTCTCATCTTGGTCCACGAGATGGGGCACTTCATCGAGATCAGGCGTCGGGGTCTGCCCGCGGACATGCCGGTCTTTCTGCCAGGATTTGGTGCCTACGTTCGCTGGGCTGCGCTTGGAGTTTCCGCTCAAACACGCGCCTTCATCAGCCTGGCGGGTCCGTTGGCCGGCTGCATCGGCGCTGCGGTGTGCGCGCTTCGATGGATCCAAACCGGCGATAGCTTTTGGGTCGGGCTGGCCAGCCTGTCGGCCCTTCTCAACGTGCTGAATCTGATTCCTGTCTGGGTGCTGGATGGCGGTCAGGCGATCGCTGCTCTCAACAAGTCGGAACGAATCATTCTGTCGGCTGCCGCGGTGGCATTCGCAGCATGCTTCTCTCAGCCGGTGCTTCTCCTGGTCGCCGCTGGCGCCGGCTACCGTGCCTTCAGCAAAGACATTCCGGAAGCGCCGGGCGGCGCCGCGACGGTCTATTATCTCGCGTTGCTGGCGGCGTTAGGCTATCTGAGCAAGCTCGCCCCGATACCGCCGCCCGGCTAGCGACAGATGGATCATGCGCGAGGAGTCGTCACCACGCTCCCGGCGCCACGCCAGAATCCACCGGTACTCCAGGCGCGCCACGCCATGCGCAGCCATCTCACCAACGCCAGCGCGATCCACAAAGCCCACGCGAACATGATGACGCGGTAGACCCACATCGGCAGGCTGTAGACCACCGGCTGCGGCATCGACGAAGTCGTGCGATCGAGAAACCAGGTGAATGCATTCTGGCTCGAGCCGGGGCCCGCGACACCCATGTCCGGCGCGGACAGCAGGCCGTAACGAATGCCGGAGAACACGAGGCTCGACACCGCGATCAGCGTCAGTATCGCAAGGCCCACTTGCAGCAGGTTGAACAGGGATTCTGAGAGTCGGGCTACGCTGGCAGCACGCTCGCGCCAGCTCAGCGCAAACAGCCACATCGCCACCAGC
This sequence comes from Steroidobacteraceae bacterium, assembly GCA_035517435.1. Taxonomy (GTDB): domain Bacteria; phylum Pseudomonadota; class Gammaproteobacteria; order Steroidobacterales; family Steroidobacteraceae; genus JASHUC01. The sequence continues at coordinate 13,236 of DATIYV010000077.1, read as the reverse complement.
ACAAAAACGGCCCATGAGAGTGTCGACAGGCCCAGACCCAGCAGCAGCCATTCGATCGTGCGGAGCGGCGAATACCGCCAGCGGCCGAGCAGAGTCGCGACGACGAGGAAGACGAGCAGCTCGCCCCAGTACAGGAACGCCGGGCCGACGCCCCGCCCCAGCGCGAATAGCGGCCAGCGGTCGGCAGATATCGACACGCGCGTCGTCACGTTGCTGGCGGGAGTGTGCAGATCAATCAACGTGGGGCGCGCGCTAAACGTTGCGTTCACCGGCGTGCGCCACTCGATACTCACCGAATGCTCGCCCGGGCGCAGCGGCAGCGACAGTTCGCCTTTCTCCGGGCGGATCGGAACCGGTGTGCCGTCGAGCGCAACGCCCGTTACGTTCGCCGTATCCGGTATGGAGATGCCTTGCCGGCCTCCTTGAGTACTGCGGTACCGCAGCTGCAGCGTGCTCTCCGACGAGCGCCGGCCAACGGTGATGCTCTGCATCGCCTGATCGATGGCCAGCGTATGCCCGCTGACTGCATCGCGACGCTGCACACTCAGCTGCAGCGCTTCGCCACCCCGTGGGTGATATTCGAATACCCACGGTGATGCGTCAGAATCCTCCGGCAGCGTCGCCGGCATTCCGCCGAAGCTTACGCCCCACTGCGGACTCACCACGAACCGCCACACTTCGGTGCGGGCAGCTGCGGCGGGCATGCTCAATTTGAGCGCGTCCTCGCGCTTCAGGCTCGAGTTCCACGATCGCGAGGACTCCCCCGCCGCCAGGCCCACCAGCACCGTGCCGTCGGCGCGCGGATTGAGACCCTCCGAGAGAACAAATTCGCCGGGTAAGAGCGGTATGCTCACCGTGAGCGCGGCTGACGCTGGAGCGATACGCTCCACTGTCGTCGAAACCGACCAATCCAGATCCAGGCGAATGTCACGGATCACGCGCACAAAGGCAGCAAAGTCCTGTCCGTCGGATGCGCGCGCGGCGGCGCCGGAGCTCTCCACGCGGCGCTGACGTGTGAGATCGATCGCCCCGGAGACCAGGCGGGCCGCATTGACACCGGCGGCATCCCACCCGGTCGCATCCACGCTGACGTGCCGCGGAGTCATGGGGAATGCCACGTGAAGACTATCGCCTGGCACCCGCGCCTGGATTCGGATCTGGTGCACGCCTCGCGACAGTGGCAGCCACAATTCCGAGGCTCCGTCGCGCTCGACACCGATGCTCGAGACCGCGTCAACCGTCACTGCGTCGATCTGCCAGCGGTTTCCGCCCGAGGGAATCGCAATCGCGGTGGGCGCCAGCGCACTCGCGCTCAGCTCGACGCTCATCTGATCGCCGTTGATGCGAATACGCGCATCTGTCAGTTCGGCGCAAGTCGGCGTGCAGTGCGGCGCCTCGGTGAGTCGCGCGCGCAGCTCGTTCAACATCGCGGGACTCGGTACCGTATCCGCACGGGCCATGGGCGCGAGAGTCACACCACACAGCAGCAGCAACGTCACAGCGGTTGCGCTATTGGAGAGACCTCCAGTCCAGAGCCGCGCTCGACCGAGTCCGGTGCCGACCAGATGCACATAGAACGCCACGAGCAACACGACGGCACCGATACGCCAGAGCGCTACCGCGAGCGGTCCGAGGACGATGAAACGCACGGTCTGGCCCGGATCAATCGGTCCCGACCATCCGAAGGGGTGGGTGCTGTAGCGCCACGACGGAATGCCAGGACCAGCCTGCACCGGCGTGCCCGGAGCGTAAGCCGCCAGCGGTGAGAGCAATGAGCTCGAACTGATTCGGACACTGCGCGGAACTGCGATGGAGACTTTGGCGGCAAGCTGGTCCGACTCCACGCTGCCATTGTCCTCGCGTTCGCTCGTGATGGACTCCGATGGCTCTGGAATGGGCGGCGGTGCCTCCACCGCCGGCGCGTTCAGTGCCGCACCCGCGACCTGTCCTGTGATACGCGGCGGGGAAAGCGACTTACCCCGATCAGCCATGGGCATAAATTGCTCCGGCGCCGATTCCTCGGTCACATCCAGCTGCGGATAGATCGAGTGTCGGACTTCCGTCCAGACGAAAGGGATCAGAACGAGTCCCATCAGGACGAAACTGCAGGTTCGAAGGATGCGCAGTGCGGATGCCAGTCTGCCTTCCGGCGCGGCACGCGCGAGCGCAATGCTCGCAAGCAGCACCGCCCAGCCCCAGATCAACGCGGGGGCGGCCTGATAGCTGAGAATGAGTCCGACGCCACCCAGCACGGCACCCTTCCAACCGGCCACCCAGCGCGCGAAGACGATCAGCACGAGCACGCCAAAGAGGTTCCACAACCCCCAGCGATCGAGCCACGTCGTCGGGGACTGATCCGCGCCCAGCGCCGCGAGCAGCCGATGTCCGGGCGGCAGGTGCAACTCGCCCGCGGCTCCTTCGAAGGCGGTCGTCCAACCCGTGGCGGGTAACGATCCGAAGGGCTTCGTAGCGCGCGACAGCGCGCTCAACTGCACCCTGGGACTTCGAATCTCGACGCCGCTCTGCGTGGCGTCTTTCCCTTGCGTGACGAGTAGTGATTCGCCGCCAGCTCGCGCACTCTGCAGGCTGAAGGGCGTCTGCATATCCAGTCGCCAGTCGCGACGCAACGTTCCGGTGATCTCATCACGGACCGTCCAGCCCTCGTGATCGAAATCCAACCACATTGCCCGCTGCAGATGCAGATGATTCTGCTCACTCGCCGAGAGACCTCGGCTGCGTTCACTGATTCGCAGCTCGCGCTGCGGGGTCATGCGAAATGCCGGGTACGTGCGCCACTCTGTCGGCACATGAGCCTGCAGCGGATCGACGCTCGGAGCCCCTTCGGCGGCGGCAACGCGAAGTCGATCGTTCGCCGCGAAACTCCAGATCTCCTCCTGGGCGGGCGTTTTGTCACGTGGCAGGCGTAATGCGGCGTCTGCGCGCGCTTGGCGCGCGACGAGCTCGATGTCGAATGTGCCGGGCCGCACCTGCACGTTGAGCGTTCCGTCGCGCTCGAGGTGCGCCGGCAAGGATCCGGTAAGCGAAATCGGCTCGAAGCCCTCAGGAATGGCATGGCCGAGAGATTCCTCGCGCGCATCGCCGGCCGCTCGTAGCTGCAGCTTCGTCACGATGCGCAATGGAATGTCATCCAGCACCAGCCGGTAGACCTGGACCTGAAGCTGCCGAGGCTCAACGGCAGTGTGCTGTCGGCCCAGGCTCACGCGTGCATCGCCACGATCCGGCTGCGCGATGCTCGCTCCATCGACGCTCAGATCGAGTAGCGCGGTCTCGGCTGGGATCGGAAGCGTTTCGGGTCGCACGTGCCACTGCCAGCGACCCTGCAGCAGATGACCTCCGGGCGACAGTTGCACGTACGGCCGCTCATTGCGGGCGACCACAGGCGCCGCAGCCCCATCGAGTTGCACGTCCTGAGGCCAGTATTGCGCATCGCCGGGCAGCGGGACCCAGCTCTCGCTGTACACCTGCCAGTGCTGCGAAAACTCACCACCAGTGGCGTTGGCGCTGAGCTGCAGGCGCCCAGGCCATGCGCACACGTGGGACTCCTCCGTCGCGAAGTCGGCGCCTGTGCGAACGGGACAGCGATAGAACTCCTGTCCCTTGAGAACCCAGCTCTGCCAGTCCTCGAGTGCTTGCGGCACCGCATTCGCACTGCGAGCGACCGTGGCTGCGTGCTCTTCAGCGCACCACGCCGCGACCCAGGGAGTCATGAGCAGAATGACGACCAGTACGCGACGTTTCATGTGGCTAGATCCTCTTTGGGATGGACTCCAAAGCCCTCTTCCCCTACTTGAACGCACCACAAGGCGGCGCCGGGCTAGCGCACACTCATGCGCGATCAACATGTTTGAACGTGCGCAGCGTAATCAATTGCACGGTCAGCTGCCGCTCGATTTCGGCGGTATTCAAATTCGATACCTTCGAGCCAACAGGTTGCTACCCGCGCTGCGGCCGCGATGGCTCGCTGTGCGACAGCTGACCCCGGGTTGTGGCGAGGCGGTGCTAGCGCTGGCACCGCGCGGCGCACGATGACTCGCGATCGATTCCGCACTCACGCAGAATTGATATGAGGTCATATCGCTTACTGATTGAAGTACAAAAGATCGGCGGCGGAACAGAAGGGCTGCCGCCCTCGCGCTTCCATGAGCGGCTCGATGCATCGATCGCAGCGAAGCGCCAGCCGCAACGGCTGCGGCTTGTCGATCCTGGCAGCGCTTCGAATCGTCCGCTGGAGAAGGAGGCTCTGGATCAGCTGCGCGGTGCCCGCCGCCGCGGCGGGCCGCGCACGCCAGAGCCGACTCCGTCTGCCGAACCTTCGTCGGCGGGTGTCCACGGTCGCCCGAGTTTGCTCTCAATGTAAGTACGAATCATTCGTCGCACGACCTGGGATGACGTGAGATCTTCCTGCGCACACAGCCGTTCGAACATCGCCTTCTTTCGCGGATCGATCAGCACCGTCAAACGGGCGGTGCGCTCCTCGAGTTTCACGACCTTAGTGTTCTTTACCATGTGTGTGCTAGTTACATTCCAGAATAATGAAATGCTAATTTGACCAGCATCTCCACGCAAGAACCCATCGCTGTGGTCTCATCCGCAATTCCGCGCCGCGGCGAGGCTGAGACATCGGCCTTGCGAGACCTGCGGTGCAGACTTCAAAGACCACGATCTCCCTGGGCCGCAGACAGGCCAGGCTGATGCCATTATAATAGAAGTCTAATCCCAGTAGCACCCGCTGTGATGCCGCTGCCCCATCCATCGCTTCCCATCTGCCTTGCGCTCATCAGCGTCTGGGGGATCATTGGGTTCGCGGGCCTGCTGCGACCTTTGAGCATCGGGTACGTCGGGCGGACGCTGTTTCCACTCGGCGCGCTGTGTGGTGCGGCCCTCGCCGTAGTGGCGGCATTGAGTCTTACCGCGCCCACGGAGTCCCTGACGCTCCCCCTCGGCCTTCCCGACCTGCCGATGCACATGCGCCGCGATGCGCTGACGAGTCTGTTCCTCCTCTTACTTGGAGGGGTCTCGGCGGGCATCTCAATCTTCGCGGCCGGATACTTCCGCCGTGGTCACGGTACTTCGCCCGGTCTGCTGTGCCTGCAGTACCACCTGTTTCTCGCGTGCATGGGTCTTGTGATCCTGGCGGATGACGCGTACTCGTTCATGGTGGCTTGGGAGACGATGGCGTTATCCTCTTACTTCCTCGTCACCAGCCAGCATGGACTTGCGGAGATCCGTCGCGCCGGATTTCTGTACCTGCTGATGGCCCACGTCGGTGCGATCGCGATCCTGCTGAGTTTCGGTGTAATGCAGGGCGGGAGCTGGCACTTCACGTTCAGTGCCATGCGGGCGGCGCACCTCGCGCCGCAGTGGGCGACTCTCGCCTTCTTGCTTGCGCTCTTTGGTTTCGGTGCGAAGGCGGGCTTGGTACCTCTACATGTGTGGTTGCCCGAGGCACATCCCGCCGCCCCCTCGCCCGTCTCGGCGCTCATGAGTGGCGTGATGCTGAAGACCGCTGTGTACGGGATGCTGCGGGTGACGTTCGATCTGCTGGGCCATCCGCAGTGGTGGTGGGGGCTCGTGCCGCTCGCCGTCGGACTCTTCAGCGCGCTGTTTGGCGTCGTGTTCGCGGCGACCCAGACCGATATGAAGCGTCTGCTCGCATTCTCATCCGTGGAGAACGTCGGCATCATCTTCACCGGGCTAGGCCTGGCCATCGTATTCCTTGGCGTCGGCATGCCGGCCCTCGGCGCACTTGCTCTGATCGCGCTCCTCTATCACAGCCTCAATCATGCCTTCATGAAGAGCCTGCTGTTTCTGGGGACCGGGGCCGTTCTGCACTCAACCGGCGAGCGCAACCTCGGACGCCTGGGTGGCCTTATCCACCGCATGCCGTGGGTCGCGTGGCTCACGCTTATCGGAACGCTCGCGATGGCGGGGCTGCCACCGCTCAACGGTTTCGTCTCCGAGTGGTTGCTGCTGCAGTCGTTCCTGTTCGCCCAGGATGTTCCGCATACCTTCATCAACATGCTCCTGCCGCTGGGTGCCGCAGTTGTTGCGCTCGCCGCTGCCCTCGCCGCCTATGTCATGGTCAAGTTCTTCGGCGTCATCTTCCTCGGCCAGCCGCGCGAGCCGAGTCTCAACCGCGCGCACGACGCTGGCGCACTGGAGCGCATTGGCCTCATCTGGCTCGCTCTCGCCTGCCTGGCCTTGGGTCTGCTGCCGACATACGTGATTGGCGCGTTGCGCACGGTGGTTGAACAGCTGAACGGCGCGCGACTGCCGCATGCGAACTCGCCGTGGTGGCTGCTCGTGCCGCTGCCGGATCGACAAGCCTCCTACTCGGCACCGCTTTTCCTGGTTGCGATCGCAGCAGTGGTTGGCGCCACTACCCTGGGCGTGCGACTGCTCTACCACCGTCGAGTGCGCCGCGCTCCGCCCTGGGATTGCGGCTTTGGAGCTCTGAGCGCTCGCATGCAGGACACTGCGGAAGGCTTCGGCCAGCCGATCCGCCACATCTTTCAGCCGTTCTTCGCCATGAAGCGCGAGCTTCCCACCCCGTTTGACCGTGCACCGCGCTATCGCGTCACGACGGCAGATCGCATCTGGCTCACGCTCTACCTGCCGCTGGGGAGTCTGGTTCAGCGCATCGCCGATGCATTCGCCTGGCTCCAGCAGGGTCGCATCGCCACGTACCTCCTCTACAGCTTCGTCACGCTGCTCGTGCTCCTGGCACTCGTCATATGAAGCCGATTGAGATTCTGACCCAGGTACTCGCGCTGCTGGCGGCGCTCGCTGCAGCGCCCCTGTTCATCGGCTGGATTAACCAGTGTCGTGCGTGGCTGCAGAACCGCAGCGCACCGAGCCTGTGGCTGCCCTACCGCAACATCCGCAAGCTTTTCGACAAAGACGCCGTCATCGCCGAGCGCGCCTCGCCGTTGTTCCGCGTTGCTCCCTACATCGTCTTCGGCGCGATGGCCGTTGCCGCAGCGATCATTCCCTCAATGAGCACCAGGCTGCCATTCACGGCCGCCGCGGACGCCATCGCCCTGGTGGGTCTGCTCGCCACTGCACGAGTCTTCCTCGCCCTTGCCGCCATGGACATCGGCACTGCATTCGGCACGCTCGGCGCGCGCCGCGAAATGATGGTCGGATTCCTCGCTGAACCGGCCCTGCTGATGGTCATCTTTGTGGCCTCGCTGATCTCGGCAACCACGGCCCTTCCCGCCATCACCGAGAACCTTGCGACGCAGCACCTTGGCCTGTATCCGAGTCTCGCCTTCACGGCCATCGCATTCACGATGGTGCTGCTCGCCGAGAATGCACGCATCCCGATCGACAATCCGGTGACGCACCTGGAACTCACCATGATCCACGAAGCGATGCTGCTCGAGTACTCGGCGCGCCACCTCGCGCTCATGGAGTGGGCTGCAGCACTGAAGCTCTTCAACTACGCATGCATCGGTTTTGCGCTCTTCCTGCCCTGGGGAGTCTCGGCGGCAGGAGACGGTCCGGGAGCACTCCTCGCCTCAATTCCCCTGCTCGCCGCGAAGCTTGCGGTTGCCGGGGGCGCGCTCGCCCTCATCGAAACCGTCTCGGCAAAGCTGCGCGTATTTCGCGCTCCAGAATTCCTGGCGATCGCATTTCTCTTTGCGGTGCTGGGTTTACTGGTGCACTTGCTGCTGGGAGCCTGACGCGATGGCCGGCGTACCCGTTGTTCTGCAGCTGCTGAACCTCTGCGCGGCGCTGCTGTTGCTGCTCTCCTTCGCGATGCTGACACAGCGGCGCATCGTAAATCTGGTGAATCTGCTCGCGGTGCAGGGAGGGGTGCTTCTGGTCGCGACCCTGCTTCTCGCCTGGCGCACCGGTCAGCATCACTTGTACGTATCTGCGGCGCTGACCCTCGCCCTCAAAGTTGTGCTCCTGCCATGGATTCTGCACCGGCTCATTCGTCGCCTGGGGGTCGAGTGGGACACCGAGCCACTGCTCAACATCGCGGGCACGATGCTCGTGGGTGTGTTGGTGGTGGTCTTTGCCTTCGGCCTGGCGCAGCCGATTTCGGCGCTGGCGAGTACCGCGACACGCAACTCGATCGGGATCGCCGTCGCGGTTGTGTTGCTGTCCTTCGTCACGATGATTACGCGGCGCAAAGCCATGTCGCAGGTGGTCGGATTCTTGTCGATGGAGAACGGACTGTTCTTCGGTGCCATGAGCGCAACGTACGGCATGCCGATGATCATCGAGTTCGGGGTTGCGCTGGATGTGCTCGTGGCCGTGCTCGTGCTGGGCATCTTCTTCTTTCAGATCCGCGAACAATTCGACAGTCTCGACCTGCACCATCTGGAGTCGCTCAAGGAAAGCAGCTCGCTCGAAGCGGCACGGCCTCTCGAGGAGGACAGCTAAGGTGGAATTCCTGCTCCTGCTCGCAAGTCCTCTCGCCGGCGCTGTGCTGCTTGGATTTTTCGGCGCGCGCCGCTGGGCTGCGGAGCTCAACGCAGCGATGAGCCTTGCAACCTTCCTCGCTGCCTGCGCGCTGACCGCACGGGTGATAGCGCAAGGCCAGCTCCTGGTGGCGCACGAGCAGTTCTTCATCGATCCCTTCAATGCCTTTCTCGTGACGCTCACCGCGTTCGTGGGACTCACGACCTCACTTTTCTCGCGGCCGTATATGCGCGTCGAGCTGGAGCATGGTCGAGTCAGTGCACCTCGGTTGCGCCTCTATCACAGTCTGTATCAGCTGTTCATGGCGACGATGCTGATTGCGCTTACCACCAACAACATGGGTCTCCTGTGGGTCGCAATGGAAGCGGCGACGCTCTCCACGGTGCTGCTGGTCACGCTCTATCGCACCGCGGCGAGCCTGGAGGCAGGCTGGAAGTACTTCATCCTGTGCGGCGTCGGTATTGCCCAGGCTCTTTTCGGCACGATCCTGTTGTATTTCGCGGCGGAGAAAATCCTCGGCGCCGCTGGTGTCACGGCGCTCCTGTGGACGCACCTCAATGCGGTCAAGGGACAGCTCGAGCCAGCGGTGCTGAGTCTCGCGTTCGTCTTCCTGCTAGTGGGTTATGGTACGAAGGTGGGGCTCGCACCCCTGCACAACTGGCTCCCCGATGCGCATGCGGAAGGCCCCACGCCCATTTCCGCGGTTCTATCCGGCCTGCTCCTGAATGTGGCGATCTATGCTGTCGTGCGCTGCAAGGTGCTCGTGGAAGGCTCGCTGCACTCCCAGCTTCCGTCGCGGATGCTGATGGGCTTCGGACTTCTCTCCGTGGTGCTCGCCGCGTTTTTTCTCTGGCGGCAACGCGATGTGAAGCGCCTGTTTGCCTACTCCTCGATCGAACATATGGGAATCATTACGTTCGCCTTCGGCATGGGCGGGCCGGTCGCGAACTTCGCTGCTCTCTTGCACATGACGGTTCACTCGCTCACGAAGTCGGCGATTTTCTTCGCCGCAGGCCATGCCGCGCAGAAGGCGGGCTCACAGCTCATGGAGAACATTCGCGGACTCATCACTCTGAGCCCCACCATCGGGTGGGGGCTCATGATGGGGTCGCTGGCGATTCTGGGCCTGCCGCCCTTCGGCGTATTCGCCAGCGAGTTCCTGATCCTGACCACTGCCATGCGCGAGCAGCCTTGGGCCACGCCGATCCTGTTGGCCGCGCTCGGTGTCGCCTTTGCCGCCATCTTCGGTCGAGTGCAGCCCATGGTCTTCGGCGAGACGACCGCTCGACGCCTGCCGCACCCGCCCGCGCTCCTGCCGGTGTTCGCGCACCTGGCGATCGTGTTGGTTCTGGGCCTCTACGTACCGCCCTATCTCGCCGATTGGTATCGTGCCGCGGCGCGCCTCATCGGAGGCGGCTGAGATGCCACTGCGAGCCTGGCTTGCACGCACTGAAGTGCTCGCCGGAGCCCCGGGACTGCGGGGACTGACGGTGTCGCGCGAAGAATGGACCGAACTTGCGAGGGACCTTGCTGCCACGGGCGCGCGACTCGTGACGCTCTGGGCAAGGCTAGAAGGGCGTGATCTCCCCAGCATTTGCGCACTCTTCCTCACGCAGAGTGGCGGCGTCGCGGTCGAGCTGCCTCTGCCGAACGCAGACGCCACTTTCCCGGGACTTGAGCAACTCTTTCCGTGCGCGACGCGGCTGCAACGGGCGGTCGCAGACCTTTCAGGCCTGCGCTCGAGCGATCCGGATGTACGTCCCTGGCTGCGCCATGCAGCGTGGCCTGCAGGCTATCGGCCGCTGATTGATCCGGGTCCCTCGACCATCAGCGAGCCACACTTCGATGACTACGAGTTTGTGCGCGTCGAGGGCGAGGGAGTACATGAGATTGCGGTCGGCCCCGTGCACGCGGGAACGATCGAACCCGGTCACTTTCGCTTCTCGGTCGTGGGTGAGAAGGTGCTGAAGCTCGAGGAGCGACTTGGCTATGCGCACAAGGGTATCGAGCATCGCTTCATGCAGCTCCCCATCCTCGAAGGCCATCGCCTCGCGGCGCGCGTCTCGGGGGACTCGGCGGTTGCATTTTCCTGGGCGTACTGCCAGGCACTCGAGGGCATCTGCCAGACTCGGCTGCCCGCGCGTGCCGCATGGCTGCGTGCCTTGTGTCTTGAGCTTGAACGAATCGCAAACCACCTCGGAGACTTGGGCGCACTCGGCAGCGACGCCGGCTTCGCTTTTGGTCTTTCCCAATTCTCGCGCCTGAAGGAGCAGTTGTTGCGCGCGATAAACGACGCCTTGGGTGCGCGCTATCTCTTGGACTTCATCGTACCCGGCGGTACGCGCGCGGATCTCACAAACGCCGGCGCACAGCGATTACGCGACTGCGCGCAGGACATCGGCAAGGAAGTGTTCAAGCTACGGACGATCTACGCGGAGCACGAGGGCGTGCGCGATCGGTTCAACGGTGCCGGAACCGTCGCGGCAGAGCTGGCCGCACGCCTGGGTCTCACCGGGCTCGCCGGCCGCGCCAGCGCCCAGGCGTTCGATCTGCGCGTCGACCTGCCGTGCGAACCGTACACGCAGCTTGCGCCCGCAAAAATTGGGCGGAGCGAAGGAGACGTGGCCGCGCGGGTGGCGGTGCGCTTCGATGAACTCAACGAATCCCGTCGTCTGATCGAGCGCATCCTCGAGGCGCTTCCGGCCGGACCGCATTCAGCCGCCGTGGACACTCCCAGCGACGGGGCGATCGGTGTCGGGATAATCGAAGGCTGGCGCGGACCGGTGCTCATCGCACTTGAAGCGGGCCCGGCGGGGACCATCCGTCGCTGCCATCCTCACGATCCCTCCTGGCAGAACTGGCCCGTTCTTGAACACGCCATCATCGGCAACATCGTTCCGGATTTTCCGCTCATCAATAAGTCCTTCAATCTCTCCTACAGCGGCCACGACCTGTAATTCACGCACATGCTGAAAACTCTCCGTCAGATCGCAGTCGTCGGAATAGTCTCCGAGCCACCGCCCGAGCCCAATGACAGCTTGCGCATTCGCGAGCATCTGCGGGATCGCATCCGGGCCGTACTCGGCCGTGCTCTATGCATCCGTCACGTCGACGCCGGCTCCTGCAACGGCTGTGAGCTTGAAATCCACGCCCTGAACAACCCCCTCTATAACCTCGAGGGCTTAGGTATCCGATTCGTGGCCAGCCCCCGGCACGCCGACCTTCTGCTCGTGACCGGTCCGGTCTCCAGGCACATGCAGCTCGCGCTGCGCCGTACCTACGACGCCACACCCGAACCCAAGCTCGTGGTCGCCATGGGTGACTGTGGCTGCACTGGAGGCGTATTCGGGGAAAGCTACGCGAGCTGCGGGCGCGTCTCGAACGTGATTCCGGTCGACGTCGCGATTCCGGGATGTCCCCCGACACCGACGCAGATACTCGAAGGGATTCGTGCAGCGATCGAGCGCGCCTCGGCGCGCCAGACAGGCGGCGGGAAGCACAGGTGAATCCACATGCACCGCCGCTGCTCGCAATCCAAAGTGAGTTCCCTCACCCGCGCAGCCTGCTGCGGCTTCAGGAGCCGCCAGACAGCTGCCACACGGCCCTCTCAAAGCAAGTCTTCGATGGCAGTTACGGCAAGCCGTTCATCGTCGAGTCCGGGCTGCATCGCTTTCTGCACTTCGATCTGGACTGCGTTCAAAGCGCCATGCGCGTGGACAACCCGCATGAGCTCACGCTCGCCTATACGCGCAGAATGATGGCATTCCTGCTCTTCAACCGTACGCCCCATCGTATTCTTATGCTCGGCCTGGGAGGGGGTTCGCTTGCGAAATTCTGCTATCAACGTCTGCCCGCCGCGAGAGTTACAGCCGTCGAGATCAATCCAAATGTGATCGCGCTGCGGGAAGAATTCCACATTCCGGCGGACGATGATCGGTTTCGCGTGATTTGTGCCGATGGTGCTCGATACGTGACGGACCTACCGTCGTGCAAGGACATCATCCTGTCGGACGCCTGTGATCGCGCGGGCGTTGCTCCGGAGCTGGATGCCACCGAGTTCTACCAGAACGCCCGTCGTTGCTTGACTCGGGAGGGCGTCTTCGTCGCCAACATATGTGGGGATTTGTACGGCCGCGCCACACACGTCCTCAGGATCCGCGAGGTTTTCGGCGATGGGCTCCTGACATTACAAACGGGCAAGCTCGGCAACACCATCGTGCTCGCATTCAAGGAGACGGTTCCGCAGATCGATTGGCAAAAGTTGAACGACGCAGCGCGCGACCTCACGAGGGACTTCGGCATCGACTTCTCGCGCTATCTGAGGCGAATCGACCGGGACTGGAAGCTGCGCAGACAACTCTCGAGAAGTCATTAAAGTGATCGGTGAGTGACATGAATCTGGGGGTATCGAAATTTGGCGAAAGTCAGCGGACCCCCAGTCTTACCCCCAAAGGAGTTTGGAAGCCGACGGACGCCTATCGGCGCAGCCAGACAGGATTAGCACGTAAGTGGCTGATATTTCGTGGATATCAAAGGGGCCGGCGAATCCTGATGGATGCGGCTGGACGTGCGTAGAAGGGTAGATGGTGGAGCGGAAGGGGATCGAACCCTCGACCTTCGCATTGCGAATGCGTCCAGGCGTGTTTTCGAGCATTCCACACGAATCAGCGGCTTAGCTCGAATGCGACTGAAACACCTACAAAATCAGCTCGGTAGGCAGGAGCGCTCAGGAACACGTCCGGACACGCAGAGACACAGACGTATACTCGACTTGCACTTATA
>DATIYV010000076.1:0-2671 GCA_035517435.1 Steroidobacteraceae bacterium | reverse complement strand
GTGAATCTTACCGGGAGGTGATCCGCACCAGCCGCGCTCCGGCGCCCGACATTGCCGCTGCCGCTGCTCCCTTCCGGGCCTGACGGGATTCACGACTGGTCGTCGCGGAGTAGCCGATGCGGACCACCATTTTCGCAGGGAACGTGGAAGTCTGGCGGAGAGGGTGGGATTCGAACCCACGAACACCCGTGAAGATGTTACTGGAATTCCAGTCCAGCGCCTTCGACCGCTCGGCCACCTCTCCAATCAATGACTTACGAGTGTAATCTCGAAACAGCAGCGACACGCGGGGCACGCGGATCGCGCGGGGCGGGAATAATACTACGAGCGCTCGCGGGCGCTTCAGTTGTTCGGCACAGCGCGCGGAGCGGCCGCAGGCGCGGCCGGCGCCGGCGGCGCGGGCCGCGGCGTGGTCGAGTACTTCGGCGGCCGATCCAGGCACGGCTCATTGGCTGCCCGCTGCCGCTCCGGCTCCGCCAGGTCGGGTATGTGCATGGCGGCATGCGTGTCCGGCTTGTCGAGCCCTGCCGGAATCTTCAGCGGCGGGGCGTCCACCGCGGAGGCGAACTCACGCGGCTGCTGGCAGGAGGACTTCAAGCGGTGGTGACAACCTGCGAGCGCGACGGCGAGCGCAATGACTGCAATGACTGACCTCATCCCGTATCTCACCTCAAAATTAAAGTGCACCCGCTTCGCGCAGCGCCCGCTCCACGGTGACGTGGTGTGCGGACGCGAGCTCCGTCAGCGGCAGACGGATGCCCGTATCGATGAGGCCCATTCGCGTGAGCGCCCATTTGACCGGAATCGGATTCGCCTCGATGAACAACCCCTGATGCAGACCCGCAAGCGACGCATCGAGGCGCTCGGCCGTGGCGCGATCGCCCTTGCCCGCGGCGATCATCAGATCCGCCATGGCGCGCGGCACGACATTCGCGGTGACCGAGATCACCCCCTGTGCACCGGCGAGCACCGCTTCGCGGGCGGTCGCGTCATCGCCGCTTAAGAGCCCGAAGCCTGCCCGGCACTGGGCTTTCAGCTCACGAATGCGATCGATCACCGGAACAGCCTCTTTGACCGCCGCAATCTGTGGAAGTTGCGACAGCCGCGCGACCGTCGCGGGCAGCATATCCACGGCCGTGCGCGAGGGCACGTTATAGGCGATGAGCGGCACCGCCGTCGCTGCGGCGGCGGCTGCATAGTGGCGATACAGGCCTTCCTGCGAGGGGCGGTTGTAGGCCGGCGTGACAATAAGCAGCGCATCGACCGGCAGCTGCGACAGCAGTCGCACGCGCTCCACAGTAGTTGCGGTACTGCTCGTGCCTGCGCCCACGATGATCGGAATGCGCCGCGAGAGCTGTGCGGCTGCGGCGCGTGCGAGCGTTGCGAGCTCTGCATCAGTGAGCGTCGCCGACTCCCCCGTCGTGCCGCCGACGACGATGCCGCTGGTGCCGTTCTGCAAGTGAAAATCAAGCAGTCGCGACCAGGCCGGCAGGTCGAGCGTGCCGTCCGGACGCATCGGTGTGACGAGGGCAACCAGGCTCCCGGTAAACATGCAGCTATCGTATGGAACTTGACAGGGGGGCGCGATAGTACGTAGTGGCGACGGCGGTCGCAACCGGGTGCCGCACCCGGTAAACTTAAGCACGTGAAGCAACACCTCGCCGTTTCAGCAATCGGCAGCGACAGAACCGGCATGGTCCACGAGCTGACGCGGGTCGTCACCGACTGCGGCGGCAATATCAGCGAAAGCCGCATGGCGAATCTGGGATCGGAGTTCGCGATGCTGCTCCTGGTCTCGGGCAACTGGCATGCGCTGGCGAAGCTCGAGACGGAACTGAAGCGCCTCGCCGAGACCAGCAACCTCAGCATCCACCTGCGCCGCACGGAGCCCCGCTCCGCGCGCACCGACATGCTGCCGTACTCGATCGACGTCGTCTGCCTCGATCAGACCGGCATCGTCTCGGGACTGTCCGGGTTCTTCGCCAGCCGCGGCATCGACATCGCCGAAGTGTCCACGCGCAGCTACCCGGCCGCACACACCGGCGCGCCGATGTTCTCGGTGCAGATGATCGTCAACGTGCCCAGCCGCATCCACGTCGCGCACCTGCGCGAGGAGTTCATGGAGTTCTGCGATTCGCTGAATCTCGATGCCATCCTGGAGCCGGTCAAGGCGTGAGCCCGAAGATCGCCGTGGGTAAGGCGGTGCCGGCGTTCAGTTTGCCCTCGAGCGCCGCAGACACCTGGAAGCTCGCCGACGCCAGAGGCGGGGCACTCGTGGTCTATTTCTACCCGCGCGATATGACGAGCGGCTGCACGCTCGAAGGCCAGCGCTTCCGCGACCTGTATCCGAAGTTCCAGGCGGCGGGCGTCAGCATCGTCGGCATCTCGCGCGACAGCGTCGCCTCGCACCAGAAATTCCGTGCGAAGGAGCGGCTGCCGTTCGAGCTGCTGGCGGATGAGGAGGAGCGGGTCTGCCGGCTGTTCGATGTCATCCGCCCGAAAACCCTTTATGGGAGAAAGTTCCTAGGGATCGAGCGCAGCACCTTTCTCATCGATGCGAAGGGCGTTCTGCGCCAGGAGTGGCGCAAAGTGCGTGTGCCGGGACACGCGGAGGAAGTACTTGAAGCGGCGAAGTCTCTCTGACCCTCTGGCTGCGGGCGCGGGCCCGGCC
>DATIYV010000075.1:0-50663 GCA_035517435.1 Steroidobacteraceae bacterium | reverse complement strand
CGCTGCCTGCGGTGGCGGAATTGTCGGCAGGAGCGGGGACTTGACCCCAGGCAGCAGCGGCAGCAATTCCTTGGAGCCGACCTGACGCTGCTCTTCGCGGATGAAGTTGTACTTGTTGTTGGTCTCGATCGTGCTGTCGATACCGTCCTTGAGGATCTGGGGACGGATGAAGACCATGAGGTTCTTGCGCTGATGAGTCGCGGTGCGATCCTTGAACAGCGCGCCGATCAGCGGGATGCTGCCGAGAATCGGCACGCGCGTCTCGGTGCGGTCGTATTCGTTGCCGATCAGCCCGCCGATCACGATGATGCCGCCATCCTCGATCAGGACCTGCGTGCTCACAGTGCGCTTGCTGGTCGTGAGATCGACCGCGCCCTGGGGCCCGGCGCTCTTGGGGATCACCTGTGAGCTTTCGAGATCGATCTTGAGCACGATGGCATTGCTGCCGTTGATCTGCGGTGTGAGTTTGAGGATCGTGCCCACCTCCTCACGCTGGATGGTCTGAAACGGTGTGACCGTGCCGGCCACCGCCGTGCTCGCGTTGCTGTACTGGCCCGTGAGGAACGGGACTTCCTGCGCGACCTTGATGGTCGCTTCCTGGTGATCCATCGTCAGCGCCGAGGGCGTCGAGATCACGTTGGAATTGTCGTCGCTGCGCAGCGCGCGCAGCATCGCGGCGAAGCTCAGGCCGGTCTGCGCAATGCGGCCCACGGCGACCGTGGTGCCGCTCTCCAGCGCCGGATTGATGTTGGTCGGGTTCTGCACGGCATTCGCCAGATCGACCAGCGAGGCCCCGCCCACCGGCGTGAGGAAAGTCGCACCGGGAATCGAGTTGTTGTTCGCGTTCTGCGACCACAGCGCCCAGTTCACGCCGAGCTCGGCCGACTTATCGAGGTTCACATCGACGATGATCGCCTCGACCAGCACCTGCGCGCGGCGGATATCGAGCTTGTCGATGATGCCCTTGATGGTGCGCATGGTCTTGGGCGGCGCGGTGATGACGAGCGCATTGTTCGGCACGTCGGGCCAGATGATGGTGCTGCGCTCGGCCTGCGCAGTCGGGGTGGCATTCGCGGTGCCGGGCGCGCCCTGGCTGACACCCGTGATCTGCTCCTTGAGCTTCGCGGCGAGCTTCTCGGCATCCTCGTACTTGAGGTAGACGACCTGGGTTTCCCCGCCGACCTGAAGCGGCGTGTCCAGATGCGCGATCAGCGCGCGGGCGCGCAGCCGGGCACTGGATTCGCCACTCACGAGCACGCTGTTGGAGCGCTCGTCCGCGATGATCTTCATCGGCTGACCGCCGGTCTCCGCGTTCGCGCCCGGCGTGGTGTAGAGCTGCGTCACCACGCGCGCCACTTCGGTCGCCGAGGCGTTCTGCATCTGAATGACTTCCACGTCCGCATCCCCGGCGCGATCCACACGCGCGATGATGCGCATCAGGCGGTTCACGTTGCTGGCGCGATCCGCGATGATGATCATGTTCGAGGGCGCGTAGGCGTTGATCTGCGCCTGCTGCGGCACCAGCGGGCGCAGCACCGGCACGAGCTGCAGCGCATTCACGTTCTTCAGCTGCACCACCTGGGTGACGAGCTCATCGGAGGTGCCGCTGACCCGGTCGGGCAGATCGTTCGACGGATAAATGCGCTCATCGGTATTCGGAATGATCTTCACGACATCGCCGGTTTGCACCGCGACGTAGCCGTGGACCTGCAGGATCGAGACGAAGGCCTGGTAAAACGCCTCCGGTGACATGGGCGTCGAGGAGTAGATCGTCACCTGGGCGCGCACGCGCGGATCGATGATGAAGGTCTTGTGCGTCACCATGTGGACCGCTTCGGCGACCTTCGAGATATCGGTGTCGATGAAGTTTGCGATCATGCGCTGATCGTTCGCCGGCGCGGTCGCAGGTGCGGCGCTCACGCCCACGGCGATCGCCAGCGCGAGTGCCGCGCAGGTCAGCAGCCGCGGCCCACGGGCACCGGCGCGCTGCAAGGATCTGAAAACTGTCATGACCGAAACCCCCAAAGGCGCCCGCGGGCGCACTACTCGTTATCGGCCGGCTGTTGCCCGAGTGGCGGTGCAGTCACAGCTGGCGGCTGGGCCGGGGCGCCCTCGGGCGCCGAGAGCTGCTCGGCCTGCGAGGCGAGCTGTCCGAGATTCACACTGATGTCCTGCTGGCGTCCACTGCGCATGACCGTGATGCGCGCATCGCTCGAGGAGCCGAGCGTGCGGAAGATCTCCTCGCCGCGGGCCGGATCATCGAGCGGGGTGCCGTTGATGCCCACGACCAGATCCCCGGGGCGCAGCCCCAGGCGCAGGAAGGCCGCCCGGTTCGGTCCAGGATAGACCCGATAGCCGCGCTGCTTGCCGTCCATGACGACCGGCTGCGGGCGCATGACATCGGAGATCACGCTCGGCTGAGCTTCGATCACCCGCCGGACGCGCTCAGCGGCCTCCCCGGAGGCTACGTTCATCGCCACGTTCGGAGGCGTCGCCGCATTGCTCTGGCGCGGCAGTACCAGGGCCGAGATCTCCCCGTTACGGTCGATGAGCACGCGATCCGGATACACCTCGTGCACCCGCACCCCGCCGGGCACGCTGTCGCCAACTGCGTACACCCGTGCGGTGCTCGTGCTCTCGCCCAGGATGGCGAGGCCGTCCTTCGGGTTATCCGCGGCGATGATGCCCGTGAGCACCAGGGGCACGTTCGCGCGCGGCACATTCTCGCCGCTGGCCGCGGCAGCGGGTGCAGCGCCAAAAAGATGGCTGCTGGTGATCGTGTTGACATCGAGGCGGGCATTGCGGCCCGGAGCGCCGCTCGCGGCCGGCATGGCGGTGGTGCTGCGCCCCGCGCCCGCCAGATGCGTGACGATCGAGGCCCCTTGTGCGGCGATCAGCAGCGCCAGTCCCCACACCGCCAGCTGCGGCCCATGGGTACGCAGCATGGCCCCCCATTTAGAGGCTGTGGTCATGGAATCAAGCAGCGTCGCACTGTTCACGCCGGCCATCATACGAGTGCGACGGTTTCGCTCTCAAGCAATTGTTTTGCAATTAATTTCGTCAAGTATCCCGTATGCGCCCAAAGGCCCCTTGTGTTGGAGTTTGGCGACCCCTATAAAGACATCATGTCGGATCCGCATGCAGGCCGCCCCGATAGCGGCATCCTCGTCGAGGAGTCGCGGCCCGAAGTCAAGCCGCCGCCGCTATTCCAGGTCGTCCTGCTCAATGACGACTACACGCCTATGGAGTTTGTCGTGGATGTGCTGGAAAAGTTCTTCAGTCTTAACCGGCCGACGGCCACCCGCATCATGTTGGAGGTCCATACCAAGGGCAAAGGCGTCTGCGGGGTCTTCACATATGAGATTGCCGAAACTAAGGTGGCACAGGTGACCACTTACGCCCGCGATCATCAGCATCCGCTCATGTGCACTCTGGAGCAGGCCTGACGTGCTGTCGAACGAACTCGAATACTGTCTGAACGAGGCCTTCCATCAGGCCCGTGAAGCGCGCCACGAGTACCTCACCGTGGAGCACCTGCTGCTGGCGATCCTCAACACTCCCAAGGTGCGCGAAGTGCTGCGCGCCTGCGGCGCCGATCTCACCAAGCTCAAGCAGGAATTGAAGGATCATCTGGATCAGTCGACGACCCGATTCGAGGAAGGCGAGCAGCGCGAGGTGCAGCCGACACTGGGCTTCCAGCGCGTGCTGCAGCGGGCCGTGTTCCACGTCCAGTCGAGCGGCAAGAAAGAAGTGGGCGTCACCAACGTCCTGGTCGCCATCTTCAGTGAGAAGCAGAGCCACGCCGTCTATCTCCTGAACCGCCAGCACGTCATGCGGCTCGATGTCGTCAACTACATCTCCCACGGGCTCTCCAAGATCGCCGAGGAGAAGCCGGAGAAAGAGGAGACCGCGACCGAGGCGGAACGCGATCCGGAGGGCGGCGGCAGCGCGCTCGAGAAATACACCACGAATCTGAATCGCATGGCCCAGGACGGACGCATCGATCCGCTCATCGGCCGCAAGCTCGAAGTGGAGCGCACGATCGAGATCCTGTGCCGGCGCCGCAAGAACAACCCGCTGTACGTGGGTGAGGCGGGCGTGGGCAAGACCGCGATCGCCGAAGGTCTCGCGCGCCTGATCGTGGAGGGCAAGGTGCCCGAGGTCCTCACGGACTGCACGATCTATGCGCTGGACATGGGCGCGCTCATCGCCGGCACCAAGTACCGCGGCGATTTCGAGAAGCGCCTGAAGGGGGTCATCACCGAGCTCAAGAAGCAGCCGGGCGCGATCCTCTTCATCGATGAGATCCACACCGTGATCGGCGCCGGAGCCGCCTCGGGCGGGGTCATGGATGCCTCGAACCTCATCAAGCCCGTGCTCACGAACGGCGAGATCCGTTGCATCGGCTCAACCACCTATCAGGAATACCGCGGCATCTTCGAGAAGGATCACGCGCTCGCGCGCCGCTTCCAGAAGATCGACGTGGTTGAGCCGAGCGTCGCCGAGACGATCGAGATCCTGCAGGGCCTGAAGAGCCGCTTCGAGGAGCATCACGCGATCAAGTATGCGGACGATGCCCTGCGGGCAGCCGCCGAGCTCGCCGCGCGTCATATCAATGAGCGTCATTTGCCTGACAAGGCGATCGATGTGGTCGATGAGGCCGGTGCGCGGCTGCGTCTCAAACCCGTCGCCGAGCGGGAGAACACCGTCGAAGTCCGCCACATCGAGGATGTGGTGGCCCGCATGGCCCGCATTCCGGCCAAGAGTGTCTCGACCTCCGACCGCGAGGTCTTAAAGAGCCTCGAGCGCAACTTGAAGCTCGTAATCTTTGGCCAGGATCGCGCGATCGAGGCGCTGGGGGCTGCCATCAAGATGGCGCGCTCGGGCCTGGGCGATCAGCGCAAGCCGGTCGGCAGCTTCCTGTTCGCAGGTCCCACGGGCGTCGGCAAGACCGAGGTGACGCGCCAGCTCGCGATCGCCATGGGCGTCGAGTTCCTGCGCTTCGACATGTCCGAGTACATGGAGCGCCACACGGTCTCGCGCCTGATCGGCGCACCGCCGGGCTACGTCGGCTTCGATCAGGGCGGCCTGCTGACCGAGGCGATCACCAAGCACCCGCATTGCGTGCTGCTGCTCGATGAGATCGAGAAGGCACACCCGGATGTGTTCAATCTGCTGCTGCAGGTGATGGATCACGGCACGCTCACGGACAACAACGGCCGCAAGGCGGATTTCCGCCACGTCATCATCATCATGACGACCAACGCCGGCGCGCAGGAGATGAACCGGCCCTCGATCGGCTTCATGCATGCCGATCATGCAAGCGATGGGATGGAGGCGGTGCGGCGGCTGTTCTCGCCGGAGTTCCGCAACCGCATCGATGCCATCATCCAGTTTGCGCCGCTCGATCCGGTCACCATCGAGCGTGTCGTCGACAAGCTGCTGCTGGAAGTGGAGGCGCAGCTCGAGCAGAAGGGCGTCGCCCTCACGCTCGATGACGCCGCGCGACGCTGGATCGCCGAGAAGGGCTATGACCCCAAGATGGGTGCGCGGCCCATGGCGCGCGTGATCCAGGAGCACATCAAGCGTCCGCTCGCCGAAGAATTGCTGTTCGGCCGCCTGGCGGGCGGCGGGCAGGTGCGCGTCACCGTCTCAGGCGACGGCTCGAAGCTCGATCTGGAGTGCCAGCCGATCGCGCAGCCGACGGTGCCGGCTTAGCGGCCGCGATAGATGATGCGGCCCTTGGTCAGGTCGTAAGGCGTCATTTCGACGGTGACCTGATCGCCGGTGAGGATGCGGATGTAGTTCTTGCGCATCTTGCCGGAGATGTGCGCGGTCACGACGTGACCGTTCTTCAGCTTCACGCGAAAAGTGGTATTGGGCAAAGTCTCGACGACTTCGCCTTCCATCTGTATCGCGTCTTCTTTCGACATGGGGCGCGCATTCTGCTGAAAACGTCGCGCCAATGCAATTTCAGCGCTGGCGCGCGTGCTCGCGCAGCAGCGCCTGGAATTCGCTGCGCGAGATCGAGCGGCTGCCGAGGCTGTGCAGGTGACGCGAGGGCAGCTGACAGTCGATCACGGCGATCGCCTCCTCGCGGCAGTACTCCACCAGGCGCGCCAGCGCAGCCTTGGAGGCATCACGCTCGCGGCTGAACATGGATTCGCCGAAGAAGACCCCGCCCAGGCGCACGCCGTACAGGCCACCTGCGAGCGCCCCGTTGCGGTAGACCTCGAAGCTGTGCGCATGCCCGGCGCGGTGCAGCTGCACGTAGGCGGCACGCATCTCCGGGGTGATCCAGGTGCCGAGACTATTGGGCCGGGGTGCCGCGCAGCCATCGATCACGGCGCTGAAGTTGCGGTCGATGAGCACCTCGAAGCCCCGATTGCGCAGGCTCTTGGCGAGGGAGCGCGAACAGCGGAACTCCTGCGGAAACAGCACCGCACGCGGGTCGGGCGACCACCACAGGACCGGCTGGCCGGGCGAGTACCAGGGAAAGATGCCCCGCTGATAGGCCGCGAGCAGCCGCGCCGGAGACAGATCGCCGCCTGCGGCGAGCAGGCCCGCCGGCTCATCGAGCGCCCGCTCCGGTGGCGGAAAGCGTTCCGGCGCGTCCTGCGGGGAGAGCCAGGTGATGGTCTTCATGCGCGGTAGGGCACGTGCTCGCGCACCTCGGCGGCGTACTGATCGATCGCTTCGCCCTCGCGCTCCAGGTAGTCGCGGATGGCATCGCGGAAGCGCGCATCGGGAATGCGATGCGCCGACCAGGTGAGCGTGGGCTCGAAGCCGCGCGCCACCTTGTGCTCACCCTGAGTGCCCGGCTCGAAGCGCCGGATGCCGTGCTCGATGCAGAACTCGATCCCCTGGTGATAGCAGGCCTCGAAATGCAGGCTGTGGAATTCCGCCGCTGCGCCCCAGTAGCGGCCGTAGAGCGCCTCGGGACTGCAGAAGAAGATGGCGGCCGCCACCGGCCGGCCGGCATACACAGCGAGCTTCACCATCAGGGCGCTGCCTAAGGTGCGGGCGATCTCGCCGAAGAATCCGCGTGTGAGGTAAGGCTCGTGCCCATGGCGCAGGAAGGTGTCGCGGTGAAAGGCGTAGATCACATCGAGCAGGCCTTCATCGAGCTCCTCGCCCGAGAGCGTCTGAAACTCGATGCCGGCCTCGGCGACGCGCCGGCGCTCGCGCCGTGCCTTCTTGCGCTTCTCGGCGGTGAAGCTCGCGAGGTAGCCCTCGAAATCGGCGTAGCCGCGGTTGTGCCAGTGAAACTGGCAATCCCGCCGCAGCAGCCAGTCCGCATCGCTGAAGTCGCTGCGGTCGGCCTCGGTCAGGAACAGCGCGTGCACCGAGGACAGGCTGCTCGCGCGCACCTGGGTCTCGATCGCCGCGATGAGTTGCGGCGCGAGCTGCGCGCGCTGCCGGTCGGGGCGGATCAGCAGTCGCGCGCCGGTGGCCGGTGTGAAGGGGACGGCGATGGTGAGCTTCGGGTAATAGCGCCGGCCGATGCGTGTGTAGGC
This sequence comes from Steroidobacteraceae bacterium, assembly GCA_035517435.1. Classification (GTDB taxonomy): domain Bacteria; phylum Pseudomonadota; class Gammaproteobacteria; order Steroidobacterales; family Steroidobacteraceae; genus JASHUC01. The sequence goes on along the minus strand of DATIYV010000075.1, from coordinate 43,146 downwards.
CTGCGCCCAGCCGAAATCGAAGACGAACTCGCCGTAAGAGTGCGACTTCACGTAGGCCGGCACGGCAGCCGCGAGCCCGCGCTCATCGCTCAAGGTGATGTAGGAGGCCCGCCAGCCGCTGCCGCCGCCGATGCAGCCCTGATGTTCCAGCGCGGCGAGGAACTCATGACGCAGGAACGGACAGTCGGTGCCGGCGAGCGCATTCCATTCACGCGCCTCGATCGCATCGATGCTCTGCGAGTGAGCGATGCGCGAGGCCGGATCCTTGGCGCGCATGTCCATTGCGTGCCGCTCAGCCCTGCGCGGCGTCGAGCCGCTCGAGGTACCGATCCGCATCGAGTGCCGCCATGCAGCCCGAGCCCGCCGAGGTGATCGCCTGACGGTAGACGTGGTCGGCGACATCGCCGGCGGCGAACACGCCGGGGATGCTCGTCGCCGTGGCATCGCCTTCGCTGCCGCCCTTGACCTTGATGTAGCCGGAATTCATCTCGAGCTGGCCCGCGAAGAGGGCGGTGTTGGGTGTGTGTCCGATGGCGACGAAGACGCCGGTCACTTCGAGCTTGTGCGCGCGCTTGCCATCGGCGGAGCGCAGCGACACGCCCGATACATTCTGCCCGTCGCCCAGCACTTCCTCCACGTGCTGATTCCACAGCATGGCCACCTTGCCGGCACGCTCCTGCTCGAACAGGCGGTCCTGCAGGATGCGTTCGGCTCGCAGCTTGTCGCGCCGGTGCACCAGCGTCACGTGTTGGGTGATGTGCGAGAGGTAGAGCGCCTCTTCCACGGCCGTGTTACCGCCACCGATGACGGCGACGCGCTGGCCGCGAAAGAAAAAGCCATCGCAGGTGGCGCAGGCGGAGACGCCCTTGCCGCGGTAGTGATCCTCGGAAGGCAGGCCCAGGTATTTGGCGGCAGCGCCGGTTGCAATGATGAGCGCATCGCAGCTGTAGTCGCCGCCATCGCCCTGGAGTACGAATGGCCGAGCGCGCAGGTCCACCTTCTGCACGTGATCGTTCACGATCTGGGTGGCGAAGCGCTGCGCATGGCGCAGCATGCGCTCCATGAGCGCCGGACCCTGCAGCCCCTCGACATCGCCGGGCCAGTTGTCCACGTCCGTCGTCGTCATGAGCTGTCCGCCCTGCTCGACGCCCGTGATGAGGAGCGGGGAGCGATTGGCACGCGCGGCGTACACGGCTGCGCTGTAGCCGGCAGGACCCGAACCCACGATGATCAGACGGCTGTGACGCGTAGTCGCCATGTATACTCACTCTCGATCCCGATATTCGATACTAGCGTGCCGCCACCGCGGTCGTACTCTTTCCCGTAGAATCAGCGTTCTACAATATATTGTGAACGGGATCTAAGGCCTTTGGCTGACACGACTTCTGCCGGACGTGGTGGCGCGCGCTTTTCGGCGACGGTGAGCCGCGGACTGCGCGAAAGCGGTGCCATCGCGCTGGTCGTTGCAGCTTTGGTGCTGCTGATCGCGCTCGCCACCTACAACCCCGCGGATCCGGGCTTCTCGTACACCAGCTCCGAGGGTGCGGTCCATAACCGCATCGGCCCGATCGGGGCGTGGCTCGCCGGTGCACTGTACTTTCTCTTCGGCCGCCCGGCGCTGCTGTTTCCGCTGATGCTCGCCGTCGCCGGCTTCAACCTGTTCCGTCATCGCAAGGGCCCCGAGAGTCCCTCGCGTGCCAACACTGCCGTCCGTGCCGCGGGCTTTGCGCTGCTGCTCGCCGCAAGCTGCGGACTCACCACGCTGCACTGGAGTGCCGGGGAGCTGCGCGAGAGCGCCGGCGGCGTGGTCGGCATACTCGTGGGTCGCGGACTCGCCTCGCGTCTGAATTTCCTCGGCGCGACGCTGCTCATGATCGCCGCCTGGATGGCGGGCCTGTCACTCGCCGTCGGCGTCTCCTGGCTCACGATCATGGATCGCATCGGCGGCGCGGCCTGGGGCACGCTCACCTGGGTGCGCACGCGCCTCGCCACGGCACGCGATCAGGCCGAGGGACGCGAGCGGCGTCAGGCACGCAAGGAGAGCGTGCAGAGCGAGACTCGCAAGAGCGCCGCGCGTCCGCCGCCGCGCATCGAGCCGCCCACCGTGACGGTGGAGCAGAGCGAGCGCGTCGAGAAGGAGCGCCAGGTGCCGCTGTTCGAGGCGCCGAAGGCGACCGAGCTGCCGCCGCTCACCTTGCTCGATGATCCGCCGCAGCAGGAGCCGTCCTACTCGGCCGAGGCGCTGGAGGCGATGTCGCGGCTGGTCGAGATCAAGCTGCGCGATTTCGGCGTCGAGGCCGAGGTCGTCGCCGTGCAGCCCGGACCGGTGGTGACACGATTCGAGCTGCGGCCGGCGCCCGGCGTCAAGGCGAGCCAGATCACCGGACTTGCCAAGGATCTCGCGCGCTCGCTGTCGGTGATGAGTGTGCGCGTGGTCGAGGTCATTCCCGGCAAGTCGGTCATGGGGCTCGAGATTGCGAACGAGACGCGCGAGCTCGTGACGCTCGGGGAGATCGTGCGCTCCAAAGCCTATGACGCGATGGGCTCGCCGCTTGCGCTGGCGCTCGGCAAGGATATCGGCGGACAGCCGATCGTCGCGGACCTCGCCCGCATGCCGCACCTTTTGATCGCGGGCACGACCGGATCCGGAAAATCCGTGGCCATCAACGCCATGGTGCTCTCGCTGCTGTACAAGGCGACCGCCGAGCACGTGCGCCTGATCATGGTCGACCCGAAGATGCTCGAGCTCTCCGTCTACGAGGGCATTCCGCATCTGCTCGCCCCCGTCGTCACCGATATGAAGCAGGCGGCGAATGCGCTGCGCTGGTGCGTGGTCGAGATGGATCGTCGCTACCAGCTCATGGCGGCGCTCGGTGTGCGCAACATCGCCGGCTTCAACCGCCATGTCAGCGAGGCCAACGAGTCGGGCAAGCCGATCCGCGATCCGGTGCTGACCGCGCGCGCGGCGAACGATCCCTCGATCGATCAGTCACAGATTCCCGATCTCACACCCCTGCCGTACATCGTCGTCATCATCGATGAGCTCGCCGACCTCATGATGATCGTCGGCAAGAAAGTGGAGGAGCTGATCACGCGGCTCGCGCAGAAGGCGCGCGCCTCAGGCATTCATCTGGTGCTTGCGACCCAGCGGCCTTCGGTCGACGTCATCACCGGCCTCATCAAGGCCAATATTCCGTGCCGCATCGCGTTCCAGGTCTCGGCCAAGGTGGATTCACGCACGATCCTGGATCAGGGCGGTGCCGAGACGCTGCTCGGGCACGGCGACATGCTCTACCTGCCCGGCGGCACCTCCGTGCCGACGCGCGTGCACGGCGCCTTCGTCTCGGACCAGGAGGTGCACCGCGTGGTGAACGCGCTCAAGGAGGGCGCAACGCCTACGTACATCGAGGAGGTGCTCTCCGGCCCGAGCACGCCGATCCCAGGCCTGTCGGCCGACGATGACATGGGCGGCGGGGATCTCGCGCCGATCGATGCCGAGCAGGATCCGCTGTATGACGAGGCGGTCCGCATCGTCACGCAGGAGCGCAAGCCCTCCATCTCCTACGTGCAGCGGCGCCTCAAGATTGGTTACAACCGCGCTGCGCGGCTGCTCGAATCGATGGAGTCCGCGGGGATCGTCGGCCCGCTGCAGTCGAACGGGGGGCGCGAAGTGCTGGCGCCCGCACCGCCCGGAGACTGATGGCGCATGCGTATCGCGCATGGGTCTGCTCGTGTTCTCGCCATCGCCGTGACGATGGGTGCGACGCTCGCGCTGGCGGCCGCCGGCGACAATGCGCTCGAGCGCTTCCTCGACGGCCTCACCAGCCTGCGCACCACATTCGAGCAGACGGTCAAGGACGCGAAGGGGCACGTGATCGAGCGCTCGAGCGGCGAGCTCGTGGTGGTACGGCCCGGCAAATTCCGCTGGGAGGTGCATCCGGCGGACGAGAAGGGCGCCGGCGAGCTCCTCATCGCCGACGGCAAGAACATCTGGTATTTCGACCGCGACCTCGAGCAGGTGACGGTCAAGCCGCTCTCGGGCGCACTGTCGGCGACGCCGGCAATGCTGCTGGCCGGCGGTGAGGATCTGCACGCCCGCTTCGAGCTGCAGAGCGCTCCGGCTGCAGAAGGGCTCGAATGGGTGCGCGTCACGCCCCGCGGCGCGGATGCGGACTTTCGCGAGGCGCGGATCGGCTTTGCGCACAATGAGCTCAAGCGCATGGTGCTGCAGGACAAGCTGGGGCAGCTCACCACTCTCAACATGAGTCATTCGGAGCGTAACGTGCCTGTAGACCCCGCTCTGGTCAGCTTCAAGCCGCCCGCCGGTGCCGATGTGATCGGCACACCGCTGCCATGAGGCGCCTGTGGTGGATCATCGGCTGGCTGCTCCTTATCTTCATCACGGTCTCGTGTCTGGAGCCGCCGCAATACGTGCCCAACCTGCACGTCAATGACAAGCTCGAGCACGCGGGCGCCTTCTTCGGGCTCACCTTCTGGTTCGGCGGCCTGGTGCGTCGACGATCCTATCCGTACCTCGTGCTGTGGATGCTGGCGCTGGGCGGTGGCATCGAGATCGCGCAGGGCGCGATGGGCTGGGGACGCGATATGGATATCTGGGACTTCGTCGCCGACTCGGTCGGTGTCGCGATCGCCGTGACGCTCCTGTACCTGGGCCTCGGAGACTGGCTCGCGCGCATCGAGCGGCTGCTCGGGCTCTCCCGTGCCCCCCCGTGAGACATCGGCCGACGCGCGCCTGCGGCCTCTGGCCGATCGAATGCGGCCGCGGTCCCTCGATGAGTTTGTGGGGCAGCCGCATCTGCTCGCTCCCGGCAAGCCGCTGCGACAGGCCATCGAAGGCGGACTGCTGCACTCCATGGTGCTGTGGGGTCCGCCCGGCACCGGCAAGACCACACTCGCGCGGCTGATCGCGCAGCGCGCCGATGCGCGCTTCATCGCCTTGTCGGCGGTGATGGCCGGCGTCAAGGACATCCGCGCGGCCGTGGAGACCGCGCGCGAGGAGCGCGCCACGAGCGCGCGCCCGACGGTGCTGTTTCTGGATGAAGTGCACCGCTTCAACAAGGCCCAGCAGGACACGTTCCTGCCGTTTCTCGAGGACGGCACGCTGATCTTCATCGGTGCCACCACCGAGAATCCCTCCTTTGAAGTGGTGAGCGCGCTGCTGTCCCGCGCGCGCGTGTACGTGCTCAAGAGCCTGACAATCGATGATCTGACGACGCTCATGCGCACGGCGCTCGCCGATTCGCAGCGCGGCCTCGGCGCGGAGCACATCGAGGCGCAGGCCGAGGCGCTGCAGCTCATGGCGCGCGCCGCCGACGGCGATGCGCGCCGCGCGCTCAACATGCTCGAACTTGCGGTCGGATTGATCGAGGCCGGCCAGCCGTCGGCGAGCGGTGCGCGCGAGCTCACGGTGGCGATCGCACAGGAAGTGGCGAGCGGCGGGCGGCGGCGCTTCGACAAGGGCGGCGATCAGTTCTATGACCAGATCTCGGCGCTGCACAAGGCGGTGCGGGGGACGGATCCGGATGCGGCCATCTACTGGCTCGCGCGGATGCTCGATGGCGGCTGCGATCCGCTGTATGTCGCGCGCCGCGTGGTACGCATGGCGGTGGAGGACATCGGTCTTGCCGATCCGCGTGCGCTCGCCATGACGCTCGATGCGTGGGAGACCTATGAACGCCTCGGCAGTCCCGAAGGCGAGCTCGCAATCTTCGAAGCGGTCATCTATCTCGCCTGTGCGCCCAAGAGCAACGCGGCTTATGTGGCCGCAGGCGAGGCGATTGCGGATGTGGAGCGCTTCGGCACGCTCGATGTGCCACTGCGCTTTCGCAATGCGCCGACCCGGCTCATGAAGGAGCTGGGTTACGGCTCGGGCTACCGCTACGCGCATGATGAGCCGGAGGCCTTTGCGAGCGGCGAGCGCTATCTGCCCGATGAGATGCCCGATCGGCGATACTATCGGCCGACGCCGCGCGGACTTGAGATACGCATCGCCGAAGCCCTGGCGCGCCTGCGCGGCGAGAAAGGTAACTCGTGATCGATCCAAAGCTGCTGCGCGCGGACCTGGCGTCCGTTGCCCGCAATCTCGCCCGTCGCGGTGTCACGCTCGACGTGACGGCGCTCACTGCGCTCGAAGAGGAACGCAAACAGCGCCAGATCGAGGCGGACCGGCTGCGCTCCGAGCGCAACAGCAATGCCAAGGCCGTCGGACAGGCCAAGGGACGCGGCGAGAATACCGATGCCCTGATGGCGCGCGGCGAGCAGCTCACCCGGGAGCTCGCGGCGGTCGATACTGCGCTCACGGCGGTGCAGGCCAAACTCGAGGCCTGGCAGCTCACCCTGCCCAATCTGCTGCAGGACTCCGTGCCCGACGGTGCGGAGGAGTCGGCCAACCGCGAGGTGCGCCGCTGGGGCGAGCCGCGCCGCTTCACCTTCCCCGCGCGCGATCACGTCGAGCTCGGCGAGAAGCTGGGTGGTCTCGACTTCGAAGCCGCGGCCCGCATCTCCGGTGCACGCTTCGTCGTCATGCGCGGTGAGATTGCGCATCTGCATCGGGCGCTGGCGCAGTTGATGCTCGATGTCCACACGCGGGAGCACGGCTACACCGAGATCTATGCCCCCTATCTGGTGCAGGCGCCGGCTCTGACCGGCACGGGCCAACTGCCGAAATTCGAGCAGGACCTGTTTGCCGTGCGCGGCGAGCAACACTTCTATCTGATCCCCACCGCCGAAGTGCCGGTGACGAATCTGGTGCGCGATCAGATCGTGGCGGCGGAGGCGTTGCCGCTGAAGTATGTGTGCCACACGCCGTGCTTCCGCTCCGAGGCCGGTGCGGCCGGCAAGGACACGCGCGGCATGATCCGCAATCACCAGTTCGACAAGGTCGAGCTGGTACAGATCGTTCGGCCCGCCGACTCGGTGGCGGCGCTCGAGGAGCTGACCGCACAGGCGGAAGTGATCCTGCAGCGCCTGGAGCTCGCCTATCGCACCGTGGCGCTATGCGGGGGTGACATCGGTTTTGCGAGCGCCAAGACCTATGACCTCGAAGTGTGGCTGCCCTCGCAGCAGCGCTTCCGCGAGATCTCCTCGTGCAGCAACTTCGAGGCCTTCCAGGCGCGGCGCATGCAGGCGCGCTGGCGCAATCCTGAGAGCGGCAAGCCCGAGCCCGTGCATACCCTGAACGGCTCAGGCCTCGCGGTCGGGCGCACGCTGGTCGCCGTGCTCGAGAACTACCAGAATGCCGACGGCTCGATCACCGTGCCAACGGTGCTGCGTCCCTACATGGGCGGGCTCGAGCGCATCGGGACTTGAAATCGGCCCCTGCCGACGCCATGGGAGGGCGCATGAACAACCGTACCGTCAGCCGCGTCGTGCGCGGCATGCCCACTTCCGACGGCGCCGGCGTGAAGCTGACGCGAGTCATCGGCCAGCCGCAGCTCTCCGAGCTCGATCCGTTCCTGCTGCTCGATGAGTTCGGCACCGACAATCCCGGCGATTACATCGCCGGCTTCCCCGAGCATCCGCATCGCGGCTTCGAGACGGTGACCTACATGCTCGATGGCCGCATGCGTCATCGCGACAATCACGGCCACGAAGGGATCTTAGGCCCCGGCAGCGTGCAGTGGATGACCGCCGGACGCGGCATCGTGCACTCGGAGATGCCGGAGCAGCAGGAAGGGCGCATGCGCGGCTTTCAGCTGTGGTTGAACCTCCCCGCGCGCGACAAGATGACCGAGCCGAAATACCAGGAGTACGGGCCGGAGAAGATTCCGCTGGCGCAACCCTCGAGCGGGGTCACGGTGCGTGTGATCGCAGGTGAGGTCGGGGATACCGTGGGTCCGATCCGCCAGCCGGCGACCGATCCGACCTACCTCGACATCGAGCTGGCGCCCGGTGCGCTCTACGCGCACGCGCTGCCGGAGGAGCATTCGGCATTTCTGTATGTCTATGAGGGCTCGGCGCTGGTGGGTCCCGAGAGCAATCGCTCGCGCGTGGGAACTCATGATCTGGCGGTGCTCGGGGCGGGGTCGGGGGTGCAGATTCAGGCCCCGCAGGCCGTTTCGGGCTCGGCCCCGACACGGGCGATTCTGGTCGCTGGCCGGCCGCTCAAAGAGCCGGTGGCACGTTATGGTCCGTTCGTCATGAACACCCGCGAGGAGCTGATCCGGGCGTTCGATGATCTGCAGCAGGGGCGGTTCTAGCTGAGTTAAGGGATTCCCTGATCGGTTTTCGGGTGTTTTCCGGATGGGCGGTCTGCGCGTGTTAGCGCAATCTTTCCACCGTCGGAGACGCAGTTAACAATATGGGGTCTCAAGCATGCTGACGCAGCTGTCGCCGGGTCGACCTGTCCGAGTTCTGCTCGCGGATGACAATTCGACGTTTCGCAAGAGCACGGCGGCGTGGCTCAAGAGCGCACCCTGGATCGAGCTGGTGGCGGTGGTCGAGAACGGCACCGAGTGCCTGCAGTACACGCGCGCCCTGAGCCCCGATGTGGTGGTGCTGGATCTCGCCATGCCGGACTTCAACGGCTTCGAGATCACGCAGCAGCTGAAGGCGCTCGGCAGTGCGCCCCGTGTCGTGATCCTCTCCCTGTATGACGAGCAGGAATACCGTCGCCGCGCGCGCCAGGTCGGAGCGGAGGCCTACGTCGCCAAGATGCAGACGGTGAAGGAGCTCGTACCGGCCATCCAGGCCACCCTCACTGAAATCGGCGAGGCGGTATGAGCAGCTCCCAATCGCAAGATCCCGTGCTGGGCGCGCTCCTCGGGCAGGGCAACCTGGGCGTGGCCTGGCTCGATGAGCACGGCCGCTTCCGCCATGTGAATGAACGGCTCTGCGCCATGCTGGGCTATGGGGAATCTGAGCTGCTATCGCGCAGCGACTGTCAGGTTACTCATCCCGAGGATCTGGTCGCCAGCATGGCCCTGGGGGCGCAACTCGTGGGCGGTGCGCGCAGCGGCTGCACGCATTCGAAGCGCTACGTGCACAAGAGCGGCCGCACGCTGTGGGCCGATGTGTCGCTGTCGGTCGTGCAGCAGGCCGAGCCCAGGGGCACCTCGCTCCTGATGCTCGTGCAGGATGTCACCGAGCGCAAACGCCAGGACCTGCAGGCGGCGGATGAGCGTCAGGTGCTCGAGCGTCTTGCCTCCGGCGGTGCTCTGCAGGATGCGCTGCAGGCCATCGTGCGTCTGTATGGCTGCTACTCGCAGCGCTCGGGGCGCGTTGCGCTCTACCGGCTGTCGGATGATGAGACTACGCTCGCGCCTTTCGCCGTCAGCACCGCTATGGGCGCCTACAACGAGGAGCTGCGCGAGCTGTGGATCGCGCCCGATGGCTCCTTAAGCGCTCGCGCTGCTTATCACCGCAAGATCCAGACCTGCACCAACTGCGCCGGTCAGCCCGATCTGTTCATCTCCGGCGAAGAGGGCCCGGTTGCCGATGTGCGCAACGCGTTCAGCCTGCCGATCCTGAACATGGCCGGTGCGCTCCTGGGCGTCTTCACCGTGTATGAATCGACCCGTGGCGCTGCGACGGACGAGGATCTGCGCCTGGCCGAGCAGCTCGCGCGCCTCGCCGCCATCGCGCTGCAGAAGGAGACCGGCATGCGCGCGATCGTGCACCGGCACACGCACGACAGCCTGACGGATCTGCCGAACCGCGACCTGCTGGTGCGTCACCTGCGCCAGGGCCTGCGCAAGGCCGAACGCGAGCAGAAGGCCGTGGCGCTCCTCATGGTCGACATCAGCGGCATGCACCGCGTGACGGACACCTTTGGTCACGATGTGGCCGATCGGCTGCTGCTCGCGCTCGCCGCGCGGCTGCGCGAGTTTCTGGATGGCGTCGGCACCCTGGCGCGCCCCGGGAGCGATGAGTTCGCGATCCTGCTGGACGCGGTGGCCGATCAGCGCGCCGCGCTGCGCTTCGCGCGCGACTGCCTGCGTTGCCTGAATGCACCCCTCAGGGTTGGCGATGAGGACATCGCCGTCACCGCCAACATCGGCGTCGCGCTCGCTGAGCGCGACCACGAAGGCGCAGCGGCACTGCTGCGCCAGGCGGAGTCCGCGCTCACGCAGGCGCGCAGCGAAGGCGCCAACTCGATCCGTGTGCACGCTGGCAAGGTTGCGACTCGCTCGCCGCGCAAGTTAGTGCTGGCGGCGGATCTGCACCGCGCGCTGGAGCGCAATGAGTTCATCGTCCACTATCAGCCGCAGGTGGAGCTCGAGCACGGTCGCATCGTCGGTGCCGAGGCACTGCTGCGCTGGCAGCACCCGACCCGCGGCGTCGTCTCACCGCTCGAATTCATCCCGCTGCTGGAAGAAAGCGGCCTCATCAATCAGGTGGGCGCCTGGGTGATGGAGGAGGTCGCAGGCAAGCTTGCGAGTCTGCGCGATGCGCCCTGGGGTGTGCCGCAGATCTCCGTCAATCTCTCGCCGCGCCAGTTCCACGACGCGAAGCTGGTCTCGATCGTCCGCGGCATTCTGCAGCGGCATCGGCTCGCGCCGCGCTCGCTGGTGCTGGAGCTCACCGAGTCGCTGGTCATGCGCGATGACGCGGAGACGCGCGCCGCCTGTACGGCACTGCGCGAGCTTGGCGTTGGCCTGTCGGTGGATGATTTCGGTACCGGCTGCTCGGGGCTCTCGTACCTCAAGCGCCTGCCGCTCGATGCCCTGAAGATCGACAAGCGCTTCGTCGATGAGATCGTCGCCAACAAGACCGACAGCACGATCGTGAGCGGAATCATCATGATGGCTCACAACCTGGGACTGCGCGTCGTGGCCGAGGGCGTCGAGAGCGTCGAGCAGCTCGACTTCCTGCGCCTGAAGGCCTGCGACCAGATCCAGGGCTACCTGTTCAGCCGCCCGGTGCCGTTCACCGATCTGTGCGCACAGCTTGCTCAGGACCGTCGCCTGCGGCTCACACCGCCCGTGATGCCGCCCGTGCCTGCCTACGCCGCCCGCGTCTGATAGCATTCTGGCGCGGTCCGCCCGCGCCGGAGAGGTGGCAGAGCGGTTGAATGCACCGGTCTTGAAAACCGGCAAGGGAGCAATCCCTTCGTGAGTTCGAATCTCACCCTCTCCGCCATGAATCAGGGCTGACTGAAGATGTCCGCTTCCTTCGGCCGCTGCATGCCCTGCTCGAAGTATTTCTCCCAGATCTGCGCCCACGGGCGGCCGTACATATCCGGCACCTCGTACTCGATCTTGGCGCCCGGGGCGACGGGCGTCGCATGGCCCTTGATCGGGAAGATGGTCTCGATGCAGCGGATGTATTCGATCGGCGCGCCCTGATCGAAGTCACTCAGGCGTTGGTAGTTGGTGATGATGCGGATCGGCTCAACCAGCGCCTCGGGATCGTAGAAGATCGCCTCATGATTGAGGGCCGTGACGTGGCCCTTCTTGTCACGCAGCGGCGTGTAGATCTCGATCGTCTGCATCTTGTTCGAGAATTCGAATGCGCCGTGCGCCGCCCAGCCCTGGATGTTGGACGTCCAGGTGACGAGCACGTCGTGATCCCAGAACCCGATCGTCTCCCCGTACCAGCGCGGCACGGGCGGCCCCAGATGCGGCACGCTGCCGTCCATGTTGAATTGCCGGCCGATGTGGATGTTGGTGACGAAATTGTCGGCGACGCCCGAGGTGATCTGCACCAGCTTCGGCGTCACGATGACGGATTGCGGAAATTGCACGGCAAACGCATACCAGCGGCGCATGAAGCCTTCCGGCCAACAGTACTGGCCGGGCCACTGCGGCGCATTGGTGTTGCCCTGGTGGTAGGCGTCCTGAACCATGCGCGTCTGATACTCCGGCGTGAGCACGGAGAGCACGGTCGGAAACTGCACCGCGAGCATCACCGAGTACCAGTTCGAGAACACCGTCCCCGGCGCATAGCGGCCGCTGATCTCTCCCGGTACCGTCGCGTAGGTGTGCTTGGTGGGACCGCCGCGGCGCTTGGTCTCCGCGAGCAGTGCTTCGTAGTGCGCCTGTGCGCTCTTGAATCCGTACGGACTCACGATCGCGGCGCGTGGATAGTCGCGATCGCAGTAGCCCCACGCCGCCGTGCGCGGCGGATCGCTGCCGATGGTGGCGGCGAAGATGGCGCCGCGCTGCATCTCGAGCCCCTCAGGGCTGTTGCAGCGGAAGTAGCGCGGATCCTTCCACAGCTCGCGATCCTTGTAGAAATCCCTGGACGTGAAGATGTCCACCGGCAATGCCTGAACGCCCGGCGGCGTTGCGCCATTCCAGGCCGAGCCGTACATCGGCACGCTCCCGGGCCCGGAAGCGCCCGCAGGGGCGGCGCCCGGAGCGGATCCCGGAGGCGCGAGACTCGCCGGTCCCACCCATGGATATCTGGCCAGGTCGGCGAAGGCCTGCTGCATCTCCGCGGGGGTCGGTTGCGCGAGGTTCGCCGGCATGCGGGTTAGCGGTAGTGCGACCGCGAGCGGTGCGCCGCGCCCGACGCTATGAAAGCCCGGATCGGCCACCTGTTGGGGCGCGGCGATGCGGCTCGTGCTCAGCACGACGAGACTCACCGCGCCGATCAGTGCGGCACGACTGCTTTTGGCCTGCGTCATCGAATATCCCCCGGAGCGCGCGCTAAACTTTGCCGAGCCATGATGTGTGATTAACGATTTGATACGAGCGTCAGACAATCTGCAATGAGGAGTGGGGCACTGCGAGCCTTAATATGCATGTTCCTGGCGGCGTGCCCGATGGCGGTTGGCCTTGCTGCGCCCAAGACGCCCGACCTCAAGATCCTCGAGGAAGTGACCGTCACCGCTCACCGCCCGATCGATCAGCACACGCTCGAGCACGAGATCGTGCCGCAATTCGTGCAATCGCACGCCGGGGCGAGCGAGCGCATCGATCAGATCGGCCGCTGGTACGAGAATATCTGCCCCGAGGTCTCCGGGCTCGAGCCGCTCGCCGGCGAGTATGTCTCACGCCGCATTGTGGAGCTGGCGCGCAACGCAGGGGCTCCGACTCGCAATGCGGGCAAGTGTACGACCAATATCGAAGTGGTGGTCACGCCGCAGCCGCGCGAGCTTCTGGCCCACATCGCGAGCAAGTACCCGGTGTTGCTCGGCTACTCGCGCTTTCCAAAGAAGCTGCGCGAGTTCAGTCACACGGTCCAGGCCTGGTACGTGACGGGCAGCCGCACCTTCATCACGCTGCACTCCGTGGATATTCGCCAGACGCTGCCGCCTGCGAGTGCGGGCGGTCTGCAGGTGGACTCCGACAAGGAGGTGCTGGGCGAGGCCGGCAGCCGGCTCGGCCGCAGTTCCCGGAGCGAATTTGTGCACGTGCTGATCATCGCCGACAGCAAGCCGCTGGCGGCCTATCCGCTGCGCGCGGTCGCGGACTACATCGCCATGCTCGCGCTCACCCGTGCGGGCCTGGAGGGCTGCAATCCGCTGCCCAGTATTACCGATCTGTTGTCGGGGGAATGCGGCGAGCGCTCAAAGCCCGCCGAGGCAACCAGCGCAGACCTGGCCTACCTGAAGGCGCTGTACAGCTCGCGGCTGGAGCGCAATCTCAATGTCGAGCGTGGTGAAGTGCGCGATCAGATGCTGAGCGCGCTCGAGCACTGAAGCGCCGCGTCAGTCCGAATCGCGCCGGCCGCGGCCACCGCGGCGCTCGGCGACGATCCTTCTGCCACCGCTGCCATTGATCTCGTTCTGACGGCGCGCGCCGGCGCGTCGATCCTCGTGATGCCGATAGCGACACTCGCAGCGGGCGGCGTCGCAGTCGCGCAGTGGCAGCTTCGGAGCCTCGCTCGACAGGAAGCGCTTGTCTGCGAGTGCGTGCGCAGCAGCACACGCATGCGAGGTCGAAACGATGGTGACGGCGTGCCAGTTACGGCGCGCAGTACTTTTGCGCTCTGTGGTGCGCTTCCCGCCGGGCTTGTCGATCAGCATGTTCGGCCTCCGCCTCCGTAGAGAACCCTTGGCTGCAGCGCTGCAGTATCCGCCCAGCGGAGCCCGAACGTCTCTTCCGCGCCCGGCCAAGTGTGACGCAGTTCGCCCTGGTCAGGACACATCTTACTAAGGCTATACCCCGGCCCGCCGATACCCTCCATACCGTGTCAGGCAGTCACGGTGCGCACCTTTTTGTGACTGCCGCACAGGGAGTTGACCCGAATGTTCATGTTGATCGGCTCGGCCGTCGTGCTCGTGAGCGTGCTGCTCGGGTTCGTGCTCGGCGGCGGCCATCTGCTGTTGCTGTGGCATCCGACCGAGATCCTGATCATCTGCGGATCGGCCTTCGGCGCCTTCGTCGTCAGTAACCCTCCCAAGGTGGTCAAGGCGGCCGGCTCCGGCATCGTCGGGCTGCTCAAGGGCGCCCGCTATCAGCGCAAGGACTATCTCGACCTGTTTCGCCTGCTGTACGACATTCTCATGAAGGCCCGCAAGGACGGGATGATGGGAATCGAGTCCCACGTCGACAACCCCAAGACCAGCACGATCTTCAGCCGCTATCCGAACATCCTCGCCGATCATCACATGATCGAGTTCATCACGGACTGTCTGCGCCTCATGCTGGGCGGCAACATGGACCCGCACGAGCTCGAGAGCCTGCTGGAGTACGAGCTCGAGACCCATCATCGCGAAGTCCTCGAGCCGGCACATGCGATGCAAAAGATGGCCGACGCCTTGCCGGGCTTCGGTATCGTCGCGGCGGTGCTCGGTATCGTGAGCACCATGGCCTCGATCGAGGGCGCCGACACGGCGACCATCGGTCACAACGTTGCCGCGGCTCTGGTCGGCACCTTCCTCGGCATTCTCGTCGCGTACGGCTTCGTGGGTCCCGTTTCGGCGGCGATGGAGCATCGCGCGCGCGAGGAGGGCAAGGCCTACGAGCTGGTGAAGATGGCACTGGTCGCGAACGTGCGCGGCTATGCCCCGAAGGTCGCGATCGAATTCGCGCGCAAGCTCCTCTTCAGCGAAGTGCGCCCGACGTTCAACGACCTCGAGCAGCACCTGAAGAGTCGCTAGAGGCGGACGCGCGTGGCCGTCAACGGGGACAAGAAGCCGATCATCATCGTCCGGCGCGCGCGCAAGGAGGAGGCCGCGCACCATGGCGGCGCCTGGAAAGTCGCGTACGCCGACTTCGTCACCGCCATGATGGCCTTCTTCCTGGTGATGTGGCTGGTGACGGTGGTGCCGAAGGACAAGCGCGCCGCGATCTTCGAGTACTTCAAGAATCCGAGCATGGAGCAGGGCGTGAGTCCGAAGCCGGCCCCCGGCATCTCCGGACCCGGCGGCGCGAGCACCAGCGCGATTCAGCTGCGCGGCCAGATGGATGCGCCGCGCATGCAGCAGACCAAGCCCGAAGTGCTGGCGCTGACGCCGCTGTCGCAGCAGTCATCGGCGCGCACCGCGATGCCGACCCCGGACCCCAAGCAGCTCATGGCGGCGGCCGAGGCCGCCGAGAAGAAGAAGCTCGAAAGTCTGATGGACGATCTGCGCAAGGCGATCGATCAGAGCGAGGCGCTGCGTCCGTTCAAGGATCAGCTGCTGCTCGACATCACGCCCGAGGGGCTGCGCATCCAGATCGTCGACGCCCAGAACCGTCCCATGTTCGATCTCGGCAGTCCGAAGCTCAAGGACTACACGACCGAGATCCTGAAGGAGCTCGCGAAGTATCTGAACACGGTGCCGAACCGCATCAGCCTCAGCGGCCACACCGACGTGAAGCCGTACATCCGCTGGTATGCGGCGGTGAAGGGCTACAGCAACTGGGAACTCTCGGCGGATCGCGCCAATGCGGCGCGGCGCGCCCTGGAGGACGGGGGCCTGGCGGAGAGCAAGATTGCGCGCGTGGTCGGACTGTCATCCTCCGTACTCTTCGACAAGGAGAATCCGGACAGCCCCATCAATCGCCGCATCAGCATCATCGTGCTGTCGAAGTCCGTCGATGCGCTGCCGGTTGCGGAGGATTCACCGGGCATCGTGCCCCCGGGCGCACCGGGGGAAGCTGCGCCGGCTCCTGCGGCCGCCCCGGCCGCCGCGCCCGCGGCGCCGGCGGGCGCGCCGCCTGCGATCGCCGCGGCTGCGCCGCCAGCGAGTGGTCCCTGAAGAATTGATGTAACGTAGAGTAAAAGGACCGCTAAGGTCCGGGGACCGCTTCCGCACCGGGGACCAGGCGTGCGAATCGCGAACCAAGTCTACGTCCGGGCGCTGCTGGTGTTTGGCGCGCTCCTGGCGATGGGCTGGCTCGCAATCGCCCCGCCGAGCTGGGGCGGCCGGCTCGAGCTGTGGCTGCTGGCAAGCGGAGTCGCCCTCGCGGCGGTCATCCGCTGGGGCCCCATTCAGTGCATCCCGATCTACGCCGCAGAAGTTCTGCTCGACGTGGCGAATCACCGCCCGTTCGCGCCGGCGCTGGTGGTCGCGACCGGGCTGCCGCTCGGACTCCTCGCAACCCGCTGGCTCCTGGCCCGCTGGAATTTCGATCGCCACTTCGAGCACAGCCGCGACGTTCCGGTGTTCGTCGGCGCCGGCGTGCTGGGCATGATCATCCCGGCTGCCATCGGTGTCGGCGTCTACTCGTTCTACGACCGCGTCGATGCGGGCGACCAGACGCCGTGGGGCTTCGTCGATTTCCTGCGCTGGTGGTTCAACGATTTCGCGGGCCTGCTGGTGCTGTGTCCGCTGCTCATTGCGGTCAACCGCCGCAGCTTCGGCGCCATGCGAGCGCGGCCGCTCGCAAGTCTGATCTGGCTCGCGGCGCTCGCTGCGCTAGCGGCTGCGGTTCTGCTGCTGCCGCCGCTGGCGACTCACTACGGCTATGCGCAGGCACCGACGCTGCTCGCATCGACGGTGCTAGTGGTGGTCGGGTGCCTGTTCTTCGGGTTAGTGCCGGCCTCTGCGGCCGCGCTCATCCTGTCGGTCGCGGCGATGATGAGCTTCGCCTTCGACTTTGGCTCCTTCGCGGGCGAGGGCATCGTCGCCGGCCTCATCGCGCTGTGGACCTACGTCGGCGGAATGATCGGCGCGACGCTGCTCTTGACCGGGCTGCTCGCCGAGCAGCGCCGGCTCGAGCACCGCTATGAGCAGGTGTTCGAGACCTGCCCGCAGCCGTTGTGGGTACACGACGCTGCGACGCTGCGGTTTCTGCTCGTCAACGCTGCGACGGAACGGCTCTACGGCTGGAAGCGCGAAGAGCTGCTCGCCGGCACGCTCGAGATGCTGGCGGCGCCGGGCGAGGATCAGCCGCTCCCGGTCGCACTCACCCTGGATGCCGCTCAGCCGCTCCAGGTGCGGCAGCTCACACGCAGCGGTCGGAACATCGAGGTGGAAGTGTGGGCGCGCCTGATCCACTACGGGGGCGCGCGCGCCTGGATGGTGTTCGCCTTCGACGTGTCCGAGCGCCGGGCGCTCGAGAGCGCACTCGTCGATGCGGTCTCTGCTGAGCAGCGCCGGCTGGGACAGGAGCTCCACGACGGGCTCGCTCAGGAGCTCACGGTCGCGCTGCTCGTCACCGAGAAACTCGCGATCCGTGCCCAGGCGATGCAGCTTCCGATCGCCGTCGAGCTCGAAGACCTCACCCAGCGCATCTCGGCCTGCATCGGCAGCGCCCGCACGATCGCCCATGGGCTCTCCCCGCTCACTGGCTCATTGGGAAACCTCGCTGTGGCGCTGACGGCGCTCGCCAAGTCGAGCTCCATCGGCCAGACGAGCGTCGAGATCGATACCCATATGGAGGCGGAGCTGCGGCTGCCGTTTGAGTCGCGCAATCACCTCTACCGTATCGCTCAGGAGGCGGTGCAGAACGCGCTCAAGCACGCCGTGGCGCGCCGCATCCTCATTCACCTCACGGTGCGCGCCGAGCGCATCGTGCTCGAGGTGTTCGATGACGGTCAGGGATTGAAGGGCCCTGGCGCCGCGGGCACGGGTTTCGGAACCAGCACGATGCGCTACCGCGCCAGTGCGATCGGGGGCCGATTCTCAATTGGGCCGCGTCCGGGAGGCGGGACGGTGGTCACCTGCTCGGTGCCGCAGTCGCCGGGTGTCTCCCACACGCTGCAGTCGAGTTTGCGCTAACGTTACGTCTCATGTGGCGATTCATTCCCCTGGTGATGGCGAACCTGCGCCGGCACAAGCTGCGCACCCTGTTCACGGTCGCCTCGATTGCAGTCGCGTTCCTGCTGTTTGGCCTGCTCGCGGCGGTGAAGAACGGTTTCGAGGCGAGCACCGAGCTCGCCGGCGTCGATCGCCTGGTCTCGATGGCCAAGGTATCGATCGTGCAGCCGCTGCCGCAGAGCTACCAGGCGCGCATCGCCGCCGTGCCCGGAGTGGCGCTGGTCACGCATTCGACCTGGTTCGGCGGCCACTTTCGCGATGAGCGCAACGTGATCATCACGACGCCGGTCGAGCCGGCGGCGTACCTGCAGCTCTATCCCGAGTACCTGCTGCCCCCCAACCAGCGGGCTGCATGGCTCGCCGATCGCGGCGGTGCGATCGTGGGGCGCTCGCTCGCGAATCAATACGGCTGGAAAGTGGGGGACCGCATCCCGATCCGCTCCGACATCTATCAGAGGAAGGACGGCACGTATATCTGGGACTTCCTGATCGACGGCATCTACGACAACAAGGACCCATCGGGCGATACCAGCGGCATCTTCTTTCACTATGACTATTTCGATGAAGGGCGCACGGCCGGCAAGGGGCTGGTGGGCTGGTACATCCTGCGCATCGCCGATCCGAATCGCGGGCCGCAGGTGAGCGCGGCGGTCGATGCGCTGTTCGCCAATTCCTCCGCCGAGACCAAGACGGGGACGGAAAAAGCGTTCGTGCAGAGTTTCGCGAACCAGACCGGCGATATTGGCGCCATCGTGAGCTCGATCGGCATCGCGGTGTTCTTCACGATGCTGCTCGTCAGCGGCAATACCATGGCGCAATCGGTGCGTGAGCGCACCAACGAGCTCGCGGTCATGAAGACGCTCGGGTTCGGCGATGCACTGCTGCTCGCTCTGGTGCTCGCGGAGGCGCTCGTGCTCACCCTGGTGGGCGGTCTTCTGGGCACGCTCGGTGCGCTCTTCGTCGTCGGCCGCACCGGCAAGCTCTTGAGTCAGTACCTGTCGGCCTTCGTGCTGACGGGACGGGCGTTGCTCACGGCTCTCATCCTGATGCTGGTTCTGGGGCTCATCGCCGGCGCCCTGCCGGCGGTGCGCGCGTCGAGACTGCGCATCGCCACTGCCCTGATGCGGCGCTGAGCGCCAACCTCACCATGCGTCTGTTCATTCAGATTCTGGCAATTTCGGCGATGAACCTGCGGGCGCTGCCGCAGCGCTTTGCGGCCTCCGCCGTATGCGTGATCGGGATCGGCGGTGTGGTGCTGATTCTGGTGGCGCTGCTGTCGATCAGCGAGGGCTTCCGCCGCACCCTGGAGCTCGCGGGAAGCGAGCGGGTGGTGGTGATCCTGCGCGGCAACGATACGGCCGAGATGTCGAGCAGCTTCACCCAGGATCAGGTCCAGATCATCAAGCAGGCGCCGGGACTTGCGAGCGATGCCGCCGGGCCGATCGCCTCAGCGGAGCTCTTTACGGCGGTGGATCAGCCCAAGCGCACGACCGGTACGCCGGCCAACGCGCCGCTGCGCGGCATCGAACCGGCGGGCGTGCGCACGCGCTCGCATTTCAAGCTGATCTCGGGGCGCATGTTCACGCCGGGATTGAACGAGGTGATCGTCGGCCGCGCCGCGGCAAATACGCTCACGGGTCTGGATGTCGGCTCGAGCGTGCGCTGGGGCAATGACACCTGGCGGGTAGTGGGACAGTTCAGCGACGGCGGCAGCGTGTCGGAGTCCGAGGTGTGGACGGATGCTCGGGTGCTGCAGAATGCCTACCGGCGCGGCGACACCTTTCAGACGGTGCGGGGGCTCCTCACCTCGCCCTCGGCGCTCAAGACCTTCAAGGCCCAGCTGACCACCGATCCGCGGGTGGATGTCAACGTGCTCACCGAGCGGCAGTTCTATGCCGAGCAGTCGGCACTGCTCACCGCGGTCGTGCGGGGCGCGGGTACGGTGCTCGCGCTATTGATGGGGATCGGGGCCGTGTTCGGTGCGCTCAACACCATGTACTCCGCCGTCGCCGCCCGCAGTGCGGAGATCGCCACCTTGAGGGCGATCGGCTTCGGCGCGCTTCCGGTCATCTGCTCGGTCGTCATCGAGGCGATGCTGCTCGCGGTCATCGGTGGCGTGCTCGGCGCCGCGGTGGCGTATCTCGCGTTCAACGGCTTTCAGACCTCCACGCTCAATTACTCGAGCTTCAGCCAGGTGAGCTTCGTCTTCAGCGTCACCCCCGCGCTGATTGGGACGGGGATCGCCTATGCGCTGCTGCTCGGTTTGGCCGGTGGACTGTTTCCCGCCATCCACAGCGCGCGCCAGCCAATCATCGCCGGTCTGCGCGAGGGTTGAGCTCAGCCGCTCTCGCCCGGCAGGTCGAAGACCAGCACTTCCGCGGCCTGCGGCTGCGCGAGCTCGAGCTGATTCACCGCGGTGAGCTTGACGGCGTCCCCTGCGGCGAGTGCGATGCCATTGGCCACGATACTGCCGCGGGCCACATGCACGTACAGGCGGCGCCTCTCGCTCACGGCCAGGCGGGCGGATGCACCGTGATCGAGAAGCGATGCATAGATGCGCGCGTCCTGATGAATGAGGACCGAGCCGTCGGTGCCGTCTGCCGAGCCGATGAGCCGCAGCTGGCCGCGCCGTTCGGCCTCGCTGAAGTGTTTCTGCTCATATCCGGGCGCGAGCCCCTTCTCGCGCGGGATGATCCAGATCTGCAGGAAGTGCACGATCTCCTTATCGGAGGCATTGAACTCGCTGTGGCGCACGCCCGTACCGGCGCTCATGCGCTGGACATCGCCCGGGCGGATGATCGAGCCGTTGCCGAGGGAGTCCTTGTGTGAGAGCTCTCCGGAGAGCACGTAAGTCACGATTTCCATGTCGCGGTGGCTGTGGGTTCCGAATCCGGCCCCGGGCCTCACCCGGTCCTCGTTGATGACACGCAGCGGGCCGAAGTCGACGTGCTCGGGGTCGAAGTAATCGGCGAACGAGAAGCTGTGGAATGACTTCAGCCAGCCATGATCGGCGTAGCCCCGGTCGCTCGCGCGTCGCAACTCGTGCATGGGAACCTCCGGCACACAATATAAGCCGTCAACGGATGCCGCGCCGCAGGTCATGATTGCTGCGACCCGGCTCTTGGCGCTAGGCTGCGCGCAGCTCGAGCGGCGCAATTGACTGCAACCCACGCATAGCGAGGCATGGCAACCATGGCGAGCATTAACATTCATCCCGCGGTGGATCAGGGCGTGAGGGCCGGCAAGCCCGACTTCGCCGGCGGCACGCTCTCGTGCAAGTGCATGAGCGGCCCGGTCACCGTCGCACTCAAGGGCAATGTGGCCTACAACCACGTCTGCGGCTGCACCAAGTGCTGGAAGCCCGCCGGCGCGCGCTTCTCTCTCGTCGCGGCGATCGGCCGCGACAACGTCTCAGTGACGGCAGGTCAAGCCAAGCTCAAAGTCGTCGACCCGGCTGCGGCGATTCAGCGTCACGCATGCAAGGACTGCGGCACGCACATGTACGGCCGCATCGAGAACAAGGACCACCCGCTTTACGGCTTCGACTTCGTGCACGTGGAGCTGTCAAAGGATCAGGGCTGGGCGGCTCCCGAGTTCGCAGCCTTTGTGTCTTCGATCATCGAGGCGGGTACGGATCCGCAGAAGATGCCGACCGTGCGGGCACGGCTCAAGGAGCTCAAGCTCGAGCCCTATGACTGCCTGTCGCCCCCGCTCATGGACTTCATCGCCACGCAGGTTGCGAAGAAGAAGGGCGTGAAGTTCTCCTGAGCTTGCCGCCGCGAGGCCTGAGGGCCGCGCCCGGCGTGACGGGCGCGGCCACGCTTTGCGTGTCCTCATGCGGTACGATGTATCGCAAAGAGGGGGCGAACCAACAATGACGAGCCGACTGTGGCGCCCGGGCGCGGGCGCATTCGTGCTGGCGATCCTGGGAGCCTGTGCCAGCTCCACTCCACCGCAACCCACGCCTGCCGAGCAGCTCGCTGCGATCACGCGCGAGCTCGATCGCCTGCAGGGCGAGGCGGAACGCCTCGCCGATGTGAGCGCGATCAAGCGCCTGCAGCGCGCCTACGGCTACTACCTCGAGGCCGCGCAGTGGGATCAGATGACCGATCTGTTTGCCGACAGCGGCTCGATCGAGATTGCGCAGGACGGGGTTTATGTCGGCAAGGAACACGTACGCCGGTACCTGAATGCGCTCGGAGGCGGACACGTCGGCCTGCGCAGCGGGCAATTGAGCGAGCATTTCCAGCTTCAACCGGTCATTGACGTCGCCCCCGACGGCCAGAGCGCCAAGGGGCGCTGGCGCGCGCTGATCATGTCCGGTCAGTTCAAGCAGAACGCTCGCTGGGGCGAGGGCACGTACGAGAACGAGTACGTCAAGGATCACGGCATCTGGAAGCTCGCCAAGCTTCACTGGTATCAGACGTTCCTGGTGCCGTACGAGGGCGGCTGGGCGAAGAACCACGATCTCACCGGCGGCGTGTTCGTCGGCAAGAAACTCACGCCCGACCAGCCGCCGAGTGAGCACTACGGGGTCTGGCCGGCGGTCTACATCCCGCCGTTTCACTACAAGAATCCCGCGCCTTCGGGCGAGGCGGCGCAGCCGGCACTGCCGGCCGGCGCCAGCGGCTCCCTGGGCGAGCTCGAGAAAGCGGTCGCATCTCTGAAAGAGCGCATTGAGCGGCTGAAGGATGCCGATGAGGTGGAGAACCTCGTCTCGATGTATGGCTACTATCTCGACAAGCAGCAGTGGGACCTGCTCACGGATCTGTTCGCGCCGGACGGTTCCATGGAGATCTCGCAGCGCGGGATCTACAAGGGACACGCGGGCGTGCGGCGGGCGCTCGAGCTCTTCGGTCCGCAGAACATCGAACCTGAGCATCTGCACAATCACATCCAGATCCAGCCCGTGATCCAAGTGGCCGCCGACGGCACGCGGGCCTGGACGCGCAGCCGCGCGCTGAGCGAGCTCGGCACCTACCAGCGCGTCGGCATCTGGGGCGATGGGGTCTACGAGAACGAGTACGTCAAAGTGAACGGCGTGTGGAAGATCTACAAGGATCACGTCTACACCACGTTTTTCGCGACCTACGACAAGGGCTGGGAGAACGGCGCCGGCAAATCGCCGAAGGCGAGTCCGAAGATCCCGCCCGATGCACCGCCGAGTGAGATCTACGAGTCCTTCCCGGATATCTATGTGCCGCCGTTTCACTACAAGCATCCCGTGACCGGCCAGCCCATCAAGTGGACGCCGGGAGGTGCGCCATGAGCCGCCGACTGACGGGAGCGATCCTCCTGACGGCTGCAGTCGCCGGCGGGGCTGCCTGGATCGTGCGCGCGCAGTCGACGCCGGCCGCCGGCGCCGCTGCCGCTGCCGATGAGCAGGCGATCGCGGCTGCGATGACGCGCGTGCACAGCATCGAGCCGCGTGTCGGCGCGCGCGAGGATGAGCGCGCCATCGAGAACCTGCAGCGCAGCTACGGCTATTTCGTCGACAAGGCGATGTGGCGCGAGGCCGCGGATCTGTTTGCCGACGATGGCACGCTCGAGATCGGCGGACGTGGCGTCTTCGTAGGCAAAGCGCGCGTGCTGCAGTACTACACCTGGCTCGCCCCCGCGGGCCTCAAATACGGCATGCTGTACAACCACATTCAGTTGCAGCCGATCGTGACCGTGGCGCCGGACGGCCTCACGGCCAGGGGGCGCTGGCACTTCCTCGCCGAGGTGGGCGAGTACCAGAAGAGTGCGCGCTGGGGCACGGGTTCGTACGAGAACGAGTACGTCAAACAAAACGGCGTGTGGAAGATCAAGACGCTGCACGGCTTCTTCCGGATGTATACCGAGTACGCCGATGGCTGGGGCAAGAGCGCCGTTCCGAACACGCGTCCCGAGAAGGCGCTGCCGCCGGACCGCCCGCCGACGGTGGTCTACGACACCTACCCGGCGACCTACATCGCGCCGCTTCACTTCACCAATCCGGTCACGGGAAAGTAATCGTGAAATCAGTTGTTGCCATTGCGCTGGCCTGCAGCGCGACGCTCGCGAGCGCCGCCGACAATTCCACCGAGCAGCGCGTTGACGCGTTGCTGCAGAAGCTCACCTTGCAGGAGAAGATCTCGCTGATGGCCGGCGGCGGGCCGTTCTCCACCGCAGCGATCACGCGGCTCGGCATTCCCGCGCTCAACGTGTCCGACGGACCGAACGGCGTGCGGACGAACAACGACCGGCCGGCGACCGTGTTTCCGACCGGATCGGCACTCGCCGCCACCTGGAACCCGCAGGCCGTCGAGGCGGTCGGTGCGGCGATGGGCCGGGAGGCGCGCGCGCTCAACGTGCAGGTGATTCTTGGGCCGAACGTCAACATCCAGCGCTCCCCGCTCGCCGGCCGTAACTTCGAGACCTACTCCGAGGATCCGGTCCTCGCGGGCACACTGGCGTCCGCGCTCGTGCGTGGCATCCAGAGCGAGCACGTCGGCACCTCGGTCAAGCACTTCGTCGCCAACGAGCAGGAGCTCGAGCGCTCCCGCGGCAGCTCGAACCTCGATGAGCGCACGCTGCGCGAGATCTACCTGCTGCCCTTCGAGATGGTCGTCAAACAGGCTCATCCGTGGACCGTGATGGCCTCCTATCCGCGCGTCAACGGCGTGTACATGACGGAGAACACGCGCCTGGTGCGCGGTGTGCTCAAGGGTGAATGGGGTTTCGATGGCCTGCTGATGTCGGACTGGTTCGCCGTGCACTCCACGACCCCGGCCGCCAACGCCGGCGTCGATCTCGAGATGCCCGGCCCGCCGCGCTACTTCGGCTTCTATCTCACCCAGGCGGTGCAGACCTGGCAGGTCGAGCCGGCGACGGTCGACGAGGCCGCACGGCGCGTGCTGCGCATGATCGTGCGCAGCGGTGTGCTCGATGCCAGACCGGCTCCCGGTGAGATCGTCACTGCGCGCCATCATCAGATCGCCGTCGATGCTGCGCGCGAAGCGGTCGTGCTGTTGAAGAACGATCAGGCCGCGCTGCCGCTCGATCGCAGCCGCATTCATACCCTGGCGGTCATCGGACCCAATGCCGACGTGCCGCTGTATCAGGGTGGTGGCAGCGCCCGCGTGAATCCGTCGCGCATCTCAACGCCGCTCGAGGAGATCCGGCGCATCGCCGGACCGGCAGTGAAGATCCAGTACGTCGCGGGCGCCGATAACGATGCGCTGCCGCCGGCCGCGGATGCGCGCCAGTTCAGCCCGGATGGCACACGCCACAGCGTGGGACTGAAGTTCACCTACTTCAGCAACGAGCATTTTCAGGGCACTCCGGCGCGCTCCGGGACCGAGATCGATTTCGACCGGCTCGGGATTGCCGGTGATCTGGATAAGATGTCGGGCATCTGGGAAGGTGTGCTGTGGCCGCCGCGCGACGGCACTTATGAGTTCAGCCTGAGTGCGACGGGCACGGCATCGCTCAGCGTCGATGGCAAGAAGGTGGCGGGTGAGGGCGTGGGTACGCAGGCACCGCCGCAGTTCGACTTCGGTCAGCCCGTACTCATGGGCAAGCTCGATCTCAAAGCGGGTCAGCCGCACAAGGTGCGCATCGAGTATGTCGGCCCGTTCTCGGGCGGGCATTCGATGCATTTCGGCATGCGGCTGCCGGCGTCGAGCGTGCAGCAAGCCGTGGCGGCCGCCCGCGGTGCCGATGCGGCGGTCGTCTTCGTGGGCTCCTCGCGTGCCTCTGAGACCGAGGGGAGCGATCGCAAGGATATGGAGCTCGCCGGCGAGCAGAATGAGCTGGTGGCAGCTGTGCTGGCGGCCAATCCGCACACGGTCGTGGTGCTGAACAATGGTGCGCCGCTGGCGCTGCGCTGGACCGCGAATGTGCCGGCCATCGTCGAGGGCGGCTTCGCGGGCGAAGGCGGGCCGCAGGCGGTGGCGGAGGTGTTGTTCGGTGACGTAAACCCCTCAGGCAAGATGCCGTATACCGTCCCGCGCCGGATCGAGGACACGCCGGCCTATACTTATTATTCGGGCGGTCGCAATGCGAACTACGGCGAGGGCGTGTTCGTCGGCTACCGCTACTACGATAAGCGCGCGATCGAGCCGCTGTTCGGCTTCGGGCACGGGCTCTCGTATACCACCTTCACGATCGGCAATTTGCATGCGCCCTCGAGCGCCGCTGCCGGTGCGCCCTTCGAAGTGACTGTCGATGTGCGCAACAGCGGCAAGGTCGCGGGCTCCGAGACGGTGCAGCTCTACGTTGCCGATCAGGCCACGACCGATGTGGTGCGGCCACCGAAGGAGCTCAAGGCCTTTCAGAAGGTGCGCCTCGCGCCGGGCGAGAGCCGCACGCTGCACTTCACTCTGAGCGAGCGCGATCTTGCCTACTACGACGTGGTGAGCAACGCCTGGGTCGCGACCGCCGGTGCACACCGCATCCTGGTGGGCAGCTCATCGCGCGATATCCGCGCGCAGCAGGACTTCACCTGGTCGGCGGGGCGCTAGCCGCCCCAGAGCTTCTGCGTGGCAAGTCGGGCGCCCTCGACCAGCGCCTGCAGTTTCACCCAGCAGATCGCAGGGTGAACGGCGCCGAAACCTGCGAACGTGCCGAAGCCGCAGTCGGTGCCGGCCTGCACGCGCTCGCGCCCGACGAGATTGGCAAAGCGCAGGATGCGCTGGGCGACCAGCTCCGGGTGCTCGACGAAGTTGCAGCTCGTATCGAGCACACCGGGCACCAGCACCTTGTCCTGCGGCAGCCGGGTCTTGCTCCACAGCTCCCACTCATGCTCGTGGCGGGGATTCGCGCCCTCGATGAGGAGATAGGCCGGCTTCGCTTTCAATAGCAGGGGCAGCACCTTCGCCAGCGCAATGTCGCGCGTGTGCGGGCCCTCGTAGTTGCCCCAGCAGATGTGAAGGCGTGCGCTCTCGGCCGGCACATTGGCGAGCGCGGCATTGAGGGCCTCGATCTGCAGCGCCGCGTTGCGCACGAACTCATCGTCATCGACGTTGCGAAAGCGGATGTGACGGCCCATGCCGAGGTCCGGGCAGTCCACCGAGACCAGAAGGCCCGCGCGCGCGATCGCCTCGTACTCCGCCCCCATGGCCTGTGCCAGTGCCTCGAGGTAGGCCTCGTGCGAGGCGTAGTACTCGTTGGGCTGAAACACGGCGATGGTGCCCGGCGATGCCGCGGTGATGAATCCCTGCTGACCCGGTGCCAGCGCGTGTTTCATGCGCGCGATATCGTCCTGCACCGGCTCGAGGGTCTTGACCGAGATCGGACCCTTGCAGATCGGACGGAAGTACTTCGGTGTCGCACCCGCGGCGGCGATCTTGTCGCGGTATTCCGGATAGTCATCGAGATCCTGCGGCGTCGCGCGCGGCACGTTGCCGATCTCAAAGCCGTTCAGCCGGTGGCGGATGTAGGTGGCGTAACTGATCTTGCTCATCTCGCCGTCGCTCACGACATCGAGGCCCACTTCCGACTGCTTGCGCACGATCTCATCGACGGCGCGTCCGATGACGGTGTTGAACTCGCGCACGTTCCAGGCTTCGCCCTTGTCCTGCGCGAAGAGCTGATCGACTACGTCCTGGGGCCTGGGCAGGCTGCCGACGTGGGTCGTGAGAATGCGGTCAATGCGATTCGCCATGGGAACGCTCCTGCGGCCGTCGGCCCTCGCACGCGTTCTCGATCAGCCGGCGCAGCGCCAGCGGATCGAGCGGAGCCGGATTGTAGTATGGACGCTCGGTGGCGAGCGTCACCGCCCGGTCGATCGCATCCGCGGGCATGCCGATGTCCTTCAACGCCATGCGGGCGCCGAGGGCGCGCGCGAAATCGTACAGCCCCTGCGCCGCATCGCGCACACCGAGCGCGCGCTCGATCCGGCTCATGGCCTGGGGCGCCGCCGCCGCGTTGTAGGCCACGGCGTGAGGCAGCACGATGGTGTGTGTCTCGGCATGACCCAGATCGAAACTGCCTCCGAGCACGTGACAGAGCTTGTGATGCAGCGCCATGCCGACGCTGCCGAGGATCGTTCCGGCCAGCCACGCGCCGCACAGCGCCTCGCTGCGCGCCGCGAGATCCTTTGGCTCGGCCGCGATCGCGGGCAGGCTCTTGCCGAAGGCACGGATCGATTCCTCGGCCATGAGTGAGGTGAGGGGACTCACCGATTGCGCATACAGGCCCTCGACGGCGTGGGCCATTGCATTGAGGCCGCTTGCCACCGAGACGGCGACCGGCAGATCGAGCGTGAGCACAGGGTCGTACAGCACGGTACGCGGCAGCGCACGCGCATCGCGACCCGTGCGCTTGGTCCGCGCATCCGTCAGGCCCCAGATGGGCGTCATCTCAGAGCCTGCGTAAGTGGTCGGAACGACGAGAATCGGCAGGGCGAGCTCGAGTGCGATCGCCTTCGCAAGACCCGTCGTGGAGCCGCCCCCCAGGGCCACACAGCAATCTGCGTGTACGAGGCGAGCCTGCGCGATGGCCCGCGCGGCGATCTCGGTCGGCACGTGCAGGCGTGCGCCGGCGAAGTGACCGGCGGCGCGGGCACCGAGTGCTGCCTGCGCCCGCTCGCCGAGCGCCGCGTGTCCGGGGGTGGTGAGGATCAGCGCCCGCTCGCCGAGACGTGCGGTCTCGGCGGCGAGCTCATCGAAGGCGCCGGCGCGGAATACCACCCGCGACGGCAGCGCTTCGTAGACGAAGCGCAGCGTGGCCGATCGCCTCTAAAGATCGATCGGATCGTTGAGCCGGCGCAGCAGCTCTTCCTTCTGATCGGCAAACTGCGGCGAGATGATGAATTCGCGCCCGAGCTTGTCGGCAGGCTCGTCCACCGTGAAGCCGATCGTGTGCGCGGCCTCGAACAACGCGCCCGAGGGCGTGCGCACATACACCGACTGGAAGTAGCCGCGGTGCTTGCGGTCCGAGCAGTCCGTGAAGCCGAGTCCTTCGACTTCGAACTTCACCTTGTCCTGCACGTCGAGGTTGGGGACGCCGAAAGCGCAGTGATGCACCATGCCTTCGCCGTACGACCAGTTGCCCGGCGCGCGATCCGGCTCGAGCAGCATGTCGACCATATGCGCGGGCCCGCCGCTGTCCACCTGGTAGCGTACGAACGATCCGTCCCGGTCCGCCTTGCGATAATTCCAGCCTTCCTGCAGGAAGAAATCCATATCGCCGAGCTCGCGCAGCGACACGGTCCAGCTGTGAAAGCCGCGGATCGCGTACTGCTCGGGCACGTACGGCGACTTGAACGGCTTGCGCGTGTCGCGGCTGTCCTCGACGAGCTCGAAGGTGAGGCCGCAGTCGGGGTGCTTCAATTGGATGATGCGCTGGCCGAAGCGCTCGTAGCGCTTGGTGATCTCCACGCGATGGCGCGTGAGATGCTCCTGCCAGAATTCGAGCGAACCCACCGGCACTGTGTAGCTGACGAGGCTCACCTGGCCCGTGCCGGCCTTGGCCTTGCGGCCCGTGCGCCGCCAGGGGAACACCGTGGTGAGATTGCCGGGCGAGCCGGTGGCATCGGAGAAGTACAGGTGATAGACGGGCTCACCGCCATCGTACAGGAGCGTCCGCTTCACCAGGTTCATGCCCAGAACCTTGACGAAGAAGTTCACGTCACCCTGCGCCGTGGCAGTGCACAGTGTAATGTGGTGCAGTCCCTGAATTCGGTCTGACATGACGGATCTCCGTGGAAGAGATGGCGGACTCGCAGTCCGGGACCACAATATGAGCGAACCTTTGAGCTGTCAACGCGCGCCCGGCCGGCGTCCGAGATGAAGATCCGGGCTGCGGTCTCGCGTGCGGGAGCGGCATTTCCCGCGCTCGAAACGCTCGAGCTCGAGGCCCCGCGCCCCGGGGAAATCCTGGTCCGCATGGTCGCCAGCGGCATCTGTCACACGGACCTGGGCGCACATGCCGGCCGCGGTGCGGGCACGCCGAAGCCGGTCGTGCTGGGTCATGAAGGCGCCGGAGTGGTGGAGCGGGTGGGCGCGGGCGTCACGCGCCTCGCCGCCGGCGATCACGTCATCCTAAGTGGCTGCTCGTGCGGTCATTGCCCCAGCTGCATCGCTGATTTTCCCAGTTACTGCTATGAGATGCTGCCGCGCAATTTTGGCGGCCTGCGTATGGATGGCACGAGTGCCCTGAGCGCGAACGGCGAGCGCATATTCGGTCATTTCTTCGGCCAGTCCTCGTTCGCCGACTACGCCATCGCCCCGGAACGCAGCGCCGTGAAGATCGCAGCGGATCTGCCGCTCGAAACGCTGGCCCCGCTCGGCTGCGGTGTGATTACCGGAACCGGAGCCATCATGCGCGCGCTCAAAGTCGGCGCGGGCGCCACATTGGCGGTATTCGGCGTCGGTGGCGTCGGGCTATCGGCGGTGATGGCCGCGCGGCTGGTCGGCGCCTCCCGGATCATCGCCATCGACGTGCAGCCCGCGCGGCTCGCGCTCGCGCGCGAGCTCGGTGCCACGGACGTGATCGATGCGCGCGCGGGCGAGCCCGGCAAGGCCGTGCGCGAGCTCAGCGGCAGCGGGGTCAACTTCAGTCTCAATACGACGCCGGCACCCGAGGTCTTCACGGCCGCGCTCGAGTGCCTGGCGATGCGCGGTGTGGCCGGATTTGTCACGGCGCCCCGTGGGGAGTGGAAGCCGGCGATGTTCCCGATGCTGGCCGGCGGGCGGCGCTTGCAGGGGATCCTGGGCGGGGATGCCGCTCCCCAGCGTTTCATCCCCGAGCTCATCGAGTACTACCGCCGCGGTCAGCTGCCGATCGAGCGCCTGCTGCGGTTTTATGATTTCAGCCAGATTGCAGAGGCGTTTCACGACATGGAGCAGGGGGCGGCCATCAAGCCGGTGCTGCGGATCGGTGCCGTTCATTAAGTCAAACGACTGACGCTTGCGCGATGCCAAGCCCGCCCTTGAGAATTCCAACCGATGACAAGCTTCTGGAAGAAGCGCGCGCGCCCGGCCGAGATCACCGTGCAGCGCGTGCGCGCCGGTGTGGAGGACTCGGCGGCGCTGGATCAGCTGTTGCAACGGCTGCCGGAAGCGCATGAGCTGCGCCCGCGCCTCACCGCGCCGTTTTTCGTGCGCGCCTGGGATGCGGACGCCCAGCAGGATCACTGGGTCGCGGGTAACGGCGTGCATGTCGAGTGCTTTACCATCGGCGGACTCACCTTGAAGCAGGCCGCGGCCGTGCGCGTGTGCTGGGACAACTTCGCCAATGGGACCGAGCTCACCGAGCAGCGCCTGGCCGACGTGATCGCCACGCAAACCGGCAGCAGCGTGACCTTACATGCCTGAATACCGTTATCGGATCCTGAATGTCTTCACCCGCGGTGAGGATCCCTTCAGCGGCAATCCGCTCGCCGTCATCGAAGACGGCCGCGGCCTGGATGATGCGCGCATGCAATCGCTCGCGCGGCAGTTCAATCTGTCCGAGACCACCTACATCCTGCCCTCGGAGCGCGCCAGTGCGCGCGTGCGTATCTTCACGCCTACCTTCGAGATGGCCTTCGCCGGACACCCGACCCTGGGCACGGCCCATGTCTGCCGCGCGCTCGGACTCGGCGCCGATGAGCTCACTCTCGAGATGAAGGCCGGCGTGATCCCGGTGAAGGCGCAGGGACGGCGCTGGACGCTGCAGGCGAGAGAGCCCGCATCGCGCGAAGTTGCGGAGTCGCCCGGCTGGCTCGCGGAGATGCTGGGTGTCGGCGTCGGCGACCTGGGCGAGCGGCCCCTGTGGGTGAACGTGGGGAGCGAGCAGCTGATCGTGCCGCTCAGATCCGTCGCCGCGGTGCGCCGGGCCGCACCCCGCGCCGAGCTTCTCGCGCAGATGGAGCGTCCCGGCGCCGAGTCGATGGCCTACGTGTTCGCGCCCGCGGAAGGCGAATCGACCGATCTGCGGATCGCGAAACGGCTCACGTCGCGGTTTTTCTTCCCGCATGGACCTGCCGTGATCGAAGATCCGGCGACGGGCTCGGCCACGGCCAATCTCGGCGGCTGGTGCCTGATCATGGGCTATGCGCCCGGCTGCCGGTTTGAGATCTCGCAGGGAGAGCAGGCCGGACGTCCCTCCACGCTCTACCTCGAAGTGGATGCCGCACGCCGCATTCTCGTAAGCGGAGAGGTGATCGAGCTCGGGCGCGGTGTGGTAACGCTCTGAAGCGCGCATGACCCGAGAGGTGGTGCTCGCGATCTCGGGTGGGGTTGGCGGCGCGAAGCTCGCCGTCGGCTTGCAGGGCATTCTCGATCCGGGCGCGCTCGGCGTGATCGTCAATACCGGCGATGACTTCGAGCACCTCGGACTCGCGATCTCCCCCGATGTCGATACCACGCTCTACACGCTGGCCGGCGTGGCCAACCCCGCAACGGGCTGGGGACGGGCGCAGGAGTCGTGGGTGTTCATGCAGGAGCTGGCGCGGCTCGGCGGAGAGAGCTGGTTCCAGCTCGGCGACAAGGATCTCGCGCTGCACATCGAGCGCACTCGTCGGCTCACCGCCGGTGAGACTCTGAGTCACATCACGGCGGAGGTCGCCCATCGCCTCGGAGTCTCGAGCCACATCCTGCCGATGAGCGATGCGTCAGTTCGAACGATGCTCATGACCGACGAGGGCGAGCTGGCGTTTCAGGACTACTTCGTGCGCCGTCGGTGCGAGCCGCGTGTCCGTGAGATTCACTTCGCCGGAGCCGCGGCAGCGCAAGCCACCCCGGCGGCCCTGGCGTGGCTTGATCGGGCGGACCTGACGGCCATCGTGATCTGCCCGTCCAATCCCTACCTCAGTATCGATCCGATTCTGGCCATCGCGGAATGGCGCCGCGCGCTCGAGCTCGCCCGCGTTCCGGTGATCGCGGTCTCTCCGGTCATCGGGGGTGAGGCGGTGAAGGGTCCCACCGCGAAGATCATGCGTGAACTCAATTTGACGGTCACGAACGCGACGATTGCGCGCCACTACGCGAGCCTGATCGACGGGCTCCTCATCGACTCAGCCGATGCCGTTGAGGCCGGCGCCATCGGCGTGCCGGTGCACGAGACTTCCATTCTCATGCGTACTGGCGAGGACAAGGAGCGCGTGGCGGCTGAAACGCTGGCGTTCGCGCGCTCGCTCGCCTGATCCCGCGCTCACCACATCCGGACACGATTCTCGGGCGCGAGGTACATCTTCTGTCCGGGCTGCACGTTGAATGCGGCATACCAGGCATCGAGATTGCGCACGGTATCGGCACGATATTCATCCGGGGCATGACCGTCTGAGACGATCCGCAGACGCAGCAGCGCCTCGCGGTCCTTGTTGCGCCAGCTCTGCGCGAAGCTCACGAAGAACTGCTGGTCCCCGCTCATGCCGGCGACTACCGCCGCGGCTTTGCCGTTCAGCGACAGCCGGTAGGCGTCGTAGGCAATCTGCAGTCCGGCAACGTCGGCGATGTTCTCACTCAAAGTCTGCTTGCCGTTCACGGCGAGATCCGGCAGCGGTTTGTATTGATTGAACTCCTGCACGAGTTTTTCGGAAGAAGCGCGGAAATGCGCGAAGTCCTCCTTGGTCCACCAGTTGTGCAGGCGTCCGCTCGCATCGAAAAGCGCGCCCTGATCATCGAAGCTGTGGCTGATCTCATGGCCGATGGTCGCGCCGGTCGCACCGTAGTCCATGACCGGCGGGCGCCTGGGATCGAAGTAGGGCGGCTGCAGGATCGCCGCCGGGAAGTTGAGGGCGTTCATCGCGGGCAGATTCACGGCGTTGACGAGCTGCGGATCCATGACCCACTCGCCCCGGTCCACCGGCTGACCGAACTTCTTCAGGTTGCGCTGGTACTCGAACAGTTCCGCGCGCTGCAGGTTGCCGATAGCATCGCCGCGCACCACCTGAAGTCCGGAGTAGTCGCGCCACTTGTCGGGATAGCCCACGCCCACTTTCAGGGTCGCGAGTTTGGCTTTCGCCTTGGTGCGCGTCGTCGCTGACATCCAGGCGAGGTGATCGATGCGTTGCGCGAACGCGGCAATCAGATTGCGCACCATCTCTTCGGCGCGCGCCTTCTCCGCGGGCGGGAAATAGCGCTGCACATAGAGCCTGCCTACGGCCTCGCCCAGCGCGAAGCTCGTGGCATCGACCGCGCGCTTCCAGCGCTCGCGTTGCGCGGGGATGCCTGAGAGCACCTTGCCCTTGAACTCGAAGCGTTCGTCGGCGAACGCCTTCGGCAGATAGCCGCTGACATGCTCGATGGCGTGGTACGTGAGGTAGTCCTTCCACAGATCGAGCGGCTGGCTCGCGGCGAGGGCGGCGATGCCGACCACAGCGGTGGGCTGCCACACCACGAATTCGGTCTGCTTGCCGAGCTGCGCGGCATTGAAATAGGCCTTCCAGTCAAGACCCGGCGCGCGCTTGTCGAAGTCGTGGCGTGCCCAGTGATTGTTCGACTTGGTGACGTCCTCGGAATCGGTGCGGGTGCCGTGGGCGAGGGCGATCTTGTGCTCCAGCTCAACGATCTTCGCGGCCTTCGCATCCGCGTCTGCGATGTGCGCGAGCTTCAGCACGTTTGCAACATGCACCAGATACTTCGCGCGGACGGCCACCATCGATGCCGACTTCGACAGGTAGTAGTCGCGGTCCGGCATCTCCAGGCCGCCCTGCAGGATGAACGCCGCATATTTCGACGGGTCATCGAGGCTCTGCGTGACCCACAGTCCGAAGATGTTGTCGGTGAAGAAATTGGTCGAATTCAGCGCATCGACATCCGCGCGCATCGTGCCGCCGAGGTAGTCGGCCAGCATGTGCCGGTCCTGAATCGCGGCGATTCGCTCGAGTAAGGGCTGCAGGGGCTGCAGTCCCAGCTTCTCGATGGTCGCCTCATCCATGAAGGTCGCGTAGTAGTCGCCGATCTTGCGCTCGTCCGTGCCCGCGGCTGCATTGGAGGCGGCGGCGTGCTGGATCAGCTCGACCGTGCGCTTGTTAGTGAGCTCGGTGAGCGCGGCCCCCGTGCCATCGGAGCTGCGGTCGGCGGGAATGATCGTGTGCTTGTACCAGTTGCCGTTCGCGTATGCGAAGAAGTCATCGCCCGGGGCGACCGAGTGATCCATGCCCGCGAGGTCGAGACCGACGTACTGCAGGGCCGCGGCGGGCGGTTTGGCGGCCGGTGCCTGCGCCAGGGCCTGCGGAGCGAGCAGCGCAGCGCCGGCGGCGATGCCGGCTCCAAGTGCGAGTGCAGCGAGCGCCGCAAGCCTGCGGCTGTTTGATGGGTTCATGGATCACCTCAAAAACGAGGGCGCTAGGGTACCTGATTGCCCGCATCGCAGGGGGACTCGAGCGGGATCCCGGCGAGTTCGTAGCCGCGGCGGAAATCGCGGATGTGCCGGGCCATCCAGGTGCGCGCATCCTCGATGCGGCCGGCGGCCAACGCATCGCACAAGCGAGTCTGCGCGGTCACGATGCGCGAGCGCGCCTGCGGCACCCGGTCCATCATCGCCCGCAGCGACGTCTGCAGCAGCGCGAGGAGCGGATCCTGGGCGAGCATCAGCACCGGATTGTGGCTGGCGGCGCCCACGCAGCGGAAGAATTCGATCACGCGCTGGGCTGCGAGGGCCGTGTCGCGGTTGCCGGCGGCGAACGCCCGCGCGGCGAACATCAGCCGCCCGAGATCCTCCGGCGTGCGCCGCCGCGCCGCGGCCTCGGCGATCGGCGGCTCGAGGATGGTGAGCGCTTCCCACACGTTGAGCACCGTCACATCGTGCAGCGCGAGAGCCCGGCTCACGCCCTGCGCGACCACGCCCGGGGCGGGGCGGGTGATGGCGAAACACTTTGAGCCGCGGCGTCGGGTGAGCATGCCGGTCGACTGCAGCTCGCGCAGCGCCTCGCGCACGGTCGAGCGATTGACGCCGAACTGGCGTGCGAGCTCGGTCTCCGCGGGCAGCCGGTCGCCATCGCGCAGCGTGCGATCCAGGATGCGCTCGAGCAGGGCCGTCGCCACCTTGCGGTAGGCCGGCTCCGTTTCGATCTGCTGAAACATCAGGCCAGGCACTCCATGAGCTCGCGGCCGATCAGGATACGGCGGATTTCCTGTGTGCCGGCGCCGATCTCATAGAGCTTGGCATCGCGCAGCAGCCGTCCGGCGGGGTAGTCATTGATATAGCCATTGCCGCCGAGCGCCTGGATGGCCTCGAGTGCCGCCTGCGTGCCGCGTTCGGCCGCAAACAGAATGCAGCCGGCAGCATCGCGGCGCGTCACATGACCCGCATCGCAGGCGCGTGCCACTGCGTAGACATAGCCCCGTGCCGCCGACAGCGAGGCGTACATGTCGGCGAGTTTCGCCTGCATCAGCTGAAAGCTCCCCAGGCGATGACCGAACTGTTTGCGCTCCTTGACGTACGGCAACACCACGTCGAGCGCCGCGGCCATGAGGCCGAGCGGTCCGCCTGCGAGCACGACGCGCTCGTAGTTGAGTCCGCTCATCAGCACCCGCACGCCATTGCCTTCGCCGCCGAGTACGTTCGCGACCGGCACCTCGCAGTTCTCGAACAGCAGCTCGCAGGTGCCGGAGCCCCGCATCCCCAGTTTGTCGAGCTTCTGCGCGGTGGAGAAGCCGCGCATGCCGCGCTCGATGATGAAGGCGGTGAGACTGCGCGCACGCGCCGTGGGGTCCGTCCTGGCATAGACCACCAGAGCGTCCGCATCGGGCCCGTTGGTGATCCACATCTTGCGGCCGTTGAGGATGTAGCGCTCGCCGCGCTTCACGGCGCTGGTCTGCATCGACATTACATCCGAGCCTGCCTCGGGCTCGGACATGGCGAGGGCGCCGACATGCTTGCCGGAGATGAGCTTGGGCAGGAAGCGGATGTGCTGCTCGGGCGTGCCATTCAACTTGATCTGGTTGACGCACAGATTGGAATGGGCGCCGTAGGAGAGCCCGATGGCGCCCGAGGCGCGCGAGATCTCTTCCATGGCGACGACGTGGGCGAGATAGCTCAGGGCCGAGCCGCCCAGCTCTTCGGAGACGGTGATGCCGAGCAGTCCCTGCGCGCCGAGCTTCGGCCACAGGCTTCGGGGAAACTCATTCGTGCGGTCGATTTTCTCCGCGAGCGGGGCGATCTCCTCGCGAGCGAAGCGGCGGACGGCGTCCCTGACCTCGTCGACGGTCGCCCCGAGACCGAAATCGAACTCGCACGCATCGAAGGCATGCATGACTTGCCCTCCACGCACGCATGATTGTAGGATTGTCTGACAATCATTGGCGGCTGACAAGATGTTCCGGAAGCTGCTCATCGCCAATCGCGGGGAAATCGCCTGCCGGATTGCCCGCACGGCGCATCGCCTCGGACTTGAAGTTGCCGCC
The DNA here is from genome assembly GCA_035517435.1 of Steroidobacteraceae bacterium. Classification (GTDB taxonomy): domain Bacteria; phylum Pseudomonadota; class Gammaproteobacteria; order Steroidobacterales; family Steroidobacteraceae; genus JASHUC01. Next base: position 5,748 of record DATIYV010000075.1, on the reverse strand, counting down.
GTCTACTCGAGAGTCGACGCGGGCGCACGGCATGTGCGCCTGGCCGATGAAGCCTGGCCCCTGGCTCACGAAGATCCGCGCGCGGGGTACCTGGATGGCGGCGCGCTGATCGGCATTGCACGCGAGTGCGGTGCCCAGGCCATTCATCCGGGTTACGGCTTTCTATCCGAGAATGCGGCCTTCTCCGCAGCCTGCGCTGCAGCGGGCGTGAGTTTCGTCGGCCCGCCTGCCGCTGCCATTTCCGCCATGGGATCGAAGTCGCAGGCCAAGACCCGCATGCAGCGCGCAGGCGTTCCCGTGCTGCCGGGATATCAGGGCGAGGATCAGACACCGGCGACGCTCGAGCGCGAGGCACTCACGCTCGGCTTTCCGCTCATCGTGAAGCCGAGCGGCGGGGGTGGTGGCAAGGGCATGCAGATCGTGCTCGAGCGCTCGGGGCTCAACGATGCCCTGCAGGCGGCACGCCGGATCGCAACCGGCGCCTTCGCAGACAGCCGGCTCCTGCTCGAGCGCTACTTGCCCTCGCCGCGACACATCGAAGTGCAGCTCCTTGCCGATGCCCACGGGCGGGTCCGGCATATCTTCGATCGGGACTGCTCCGTGCAGCGCCGCCACCAGAAGCTCATCGAGGAGGCACCGGCGCCGCACCTGAGTGAGGCGCTGCGAGCGCATCTGGGCGAGGCCGCAGTCACCGTCGCGCGCGAGATCGGCTACGTCGGCGCGGGCACCGTCGAGTTCCTGGTCGAGGGCGATGAGTTCTTCTTCCTCGAGATGAACACGAGGCTGCAGGTGGAACACGCGGTGACTGAGGCGATCACCGGGCTCGACCTCGTGGAATGGCAGCTGCGCATCGCGGCCGGCGAGCCGCTGACGCTGTCGCAGTCGCAACTGCGCAGGGAGGGTCATGCGATCGAGGCGCGCGTCTGCGCGGAAGACCCGGCACGGGAGTTTCTGCCGGCCGCCGGGCGTCTCGCCTGCGCGCTCTGGCCTGAGGCGCAAAGCGACGTGCGCGTCGACTACGGCTTCGAGAGCGGCGATCGGGTTCCTTCGGACTACGATTCCCTGCTCGGCAAGGTCATCGCGCGCGCTCCGAGCCGACGCCAGGCGATCGAGCGGCTGCATGCCGCGCTTGCCGCCACGCGCATTGCCGGTGTGCCGACCAACGTGGCCTGGCTCGCGCGGGCGCTCGAGGTCAGGGAGTTCGGCGCCGGTCAGCACAGCACCGCATTCATTGACCGCCATGGCGTCGAGATCGCGCGCGCATCATCCGTCGCGGACCCCGCGCGGCTCGCCGCCTACGCGGCTGCGGCTTGCGCACTCGGCCCGCTCGCCGCTCGCACCGACCGCTCACCATGGGCACTCCTGGATGGCTTTCACCCGGGCGGCGCGTGGCCTGTCGCGGTGAGCCTGAAGAGGGACGGCCACGCGTGGTCGGCGGAAGTGCGTGTGCTTGATGAGAAGCGCGCGGTGGTGCAATTGCATAGCGTCGGTGCTGCCAGTGTCGAGATCGCCGTCGCGCGCGAGGAGACCGCATCGGCCGCGAAGCCGTTCTTGGGATTGCGGCAAGAGCGCGGCGGAATGCGCGCGCAGGCTCTTGTCACGAACCATACCGTCGATGTCTGGTGCGATCTGGAGCATGCGAGCTTTGCGACCGGGGCGCTTCATTCCGCGCAAGCGGCTGCGCCGCGGGCCGAAGGCTCCCTCACGACCTCCCTGCCGGGCATCGTGGTGAGCGTGCAGGTCGTCCCCGGTGCCCGCGTGGCCGCCGGCGATCCTCTGCTCGTCGTGGAAGCCATGAAGATGGAGCACACGATCCGCGCCCCGCACGCCGGCATCGTCAAGAGCGTGCGCTACCGCGTCGGCGATCGCGTGCAGGAGGGCAGTGAGCTCATCGAGCTCGGTGCGCTCCCCGACGCCTGAGCGGGCATAATGGCAGCCGGACCGCGGATCTCCACCGTGGCAGGGGGGTGTGTTGAATCAGGTCATCGACGTCGATCGTCTGGTAGATGAGCAGACGCTTGGCTGGTTCAACCTGAGTCTCCTGATCTGGTCCTTCCTCGCCATGTTCGCCGATGGCTACGACATTGCCGTGCTGTCATTTGCGGTGAAGGATCTGCGCCTGTTGTGGCACACCACGCAGACGGCGCTGGGTGCGGCCTCGACCATGAGCCTGATCGGCATTCTGGTCGGCTCTCCGCTCATGGGTTATGTGGGTGACCGTTTCGGCAGAAAGCGCGCCATTCTTCTCGGCACGGCGATCTACGGCGTGGCATCGCTCGGCATCGTCTGGGCGAACGGTCTGACGGCCCTCATCGTATTGAGATTCGTGACGGGTATCGGTCTGGGCGGCCTCATGCCCAATACCATTGCGCTTAACTCCGAGCTCGCACCCGCGCGGCTGCGTGCCACTCTCGTGGTGCTGATGTTCGTCGGCATCACCGTGGGCAGCAGCGCCCCCGGCCTTACCGCAGCCTGGCTCGTGCCACATTACAGCTGGCGAGTCCTCTTTCTTCTGGGCGGTTTGGTGCCGCTTCTCGTGGGCGTGGGGTTGATCTTCGCGCTGCCGGAGTCGGTGAAGTTTCTGGCCATGTGCCGCGACCGGCCGCGCGAGCTGCTCGCGCTCGCGCGCCGCATGCGTCCCGATCTCGCATTGAGCGATGACACGCGTTTCACTCTGGCTCAGTCGGGCACCTCGAGCGCAGTGGGATTGAAGGAGCTGTATTCACCGGCGCTGGCGCGCATCACGCCGTTCCTGTGGGTGTGCTTTGCGATGGCCCTGATGTCGAATTTCTTCCTCAACTCGTGGCTGCCGGCCGTCTTTGCCGGCAGCGGACTCACCGACCGGCAAGCCGACATCGCCGCGACCTTCTATCACGTCGGCGGCGCCGTGGGCGGTGTGTGCATGGCGATGCTGCTCGATCGCTTCGGCTTCGTGATCACGACGGTGCTCTTCGCCGCCGCCGTGCCCGCCATTGCCGCGATCGGCTTTACGAGCATGTCGTACGGTGTGCTGTCAGTGCTCGCAGGCGTGGGCGGGCTGTGCGTATTGGGCGCGCAGTTCGGCAATAACGCCTCCGCAGGCCTGATCTATCCGACCGCGATCCGATCAAAGGGCGTCGGCTGGGCGCTCGGTATCGGACGCTTCGGCGCGATCCTGGGACCGCTCATCGGCGGGCGGCTCCTCGATATGCATATCCAGACGCGTCAGCTCTTCATCGCTGCAGCACTGCCGATGCTGATCGGTGCGATCGCGGCCTGCGTGGTGCTCAAGAGGTGCTACGTGCGGCTGCATACGCTGCGGCTCAGCGAGATCGGTGGAACCCCATGAACGCCTCACCCGAGCCGCAGGCCTGGACGTTGCGCCGCCGGCCCTTCCTCGCACCGCTGTGGCTGGGGGCGCTGGCGTTCGTATTGCTGCTCGTGGCTGCGGTGGTGCTGTATCAGTCCGCCACGACGACGGTGATCGTGATCGTGCGCGCGGGCGAGGCGGTGCAGGGCGGTATCGCCGATCCGCCGCTCGCGCCCGAAGGCGAGGAGCGGGCACAGCGTCTGGCGCACCTCTTCGGCGGCGCGAGCGGTGCGCCGCTCGGCACTGCGGGCAGGCTCACCGCGATTTATTCGCTGCCCGAGCGGCGCGCGACCCAGACGGTCGAGCCGCTCGCGGCGCTCTTGCGCCTGCCACTCAATGTCACGGCGGCACAGCCCCCCGAGGAGCTCGCCACCCGGGTGCTGCGCGAGCAGCGTGGGCATGTCGCACTGCTGGTCGGCGATGCGGCGGTGGTCCGGCAGTGGCTGGCGGCCCTTGGCATCGAAGCGCACGGCGTCGCGCGGCCACGCGACGATGAATACGGCCGCATCGATGTGATCAGCATCCCCACGCTCGGCAGCGAGCGGCTGCTGCAGCTGCAGTACTGAGGCGCTATTTCGCGACGCTGTTGAGCGCGAGCAGGTCCGCGACAAACTGCTCGTGCTTTGCGATGCGAAAGTCCGCGAGCACGCACGCCCTAATCGTGCGGCCCTGATCGATGAGGAAGGTTGCGCGGCGCACGCCAATGCCGAGCGGACCTACGACGCCGTACATTTTGGCGACGGACTTGTCGGTATCCGCCAGCAGCGCAAAGGGCAGGTGGTGCTTTTCGCGGAACTTGCGATGGCTCTCGGGCCCCTGCGGGCTCACGCCGGCCACGGCAAGTCCCGCCCGATCCAGTTCGGCATGCACGTCCCGCAGCGAGCAGGCCTCGCGCGTACAGCCCGGTGTGAAATCCGCAGGATAGAAATAGAGCACCAGTCGCCGTTTGCCGATGAGCGATGACAGGGAAACGTCCCGGCCATCCTGATCGGGCAAGGTGAATTCCGGGGCGCGATCGCCGACGCGCAGCATCCGAGCTTCCTTCCTCTTCAGGTCAGTTTGACGGCAGTGCCGGTGCGAATGGACTCGTAGATCGCGAGCATGATGCGCACGTCGCGCAGTCCCTCTTCGCCTGAGATCTTGCTCGGCTGACCGGTGAGAATGCAACGCGAGAAATCATCCATCTCGGCGGCGAACTGGTCCCCGCTCGGCAGATTGATTTCCTTGCCATCACTGCGCCGGCCGTGATTGCCGCTGTAGTAGAACGCCGGATCGAGCTCGAACCAGCCACGCTCCGCGCTCGCGCGAAAGCGCGCGATGCCCGGCACCGAGTAACTGGCCATACAGTAGGCGAGGGCGCCGCCCGGAAAGCGCGCTTCCCAGGTCACCGTCTCATCGACCTCGGCGTACTTCGCCGGGTCGGTCTTGCTCTCCGTGCCCGAGACCAGGATCGGCTCCTCACCCGTGAGATAGCGCGTCGCCTGCAGCGCGTAGATGCCAACGTCCATGAGAGCGCCGCCGCCGGAGAGCGCGCGCTTCAAGCGCCACTGGCCGGGCGCTCCGATGTCCACACCGAACCCGGCTTCGATGATGCGAACCGGGCCGAACTCGCGCTCGCGCGCGAGGCGCATGCATTCGAGATGATTCGGCTCAAACTGGCAGCGGTAAGCGACGCCCAGCAGACGCTTGGCCTTGCGGCAGGCGTCGATCATCTGCTGGCATTTCTGCGTCGAGACTTCCATGGGCTTTTCGCAGAACACGTGCTTGCCGGCTTTGGCGCAGCGGAGTGTCTGTTCCGCGTGCAGCGCGTTGGGAGTCACGATGTAGACCACATCGATGTCGCGGTTCTCGGCCAGACGATCCATCTGGTCGTAGCTGTAGACATTGCGATCGGCAATGCCGTAACGGCTCTTCCAGTCCTGCGCCTTGGCCGGCGTATCCGTGATGATGCCGGTGAGGCGGCAGTGTTCGGTCCTGGTGAGCGCCGGCGCAATCTGATTCGTGCTGAGTCCGCCCAGGCCGCAGATCGCCCAGCCGAGCTTCGGCCGGTCCGCGGCCGCCAGCGCACGTGTCACCCGCGTGCTGATGAACGGAGCTGCGAGCGCAGCGGAGGCCACTCCCATGAACCCGCGACGTGTCTGTCTGACCACTTCTTGTTTCTCCGCAAACGCGAGCGGCGGGATCGTATCATCCGCGTGACACAGTCGTTTGCCGACCTCGATGCGGGTGCTAGAATCGCGCGCCACTTCAGGGCCCCGGCAACTTCAGGCCGGGCGCTACGAGGTCTGTGGGGCGGTAGCTCAGCTGGGAGAGCGTCGCGTTCGCAATGCGAAGGTCGAGGGTTCGATCCCCTTCCGCTCCACCATCTACCCTTCTACGCACATCCAGCCGCATCCATC
>DATIYV010000074.1:0-8387 GCA_035517435.1 Steroidobacteraceae bacterium | reverse complement strand
CTTACCGAGAACCTCGACGACGATGTCGCGATCGGTAATGACGCCGAGCGGCGCTACCCTCTCGTCGTCACCAGCCACCACGACCAGGTCTCCGGTGTGCCTGTCGCGCATCAGGCGGGCCGCCGCGAGCACCGTCGTCTGAGGACCGCAACAGGCAACCTCTAATGTGCAGATCGACTTCAGCAACATGGTTGTTCTCCGTGGGTTAGCGCGCCAACACCTGCGCCAGATCGAGCAGGCGCATGTCCAGGATCTTCTTCGAGCCGCCGACGGCGGACAGGTCCATGGAGGTAACTTTCCCGTCGGCAATTCCAAGCAGGATGCCGTGGCTTCCTGCGCTCAGGCAGTCGATCGCAGCCGCACCGAGCTCCGTTGCGATGATCCGGTCGAACACGCCGGGTGCTCCGCCGCGCTGGATATGACCGAGCTTGGTCACTCTGAGCTCGAATCCCAGGCGCGCCTGGTGCTCCCGGAAGTAGCCGGCCAGCGCATCCGCGTTGTATCGGGCGCCCTCGGCGACCACCACGATCGCATGACTCTTGCCGCGCTGATACGCCGCGCGCAGCTGGGTGGCGACGGCTTCGGCGTCGCTGTCGACCTCGGGCAGCAGAATCACTTCGGCCCCGCCGGCGACCCCCGCGACCAGCGCCAGATGCCCGCTGTCGCGCCCCATGACCTCCACGAGGAAAGCCCGCTCATGCGAAGACGCGGTCACGCGCAGACGGTCGATGGCCTGGATCGCCGTATCCAGTGCCGTAGTCGCTCCAATAGTCGTATCCGATCCCGGCAGATCATTGTCTATCGTCGATGCGATACCGATGACCTGCAGACCCTGCCGGGCCAACGCCAGCGCTCCCGCCTGCGAGCCGTTGCCCCCGATGACCACCAGGCGGGATACCTCGTGCCTGCGCAGCTGCCTGACTGCGGCGAGCTGGCCGGCTTCGGTCTTGAGTTGCGAGCACCTGGTCGTACCGAGAATCGTGCCGCCACGATCGATAATCCCGCCGACGTCACGCAGCCCAAGCTGACTGAGTTGCCCCTCGATCAGGCCGCTGAAGCCATGCCGGACTCCGAAGACCTCGTAACCGCGTGCCAGGCCGACTCTGACGATCGCGCGGATTGCAGCATTCATCCCCGGCGCGTCACCGCCGCTGGTCAGTACCGCAACTCGCCTGATCTCACTTGCCATGTGCAGCGTGGCTCCGCATTGGCCAACAGAAGGCTCCTAGCTAGAGACAAGAGCGTTGCGCCGCACATTCGCACTTGTACGTATCGGCACGGCTGTCGATGCTTCTCCGCTAGGTACTTTCCGCGACTCGCCGACGCCTTCCGCGGATTACCTCGTGCGCGCCGCGCCGCGATCATGCGCGCATTGCACCCATCGCAATGATGGCGCGCGAGCGACTTCATGCCGGGGATTCTGCAGATCGCCTACAAGCTGCTGATCAACGACCGCACCAAGTTCGCGGCGCTGTTGGTCGGGATCACCTTTGCGGTGTTCCTGATGATCGAGATGACTTCGCTGTTCGCCGGCATCCTCAGCCGCTCTTCCTCCACCGTCATCAACATCGGCGCCTCCATCTGGGTCATGGATCCCGCCGTGCAGACGGTAGCCAATACGATCCCTCTGCCCGACTACGTGATCGACGAGGTGCGCAGCATCCCCGGAGTCAAGTACGCCGTACCATTGTACTCGGGCGGCGCGCTCCTCAAGCTGCGCGATGGCACCTATCAGGCCGCCAACGTCGTCGGCCTCGACGACACCAGTCTCTTTGGCCGGCCCACGGTCATCGCCGGCAACATCGAGAACATCTTCGCCGAGAACGCCTTCATCGCCATCAAGGACGCGGAGTTCTACAAGCTCAAGAACCCGCAGATCGGCACCGAGTTCGAGCTCAACGACCACCGCGGCGTGATCGTCGGCATCGCCAAGGTCGCCTCCAGCGCGCTGTTTGGCGTGCCGACGCTGTACACCACCTACAACCGCGCGCTGCAATACATCCCCAACTCGCGCTTCACCATGTCGTATCTGCTGGTCGAGCCGAAGACGCCGGCCGATGTCGCGGCCATCAAGGCGCAGGTTGCGGCCACGGGCTATCTGGCACTCACGCGCGATGAGTTCGTGCAGAAGATCTCCGATTTCTACATGTACCAGACCGGCGTCGGTACCAACATGATGCTCATGACGATCATCAGCTTCATCGTCGGCCTGTCGATCTCCGGACAGACCTTCTATACCTTCATCCTGGAGAACATCGACAAGTTCGGAGCGCTGAAGGCAATTGGCGCCAAGGGCCGCGAGCTGATCTCCATGATCCTCTTCCAGGCGACCTTCGTCGCACTGACCGGCTACGGACTCGGCGTCGGCTTGTGCGCCATGCTCATCTGGGTGGCGCGCTCGCACCTCCCGGACTATGCCGCGATCATCACCTTTCGCAATCTCGGCACCGCGTTCGTGATGGTGGTGATCATCGCCGCCATTTCCAGCTATATCGGGGTGCGCAAGGTACTGCGCATCGAGCCGTTCGACATCTTCCGGGGCTGAGGCATGGCGCGCACGGCAATCCAGGCGATGGGCATCAACAAGTGGTTTGGCGAGGAGCCCGCCCGCACTCACGCAGTCAAGGACGTGACTTTCGATGCCGGCTTCGGCGAGATGCTCTATGTAGTGGGTCCTTCAGGCAGCGGCAAGACCACGATGCTGAGCATGATCTCGGGAATCCTGCGGCCTAACACCGGCACCGTGAGGATCGAGGACGCGGACATCTGGAGTCTGTCGAGCGATGCGCTCGCGGAATTCCGCCTCAAGCGCATCGGCTTCGTGTTTCAGGACTACCACCTGTTCCCGCGCCTGACCACCGCCGAGAACGTCGCCATTCCCCTGATCCTGCAGCACCGCGAATGGAATGACGCGGTGAAGGAGGCCGAGCGCAACCTCGAGATCGTCGGCCTCGCGAACCGGGCGCAGCTGCCACCGGTGAAGCTGAGCGGCGGTGAGCAGCAGCGGGTCGCCATCGCGCGCGCCATCGTCAGCCGACCCGATATCCTCATTCTCGATGAGCCCACCGCCTCCCTGGACGGCGACACCGGGCGCAACATCCTGCGCTTCGTGCGCGAGCAGCTGCTCACCGATCAGCGCTGCATCGTCATCGTCACGCACGATGCGCGCATCTACGAATTCGCCGATCGCATCATGCGCATGGAGGACGGCAGGATCAGCGCTGTCGAACGGAGTCAACTGGATGCGCAATAAGATCATCTTCATCATCTCCGGAGCGGGGTTGCTGCTCGCGCTCGTGAGCGCGTTGCTGTTCAGTGAGCAGCCCAAGGCGCAGCCGCCGGTCTTCACGCCCGCGGCCAACCCGTACGCCCACGGTATCTACTCCGACGGCATCATCGAGAGCTCTCAGGCGCAGGGCGAGAACATCAATATCTACCCGGAGGTCGCAGGTCCCATCACCCGGATCCTGGTGACGGAAGGCCAGCAGGTACATCAGGGCGACGCGCTGATCGCGATCGACGACTCCGTGCAGCGGGCGACCGCAGAGCAGCTGCAGGCGCAGGCCGAGGCCGCGCACGCCATGCTGCGCGAGCTGCGGGCGGAGCCGCGGCGCGAGACGCTCGCGGTATCCGTGGCACAGGTGGAGAACGCCCAGGCGACCCTCAAGAACGCCCGTGACCAGCTCGCCAAGCAGCAGCGCTCCTACGACATCGATCCGAAATCGATCAGCGCGGATGCACTCGACAACGCCCGCAACGCGGAGAAGATCGCCGCCACCAACCTGAAGGTGATCGAGCGGCAGTACGAGCTCACCCGGGCTGGAGCCTGGAGCTACGACGTGCAGAACGCCGAACGCACCTACACCGCGCTCGCGAAGGCGTATCAGTCCTCCGCCGCGTTGCTCGCCAAGTACACGATCCGCGCCCCGGCGGACGGGGTGGTAATGGCCGTCAATTCCAGCGCCGGCAGCTACGTGTCCTCGCAGGGAGCCTACGGGACCTATACCCAGGGCTTCGGCCCGCTGATCGTCATGGGATTGCCGCAGAGTCACCTGCAGGTTCGCGCCTACATTGACGAGATCCTGGTTCACGAGCTGCCACCAGCCGAGAAAATCCAGGCACAGATGTTCGTGCGCGGCACCAGCGTGCATCTGCCTCTGACCTTCGTGCGAATTCAGCCCTACGTCTCGCCGAAGATCGAGCTCTCGGATGCCCGAGCGGAGCGGGTCGACCTGCGCGTGCTGCCGATCGTATTCCGCTTCGAGAAGCCGAAGGATCTGAATCTCTACCCTGGGCAACTGGTCGATGTCTATGTGGGCGCCAAGTAGTCTGCCGTGGTTGCCCGGACGCTGCGGGGCAGTCGTGCTGCTCGGTGCTGTGCTCGCCGGCTGCGCTGTCGGCCCGAATTTCGTGCGCCCCAAGCCGCCGGCCGTGACTCATTACGCCTCTGGGGCCGATCCGACACAGACCGTGACGGCGCACGGTGCCGCACAACGGTTCACCGCCGGCGCAGCAGTAAACGCCGACTGGTGGCGGCTGTTCGACTCCGGAAAGCTCGATGCAGTCATAACCGAGGCGCTCGCCGCAAACCCCGGTCTCGAGGCGGCACAGGCGAGCTTGAGGCAAAGCGAGAGCAACCTGCGCGCCGGTTACGGCATCTTCTATCCTCAGGCCGAAGCCGATGCCGCGGCAACACGCCAGCGTTTCTCGCCGCTCAAATTCGGCGCGGGCACGTCCTCGAGCATCTTCAACCTGTTCACGCTCTCGGCATCCGTGAGCTATGCGCTCGATGTGTTCGGCGGCGAGCGCCGCATGATCGAAGGCCTGCACGCGCAGCTCGATCTGCAGCGCGCCACGGAGCAGGCGACCTATCTCACGCTGATCTCCAATGTCGTGAACACGGTCATCGCCCGAGCCGCCTATCGCGCGGAAATCGATGCCACCGACGAGCTGATCGAGCTGCAGCGCCAGCAGCTCAAGCTGGCCGAGGTGCAGGTGACTGCCGGAACGGCTCCCTACTCCAATGTGCTGAGCCTCGAGAGTCAGCTGGCCGCCACCGAGGCCACCGTGCCGCAGCTCGAGCAGCGCCTTACGCAGAGTGATGACCTGCTCGCGACCCTGGTCGGACACGTTCCCGCCGACTGGAGCCCCCCGGACATCGGCCTTGGGGAGCTCACGCTGCCCGCAGACCTGCCGGTCAGCCTGCCCGCCGAGCTCGTGCGGCAGCGCCCGGATGTGCTGGTCGCTGAAGCGACCGCCCATGGCGCCAGCGCCAACGTCGGGGTGGCGACCGCGGCGCTCCTGCCCGGCGTGACCCTCACGGGCGGCTACAGTGCCAACAGCACCAGCACCGGCCAGATCACTGCAGCCAACGGGCGGGCGTGGAACGTTGGCGCCGGGTTGACGCAGCCGCTGTTCGCAGGAGGGACGCTATGGTTCCGGCGCAAGGCCGCGCTCGCTCAATACCAGCAGGCCGCGGCCTTGTACGCCCAAGTGGTGCTGGCCGCCTTCGCCCAGGTCGCCGACACACTGCGCGCCCTCGAGCACGATGCCGCCGCGCTGCGCGCGCAGGATGAGGCCCTGGCTGCGGCGAAGGAGGCCCTGCACCTCGTCCAGGCGAATTACGCAGCCGGTCTCGACACTTACCTCGATGTGCTGAGCGCCGACGCTCAGTATCGCCAGGCCCTGATCAGCGACCTGCAGACGGTCGCCGTTCGTTATCAGGACACCGTAGCGCTCTATGTGGCGCTCGGCGGCGGCTGGTGGACCGAAAGCGCCGGGGCGCCGCCCCGCTCGGATCCGGGCGCCGCCCGGGCATACCCCGACGCGCTGCGCGAGCCGTTACCGTGACCGACCCCGGTCGACCCGTGTAAATAAAGATACGTACAGACGGAGGCCGTTCGATCGTGGATTCTCGCTGCACAGAGCCCTGTAAAAGAGTGTTGCATGAACAGTGACCGTGGGGAGACACCACCGGTGCCAAAAACGCCTGCTGACGGGGCGATATCCGGGTACGACCCGAGAGCCACCCTGCAGGGGCGGCTGCTCAACGTATCGCGCATGGCAACCATCGGTGAGATGGCTGCCGGAGTCGCCCATGAGCTCAATCAGCCCCTGACCGCCATCGCCAACTACGCGCATGCGTGCGAGCGGCTGCTCACGCGGCCGGATGCGGACCCGACCGAGCTGCGCGAGGCACTGCGTCAGATCGCGGCGCAGACCACCCGCGCCGCGGACATCATCCGCCGGCTGCGCGACCTGGCCCGCGGCCGCCAGGACGAGCATGTGCCGGTCGACGTGAATGTCCTCATCGAGGAGCTGCAGGAGTTGATGCGCACGGATGCCAGCCTGCACGGCGTCGAGTTGTCGCTCGATCTCACGCCCGGGCTCCCCGAGGTGGCGGCGGATGCCGGGCAGATTCAGCAGGTGGTCCTCAACTTCCTGCGTAACAGCCTGGAGGCGCTCACCGCGCCCCCCGTGGCCCATCCCAGAATCGCCATCAGCACTTCGCTGGCAGACGGCTCCGGCGTGCAGCTCACGGTATGCGACAACGGCCCCGGGCTATCCGCCGAGATGACCAAGCGGGTGTTCGACCCGTTCTTCTCCACCAAGGAGAATGGCACTGGGCTCGGGCTCGCCATCAGCAGTACCATAGCCCGTGCTCATGGAGGCACGGTCGGCTATCGAGCCAACACGCCGTCCGGGGCGTGCTTTTATATCGCACTACCGACGCAATCCGGCGAGTGACATGCAGCCACAGGCACCCACAGTGTTCGTCGTGGACGACGATGAAGGCGTCCGCAATTCCCTGCGTTTTCTGCTGAAGTCCGTCGGTCTGGCGACCCGCGCTATCGGCTCGGCGAGCGAATTTCTCGACGGCTACAAGGCGAGCCAGCCGGGTTGCCTGGTGCTCGACGTGCGCATGCCCGGCATGAGCGGGCTCGAGCTGCAGCAGCAGCTCAACCTGCGGGGCGCCGTCATCCCGGTGATCTTCATCACCGGCCACGGCGACATCCCCATGGCGGTCGAGGCGATGCAGCAGGGGGCGTTCGACTTCCTGCAAAAGCCGTTCCGCGACCAGGATCTGATCGATCGGATCCAGCGGGCCCTCGAGCGCGACGCGCGCAACCGCGCCTCGCTCGAGCAGCATACTAAGATCCGCGAGCGCCTCGATTCACTCACGCCGCGCGAGCGCGAGGTGCTGGCGCTCATGACGCGCGGCAAGCCCAACAAGGTCATGGCGGCAGAGCTCGGGGTCAGCCAGCGCACGGTCGAGATCCACCGCGCTCGCGTCATGGAAAAGAGCGGCGCCGCCTCGCTCGCGCAGCTGGTGCGCATGGTGATGGATCTGGAAGCCGATCGCGCCGGCCACTAGGCTGAGGCGGATCCGGGCACCCTGGCCGCCGCCGGCGGGCAGGGCCTAGGATGTCAGCAGTGCGCGCAGCAGGCGCAGCAGCTCCTCCGCGTCCACCGGCTTGCTCAGAATCCGCAGGTTGGGATCTGAGCGCATTTCCTTGATCGCTGCCGACGTGTCTCCCGTCAGCAGGATGGCCTTGAGATCCTGGCTCACGCGATCGCGCAGTGCCGCGATGACCTCCGTGCCGAGCTCGCGGTTTCCCAGGTGATAGTCGGTGACGAGCAGCTCGGGAGCACGCTCAGCCGCCGCTCGCACCGCCTCGGAAAGCGAGGCGACCGCGGTCACGCGATAGCCCTCGACACGCAGCAGCATACCGGTCGCGTCGCGGACGCTGGCGTCATCCTCAACCAGCAGAACCTGCGCGCCACCCGCCGCAGCTCTTTCCGCCTGCCAGGGTCGAGCCTCCGTGGACTGCAGACCGCTGACCGTCGCCTGCGCCTGCGGCAGGAACAAAGTAAAGACCGAGCCCTTACCGACCTCGGAGATCACCTCCAGGCGCACATTGAGCAGCTTCACCAGCCGCTGCACTATGCTGAGCCCCAGCCCGTAGCCCTCGCGCGAGCTGTTTGCTGGTACTCCGACCTGATAGAACTCATCGTAGATGTAGGCCAGTTGCGCCGCGGGGATGCCGACGCCGGTGTCCACAATCTCGATGCGCAGCGCCGTATCCTCATGGCGGCAACGCACTACCACCCGACCCGCGCGCGTGTACTTCACGGCGTTCGAGACCAGGTTCTTGAGAATCTGCTCGACCAGGGCCGGATCGCTGCGCACGGAGTCCTCCGTGGGCTCCACGATGAGCTCGAGTCCCTTGCTCTCGGCCACGGGTGCAAACTCGCGGCGTATCGATGCGAGTACGGTGCCAATGCGGAAATCGCGCAGCTCGGGCTTCACGGCTCCCGATTCGAGCTTGCTGATGTCGAGCAGCGCGTTCAGGAGCCGCGACATGGTCGCGACGGCGTGCTCCTGC
>DATIYV010000073.1:0-2729 GCA_035517435.1 Steroidobacteraceae bacterium | reverse complement strand
AGTGTGCGTAAGGAGGTGACGGATCGTCATTGCGTGCTTGGCGGGCGCGGTCTGCACCGAACCGTCGGCGGGATTGAGTGCCGTGATCACCTGCTGATGAGCAAAGCCCGGCAGGTACTTGGACACCGGATCGTCGAGCTTCATCTTGCCGCGCTCGATGAGCTGCACGATCGCGACGGAGGTGACGGGCTTGGTCATGGACGCGATCGCAAAGATCGCGTTGGTCGGCATGGCAGCAGTCGAAGGTCCACCCAGGTGACCGGCGGCACCTTCGTAGAGCACGTGGTCGCGATTCACGACCAGCGCGACCACCCCCGGGGTGTCCCCGCGCGCCACGGCGGCTTCGAGCAGGCGCGACAGATAGGTGGTGCCGTTCGGAGTGAGGGACTGCGGACTGGCCGCAGCGGTGCCGGCCGCGCGGGCCGCACCACTCAGTGCGAGGCCTGCCGCGAGCGCCGCAGTGAACACTTTCATGCGATCCCCCCTCACGGAGCCGTGGGACTTAAGCGCTCTTGGCGACCGGTCCCTCGGCGAGCACGCGGCGCATGCGATCGAGCGCCTTCTCCAGCGTCTGCATGCTGCAGGCGAAGGACAGGCGGATATGTCCCGGCGCACCGAACCCGCCACCCGGCACCACGGCCACTCCGCCGCGCTCGAGCAGGACTTCCGCAAACTCACCGTCATCGCGACAGCCCTGCGCCGCCATGGCCTTGCTGACATCCGCGAACGCGTAGAAGGTTCCGGCGCCCGGCACGCAGGACACGCCGGGCAGGGAGTTCAAGCCCTGCACGATGAACTGATGGCGCGCCTTGAACGCTTCGTTCATCTGCGCCACGCAGGCTTGATCGCCCGCGAGTGCCGCGACCGCCGCCTTTTGCGAAATGCTCGAGGCATTCGAGGTCGACTGGCCCTGGATCGTGCCCATGGCGGTGATGAGTTCCTTCGGTCCGCCGCAGTAGCCGATGCGCCAGCCCGTCATGGCATAGGCCTTCGACACCCCATTGATGGTCACGGTGCGCGGGTAGAGCTCGGGGACGGCGTTCAGCAGGCTGCAGAAGGGCTCCGCGCCCCAGTAGATGTGCTCATACATGTCATCGGTGCCGATGATGATGCGCGGATGCTCGAGCAGCACCTCGCCGAGTGCGCGCAGCTCGGCACGCGTGTACGCGGCGCCGGTGGGATTGCACGGGCTGTTCAGGAGCACCAGGCGCGTCTTGGGCGTGATGGCCGCGGCCAGCTGGCGCGCCGTGATCTTGTAGCCCTGCGCGGGCCCGGCGAACGGCGTGACCGGCAGTCCGTCCGCGAGCAGCACCATATCCGGATAGGAGACCCAGTAGGGTGCCGGGATGATCGCCTCGTCACCCGGGTCGAGCACCGCCATGCACAAGTTGTAGATCGTCTGCTTGGCACCCGAGGAGACCAGCACCTGCGCGCGTTCGTAACGCAGCGCGTTCTCGCGCGCGAACTTGGCGATCACGGCGTCTTTGAGCTCGTTGATGCCCTCGACATTCGTGTAGCGCGTGAAGCCGCTCTTGATGGCATCGATGCCGGCCTGCGCGATATGCGCGGGCGTGTCGAAATCCGGCTCCCCTGCGCCCAGGCCGATCACGTCCTTGCCTTCGGCCTTGAGGCGCGCGGCGCGAGCGGTGACGGCGAGCGTGGGGGAGGGCTTGACGCGTTGGACGCGTCGGGAAACGGGTAGAGTCACGTGAGGTCCCTGCGAATCGCGTGGGTCGGGGAACACCGCTATATTACGAGATCGCCTCAGCGCCGACCAATGTTGCAACCCCACAACGTAAAGCACACCGACAGCACGCATGGAGCACCGGGAATTCAAACTCGTCGCCGACTACGAACCGGCAGGTGATCAGCCGCAGGCGATCGACAAACTCGTCGAAGGCCTCGGCAGCGGGCTTGCGCACCAGACACTGCTCGGCGTCACGGGAAGTGGCAAGACGTACTCCGTGTCGTGCGTGATCGAGCGCGTGCAGCGCCCGACGCTCGTGCTCGCTCACAACAAGACGCTCGCGGCGCAGCTGTACGGGGAGTTCCGCGGCTTCTTTCCCGCGGCCGCGGTCGAGTACTTCGTGTCGTACTACGACTACTATCAGCCGGAGGCGTATGTGCCCTCGACCGATACGTATATAGAGAAGGACTCCTCGGTCAACGAGCACATCGAGCAGATGCGCCTGTCGGCCACCAAGGCGCTGCTGGAGCGTCCCGACTCGATCATCGTTGCCACCGTCTCGGCAATCTACGGCTTGGGCGACCCGCAGTCCTACCTCGCGATGATCCTGCACCTGGTGCGCGGGGATCTCATGGATCAGCGCCAGCTCCTGCGGCGCCTCGCCGACATGCAATACACGCGCAACGAGCTCGATCTGACCCAGGGCACCTATCGCGTACGCGGGGATGTGATCGACATCTTCCCGGCCGAGTCCGAGCGCGAAGCGGTGCGGGTGGAGCTGGTGGACGATGCCATCGGCACGATCACGCTCTTTGATCCCCTGACCGGGGCGATCTCGCGCAAGGTGCCGCGCTTTACCGTCTATCCCGGCACCCACTACGTGACGCCGCGTGAGCGCCTTATCGGGGCGGTGGATCAGATCCGCGAGGATCTGCGCGCGCGGCTCGCCGAGCTGCGCGGCGCCAGCAAGCTCCTCGAGGCGCAGCGCCTGGAGCAGCGCACGATGTTCGACATGGAGATGATCAAGGAAGTCGGCTACTGC
>DATIYV010000072.1:0-5214 GCA_035517435.1 Steroidobacteraceae bacterium | reverse complement strand
TGGCGCGCCCGCTACCCGAATCATCCCGCCGATGAAGTGGTCGCGAGCGAGCTGCTCGGTATGCACCCGGCGGAGCTCTCACCGCTGCCGCACATCGCGCTGCTCTTGCCCTTGAAGGGCCGCCAGGCCGCCGCCGCGGCGTCCGTGCGCGACGGATTTCTCACCGCCTACTACGTCAATCCCCCCTCTGCACGGCCGCGCGTGCGCATCTACGACACAAGCGCAATGAGCGTCGCGGAAGCCGTGCAGCACGCGACCCAGGCCGGGGCGCAGTTCATCGTGGGTCCACTCACCCGGGAGGAAGTGATCGCCGCGGCCGACCTGCCGCCGCCGCATCCGCCGGTGCTGGCGCTCAATTTCCTCACGCCCGAGCACGTCGTGCCGCCGGGCTTCTATCAGTTCGCGCTCTCGCCCGAGGATGAGGCGCGCGAGACCGCGCGACGCATCCTTGCCGATGGCCATCGGCGCGGCGTCGCGCTGGTGCCGGAAGGCGACTGGGGGCAGCGTGTGCTGGCCGCATTTCGCGACGAGCTCACCGCGGGTGGCGGCGATCTGGTGGATGCGGCGAGCTTCGATGCCACGCACACCGATTTCGCACCCGCCATCACCCGGGTGCTGCGCATCGCGGACAGCGATGCGCGCCGCAGGCACCTGGAGTCCATCCTCGGCACGAAGCTGCAGTTCCAGCCGCGGCGGCGCGGCGATATTGCCTTCATCTTCGCCGCAAGCAGCGCCTCGACCGCGCGCTTGCTGCGGCCGCAGCTGAAGTTCTATTTCGCGGGCGATATCGCCACCTACGCGACTTCGGATGCTTTCGAGCCCAATGCCAACGCCAATCAGGACATGGACGGACTCATCTTCCCCGACATGCCCTGGATGCTGGGCGGGGGCCTCGCCGACAGCGTGCGCACGGCCGCGCACGAGGCCTGGCCGACGGGGGGTCCGCGGCGCAATCGCATCTTCGCCTTCGGCTTCGATGCCTACCGGCTCGCCACGGCGCTGCAGGCCGCGCCTGGCGGCGGCACGATCTCGGTCGATGGCCTCACCGGCCATTTGACGCTCGATGCCCAGCATCGGGTGCGCCGCGAGCTCGAGTGGGCACAGCTGCACGGCGGTGAGCCGCGTCTGATCGCGCGCGAGTGAACGCGCGTCAGCAGCTCGGCCGCGCCGCCGAGGATGCCGCCGCCGCCTATCTCACCGCGCAGGGCCACGAGCTCATCCTGCGCAACTACCATCGCCGCATGGGCGAGCTCGATCTCATCGCCCGCCGCGGCGAGGTGCTCGCGATCGTTGAAGTGCGCACCCGCTCGAGCGAGGCCTACGGCGGTGCCGCTGCGAGCATCGATGCCGCCAAGCGCCGGCGCATCATCCGCGCCTCGCGCGCCCTGCTGCAGCAGCACGCGGAGCTGGCGCGCCTGCATGTGCGCTTCGATGTGATCGTGGTCTCGGACGCCGGCGCCGAGCGCCCGCGCATCGAGTGGATCCAGCACGCCTTTACTTGACGACCTTGAGCTGCGGCCGTGTACGGCCGTCTTCCGCCGGGCTCGGCTTGGTCGGCGGGCCGCTTGGGCCCAGATCCTGCTCGGAGAACACCATGCCCTCGCCCGTCTCGCGCGCGTAGATGCCCAGCACCGCGCTCACGGGGAAGCGCACGTGGTGCACGACGCCGGCGAAGCGCGTATCGAGCTCGACCCAGTCGTTGTCCAGGTGCAGTCTCTGGGTGGCATTCAGGCTCACGTTGAGGACGATCTTGCCGTCCTTCACGTGTGCGCGCGGCACCTCCACCCCGGGGCGCTCGGCATCGACGATGACATGCGGAGTGTGCCCGCTGTCCGTCATCCATTGATGCATGGCTCGCAGCAGGTACGGGCGCTTGGGCGGGATGGAGTTCGGCGGCACCATGCGCGCAGTATCTAAAGGATGCGCATTTCCTGTTCCACATCCGAGAGGCTATCGCGAAATCCCGGCCGCGCAAACACCAGGTTGGCGTATTTGGTGAGCGCCTGAGCCGTCGGCGGGATGTCGATCTCGTAGTGCGGCAGGCGCCACAGCACCGGTGCAATGGTCGCGTCCACCAGCGAGAACTCATCGGAGAGGAAGTAGGGCTTGACCTTGAAGAGGTCCGCGCTCTGCAGGATCGTATCGCGCAGGATCTTCTTCAGCTTCACCGCCTGCTTCTTGTCGGGCTCCTGCTCGATCTGCTGCACCAGGCTGTACCAGTCGCGCTCGATGCGGTACAGCGCGAGCCGGAATTGTGCCCGCGTCACCGGATCGATCGGCATCAGCGGCGGATGCGGAAAGCGCTCATCCAGGTATTCCATGATGACGCGCGAGTCATAGAGCACCAGATCGCGGTCCACCAGCGTCGGCACGCTGTGATACGGGTTCAGATCGAGCAGATCCTCGGGAAAGCGGCCCGGCTCAACACTCACGATGTCGATACCGATGCCCTTCTCGGCGAGCACGATCCGAGTGCGATGGCTCCACGGATCGTTCGGAGCGGAGAACAGCGTCATGATGGAACGTCGGCTCGACACTCGCGCACCCCGCGCTTGCGCGCCGGTTTTCAGTCCGTGCTCAGTGCACGTCTTTCCAGTATTCCTGCTTCAGAAGCCATGCGAGCCAGGTGAACACCAGCAGGAACAGCACGACCCACACGCCGAGGCTCCTGCGGTGAGCCTGCGCGGGCTCCCCGACGTAGTCGAGGAAGTTCACGATGTCGCGCACGAACGCGGCGTACTGCTCGCGCGACATGCTGCCGGCATCGACCGTCTCGAAGTGATCGAACACGCTCTCGTGGATCGGCTTGCCGTCCGCGCCGGTGACGGTCTCATCGCGGTAGACACAGCGCTTCAGGCCCTCGAGCACCGACAGCACATCCGGCATGGCGATGGCATTCAGGCGCAGGTTGTTTGCACCAGTCCGGCTGCTTGCATCGACGCAGTAGGTGGTCCAGAGCTGATACAGATAGTCCGTGCCCCGTGCACGGGCGATGAGCGACAGATCCGGCGGCGCCTTGCCAAACCACGCGACCGCATCGGCGGCCGGGAGCGGCGAGGTCACGTAGTCGGTCATCTTGGCGTCGGTGGGCAGCAGATACTTCTGCATGAGATCGGTCGGGATCTCGAGATCATCGGCCATGCGCGAGTAGCGCATGTACTTCAGCGAGTGACAGCCGCGGCAGTAGTTGAAGAAGTCGCGGGCGCCCCGCTGGAGCGAGGCGAGATCCGTCACCGAGGTCTCAGCCTTCCAGGATTCCCAGTCGGCACCGTAGGCCTTGGGTGCCTCATCGGCCGCGAGTGCCATGGTCGATGCACCGATCGTCAGGGCTGCGAGCCCGATGAGATGTGCGAGCGTGCGTGCGCGAACGGACTCAGTGCGCATGGACAGTCACTCTTTCGGGAACCGGCTTGGTGCGATCGATTCCCGGACGCGAGTAGATCGGCATCAGGATGAAGAACGCCAGATACACGCCGGTCGCAATGCGCCCGATCGTGACGTAGATGCCCTCGGGGGGTTTAAGGCCCACGTACATCAGCGTCAGAAATGAGGCCGCGAACAGCGCCAGCGCCAGTTTCGACTTCCAGCCGCGATAGCGCATCGACTTCACGGGCGAGCGGTCGAGCCACGGCAGGAACAGGAACGCCATGACCGCGATCAGCATCAGGAGCGCGCCCAGGCGCTGATCGGGAACCGCGCGCAGGATCGCGTAGTACGGCGTGAAGTACCACGACGGCGTGATCGGCTCGGGGGTCGAGAATGCATCGGCGGGCTCGAAGTTCGCGTGCTCGAGGAACAGTCCCGCAACCGTCGGCACGAAGAAGACGACGATGGCGAACAGCACCAGGAACACCGCGATGCCGAAGGTGTCCTTCACCGTGTAGTACGGATGAAACGGGATGCCATCGAGCGGCTTGCCGTCCTTGTCGAGCTTCTCCTTGATCTCGATCCCATCCGGGTTGTTGGAGCCCGTGCGGCGCAGCGCCACCAGATGCAGCAGCACAAGCAGCAGCAGCGCCAGCGGCACCGCCACCACATGCAGCGCGAAGAAGCGGGTGAGGGTCGCGTCGGCGATGCCGTAGTCGCCGCGGATCCACTCCACCAGGCCGTGGCCGACGAGGGGGATCGTGCCGAAGATGTTCACGATCACCTGCGCGGCCCAGTAGGACATGTTGCCCCACGGCAGCACGTATCCCAGAAATGCCTCGGCCATCAGCGCGAGGTACACCAGCATGCCGAAAATCCACAGCAGCTCACGCGGCTGCTTGTACGAGCCGTACAGCATGGCGCGGAACATGTGCAGGTAGATCACGACGAAGAATGCAGAGGCGCCGGTGGAGTGCAGGTAGCGGATCAGCCACCCGGAGTTCACCTCGCGCATGATGTACTCGACCGAGTCGAAGGCCGTCGCCTCGCCCGGCTTGTAGAACATGGTGAGGAAGATGCCGGTCAGCAGCTGCATCGCGAGCACGACCATCGCGATGAAGCCGAAGAAGTACCAGATGTTGAAGTTCTTCGGCGCGTAGTAGCCGGTCAGCTGCGTCTCGATGAATTCGGCGATCGGCAGGCGCTTGTAAAGCCAGGCGCGCAGGCCCGTGGTCTTGCCGGTGACGGCAGCAGGCGAGCCAGCCATCACGCCACTCCCTTCGCGTCATCCACGCCGATGATCAGCTTCCTGGCGCCCTCGAATGCATAGGGCGGCACTTTCAGGTTGATCGAGGCGGGCGAGCCATCGAACACCCGGCCTGCCATATCGAAGCGCGAGCCGTGGCAGGGGCAACGGAACCCGCCGGGCCAGTAGCTGCCGATCTCAGGATCGGCCGGCTCGAAGCGCGGCTTGGGCAGGCACCCCAGGTGCGTGCAGGTGCCGATCAGCACCAGGTATTCGGCCGTGCGCGAGCGCATGACGTTCCTGGCGTAATCCGGCTGCTCGGAGTCCTTCGAGTCCTTGTCCTTGAGCTCGCCGTCATGATTCGTGAGGCTCGCGACCATCTCCGGCGTGCGCCGGACGATGTAGATGGGCGACTTGCGCCACACCGTCATCGCCATCTGACCCGGCTCCAGCTTGGATAAGTCGAATTCGGTGGGCAGGCCGGCGGCGCGGGTGCGCTCCGACGGAGTCCAGGAAGCCACGAAGGGCACGGCGGTAAATACGGCACCCACAGCGCCGGTCGCGGCGGTGGCCACCAGCAGGAACCGGCGGCGGCTGTCGTC
>DATIYV010000071.1:0-93020 GCA_035517435.1 Steroidobacteraceae bacterium | reverse complement strand
AGCACGATCACTTCGGTGACGTGCGGCGGCGCAGGAGTGTCGGCAGCCAGCGCCCCCATGCCGCAGGCGATCAAACACGACGCCACGAGGAGTGTTTTCGTCTTCATTCTAATTTCCCCTTTTTTGCCCGGTTGGGCCAAGGATGGTGAATGTCCATGAGGCGGCCGACGGGCGCGCCGGCCGATCCACCCGTGCAATTGGTTTGGGTCGGCGAGGCTGCTTTCTGCGGCCGCGTTCGCCGCGACCCTTATGCTCGCGGCCAGCCTGAGAGTCAAGCCGCCGCCCCGGAACGCTGCCCTGACACGTGACATCTAATGCCGTGGCTGGGATCTGCAATTTAAGGAGAGTGTGATGCGCATTCGCGGGCATGATCGTGGGGAGCGTGGCGTGCGGAGCAGCGCTGGCGCAGGGCGGGGGTCCCACGGATCCGCAGATCGCGGCCACCGTCGTCACGGCAAATCCGGTCGATATCGATGCGGCGAAGCTTGCCCAGTCGAAGACGCACAATACTCAGGTTAAGGGGTTCGCCGATCTGATGGTGACGGACCATACCGGCGTCAATAAGTCGGCAACGGCCCTGGTCACCAAGCTGCGCGTGACACCGGAGAGCAATCCGACGAGTCAGAGCCTGCAAAAAAGCTGGCGACGACAATCGGGCACACCTCAAGAACTTATCCGGCGCAGCTTTCGATAAAGCCTATGTCGCCCACGAAGTCGTGTACCACCAGGCCGTCATTGACACCGTCGACCAGACCCTGATCCCCCATGCGCAAAACGCCGGACTGAAGGCGCTCCTCGTGAAAGTCCGTCCGGCATTCGTCGCACATCTGAAGCACGCGAAGCAGCTGCAGGCCACTCTGGGTCAGTAACGGCGCGTGCAGTCTCGGCACTTGTGCTTGCGGCAGGCTGTGCGATCGCTCACGTTCCGGCGGGCGCGAGCCCGGCTGCCGCTCGCATGCATACCATTGCCATCGAGAACGTGCAGTACGATCGCCGCCTGTACCGGCTGGCGCGCGCCGTGCTGCGCGATGCCACCGAAGCTGAAGACCTCCTGCAGGAGGCGTACCTGCAGGCGTTTCGTACGCTCGACGGATTTCGAGGCGATGCGCCGCTGTCGACCTGGCTGTATCGGCTGGTGCTCAATGAATGTCTGGCACGGCGCCGTCGCGACACCAGGCGGCACAACGTCGTGCGCACTGTTGCGCGAGTCGCTGGCTCAGGATGTCGACATCGCCGAGCGCGATCTGTTCGATTTCGCCGGCAGCCGCTGCGATCGCATCGTCAGCGCCGTGCTGGCCGTTGTCGGAGCAGGGCAGTAGCATGCGCGCACGATGTCGCTCGCGCTCTACGGCCATCCGTTCTCCTCATATACGCAGAAAGTGCTCATCGCGCTGTATGAGAACGGAATTCAGTTCGAGTTCCGAAGCCTCGGGCCCGAGACGCCGCAACACGCCGCCGAATGGTTGCGACGCTGGCCGCTAGGCAAGTTCCCGCTGTTGCTCGACGCTGACCGAAGCATTGTCGAGACCAGCATCATCATCGAGTACCTGCAGCTCGTGCATCCCGGTCCGGTGCGCCTGCTGCCTGCGGAGCCGATGAGCGCGCTGCAAGTGCGCTTTCTCGATCGCTTCTTCGATCTGCACGTGATGAGTCCGATGCAGCACGCTGTCGGCGAGGCGCTGACAGGGGATCCGCTGAAGCGGCAGGAAGGGCTCGCGTTCTCGGCGAAGAAATTGGAACTCGCCTATGCGTGGCTGGAAGGCGAGCTGTCCGGCAAGAGGTGGGCCGGCGGTGTTGAGTTCACGCTGGCGGATTGTGCCGCGGCGCCCTCTCTGTTCTATGCCGACTGGGTGTACCGGATCCCAAAGCAGTATGCCACGCTGCGCGCTTACCGCGCGCGCTTGCTCGCCCGTCCGTCCTATGCCCGCGCAGTGGAGGAGGCGCGGCCGTTTCGAGCGCTTTTCCCACTCGGAGCGCCGGATCGGGATTGAGAAGGTCACCCGCATCCGAGGCATCGGAAAGTGCGGATGCGCGAACTCCCCGCGATCGTCAAGATGATGAGCGTGGTTGTCCCTCAATCGGCTGAGGCCTTGTGACAGTTCGTCCCGCTCGCATCCAGAAGTCCCCGCAGGCTGGAATCGCAGCCTCGGAGAGCTATGGGGCGATGGTGGCGGCGTTCTCCTGGAGCGAGATCGCGGCCGAGCTGGGTCGAGGTCCGGGCGAGGCGCTCAACATGGCCTGGCTGGCGGTCGACCGCTGGGCAGGCTCGGCTCGCGCAGGGCATGCGGCACTCCGATGCCTCAGCCGCAACGGAGCGGTGCGCGATGTGAGCTATGCGGAACTTGCTGCGCAATCGGCGCGGTTCGCCAACGTCCTCAAGGCACTGGGAGTGGGCGCGGGTGATCGGATCTTCCTGCTGTTGCCGCGCACGGCCGATTTCTTCGCTGCCGCCTTGGGTACGTTGCGCAGCGGCAGCGTGCTCGCACCTCTATATGCGGCGTTCGGCCCGGAGCCGCTGCGTACCCGCCTGAGCCTCGGTGAAGCCCGGGTGCTCGTGACGACGGAGTCGATCTATCGGCGTCGTGTGGCGGGCATTATTGGCGAGGTTCCGAGTCTCGCGACCGTGCTGGTGGTTGCCGATGATCCCGGCAAGCCGGTGCCTGCCGGCACGCGTGACCTCGCGGCGCTCATGGCCGTCGCCAGTGATCACCACGTAGCGGCGGCAACCGGGCCCGAGGATCCCGCGCTGCTGCACTTCACCAGTGGTACGACGGGTCGGCCAAAAGGCGCCGTGCACGTGCATGGCGCCGCCCTGATGCATTACATGACGGGAAAGTACGCGCTCGATCTGCATCCTGAGGATGTGTTCTGGTGCACAGCCGATCCGGGCTGGGTCACGGGGACCTCGTACGGCATTCTGGCGCCGCTGCTGCACGGCGTGACGAATTTCGTCGACGAAGGAGACTTCGACGCCGAGCGCTGGTATCGCGTGCTCGCTGAGCAGAAAGTCACCGTTTGGTACACGGCTCCAACTGCCATACGCATGCTGATGAAGGCCGGACCGGAACCGGCGGGACGCCATCCGCGTCCGGCTTTGAGATTCATCGCCAGCGTCGGAGAGCCGCTCAATCCGGAGGCAGTGTGGTGGGGCCTGGAGACCTTGGGGCTGCCGATCCACGATAACTGGTGGCAGACGGAGACCGGCGGCATCGTCATCGGCAACACCCTGTCGCAGGACATCAAGCCCGGCTCCATGGGACGGCCGCTCCCGGGCGTCACGACGGCCGTTGTGCGCCGTGACGGCGAGCGCGTCGTTGCGATCGATGCACCGGATGTGGAGGGGGAGCTGGCAATTCGGCCCGGCTGGCCGTCCATGTTCCGCGGCTACCTGCATGAGGAGGAGCGCTATCGCAAGTGCTTCGTCGACGGCTGGTATCTGTCCGGCGATCTCGCGAAGCGCGACGCTGATGGGTACTACTGGTTCATCGGTCGGGCGGACGATGTGATCAAGTCTTCTGGACACCTGATCGGCCCATTCGAGGTGGAGAGTGTGCTGATGGAGGACCCGGCTGTGGCCGAAGCCGGCGTGATCGGCAAGCCGGACCCGATAGTCGGGGAGTTGGTCAAAGCCTTCGTCAGTCTGAAGGCCGGTTGTGTGCCGAGTGAGGAGCTGCGCACCCGGTTACTCGCTCACGCGCGGCGCCGGTTGGGTGCCAGCATCGCACCCAAGGAGATCGACTTCGTGGCGAGTCTGCCGCGAACGCGCAGCGGCAAGATCATGCGCCGGCTGCTGCGGGCGCGTGAGTTGGGGCTGCCCGAGGGCGACACTTCGACGCTGGAGGGCGGCGCGTGATCGACCCTGTCACAGCGCGCGTGAGCTTGGCTCGTGACGATGCGATTGCACTTGTGCGTCAGATGCTGAGAATCCGGCGCTTCGAGGAGGCCTGCGCCGAGCTGTACGGGGCGGGCAAGATCCGTGGCTTCCTGCACCTGTACATCGGTGAGGAAGCGGTCGCTGTCGGCGCACTCGGCGTCCTCGGGCCCGAGGAGGCGGTCGTCGCCACCTACCGCGAGCACGGTCATGCGCTGGTGCGCGGGCTTGCGGCCAGGACCATCATGGCCGAGATGTACGGCAAGGCGACGGGCTGCTGCCACGGGCACGGAGGCTCGATGCATCTGTTCGATGCGGCCTCTCGCTTCTATGGTGGCAACGCCATCGTCGGCGGCGGCCTGCCGCTGGCGGTGGGGCTTGCGTTAGCGGACCGGATGCAGCGCCGCGAGCGCGTGACCGCCTGCTTCTTCGGCGATGGTGCCGTCGCCGAGGGCGTGTTCCACGAATCCATGAATCTCGCGGCGCTGTGGAAGCTCCCCGTCCTGTTCTGTTGCGAGAACAACGGCTACGCGATGGGCACCTCGCTCGAGCGCTCAGAGTCGCAGACGGATCTTTGTGCCAAGGCCGAGAGCTACCGCATCCCCGCGCAGCATGTGGATGGCATGGACGTGGTCGCCGTGCGGCAGGCGACCGAGACGGCCGCGACCGCGGTGCGCTCGGGACAAGGCCCGAGGTTCCTGGAGTTCAGGACTTATCGCTTCCGCGCGCACTCGATGTTCGATCCGGATCTCTACCGTCCGAAGGCGGAAGTGGAGGAGTGGAAGAAACACGGACCGCTGCACACGTTCACTGACCGGTTGAAGGCGCAGGGCCTGTTCACGGAGGCCGATTTTGAGCGGCTCGAGGCCGAGGTCGGCGCGGAGATCGCTGCGGCTGTCGCCTTCGCCGAGGCATCGGAATGCGAGCCAGTCTCGGACCTGTTGAAGGACGTCACGGCGGATGCTGCGCCGGCGCTCGCGCCGTGAGCGAGCGCTTGTCCTATCGGGAGGCCCTGCGACAGGCGCACCGCGAGGCGCTCGCGCGCGACCCGCGGGTGTTCCTGATGGGTGAGGATGTCGGGCGCTACGGGGGCAGCTACGCGGTGAGTCTCGGTTTGCTCGAGGAATTCGGGCCGGAGCGTATCCGCGATGCACCGCTGTCGGAGCTTGGCTTCGTGGGTGCCGGCGTGGGCGCGGCGCTGGGCGGGCTGCGTCCTATCATCGAGATCATGACGGTCAACTTCAGCCTGCTGGCGCTCGATCAGATCGTGAACACCGCGGCCGCGCTGCGCCACATGTCCGGCGGCCAGTTTCACGTGCCGCTGGTCGTACGGATGGCGACGGGCGCGGGGCGGCAGTTGGCCGCACAGCATTCCCACAGCCTCGAGGGCTGGTACGCGCATGTGCCGGGACTGCGGGTGCTCGCACCCGCGACGGTCAGCGACGCACGCGGCATGCTATGGCCGGCGCTCGAGAATCCGGACCCGGTGGTGATCTTCGAGCACGCGCAGCTCTACAACCTGGAAGAGGCTGCGCCTGCATCGCCGGTCGCCATCGACATCTGTCGGGCGGCCATCCGCCGCGCGGGGCGGGATGTGACGCTCATCGCCTATGGAGGCTTGATGCCACGGACGCTCTCCGCGGCGGAGCGCCTCGCACAGGAGGGTATCGAAGCGGAGGTCATCGACCTCAGGGTGCTGCGGCCGCTCGATGAGGCAACGCTGATTGAATCGGTACGCCGGACGCACCGAGCGGTCATCGTTGATGAGGGATGGCGCAGCGGCAGCCTCTCGGCGGAAGTGTCCGCCCGGATCATGGAGCAGGCCTTCTTCGACCTCGACGCGCCGGTGCAGCGCGTTTGCACCGCCGAAGTTCCGATTCCGTACGCCAAGCACCTGGAGGATGCCGCGTTGCCCCAGGCAGAAACGATCATGGCGGCGGTTCGCTCGCTCTTCGGAGATCGCCCCGCGTGATCGAATTCCGGTTGCCTTCGCTCGGCGCAGACATGGATCAGGGCACGCTTCTCGAATGGCGGGTGCGGCCCGGGGATGCGGTGAAGAAAGGCGATGTGCTCGCCGTCGTCGACACCACCAAGTCGGCGCTTGATATCGAGTGCTGGCACGCGGGCAAAGTCCATGACCTGCTGACTCGTCCAGGCCAGACTGTTCTGGTCGGCACGCTGATGGCGCGTCTGCTGGAGCCGGGCGAGGACGCGGCGAAGATCCCTCCGCCGCCTGCAGAGCCAGCCGCGCCGGCGACGCGGCCTCCACTCGCCGCCATCCCTGCAGCAGGGGCGCCCGCTTCCGGTATCCCAGCTCCCCCGGGCCCGCCGCACGCCCATCGAGCAGTCTCGCCGGTCGCGCGCCGGCGTGCGACTGAACTCGGCATCGCGCTCGACACCGTCACAGGCAGTGGACCGCACGGTACGGTGACGCTGAAGGACGTCGAGCAGGCCTCGAGCCGGCAGGCTCTGCCGCGCGATCGCAGCGCCGACATGCGCCGCACCATCGCCGCCGCCATGAGCCGCTCGAAGCGCGAGGTGCCGCACTACTACCTGACGGAGCAGGTCCCGCTCGGTGCAGCGGTTGCGTGGCTGCGGCATGCTAACGAGGGACGACCGGTGACGGAGCGAGTGTTGATGGCAGCGCTGTATGTGCGCGCGGTGGCATGCGCCGTCGTGCGTCACCCCACGATGAATGGCTTCTTCCTCGAGGGCGCGTTCCAACCGAGTCCCTCGGTGCACATCGGCATGGCCATCTCGCTGCGCGGCGGCGGGCTCATCGCTCCTGCCATCCACGCAGTCGAGCAGAAGTCGCTCACCGATACCATGCGGGCGCTGTCCGACCTCGTGGCGCGCACTCGCGCTGGCCGGCTGCGGCGCGAGGAGCTCACCGATCCGACCATCACCCTCACCAATCTCGGGGACGACAGCGTCGACGCCGCCTACGGCATCATCTATGCGCCACAAGTGGCGCTCGTCGGCTTCGGAAAAGTGACCGAGCGCCCCTGGGTCGTGAGCGGACAGGTGGTGCCCATGGCGAGCGTGACCGTAACACTGGCAGCCGATCACCGGGTGAGCGATGGCCATAGTGGCGCGCGCTTTGTCGCCGCGATCGCCGATCGACTGCAGCATCCCGAGGAACTCTGAGCCTTCAGCATGGACGATCGCGAATTGCGAAACACGGTGCTGGAACTGCTGGTGCGGATCGCACCGGAGGTCGATCCGGCGACGCTCGATACCAAGGCCGCGCTGCGCGAGGAGGTGGATCTCGACTCGATGGACTTCCTGAATTTTCTGGTGTCCCTGCACGAGCGGCTGCATGTCGACATTCCCGAGTCGGCGTACGAGCAACTGCGCAGCCTGGATGACATCGTCGGCTACTTGCGCTCGCACCTGCCTGGCGCATGAATCCCGCACGGGCGTACTCAGCCGAAACTCCTGAGCAGGTAGCCTGGAAAATGTGAGCTGCAGGCCATCACGTGAGTAATGGCCTCCCGGTCGTATTCGTCATCGGACCGGTAGGTGTCGAAGAACGCATTGAGGCCCTGTACTCGCCGCGGCATGGCCCCGACCGCTTGCAGGCCGATCGAGACGCCGTAGTTGGTGAAGGCGAATTTGACATCCGGCACGCCCAGCTCGCGACAGAAATACCCGTCCTCGACCCACATCCGGTCCAGCGTTGCCAGGCAGCGCGCCCGCTGCGTCTGCGCCCAGCGCTCGTCGGGAAAGAAGTGTGTCAGCCACAGCATCATCCCCAGGCCCAGATCCTGGGTGATCAGCAGTGCATCCGCCGATCGCTCCATCAGGCCGCGCATTTCCGCGATCTCACGCGATAGCTCGCGCTCATCCAGCAGCCGGTATGCCACATAGCCGTCGAAGGCATCGAGGGCGCCGAATCCGCTGCCGGGGTAGGGCTGGCTCAGATCCTCGCTCATCTTCCAGACAACGCCACGCTGCGGCAGCACGAATGCCGTGTGGATCTCGCGTACCAGCTCGATGCCACGGCGGCGATATTCAGGAATGTGCCGACCCAGGATTCCGAGTGCATACAGCCACATGGAAAGGTAGTGAAAGTACTGGCCATCGCGATCCGGGGCCTCGCCGATCCGGATGCCGCGTTCGCGTCCCAATACACGCTCGACCGCATCTACAACTGCTTCCGCCTCATCCAGGTAGCGTGCCGTTCGTGACCGCTGGTACAGGGAGGTGAGAAGCACCACGCCGAAGGCATCCGTCCACAAATACCGCAGTCCATTCGGCCAGATGCCCTCGGCGCGCATCCAGTGGAGCTTGCCGACGACATAGTCCGTATCGGCCGGCGTCACCATGGCGCATCACAGTCCGAAGGGATAAGTGTCCGAGGTCCCCTGCAGCTCATGGGTCTTGAGCGCAACTACGGCCTGCGTCTCGTCGAACCAAACGTATTCGTCGAACTGGCGCGGTAAGACGGCTTGGAAATAGTGACTCTGCAGCTCGGTTTCGGGCCGGTAGATGACACCGATGGCGCGCTCGAGCTGCGGGCGCAACAGGCCCTCGCCGAGAGAAGTCTTGGCCGCGTTCCGCAGGGGCAACAGGAAGCGCTCGATGCCGGCTTCGTGGCACAGACGCTCGTAGCTGCCCGAGAGGGCCGGGCGAACCGACTTGATCTCCATCGGTCCATCCCAGTCGGAGGCGGCTGCCACCGTGCCACGGTTGGTCCCGAAGCCGATCGAGTAGACATCCTTGCCGAATCTCTGCCGGCACAGCTCACCGAGGTTGTATTCGCCGCGTGCGGACATCTCCGTGGCGGCTGCATCGCCCACGTGCGAGTTGTGGGCCCAGACGATGGCCTTGCTTGCGGGCCCATGAAAATCGAGCAGTGTCTGCAGCGTCTCGAACATGTGGGTGTCGCGCAGGTTCCAGGAGGCGCGCGAGCCGTAATACATGGTGCGGTAGTAGCGCTCAGCGGTCGCCACCAGACGGGCGTTCTGCACGACATCCAGGAACCGCTCACCGTCGTGCTCAGCGTAGGCGCGACGCTTTTGCATCAGCTCCGTGAGCATCGCGACCACTTCACGCTCACAAGTCCGGTAGCTGCCCGTGAGCGCGGCCTGTCCGTAGGTGGCCGGATCGGCCTGCCATGGGGTCAGGCAGCCATAGCGATATCGTGCCACCCGCGCGGTCTGCGGGTCGATCTCGTCGAGGTAGCTCAGAACAGAACTGATCGAGTTGAACAGGCTGTAGAGGTCGAGGCCGTGAAAAGCCACGCGCTCGCCGGGCGCGAGGGCGCCGTTGTGCTTGCGCAGCCAATCGACGAAGGCCCGCACGTCCCGATTGCGCCACATCCACATCGGAAAGCGCGCAAATGCTGTCCACTCGGATGGCGCGTATTCGGCATGCCGCACATAGTGATCGATCCTTGCGGCATCCGGCCAGTCTCCCTCGATGGCCACGAACGAGAACCCCTTGCGTTCGATCAGCTCCCGCGAGATCCGCGCGCGCATGCGATAGAACTCCGACGTGCCGTGCGTGGCCTCACCCAGCAACACCACGCGTGCTTCCCCAATGCGCTGCAATAACGGACCGAGCTTCGCCGAATCGATGTCCTCGAAGCTCTCGCAGGCCGTGGCAATCTGACTTGACAAGGCTCCCGCGGACGGCGTGCGAGGCTTTCGCTCACCTCGCGCGGTCGCGCGCTCTTTCTCCGGTGTCCAGCCCTCGGCGCCGAGCAACGGGACGAAGCGCACGTCGGCCAGGTCTTCGGTCTCGAAGTCGTGTTCGGACACGCGCGTGAGGCGTACCAGTTCCTGATTCCTCTGGTCCGGGCCCACGGGGATGACCAGTCGCCCGCCGATCTTCAGTTGTGACTTCAGCGACTGGGGCACTTCGCGCCCGCCGGCGGCCACGATGATTGCATCGTAGGGCGCATGATCGGCCCAGCCGAGGGTGCCATCGGCGTGAAGCACATGCACGTTCCGGCAGCCGAGCTCGGCGAGCGTCGCAGCGGACTTCTGCGCGAGCTGACCGATGCGCTCGACCGTATACACCTCCGCCGCGATCTGAGCGAGCACGGCCGCCGCGTAGCCAGACCCGGTACCGATCTCGAGCACTTTCTCACCGCCCTTGAGAGCCAGTGCCTCAACCATCATGGCGACGATGTAGGGTTGGGAAATCGTCTGACCCTGCTCGATTGGCAGCGGCGAATCCTCATACGCGAATTCCCACAGCGCCTCGGGCAGGAATCGTTCGCGCGGCACCGCGCGCACGGCGGCCAGCACCGCAGCTGAGCGCACGCCCCGGCCGGCGATCTGGTGCTGAACCATGGCCTCGCGGCGCGCCACAAAATCACTCACGCCCATAGTTCGATGTCCCTCCGTCAGCACTTAAACGCCCGAAAGTTACAGTCTGTCGCAAAAAATGCCTCGCGCCATTCGTATCTCGCGCAACGCCGCAGTCCGCGAAATGGAGCGCCGGCGAAGCTGTTGGCGGCTACGTAGATCTACTCAGCGCTTCATGCGTCTGGTCAGACTAGGCTTGCTGCGGGGGGGCGATAACGCCGCAGCTGTGGAGGGGGAATTGCATGACACTGGTGCTGACTTCGCCAGCCTTTACCGAAGGTGGCGCCATACCGCGCGAGTACACATGCGAGGGAACTGATATCTCGCCCCCGCTCAGCTGGGTGGGCGAGCCGCCCGCCACGAAGAGCTTCGCCTTGATCATCGATGATCCGGATGCTCCCGATCCTCGCGCTCCGCAGAAGACCTGGGTGCATTGGGTTGTTTACGACATTCCCCCGCACATACATGTGCTCCCCGCTCACGCTGCCAACCACCAACTTCCCCAGGGGGCGCGCCAGGGGCTCAACGACTGGGGGCGCGCGACTTACGGTGGGCCGTGCCCGCCGACCGGACGGCATCGGTACGTCCACAAGCTCTACGCTCTGAATACGGTTCTGGCGAGCCTCGAGAATCCGACCAAAGCAAGGCTCCTGGAAGCCATGAAGAGACACGTGCTCGCGGAAAGTCAGCTGATTGGAACTTATCAGATGCGAAAGTAAGCACCGACGGCCCGACCCGATATGAGTGCGGGCTATGCCTTGAGTCGAGTTCGCAAGCGCCGGCTGCGGACAATCAGGTAGCCGTAGATCAGCAGGTTGAACAGCAGTACGAGGCATCCAAGCCAGATTTGAATGCTGTGTGTCAGCCCCGGGGGATACAGAAGCAGTGAAATGTAGTGATCGATGCAGCCGCCCTCATATCCGGCTTGGCCGCCGTGCCGGCGGAGCGCAACCTCCAGCGGGGTCAGCGGGCAAATCCACCCAGTGAATTCAGTCAACGCTCCCCATGCGAGTGCCAGAAGCTGCCAGGCGGTGAATTTGGGCCAGCGCAGAAGCAGCAGGCCGCCGAAAATCACGAACAGCACGAATCCGAAATGGACCGTGAGAACAAGGTCGGCGCACAAAGAGTAGATCATCTTGCTTTCGAAGCTATTCCGTCCTGGGGTAGGCGCCGGTAGATCGAGGTCGCTGTCCGCGCGTTCTTCCGCGCTGCGGCAGCGCTGCAGGCCAAGCCCGCGGGTAGGAGTACGTATGGAACCCGCCAGGCGAGAACCGTAGGCTGATCCCAGTTACCCGCGGGATCGCTCATGAATATCGCAAACGTCTTTCGCGCTGGCGCATGGGTGGCGGTTGGTGCCTTGGTGATGCTCGCAGCCGATCACACTGTGCTAGCCCAGCGTGCGGCAGGCCACGCACCAGCGGCATCCGGCCGTGCAGCCCCCGCGGCTATTGGTCGCCCAGGGGCGGGCTACGGCGCCTATGGGGCGCGCGGTGGTTACGGTGGTTACGGCTGGCGCCCAGGGTACGGCTGGCATGGCTATGGTTGGGGTGGTCGTCGCTGGGGTTGGGGACCGGGCGGGGGCTGGTGGCCCCTGGGGATCTACCTGTCCGTCCTGCCTTGGTACTACTCCAGCTACTGGTGGGGTGGGGTGCCGTATTACTACGCGGATAACAATTATTACATCTGGAATGGCGCCGCCTATGAACAGGTTCAGCCACCGGAAGGCTTCAATCCTCCGGTGCAGTCCGAAGCCGCACCGGGGGCAGGGGAGCTGTATGCATACCCCAGGAATGGCCAGAGCATGGCACAGCAGGCCACCGATAAGAGCGAGTGCCGAGCTTGGGCCAGCAGTCAATCGGGTTATAGCGCGACCACGGCAAGCGTTGCTCAGCGGCAGGATTACCTGCGCGCCGAGGCCGCTTGCCTGGAGGGGCGAGGCTACGCGGCACGCTAGCTGCGCGATGCCCAAGCCCTGACAGGAGCAGCGGAGCAAGCGATGATGACGCGACGCGAAGGTACCGGGGGGATTCTGGCGAGTGTCGCAGTTGCGGGCGTGTCGAGCGCACCGAACGCGCCGCTGAAGACGATTGAGCTGCCGAAAGCGCGCGTACAGGGTGGTATGCCGCTCATGGATGCGCTCAGGCTCCGGCACTCAACGCGTGAGTACGCAGATCGCGCGCTGCCTATCGAGCTGCTGTCGGATCTACTGTGGGCGGCATTTGGTATCAATCGTCCGAGCGGAGACCGAACGGCTCCCTATTGGCGTCACATCATGGTCATCGACGTGCTCGTCGTACTGCGCGATGGCGTATGGCTCTACGAGCCGAAGGCTCATGCGCTGATTCCGCATCTGCCGGGAGACTTTCGCGCCCAGACCGGGTTGCAGGATTTCGTCGGCGTCGCGCCACTTAATCTGGTGTACATCGCGCACGGTGAGCGTATGGCAGAGCTCTCTAATGAGGACCGGCGGCTCTATGCGTCGGTGGACACCGCATTCATCGGACAGAACGTTTACCTGTACTGCGCGTCTGAGGGGCTGGCGAGCGTATTTCGGGGAGCAGTCGACTACTTGAAGCTTGGCCAAGCGCTGAAACTGCCGGAGCAGCAATTCGTCACGTTCGCGCAGACCGTGGGGTATGCGCGGATGTGACCCGAGGCTCGCCACAGACACTGATCGCTCACTCGAGCGCTTCTTCAACGACCACCGAAATGGGTCCAGCCCTCTGAGGCAAAACGAAGCGGCTGACCGCCTTCGTCGAGCACCGTCACGCGAGCGTGATTGATCTGCGTGGGTACCTGCATACGGCCGATTGGCGTAATCGCAACGCCGGTCGATCGCGATAGTTCGGCGATCCGAGCAGCAGCCCCTCCAGGTGCCGTGAACAGGATTTCGTAGTCATCGCCGCCGGTCAGCGCGGTCGCGAGGCGCTGGGGATCTTCGCTTATCGCCACGCGGGCGGCAGGTGACAACGGGACAAGCCTTGCGTCGATGACTGCGGAGAGGCGGGAGACTGCGCAGATATGTCGCAGGTCGGCTACGAGTCCGTCCGAAATGTCGATTCCAGAGCTCGCGATGCCGATCAGCTGTGGTCCCAGCGCGACGCGCGGCTGCGGCAAGCGATGGCGATTCGCAAGAAACGCTCGAGAGGGCGCATCCAGCGCCGGCAGAGCGGCACGCAGTACAGACAGTCCGAGCGCGGCGTCGCCGATCGTGCCGGTGACGAAGACGGTGTCGTCGGGTCGCGCCCCGCCGCGCCGGATGATCCGGCCGATCGGGGTCTCCCCAAAGGCACTGATCGCGATGACGATCGGACCGGACGTCGAACTGGTGTCGCCACCGATCAGATGCACACCGTATTCGGCTTGGTCCTTGGCAAGGCCGGCGGCGAAGTCAGCTATCCACGCCTCATCGATCGTATCCGGCAGAACAAGATTCAGCAGGTAGGCGCGCGCGACTGCGCCCTTGGCGGCAAGGTCGGAGAGGTTGACACGCAGTGCCTTGCGCGCGATCAGATCGGCTGGTGTATCGGGGAGGAAATCGACACCGCCGACGATCGTGTCGGTCTTCACCACAAGCTCGTTCCCGGATGCCGGGCTGATCAGCGCTGCATCGTCGAGCAACGCGTAGGCGCCGGGATAGCCGCGTGCGAGGGGCGCGAAGTATCGTGCGATCAGCTCGAACTCGCTGGGTAGAGTCGACTCCGACATTGTCGCCTCAGTGTTACGCGCCCGAGAACTTCACCTCTACGGGGCGGCCGTGCCACCCACCGGTCTGACCCCCGGGCTTCATTGAGGTTGGCTGCGGCACTGCTGCGCATGCCAGCTGGGTGCAAGGACCTCACCGCAGATCCGCATTATCTCGTATTCCCCTCTCCTGCGTCCGGGCAGATCCTTGCTGCCTGGATTAGTAAGGAAGAGGGCGACGTATGAACAAGGGTGTAGGTGCGGCAAGGATCGGTCAGTGGTATTCGCGCTGGGACAAGGGAGAGATATTTCAGGTGACTGGCTGCGACGAGCAGTCGCGCACCATCGAGATTCAGTCTTTCGACGGCGAGATCGATGAAATCGACGAGGAGTCTTGGAAGACACTTCCGCTTGGGTTGGCGCAGCCACCGGAAGACTGGACGGGGCCGGTCGATGATGTCGAGGTCGACGACCTCGGATACTCGGAGACGCAGATGACGGGAAGGGACTGGGCGGCGCCGCTCGCCGTCTTTACGTTCGAGCCTGAGACCATGGAAGAGACAGGCGAGGATGAAGAGAGCGCTCCGGAACTCGAAGGTCTGCCGGGCGAGGATTTGGTGGTCGACAGTACCGCGGCACGAGATCTGGCCGCCAAGTGATGTGTCGCCAACGTGCATAAACCGCGCAGCGCGGGGTAGGCGCGAATATGCGGCCCGCGCTCGGGGCGGGAACGTGGAGCGAATAGCCCGCAGTTGCGGCGAGAAGCTGCAGCGCTGCGGTAGGGCTTAGTCGAGCGTAAAGCTGACTTGCAAGGTGACTTGCCAGTGATCGATCTTGCCGTTTGCGATAGTCCCGCGCGTTTCGATCACCTTGAACCAACGCAGGTTATGCAAGCTTTGCCCGGCCTTGTCGATGCCGACATGAATGGCGTCATCAGCGCTCTTGCGGGATGTACCGGTGATCTCGATGGTCTTGTAGACGTGTTCGCTCATGAGAGTGCTCCTTCAGAATTCATCTAAGAGTGTTTGCCGTACCCGGAGCCGAGCTATTGCAGTTCTGCCTCGCCGCAGTGACGCAGGATCTGGGCACGCGCCGCATCGCGCAAGTAGACAGCGGCGGGAAATGCTTCCATTCCGACGGGTGCCCGCAGGGGTGCGCCAACGACAGCTTGAACGGGGAGCCGGCGCGCCAGCCAGCGGCCATCGCGCAAAACCCGGCGAGTTCCCTGAAGGGCAATCGGAATGACAGGCGCGCCGGAAGCCACTGCGATCTCGAACGCCCCGAGGTGGAAGGCACGTAGCCCGGCATCATGCGTGAAGGTGCCTTCCGGGAAAACGATTACGGAAGTTCCTGCGGCGAGCGCGTCTTTCATCTGCTGCATTTCAAGCAGCCGTTTGCCGTGATCCGCGTGCTGCGAGCGCTCGACGAAGACGATTCCCAAGCGGCGCAGATAGGCAGCCAGCACCGGGATGCGCTGCAGCTCGGCCTTCGCCACGACGACGTGTGGATCAGGGAGCAGCGCCGCCACGAATATGCTGTCCACATAACTGCAGTGATTGGCCACGATGACATGCGGCATGGGCAGAACGACTGGGGTCTCCCACTTCGCGGAGAACGGAATGCACCACACACGGACTATCCAGCTGGCGGCGAGATGATTCAGGCGCCACGCATGCGCCTGCTCCCGGCAGAGCGCGATCCGCAGGAGGGCAGGTATGCCGATCAGCAGGAGCACTGCCCATGCATAAAGACCATAGGCCGCGCGCGCGCTTGCAGCTCGGGCGCGGCGCAGCCACGCCACCGCGCCTTCGATCGTGAGGCGCAGCATCTGCACCGCGGGCCTGGCGGGCACACGTCCGAGGGTGTGGTCCTCATAGGCGGCTCGAGTGGCTGCGCGGCGCAACTTCCCGCTTGAAGTCTTGAGCACAGCGTGAAGAGGGGCGAGCACGACTTCGTCGGCGGGCTCCCCGATGCAAGCGACAACGCGTTCATTCATGTGCGCTTTGAGCTGCGCGCGCGCTGCCGGATCGGTCAGTCGCGTCTCCGCGAGCACAACCAGTTTTTCAGTGGCGGTGCTCAGCTCCTTCGCGCCGAAAGCCACTACACAGCCCTTGCGTACGCCTTCCAGGTCCCCGATGGCGTTTTCGATGTCGTCGGGATACAGGTGTCGGCCGCGACGGATGATGATGTCTTTGACTCGACCCGTGATATAGAGCTCACCGGCCGCCATGTACGCGCGATCACCCGTGTCGCGCCATTCACCGCGCAGCAGCTGAGCGGTCGCATGCGGATTGTGAAAGTACCCCATGGTCGCCGAGGGACCGGCGAACTGCAGGGCGCCTTCGACTCGTTCCGGCACTTCTGAGTCCGTTTCATCAACGAGACGCAGCCGATAGCCAGGCAGCGCTCGACCGCACGACACGAATCGCAGCGCGTTGAACGTGCCCTCCGGCCTGGATACGGCTCGACCTCTGTCGGTCATCTCAGCCCGATCGACGCAATCCACGATCGGACCGCGACCCATGGGCGGAAACGTCAGCCCTACAGCCGCTTCGGCCAGACCGTACACGGGCATCATCGCCGCAGGGTGAAAGCCGTGAGGGGCAAAGCGCTCGGAAAACCGCTCCAGGGTCGCGGGATACACGGGCTCGGCACCGTTGAACGCGACTCGCAGCGAGGACAAGTCGAGACCCGTCAGATCCGGTTCGGCGAGTCGTCGTACGCACAGGGCGTAGCCGAAATTCGGAGATGCCGTCAGTGTGCCACGATATCGATCGATGGCTTGCAGCCAGCGCAACGGCCGCGCCAGGAAAGACGTGGGCGGCATGATGACGAGCAGGCAGCCAAAGTACAGCGATCCGAGCCAGGCGCCGATCAGGCCCATGTCGTGATACAGCGGCAGCCAACTCACGAAGACATCTGAGTCGCTGGCGTTGATTAGCTTGCCGATTGCGCGAATGTTGGCGAGGAGATTGGCGTGCGTGAGCACGACGCCTTTCGGAGCTCCGGTGCTGCCGGAGGTGTACTGCAGCATGGCGATCGATTCGCCCGAAGGCGGACTGCGCAGCGGCTCAAGGCGTTTGCTCTGCATCAGATCGGAGACCGACCACACGTGCTTGAGGCTTGGACAGCTCGCTTGCAAGAAGTGCGCGACTGTGTGTGCCTCGGGGACCGTGATCAACGCACTCACCTCAGCGTTGATGAAGATGCCGGCATGTCGGTGTACGTGTTCTTCGATTTGCGAGGGCCGCGTGGGCGGATAGATCGGCACCGGAACGGCGCCAGCGAGCAGTGCGCCGAAAAACGCGTACAGGTACTCAACCCCGGTGGGCAACATCAGTGCAACGGTTGAATGGGGTTGCACCCCGGCCTGCTGGAGCGCGCCGGCGACGCGCTGCGCCCCGTCCCGGAGCTGCGCGTAGGTTACGACCCGTGTTCCTGCTTCATCCAATACCACCGCATGAGTCGCGTTCGGGTGTTGCTCGGCATGCCACGCCAGAACCTCGATCAAAGTCGTCGCCGTATTCGGGGCGCCAAGCCGTGGACGAGACTCAAGAAGTGGAGCGGTTAGCGCCCCCGTGGCGCTGTGGCGAGTGCCACGGGCGATCGCGGGGGACGTGAGAAGACGCAGCAGATCTGCGACCGTCTCAGCCGCCGCGACGGCCGCGTCCTGTAGAGGCACGCCGAAGCGACTCTCCAAGCGCAGCCCAAGTTCGACTCGCCCGAGACTGTCCAAGCCCAGATCGCGCTCCAGGTCGCTGTTCAGACTGAGCGCTTGCAGATCCGCGGCTCCCTGATGGAGTTCAGCGCACAAAGTAGCGACGACTTGCAGTACCGCCTCAACGGAGATCTCCTGTTGGGGTGCGGGGTTTGCAGCGAGATTGGCCGCGCTATTCATTCGTCGAAGTACGCTGCTTGCAACGCCGGTGCCACGCGCACGTCCAGGGGAAATGATCGTTAACGCATGCTCGGCCAAAGCCGACGTGTGCGCCATAGCGGAATCCACCGATGCGGTTGCTGAATATGTAGATTCGCGTATTCCGCCGAGCCCCGTGAACGCTCAGCCTGAGCATAGGCACGTGAGGAGACGACGATGCAATTGCCGCTACAGATCACTTTCCGTCAGATGGAACCCTCGGCCGCGATCGAGGCACGCGTTCGCGAATTGGCCGCGAAGCTTGAGAGGTTCAGTAAGCACATTACGCGCTGTCACGTGATCGTAGAGCCAGTGCCACACCACCAGAGGCAAGGTGGGTTGTTTGAGTTTCACATCGACATCACCTTGCCCGGAGAGGAGATCGCGATTCGGCGCGCGCACCCGGCGAGCCAGGCGCATGAGGATCCGTATGTCGCGCTACGCGATGCGTTTCGTGCGGCGCGGCGCAAGATCGAGGATTACGAGCGCAAGCGCCGCTTTGACGTGAAGAGCCATGCAGGTCCACCGCACGGACGAATCTGTGAGCTCGATCCGGATCGGGGATTCGGTCGTATCGAAGCCGAGGACGGACACCTCGTCTACTTTCACCGCAACAGCGTGCTGGGTGCGAAATTCGAGGACCTCGAGACGGGTTTAGACGTGCGCTTCACCGAAGAGCCGGGCGAGCTGGGACCACAAGCGAGCACCGTGCACGTCGCTGCCTGAACTGCGCTTGCCTGCCCGGGGCCGGACTCGAACCGGCACGGGGTTTCCCCCAAGGGATTTTCGTACCCGCTACAGCTTTCGCTGCTGCATGCAGGCGCATGCATTTGGGGTCTGGACTTTACCTTTGCCATCCCGCAGCTCGCGCCGCGGCTTAGGCAGGGGCCGTCAAGTCTCTACACTTTCCCCGGCGCGAACGCCGGGGCTTAGCTCGGTATTGCAGCCACCCTCAACGTGCTGCTGTTCCACCGACTTTGACCCCATTCACCCAGAGGTTTCCGCACGCTGGGTGCTCAATTGCTCAAGTCCCTTGCGTCTACCGATTTCGCCACCCGGGCAACGCGTGAGGATTCTACCGGAGCTGTACCTCGCAGCCGAAGTTTCACGCGCCGGGTGCCCCGATTGAGCTATCGTCGCAACCGCGCGCGCAGCATCCTTGGTCACACTCACGAGGCTCGACATGTCGCACAAATCGGGACGTCGCTGGATTGTTCCTCTCGGCTTCCTGGCCGCAGGTGTTCTCATCGGCAACAGTCTGCAGTTCATGCGCGATGCGCATGCGGCAACGAACCCCAGGGTGTTCGAGATCCGCACCTACACCACCAATGAAGGCAAGCTCGATGCGCTGCAGGCGCGCTTCCGCGACCACGTGCTGGCGCTCTTTAAGAAGCACGACATGACGAGCGTCGGCTACTGGCTGCCGCAGGATCCGCCGCTCGCCGGCAACACTCTCATCTATATCCTCTCGCACACCAGCCGCGAGGCCGCAAAGAAGCACTGGGATGAGTTCCGCAACGATCCGGAAGTAAAGAGCGTCATGGCGGCTTCCGAAGCCAACGGCAAGATCGTCGCCAAGGTCGAATCGGTCTTTGCCACTGCGACCGATTTCTCGCCCATCAACTGATTGACAGAACGACCGTGCCCTGACGCCACTTCGAGACAGCCCGAAGCATGGCGGTAAGCCGCTGAATTTGCGAGAATACCGGCCCTCCGAGGGGCCATGTCCGAACACAGTCTGCGGGCCGAAAATCTCCATTTGTGGCGCGGCGAGCGCCATGTGCTGCGGGGGCTCTCGCTCGCCGTGCGCGAGGGAGAGTTTCTGCAGCTGACCGGACTGAATGGCGCCGGTAAGACGAGCCTCCTGCGCGCGCTGTGTGGACTGCTGCACCTGGAGGAGGGACGGATCTTCTGGCACGGGGCGGATGTGAGAGAGGATCTGCCCGCCTTTCATCAGGCGCTGATCTATGTCGGGCATGACCCGCCCCTCAAGGCCGATCTCACCGCGCACGAGAATCTGCATTTCTGGGTCGGAGTGCGCCGGCGATTGAACGCAAAGCAGATCTCGGCGGCACTGAAGGCGACGGGCGCCGAGGCGTTGAGCGAGCGGCCTGTGAGAACGCTCTCCGCCGGACAGAAACGCCGGGTCGCACTCGCAGGGCTCCTTTTGACCTCGGCCTCGATCTGGCTGCTCGATGAACCGACCACCAATCTGGACAGCGAAGGCATGAAACTCGTGGCGCGACTGATCGATGAGCACGTGAAGGCCGGCGGCATCGCCATCGCCGCCGTGCATCACGAGCTGCCGGTGAGCGCGGAGCGGCTGCGCCGGCTGGAGCTCGCGGCATGAGTGCGCTCGCGACGGCCGTCTTGTCCCCTGCGGCCGTGAGCTCGCCTCTCGATGCGGCGCGTCTGGTCGTCGCGCGCGATCTGAAGCTCGCCTTCCGTAATCGCGAGCAGATCGTGCAGCCGCTCGCCTTCTTCGCGATCGTGATCACGCTGTTTCCGCTCGCCACCACCGCGGAGCTCTCGCGGCTGCGCGAAATCGCACCCGGTGCGCTGTGGGTGGCGGCGTTTCTGGCGGCGCTCCTCGCCCTCGAGTTCCTGTTCCGCGATGACTCGCAGGACGGCACGCTCGAGCAGTACGCACTCTCGGGTCAGTCACTCACCTGGCTCATCCTCGCCAAGACCGCGACACACTGGCTTCTCACCGGCGTGCCGCTCGCGCTGGTCTCGCCGCTCGCCGCGGGCGCGCTCGGTGTGCCCTGGGAGGCGACACCGGGGATCCTGGCGGGCATTGCGCTCGGCAGTTTCGCCTTGAGTCTGGTGGGCGCCATCGGTGCCGCGCTCACTCTGGGTGTCAAGCGCGGCGGCGTGCTGCTGTCCGTGCTGGTGCTGCCGCTCGCCGTTCCGGTTCTCATCTTCGGCGCGCGCGCGACGCAGCTGGCGATTGCCGGGCAGAGCTATGTCGCGGCGCTGGAGCTGCTGGCCGCGATGGCCGTGCTCGGCGTCACTCTCGCACCCCTGGCCGCGGCCGCCGCCGTGCGCATCAGCCTGGAGTAGCCGACCCGTATGGCCTGGACCTGGTTTCATCGCCTGGGCTCACCGCCCTATGTGTACCGCCTCGCGCAGCGGCTGACGCCGTGGTTTGCGTGGTCGGCGGGCATCATTCTCATCGGCGCCACTTTCGATGCGCTGGTGCTGGCGCCGCCCGATTACCAGCAGGGCGAGGGCTATCGCATGCTGTTCATCCACGCGCCCTCGGCCTGGATGTCGACCATGGTCTACACGACCATGGCCATCGCAGCCGCCGTAGGCCTCATCTGGCGCATCAAGGTGGCCCATGCCGTGGCCGCCAGTTGTGCCACGCTGGGTGCGACGTTTACAGCGGCGACGCTCGCCACCGGCATGCTGTGGGGCAAGCCCATGTGGGGCGCCTACTGGGTGTGGGACCCGCGGCTCACGTTCGAGCTCGTGCTGCTGTTTCTGTATCTGGGCTATATCGGGCTGCGCGCGTCGTTCGACGATGTGCAGCGGGCCGACCGCGCCAGTGCCGTCCTGGCGATCGTTGGTGTCATCGACGTGCCACTCATACATTACTCGGTGGTGTGGTGGAACTCTTTGCATCAACCTGCCTCGGTGATGAAGCTCGGTACCCCCTCGATCGCCCCGGTGATGCTCATTCCGCTCCTGGCGATGTTCCTGGGCTGCACGCTGTATTTTGCCGCGCTGCTGCTCACGCGCCTGCGCGGTGAGATCCTCAGGCGCGAGCGCGCCGCGACCTGGATCCGCGAGGTGCTTGCCTCATGAGCGAATTCCTGCACATGGGCAAGTACGCGCAGTACGTCTGGCCGGCCTACGGCATCGTGCTGGTGTGCTTCCTGCTCAACATCTACTGGGCACGGCGGGCACTGGCGCAGGCCCGCGCCGAGGCGCGCCGCCGCCTCGCCATTCAAAAGGAGAACGAATGACTCCGCGCCGCCGCCGCTTGTGGCTGGTGATCGGCATCGTTGCCGGTGTCGGCGTCGCCGCGGGGCTGGCCCTGTCGGCGTTCCGACAGAACGTCACCTTCTTCTTCAATCCCACCGAGATTGCTGCAGGCAAGGCGCCGGCGCAGGCGAGCTTTCGCCTGGGCGGCATGGTTTCCAAGGGCAGCATCGTGCGTCAGCCCGGCAGCCTCACGATTCATTTCGTGGTGACTGATTTCGAGCACGACGTCCCCGTCAACTACACCGGTGTGCTGCCCGATCTGTTTCGCGAGGGCCAGGGCGTCGTCGCCCACGGCCGCCTCGACAGCCGCGGTGTGTTCGAGGCCGACGAGGTGCTCGCCAAGCACGACGAGAAGTACATGCCGCCGAATATTTCCAAGGACGTGATCGAGCGCCACGAGGCGAAGACTCTCCCGCCGCAGGCGACGCAGTAAGAGGACGACCATGCTTCCCGAGCTCGGCCACTTCGCTCTGATCCTCGCGCTGCTGCTCGCAGGCCTGCAGGCGTTCTTCGGCATCGCCGGTCCCGCGCTGCGCAAGGAGCGCTGGATGGCGGCGACGGTGCCGGCGGTGGCGGGGCAGTTCGTGATGGTGCTGACCGCGGTCGGCACGCTCTTCTATGCCTTCATCACCTACGACTTCTCGGTGCGCTATGTGGCGGAGAATTCGAACTCCGCGCTGCCGCTCATTTACCGCATCGCGGGTCTGTGGGGCGCCCACGAGGGCTCGCTCCTCCTGTGGATCGTGCTGCTCGCGTGCTGGACCGTGGCCGTGACGCTCGGCTCCTCGCAATTGCCA
Organism: Steroidobacteraceae bacterium; assembly: GCA_035517435.1. Classification (GTDB taxonomy): domain Bacteria; phylum Pseudomonadota; class Gammaproteobacteria; order Steroidobacterales; family Steroidobacteraceae; genus JASHUC01. Next base: position 70,445 of record DATIYV010000071.1, on the reverse strand, counting down.
CGCCCGTTCGCCTCGCGGGTGCTCGGTGTGCTGGGCGTGGTGAGTTTCGGCTTCCTGCTCTTTACGCTTGCGACCTCCAATCCGTTCCTGCGGCTCGAGCCGCCGCCGGCCGATGGGCGTGACTTGAACCCGCTGCTCCAGGACCCGGGCCTCGCCGCACATCCGCCGGTGCTCTACACGGGTTACGTGGGACTGGCAGTGGCTTTCGCTTTCGCCTGCGCCGCCATGCTCGAGGGCAAACTCGATCAGACCTGGGCGCGCTGGACGCGCCCCTGGACTACCGCCGCCTGGGCGTTCCTCACCTGCGGCATCACCCTTGGCGCCTGGTGGTCGTATTACACGCTCGGCTGGGGCGGCTACTGGGCCTGGGATCCGGTGGAGAACGCCTCGTTCATGCCCTGGCTCGTGGCGACCGCGCTCATTCATTCGCTCGCGGTCACCGACAAGCGCGGCCTCTTCAAGAGCTGGACGCTGCTGCTCGCGATCATCGCCTTCTCGCTGAGCCTGCTCGGCACGTTCATCGTGCGCTCGGGCGTCCTGGTCTCCGTGCATTCATTTGCCGCCGATCCCTCGCGCGGCAAGTTCATCCTGACCTTCCTCGGCACGATCATCGGCGGCGCGTTCACGCTGTATGCCTGGCGCGCGCCGCTCTTGAAATCCGATGCGGGCTTCGAGCTCGGCGCGCGCGAATCCTTTCTGCTATTCAACAACATCCTCCTGGTGATCGCCGCGGCGACCGTGCTGGGCGGCACGCTCGCCCCGATCATCGCCGATGCGATGCATCAGACGGCGCTCTCGGTGGGTCCGCCGTATTTCCGGCCGACCTTCCTGCTCACGATCATCCCGCTGCTCGCGCTCGCCGCCATCGGCATCCATGCCAACTGGAAGCGCGGACGGCTCGCCGATCACCGCAAGGACGTGATCCGCACGCTGATCGTCTCCTTCATCTGCGCGATCGCCGTGGTGGTGGGCATCTATGCGGGCCACCAGATCATGACCATTCTGGGCGTCACGCTCGGCCTGTGGATCATCTCCTCGACCCTCGTCGATCCGCTGCAGCGCTGGCGCCGCGGCATCGCCATACCGCGCCACATCCTCGGCATGACCATCGCGCACCTCGGGCTGGGTGTGGTCGTGTTCGCGCTCACCACCGTCGAGTCCTTCACCGTGGAGCGCGACATCTCACTCGCCCGGGGCGAGAGTGCCCAGGTCGGCAGTTACGACTTCCGCTTCGTGGGCACGAGCGAGGTTGAGGGGCCGAACTACAACGCCGTGCGCGCGGAGATCGACGTGACCCGCGGCGGCTCGCACGTGACGACGCTGTATCCGGAGAAGCGCGAGTTCTGGGTGCAGCGCCAGGAGCGCACGGTCGCCGGCATTCACAACCGCTACGGCAGCGATATCTTCATCGCGCTCGGGGATGACCTGGGGGCAGGGCGCTGGAGCCTGCGGGCCCAGAGCCGCCCGGTCATCTGGCTGGTCTGGCTGGGACCGCTGCTCATGGCCTTGGGCAGTCTCATTGCGATCTCCGATCGGCGCTATCGTGCCGCGCGTGCGGCGAGCGCTGCGATGGCGCCGCTCCCGGGCGGTGCGAGCGAGAGCGCCCGCTGATGGCGCTCAGGATTCCCATCCGCGTGCTCATCCCAGCCGCGGTCTTCATCGTGCTGGTCGCGGTGCTGGCCGTCGGCATCGAGCATTCGCGCGACGTGGGCACGATTCATTCGCCGCTGGTGGGCCGCCCGGGCCCGGCGTGGGAGCTGCCCACACTCACGGACGCCGGACGCAAAGTGGGCTCCTCGCAGCTTCGCGGCCGCTGGTACCTGCTCAACGTCTGGGCCACCTGGTGCTTCGAGTGCCGGGCCGAGCACGACACGCTGCTGCAGATGCAGAAGGTGAGTCCGGTGCCGATCGTGGGGATGGATTGGGATGACGATGATGCACGGGCGCTCGACTACATCTCGCGGCTGGGCAATCCCTACGAGGCGATCGCGGCCGACCGCGACGGGCACACCGCGGTGGACTGGGGTGTCTACGGCGCGCCTGAGACCTTTCTGGTCGATGACCAGGGCCGGATCGTCTACAAGTACGTCGGCCCGCTCACGCTCGAAGTGTGGCGCACGGAGTTTGTCTCGCGCCTGCCGGCGAATCCGGCGCCGAGCGGCTCATGAGCGCCTCAGGCTCACGTCTCGTCCGGTTGAGCGCCGGAGGCTGCCTGGCAGCTGCGCTCCTGCTCGCCGCGGCCGCATGGTCGGTCGATCCTCAGGAGCTGCCCGATCCGGCGATGCAGGCGCGCTATCAGCACCTCATTCACGAGCTGCGGTGTGTCCAGTGTCAGAACGAGAGTCTCGCGGACTCGGAAGTGAACGTCGCGGGCGATGTGCGCCGGCAAGTGCGCGAGATGATGCTGGCCGGCAAGAGCGATGATCAGATCCGCGATTACCTGGTGGCGCGCTACAGCGAGTTCATTCTCTTCAAGCCGAAGTACTCCTGGCGCAATGCGTGGCTGTGGCTCGCGCCGTTCGTGCTGATCGGCATCGGCATCGCGGTGGCCGCGCGCATCATCCGCGGCCGCGCGGCGCTGCTCGCCACCGACACGGAGATCGTGGATGAAGACTCGCCGGATGCGCCGCGCTGATGATCGCCTTCATCGTTCTCGCCGCGGTGCTCAGTTTCGCAGTGGTGATCGCCATCGTGGTGCCGCTACTCAAGAAAGGCAGCGCCTCGGAGCTCTCGCCGTGGGCGGCGCTCGCCGTCGCCGCCGTGCTGGTGGCGGGCTCGGCCGGCCTGTACGCCGGCTGGAGCAACTGGTCCTGGTCGAAGGCCCAGGCCGCCGCCGATTCGCCACAGACGATGGTGGCGAGGCTGGTCCGCCACCTGAACTCCAACCCCGACGACGTGGAGGGGTGGCTGCTCCTGGGCCGCTCCTATGTCGCCATGGAGCAGGGGCCGCTGGCGGCGCGCGCATACGAGCGGGCCGACCGGCTCGCGCACGGCACCAATGCGGAAGCGCTCATTGGACTTGCCGAGGCGCTGACGATCGAGGATGACAACGCGCTGGCCGGCCGCGCCGGTCAGCTTGTAGAACAAGCTTTAAGAATCTCATCTAACTCACCGAAAGCATTGTTCTTTGGAGCCGCTGCAGCGATCCATCGCCAGGAGTATGCCCTGGCGCGGCAGCGCTTCACCGATCTGCTCGCGCTCAATCCTCCCGCGAATGTGGTCCCCATCATCCAGCAGCAGATCGCAGCGATCGACGAGAAATTGGGCACATCCGCCGCCTCGCCGTCCCCGCGCGAGGCGCCCGCGGCCGCTGCAGGGGCCGTAGTGCGCGTGACGATCACCCTGTCACCCAAGATTCAAATTGCGGCTGACACGGGGGCGCCGCTCTTCGTGTTCGTCCGTGAGCCCGGTCAACCCGGGCCGCCGCTCGCCGTGAAGCGCCTGGTGATGCGTTTTCCTCAGACGGTGGAACTCACCGCATTGGATGCAATGGTTTCCGGCCGGGCCTTCAAGGCCGGACAGTCCGTCCAGGTGGTCGCGAGGATCGCCCGCTCGGGCAGTCCGACAGCCCGCAGCGGGGATCCTTTTGGGCAAGTGGACTACAAGGTCGGCCGCGATGGGATCGTTAACATGGTGATCGATCAGCTGACACCTTAGAGAAACGAACCCTCAGCCGCTCGGGATTGTCCAACTGACCTATACAGGCGCATCCTGATGCGACAGGACGTGGAAAAGTGAGGAGGAATCTCAATGGCTCATGGAAGTACCCAAGAGCGACGCACCTCGAATCGGGGTTTCGCGTCGATGAACCAGGAACGCCAGCGGGAAATCGCCAGCATGGGCGGCAAGGCGGTTCCTGATTCGAAACGCAGTTTCTCGCAAAACCGCGCGCTCGCGGCCCAAGCCGGGCGCAAGGGCGGGCAAAGCGTTCCCGGCTCCAAGCGCAGCTTCTCGCAGAACCGCGAGCTGGCCGCGCAGGCCGGGCGTAAAGGCGGACAGAGCGTGCCGGATGAGAAGCGCAGCTTCTCGCAGAATCCGGGCCTCGCGGCCCAGGCCGGACGCAAGGGTGGGCAGGCAAGCCATGGCGGCTCGCTGGCCACCGCGGACGACGCACGTACGGCCCCCCATGCCGAGACGGGCCACTCCGAGCGGCACCCTTAACGGCTTAGCTTAAGGTGCATCACAGCTCCTGCCCTCGGGCGGGCGGGGGCTGGCGTGTACGTTACGATAGCGCGCCGATATCCGGCGGGTGGGGGCGCGCGTGAACACAAACAAGAAAATGGCGGCGCAATGGGCAGCCGTCTTACTGACACTGTGGAGCATCGCGGGGATCGCAGCCGATCCCGCGGCCGTGACGGAACAGCGACTAAGGCACACCGAGTCCGAGCCGCAGAACTGGCTCACCACCGGACACGACTACGGCGAGCAGCGCTTCAGCGCGCTCAAGAGCATCACGGAAGCCAACGTCGGACGCCTCGGGCTTGCCTGGTACTACGATCTCGACACCAACCGCGGCCAGGAGGCCACGCCGGTCGTGGTGGACGGGATCCTCTACAGCACGAGTGCCTGGTCGAAAGTGCAGGCGCTCGAGGCCTCCACGGGCAAGCTCCTGTGGCAGTACGACCCCAGGGTGCCCGGCGAAATCGCGATCCATGTCTGCTGCGATCTCGTGAATCGGGGCGTCGCGGTGTGGCAGGGCCGGGTATACGTCGCGACGCTCGACGGGCGTCTGGTGGCACTCGATGCGCGCAGCGGTCAGCCCGTGTGGTCGGTCGATACGAAGGAGGGTGGTCACCCGTACGTGAGCACGGGAGCGCCGCTCGCCGCCGCGGGCAAGATCATCATCGGCAATGCCGGCGCTGAATACGGCGTGCGCGGCTATGTGACGGCCTACGACGCCGCGAGCGGCAAGCGCCTGTGGCGCTTCTACACGGTGCCCGGCGACCCGTCGAAGGGCTTTGAGAACGCCGCACTTGCGAAGGCTGCCAGGACCTGGACGGGTCAGTGGTGGCTCGATGGCGGCGGCGCGAGCGTCTGGAACGACATCTCCTTCGATCCGGATCTGGGGCTGCTGTACCTGGGCACCGCCAACGCGGCACCGTGGGGCCGAAAACCGGCCGCGGGCACGGCCGGCGACAGTCTGTATGCGGCCTCGATCGTCGCCGTGCACGTGGCCGATGGCAGCTATGCCTGGCACTACCAGACGACCCCGAGCGACGTGTGGGATTACGACTCGGCGCAGACCCTGACGCTCGCGACGCTCAACATCGCGGGCAAGCCGCGCAAAGTCGTGATGCAGGCTGCGAAGAACGGCTTCTTCTACGTGCTCGACCGCGCCAGCGGCGAGCTGCTGTCGGCAAAGAACTATGTGCCGGTGAACTGGGCGCGTGGCGTTGACCTCAAGAGCGGCCGTCCCGAGGTCAACCCCGAGGCGCGCTATGACCTCACCGGCAAGGTGTTCGTGGGTGCGCCGGGGGCCTCTGGCGGACACAACTGGCAGCCGATGAGCTTCAGCCCGGCGACGGGACTGGTCTACATCCCGGCCCAGGAGATGCCGTTTCCCTACCTGCTCGATGCGAACTTCAAGCCGGTGAAGCTCGGCGTCAACATGGCGATCGATCTCGCGGCGACCAGCCTGCCGCAGGATCCGAAAGCCAAAGCCGCGGCCCTGGCGGGCCTGAAGGGTTATCTCAGCGCGTGGGATCCCATCGCGCAGCGTGAAGTGTGGCGCGCGAACTATCCGGGCCCGTGGAATGGCGGCCTGCTCTCCACGGCCGGCAATCTGGTGTTCCAGGGCAGCGCGGCCGGGGGACTGTTCGCGTATCGCGCCAGCGACGGAACCAGGCTGTGGAGCTTCGCCGCGCAGACCGGAATCATCGGTGCGCCCATGAGCTATGCGGTCGGCGACAAGCAGTACGTGACGGTGCTCGCCGGCTGGGGCGGTGTGTTCCCGCTGGTTGCGGGCGAGCTGTCCTTCAAATCGGGGCGGCAGGTCAATCGCAGCCGCATCCTCACATTTGCGCTCGATGGCAGCGCGAAGCTGCCGCCGGCCTCACTCCCCGCCGAGCAATTTCCGCCACCGCCGTCCGCCCCCGTCAACGCCGCCGCCGCAAGCCAGGGCGCCATCCACTACGCCCGCTACTGTGGCAGCTGTCACGGCGATGCCGTGGTGAGCGGAGGCCTGGTGCCGGATCTGCGCTTCAGCGCCGCCTTGGGGAACGATGCGCTGTGGCAGAGCGTGGTCAACGATGGGGCGCTCGTCTCGGCGGGCATGATCGCCTTCAAGTCCGCGCTGACGACCGCCGAGCAGTCCGCCATCCGCGCGTTTCTGATCCAGCGCGCCCAGCAGAGCTACGCCGTAGCACATGCCTCAGCCAGATAAGCCGCGCCCGCCGCGCCGCTCCAGTCGCATCCTCACGGTCGATGTGGGCGGCACGCACGTGAAAGTGCTGCTGCGCGGCAAGAATAAGCCCCGCGAGTTCGCCTCGGGCCCGAAACTCACGGCGCGCCAGATGGTCCGAACAGTGCGCCGGCTCGTGCGCGACTGGCATTACGATGCGGTGTCGATTGGCTATCCCGGCGTGGTATTGCACGGCAGGCCCGTCACCGAGCCGCGTCACCTCGGCCACGGCTGGGTCGGCTTCGACTATGCGCGTGCTTTCGGCAAGCCCGTCAAGATGGTGAACGACGCGGCCATGCAGGCGATCGGCAGCTATCGCGGGGGTCGGATGCTCTTCCTCGGCCTGGGCACCGGGCTCGGTGTCGCACTCATCCTGCACGGCCTGCTGGAGTCGACCGAGATTGGTCATCTGCCCTACAAGAAGGGCCGCAGCTTCGAGGAGTATCTGGGCATCGACGGTCTGCAGCGTCTCGGACGCAAAAAGTGGCAGCGCGCCGTGTTCGAGGTGACGGAGCTGCTGCGGGCCGCCTTCGAAGTCGATTACGTCGTACTGGGGGGCGGCAACGCACTGAAGCTGAAGAAGCTCCCACCCGGTGCGCGCCTGGGCAGCAACGCCAATGCCTTCCGCGGTGGTTATCGGCTCTGGCTGGAGCAGCGGTGGTCGCACGCCCGACTGACCTAGAGCCCGCGGCGGCTCCCACGGCGGCGGGCTGTGCTGCGCCCGGCGCTCCCGGCATCCTGCCCACCTGGTGCAGCAGCGCGAAGGAAATGGTCGGCTGCTCGCTCGGTGCCTCGCGGGTGTGGTTCACCATCGGCGGCGGCATCCTGAACGAGGTCTACTATCCGCGCGTGGATCTGCCGCAGACCCGCGATCTCGGATTCATCGTCGCCGACGGCCGCGGCTTCTGGGTGGAGGTCAAGCGACTCGCGCAGCACACGCTCAGTCTGGCCGCCGATGGCGTGCCCGCGGTCAGCATCGTCCATCGCCACGAGCGCTTCGAGCTCACGCTGCGCATCGTGTCGTGCCATCAACGCGATGCGTTGCTCATCGATGTCGCACTCGAAGGTGATGCGGGCTTGCGCCCCTATGCGCTGCTCGCGCCGCACCTCGGCGGCAGCGGCCATCACAACACCGCTGCGGTCGGCCTGCGGCGCGGCCGGCGAATGCTGTGGGCGAAGCAGGGACCCTTTGCGCTTGCGCTCGCGGCCGTGGATGCGCAGCAGCGCGACGCCTGGGGACGCGCCAGTGCCGGCTACGTCGGGGCGAGTGATGGCTGGCAGGACTTCGCGCAACACGGCGCGATGAGCTGGGAATACGCCGAAGCCGGCCCGGGCAATGTCGCGCTGATGGGCGAGCTGCCATGCCGCGCCACCCTGGCACTCGGCTTCTCGAGCTCGCGTCATGCGGCTGCGACGATCGCGGTATCCGCGCTGCTCGATCCCTTCGAGCACACCTGGCAGCGGCAGATCGACCAGTGGATCGCCTGGCATACGCGCGCGGATGAGCGTCGCAAGCTGCAGGCGCAGCTCTCGCCGGTGCTGCACCGCGAGCTGCGCACGAGTGCCATGGTGTTGCGCGCCCACCAGGACAAGACCTATCCCGGCACGATGGTCGCGAGTCTGAGCGTGCCGTGGGGCAACACGCGCGATGAGATCGGCGGCTATCACCTGGTGTGGCCACGCGATCTGTGCGAATGCGCCGGCGCGATGCTGACCCTGGGCGCGGTGGGCGAAGCGCGCGACACGCTGCGCTATCTCATCGCCACCCAGCACCCCGATGGACACTGGAGCCAGAACCAGTGGCTCGGGGGCAGGAGCTTCTGGCGCGGACTGCAGCTCGATGAGACCGCCTTTCCGGTGCTACTGGCCGCTGCGCTCGCCGAGCGCGATGCGCTCGATGGGATCCAGATCGGCGACATGATCGGCCGCGCGCTCGCCGAGATCGTGCGGACCGGACCGGTCACCGCCGAGGATCGCTGGGAAGAGGACGCGGGGATCAATGCCTTCACCCTGACGGCCTGCATCGCGGCCCTGGTGAGCGGTGCGCCGTTCCTGGAAGCGGGCGCGCGCGAGCTGGCGCTGCTGGTGGCGGACTACTGGAACGCGAAGCTCGAGGCGTGGACGTGCGCGCACGGCACGCCGCTCGCCGCCGAATACGGCGTCGAGGCGTACTACGTGCGCGTGGCGCCGCCGGACATCCTCAGCGACTCACGGGCGCTGGAGCAGGTGCTGCCGGTTCGCAATTGGCGCGCCGATCCCAACATGCGCGCCTGGCAGCAGGTCGGTGTCGATTTCCTGCAGCTCGTGCGCTTCGGGCTGCGTGCCGCGGATGATCCGCTCGTCCTGTCGACCCTCAAAGTCATCGACGCACAGCTGCGCATCGAGCTGCCGACCGGACCCGGCTGGTATCGCTACAGCGCCGATGGCTACGGGGAGCATGACGATGGCTCGGCGTACGACGGCACGGGTCGCGGCAGGCCCTGGCCGCTCCTGACCGGCGAGCGCGGGCACTACGAACTCGTCGCCGGCCGCGATCCGCTGCCGCAGCTCGCGGCGATGGCACAGATGGCCTCGAGCGGCGGCATGATCCCCGAGCAGGTCTGGGACACGGCGAGTCTGCCCGCGCTGGGACTCGATCGCGGGCATGCGACCGGCTCCGCCATGCCGCTTGCGTGGGCGCACGCCGAGTTCATGAAGCTCGCCGCATCGCGCGAGCTGGGCCGGCCGAGCGATCGGCCGGCGGCGGTGTGGCAGCGTTACCAGGGCAAGCGCCCGCAGCTCAAGCACGTGCTGTGGACACCGGCCGCGGCCGTGCGCGAGATGCCGCGCGGCGTGCGCCTGACGCTCGGACTGCGCTCACCGAGCGATGTGCTCTGGAGCATCGACGGCTGGCGCACGGTGCGCACACAGAAGACGCGCGACAGCGGACTTCAGATGCACGTGCTGGAGATCGATGCCAATGCGCTCGCGCCCGGCGCGCACCTGGAATTTACCTATCGCGCGCAGAACTCCGGTGCCTGGGCCGGACAGAATTTCGCGGTTGAGGTGCGTGCCGATACTTGAGCGCCACGGACTTGCGCGCCGCTGCGGCGGCGGGGGCCGCCTGCTCGCGGGCGGCCTCGATGAGGGCATGGCGCGGCGATAAGGCGCAGGCGGGATCGGTCGCTGCCGCATCCCCGGTCAGGTGATAGGCCTGACAGCGGCAGCCGCCGAAGTCGATCGTGCGCCGATCGCAGCTCCTGCACGGCTCCTGCATCCACTCCTCGCCGCGAAAATGATTGAGCGCATCGCCGCGCTCCCAGATCTCCGCGAGCGCACGCTCCTTCACGCTCTCCCACTCGAGCCCCGGCAGCGTGTGCGCGAGATGGCACGGCAGCACCAGACCGTCCGGACTCACCACGATGAAGCGCCGGCCCCAGCCGTCCATGCAGGCCTTGGGTCTGTCGCCGTAGTAGTCGGGCGTGACGAACAGGATCTCCATCTTGCCGGTCAGGCGCGCGCGCGCCGCCGCGGCGATCGCGCGCGCGCGCGCCAACTGCTCGCGCGTCGGCAGCAGGCTCTCGCGGTTCAAGAGCGCCCAGCCGAGATATTGGGTATTCGCGAGCTCGAGGCGGTCGGCCGACAGCTTCTCGGCGAGTGCCACGATTTCCCCGCAGTGATCCAGGTTCTCACGATGCAGGACTACATTGAGCGTCAGGGGAAGCGAGAGCTCCTTCACCCAGCGGGCCACCTGCAGCTTGCGCTCGAAGGACTTGCGGCCGGCGATCCGCTCGGCACCTGCGGCGGTCACGTCCTGGATCGAGATCTGCACGTTATCAAGGCCCAGATCGCGCAAGCGTGCCAGCCGCTCGCGCGTGAGCGGGATGCCGCTGGTGATGAGGTTGGTGTAGAGCTGCAGCCGCTCGGCTTCCGCCACCAGGGGCTCGAGATCCGGCCGCAGCAGCGGCTCACCGCCGGTGAGGTTCAACTGCACGACGCCTAAGGCTTCCGCATCGCGCAGCACGCGCAGCCACTCTTCGGTGCTGAGCGTGGCATCGTGGCGCCCATAGTCCAGGGGATTGGAGCAATACACACACCGCAGCGGACACTTGTAAGTGAGCTCCGCGACCAGCGTGTACGGCCGGTTGACGGCGGGCGTGCTCACGGCTCGCTTTGGATCAGCGCGCGTTCGGCGAGCGCGTTGAGGAAGGTGGTTACTTCCTGCCGGATCGCCTCCGGCGGCTGCGGTGCGTACTTGGCGCCGAGGCGCGTAATGATTTCCTCAACGCTGTGCTCACCCGTACACAGCTGCACGATGTCGGCCGCCGTGCCGTTCAGCTGCATGCCCTTCTCCGGATACAGCAGCAGGTAGCGCTGGGTCTGGGCATCAAAGCGCAACCGCACCTTCGGTGCGAGTTTCGGCCGTGCCGTGAGCTCGATCATGCTCGTGGTCCCTGTGCGCCCCAGGCAGGATCGATGTAGGCGGCGTACACACAGTCGAGCAGGTGCCACAGGATCTCGGTCTTGCGGATGAGCGCGGCGATGCAGCGCTCCTGCAGCTCGCGCGTCGTGGCTTGAGCGGTCACGTAGCCGATGGCTTCCTGCGAATCCCCCCGCGCGCGCGTCACCCGCGAGCGGAAGTAGGCGAGCATCTTCGGGTCGACCCAGGGATAGTGCTGTTCCCACGCGAGGATCCGCCGGCTCATGAGATCGGGCGCGAAGAACTCGGTGAGGGAGGAGGCCACTGCCTCGAGCACACTGTGGTCGCGTACGAACTCGACATAGGCATCGCAGGCGAAGCGCACGCCAGGCAGTACTGAACGGCAGCTCGCCACCTCGGCGCGATCCAGGCCCACGCCCTCGGCGAGCCGCAGCCACATCGCCAATCCGCCTTCGTTCTCCGCACTGCCGTCGTGATCGTGCACGCGATGGATCCACATGCGCCGGAACGCCGGATCCTCGGACTTCGAGAGGATGAGCGCATCCTTGATCGGAATGCGGGTCTGGTAGTAGTAGCGGTTGAGCACCCACTGCTGCAGCTGCAGCTGCGTGAGGCCGCCCTCGTGCATCAGGACGTGGTAGCGATGCTGATCGTGATAGCGGCGAGCGCCTTCCTCGCGCAGTCGCTCGGTGAACTCGCTCGCCGACCAGGCCGCCTCGCGCATCTAGATCTCGATCTCGAGCCCGTCGTGGGCTACTTGCCAGCCGGCTCGAGTCACCGCCGCCCGCTCGGGTGAGTCCTCAAGCAGCATGGGATTGGTATTGTTCACGTGGATATAGAGCTTGTGCCGCGCCGACAGTTTTGCAAGCTGAGCAAGACTGCCGGCCGGGCCACCGACGGGCCAGTGGGCCATGTCCTCGGCGCGCCGCTCGCTCAGGCCCAGACGGATGAGCTCATCGCTCGACCAGAAGGTGCCATCGAAGAACACACAGTCGGCACCGTCGATCGCCTTCTCGAGCGCCAGCGTCGGCGCCGCGACGCCCGAAAGATAGGTGAGGCGCGCATCGGTGCTGCGCTCGCGGATGATGAGCCCCACGTTATCCCCGGCACTCGGCACTGCGCGCCCGCGCAAGTGAAGGGGCGGTTGTCCCGGCACGCTCAGAGCCTCAACGGTGAGACCGCTTGCAGAGCCATCCGCGCGGGTGAGCGTCAGCTCCCGTCCCGGGGCGAGCTCCCGCCAGGTGACCTGGCCCTCGAATCGCTCGAGCGTCGCGTAGAGAACGTTGTCCTTCACAAAGCCTTCCCGTACTGCCGCGCTCGCGTACACGGTCAGCGGGTGGGATTCGCGCAAGGAGAGAAGGCCCAGACAGTGGTCCAGGTCGCCGTTCGTCAGCAGGATGCCGGCCAGCGGGGAGTGTCGGGCCGCCCGCGGATGAAGCGCCGTAAACGCCTCGATCTGGGAGCGGATCTCCGGGGAGGCATTGAGCAAGAACCAATCCGTGCCATCGGCGCTGACAGCCACCGATTCCTGGGTTCGCGGACGGGCGCTTAGGGAGCCGGAACGGACGCCGCGGCAGTTCGTGCAGCCGCAGTTCCACTGGGGAAAGCCGCCGCCGGCAGCGGAGCCGAGTACTCGGATTCTCACGGCTGCCCGGGGGCGCGCCAACATCCGGCCGATGGCCGGATTTCAGCCTCTAGTGGTGGTTGTCGCCGAAATCGTCCTGATAGGAATTGATCTCGGCATCCATCTTGATCTCGACGAATTGCGGGGTTTCCCAGCTCACTGTCATAACCTCGGATAGTCGCAGGTGAACGCTTGTGGCCCCCGACGGTAGGGGTAAGCCGGGATTTCGTCAAGCCTGTCCAACACTTGGTTGCACCCGCATGGCCCGCTGCTGGGCCTCGCCCCAGGAAAAAGGCGCGCCGCGCTCGGCCAGGTACTCCGGCCCGACCTCGATGGCGCGCGGCGGGCTGCCCGCGAAGGCGTCACTGTCGTCGGTGCCGGAGAGCGCCATTCCCACGGCCAGGGCCGCGAGTACATCGTAGGGGCGCGGCGCCACTCGCGTCGGAGCATGGTGATGGGCCACGGCTTCGACCACCGCCGGGGGCAGCTCCCACAGCGCGAGCAGGTGGGCGCCGAGCTCCGCGTGTGAGGCGCCCAGGACGCGCATCTCCGCCTCGGGCAGGGTGATGCGCTCGGAGAGCGCCAGCTCCTGCACGCGCGCGAGCTCCCCGGGACAGTCCTGCAGCAGCACCCAGTAGCCGATGTCGTGCATCAGCGCGGCGAGCACCGCGTCATCCGTGAAGGAGGTGCCGGCCGCCAGCGCGTGAGTCACCGCCGCGACGCGTTGGCTGTGCTCCTGCAGCACCTCGAGATTGAGCACCGCACCGGAGGAGCGCGACGGCCAGCGTGCGAACACTTCCGCGCACAGCACCAGGTTTCGCACGCCGTTGAATCCGAGATTCGTCACCGCCTGCTCGATGCTGCTCACCGGCTTGGTGCGCCGATAGAAGGCGGAATTCGCAAGCTGCAGCACCTTGCCCGTGATGACCGCATCGGCGGTGATGATCTGGGCGACATCGCGCGCGACCACGGCTTCGTTCGCCAGCACGACCTGCAGGCGCGCAAAGATGCGCGGCCGCGCCGGCAACTGCCGGATGCGGCCGACGAGCGCGCGCAGCGCCGGGTCGCCGAGCACATCGCCCAGAGTCAGAAATTGTCCCATGGGAGGCCCCATTCTCGGACAGATTGCTACGAATCGGCCACCGCGACCAACGCAAGCGCCACATCGGTCGCAGCGGGGTGGCGCCCTTCAGTTCGGGGGTGGCACGAGCAAGGGAGTCACGATCTGCTCAAGCCGCTGTGGCGTCCAGCCGGGCTGTTTCTCTTTCCAGCCATCCTCGATGAGTCGTCCCGCCCGATCGATGGTGAAATTGACCGGCAGACGCCAGATTCGGCCGTAGCCTGCAGCGCTGGAGACTTCGAGCAAGCCATTCGGGAATGTCAGATCCCGCGTGATGCTTCTGACCTTGGCAAGCTCATCACGGGAGTCGAGGCTGAAGCCGAGCACGCGCAGACCTGCATCCGCGTGCTGCGCGGCGTAGCGCGACACCAGCGCGAGTTCATCGCGACACGGTACGCACCAGGTCGCCCAGAACATCAGGACGACCACTTGTCCAAGCAGATCCGTCGTTGAGATGCGCTGACCGTCCAGTGTCACAAGAGTAGCCGGGGGAGCGAGGGCCCCGATGCGCAGATCATTCGCCCGGGCAGGACCGCCCCGCAGGCTCATGGCGGCGATCAGCGAACTGGCGCAGCCGCGCAGTACCGCGCGCCGCGATCTGAGCGGGGAGAACAAGACTGAGTCAGAAGGCATAGCTCGCGCCCACACTTACCGTATAACGCGGAAAGAGCTGGTAGCCGTACAGATTGCTATACACCGGTAGCTGCACGAAGCCGAAAAGGTGCAGCTGGTCGACCACCCGGGCGGTCAAGCCGGGACTGACATAAGCCACATTCCCGGCCGTGCTCTCCACGTCAGCGAGAGCGCCCTGGTCCCGGGACTTGTGCAGCAGGTTCACCTGCACCTGGGGGACCCAACGCGGATGGGCTTCGTATCTGAATCCGAAGCTGAGCGAAGTGGAGTTTCCCGGGCGGTAATCGTCGCCGGGTTGATCCATATGATGTTTGACGGCGCTCTGAAATTGCCCGTTCGCGAAGAAGTCCCAATTCTGACTGATCGCCTGATAGAAGTAGGCGCCGAGGATCACGTCGGTACTGCCGGTACCGGGTTGCAGGCTTGCATCAAGTGGAGTTCCGGCGTTCGGACCCGCGTCGAAATCCACGGCAGTACCATACTTTCCGGTCGGTAGCTTGATGCCCACCTGCACGCCCAGATTGTGGGTCGGCAGGATGCCCTGATAGCTGCCGATCAGCCGCATGTCGCCGATGCTCGAGCTGCGGGAGCTGCTGAGATCGGGCAGGGGCTGCGTCGAGTCGAACGTCCCGTAGGTGGAGTGTGTACGCACGACATAGGGCGCGAACACGCTGACATTCCAGTCCGAGCTGGGCGAATAACTCAAGCTGGTGGTGATGTAGCGATTGAGCGTCTCGCGCTCGAGCTCATTGCCGTCCGGCACGCCGGAGACGGAATGAGTTCCGCTGCGCAACTGATCCTGGTGGATGTAGTCGTATTCGATGCTCAGGCGCCAGCCCGGATTTGCCGAGTAGCCCATCGCGGCATCGGCGCTCAGGGTGCAACCGCAGGTTGCGCAGGCCTGCGCCTCATGCGGTGCTACGAGCAGCAGTGGAATGATCAACGCGGGCGCCGCGCCCGGAATGGACAGGCGCCGCAAGGTGGCTGGGATTGACACGGTATTGCCTCATCTGGCTCAAACAGCGTAATTCGGGCTGCATCCACTGCCGACGCTCTTCTCGAGCTCGGAGTCGGACACAGGAAGCGTCAGCTATCGATCAGATGAAAGCAGGCGGTGCGCGCGCAGACTGCGCCCGAAGGATCGTCGGCAGGCAGCCCGAAGTGCGCTCGTACCACGAAGGAATCGACGGTACGCGCTCGGCCGGCACGAACACGAGAATCGCCGGCAGTGGCGCTGCGAGCGCCGACCAGTCGAACGGACAGACGGTGAGACGTTGACGCGGTGTCGAGGGATCGCCGGATGCTGCGGCGTCGGCCGCAGCGCCAGCTTCGCCTTTCACGTGCATCATGGGGCAAAGCTGCATTGACCCGACGTCGCCCGCGGCGGGCATGTACCCGGCCGGGATCAGGCCTCGCTGCACGAGCGCCGCCAGCACCAGGGTCGCCAGGAGCGTCCGCGTTACAGAGCGTTTGCGCGTGCGTGACATGCTGGCAGGAAGTATAGCGGTGCGGATCAGGCGGGCGGTACCATCGCGCGCCACTCACCGGAGAGCTTACGTATGGCAGGGCATCCCTTCGCGCCGACCCTGGAACACGCTTTCACCATCTCGATCGAGCTGGCGGGCCTGAAGTGGGTCAAGCCGAGCGCGCAGGGCGCGACCCGCGGCGCGGTGTACGCCGCGGCCGGCAAGATCGAGGGGCCGAGACTGAACGGCCGGGTCGTGCCAATGTCCGGGGGAGACTTTCCGCTGGTGCGGCCGAACGGCGTCATCGACTTCGATGCGCGCTACCTGCTCGAGGCCGACGATGGCGCCATCATTTATATGCAGAACCGCGGCTATCGCTGGGGGAGCGAGGAGGCGATGGCGAAGATGTCGCGCAACGAGCCCGTCAGGGCCGATGAGTACTACATGCGCGTGTCACCGAAGTTCGATGCCCCGGAGGGGCCGCATGAATGGCTTGGCCGTCACGTATTCGTCGGCGTAGCGGAAAAGATCCCGGGCGCAAATCGCATCCACTACTTCGTCGTTTTGTAGTACGGTTTCAATCAGATGCAGCAGTGCGCAGGGACCGGCGCGCGCAAGGCGGCAGCCCTCGTGGCTGCGGTCGGCACGGTGGTGCTGACGGCCTGCGCCGTAGGACCGGACTTCAAACAACCCGCGGCGCCGGCTTCGGCCGAATACACGCCCACTACTCAGCCCAGCTCCACCGTGGAGGCTCCTGGGCCGGGCGGTGCTGCGCAGAACTTCCGCTCCGGCGCCGAGGTGCCGGCCAACTGGTGGACGCTGTTTCACGCCGATGAGCTCGATGCGCTGATCCGCGAAGCGATCGCCCACAGCCCGACACTCGCCGCGGCAGCGGCGACGCTGCGCAGCGCTCAGGAGAACTATGCCGCGCAGCGCGGCGATGCGTTGCTGCCTTCGGTCGACGCGCAGGGGTCGGTCACGCGCGAGAGCGTGCCGGGCGCCTCCTTCGGACAGCCGAACCTGCCGGCCTCGACGTTCACGCTGTACGACGCCTCGGTGAGCGTCGCCTACCGCATCGACCTCTTCGGCGGCGCCCGCCGCAGCGTCGAGGCCGCGCGCGCGCAAGCCGAATACCAGCAGTGGGAGTTCGAGGCGGCGCGTCTGACGCTGATCAACAATGTGGTGACGACGGCGGTGAACGTGGCCTCGCTCCACGAGCAGGTCGAGGCGCAGGAGGACATCTTGCACAGCGAGCGCGAGCAGCTCGCCGTCATCGAGAAGCAATTGAACGCGGGTGCGGCCTCGCGCGCGGACCTGCTCTCGCAGCGCGCACAGGTGGCGCAGTCCGAGAGCGTGCTGCCGACGCTGCAGAAATCGCTCGCGCAGGCGCAGCACCGCCTGGCGGTGCTCATCGGCCGCGAGCCCCAGACCGGCAGCGCGGATTTCACCTTCGCAAGCTTCACGCTGCCCACCGAGCTGCCATTGAGCGTACCGGCCAGGCTGGTGCGCCAGCGCCCCGACGTACGTGCGGCGGAGGCGCTGCTGCACGAGTCGACCGCGCAGCTCGGGGTGGCGACCGCCGATCTTTATCCGCAGCTCAATCTCACCGGCTCGATCGGCTCGGAAACGGTGTCGGCAAGCGATCTCTTCGGCGCCGGCACACGCGCCTGGAGCATCGGCGGCTCGCTCATGCAGCCGCTGTTTCACGGCGGTGCGCTCACGGCGCGGCGCCGCGCCGCCCGGGCGGACCTCGATCGCGCCACCGCGCAATACCGCGAGACCGTGCTCACGGCGCTGCAGGATGTGGCCGACACGCTGCGGGCGCTCGAGGCCGATGCGCGCACGCTGAAGGCCGATGCGGACGGGGAGAGCGCTGCGGCCGATTCGCTCGCGCTTACCCGCCGTCAGTACGCCGCGGGCGCGGTGAGCTATGTGACGCTCATCGTGGCCGAGCGACAGTACGCCCAGTCACGCCAGGCGCGGGTGCAGGCACTCGCCTCGCGCTATGCCGACACCGCGGCGCTGTTTCAAGCCCTGGGCGGGGGCTGGTGGAATCAGGAGAAATCGAAACGTGAGTGACGTGCTCGACGGCCCGGATCCGCGGCTTCACAACCGCGTGATTATTGTGGTGATCAGTGCTGGCGTACTGCTGGCGCTCATCGTCGGCTGGAATCTATTCAAGAACCACATGATTCAGCAGGCGATGTCGCAGAACAGCTCACCGCCGCAGACCGTCACCGCGGCGAACGTCGCCTATTCCTCGTGGCAGCCGACGATCGATGCGGTCGGGAGTCTGCGTGCGGTGCGCGGCGTCGATGTCACGACCGAGGTGACCGGCCTGGTGCGCAGCATTCAGTTTCACTCGGGCGAGGACGCCAAGGCCGGCCAGATCCTGGTCGAGCTCAATGCGGATGTCGAGATCGGTGCATTGCAGTCGCTGCAGGCGGCGGCGGAGCTTGCGGCCACTGTGCTGGCGCGCGATCGGATTCAGTTCGATGCGCAGGCTATCAGCCAGGCGCAGATCGATGCCGACGTGGCGGATCTGAAGAACAAGCGCGCGCAAGTCGTGGCGCAGGAAGCCGCGGTCGCGAAGCGCACGCTGCGCGCACCCTTCGCCGGACGGCTCGGCATTACGACCGTCAATCCCGGTCAATACCTCAATGCCGGCGACAAGGTGGTCACACTGCAGGCCATCGATACGCTCTATGTGGACGCACGCCTGCCGCAGCAGCAGCTTGCGCGAGTGCACACGGGGCAGGGCGTGACGCTCACGGTGGATGCCTTTCCGGGGGAGAGTTTCACCGGCACACTCACGGCGCTCGACTCGCAGGTGGATCCGGCGACGCGCAACTTCGAAATCGAAGCCAGCATCGAAAATCCGCATCGGCGCCTGATGCCCGGCATGTTCGGCCGGGTGGCGATTGCGGCCGGCACGGTCACCCGTTTCCTCACGCTGCCGCAGACCGCGATCAGCTACAACCCCTATGGCGCGACCGTATTTCTGGCCCGGCGCGGGGCGGGCGCGAAGGCCGGGCTCACCGCCCAGCAGGTATTCGTCACGCTGGGCGCAACACGCGGGGATCAGGTGGCGATCGTGAGCGGCGTCAATGAAGGCGATCTGGTCGTGACGAGCGGTCAGCTCAAGATCAAGAACGGCACGCCGCTCGAGGTCGACAACAGCGTGCAGCCGAAGAACGACGCCGGTCCCACGCCGCAGGAGAATTAGGCGGCGCCATGAAGTTCACCGACCTCTTCATCCGCAGGCCCGTCCTCTCGGCGGTCGTGAGTCTGCTGATCCTGGTGCTGGGCCTGCGGGCCGCTTTCGAGCTGCCGGTCACGCAATATCCGCAGACGGAGAGCGGTTCGGTCAGCATCGCCACGACCTACTACGGCGCTGACGCGGCCACCGTCGCAGGCTTCATCACGCAGCCGCTCGAGTCGGCAATCGCGCAGGCGCAGGGCATCGAGTACCTGTCCTCCTCGAGCACCACGGGCGTGTCGGTCATCACGGCGACACTGCGCTTGAATTACGACTCCAACCGCGCACTCACCGAGATCAGCACCAAGGTGAACGCGGTGCGCAATCAGCTGCCGCCGCAGGCCCAGCAGCCGGTGATCACGCTGCAGCCCGAGCAGACCACCGACACTCTTTATATCGGGTACTACAGCTCGACGCTGCCCGCCAACAGCGTCACCGACTACGTACTGCGCATCATCAAGCCGAAATTCGAGTCGATCCCCGGAGTGCAGAATGCCGACGTGATCGGCGGGCGGCAGTTCGCGCTTCGCGCCTGGCTCGACCCGCAGCGCATGGCGGCGCATGGCGTCACCGCCGCGGACGTGTACACCGCCCTGGGACAGAACAATTATCTGACGACCGTGGGTTCGACCAAGGGCCAGATGGTGAGCGTGGATCTGAACGCCTCCACCGATCTGCACACCCTGGATGAGTTCAAGCAGCTGATCGTGCGCCGGCAGGATCAGGCACTGGTGCGTCTGCAGGACGTGGCAACGGTCGTGCTGGGCTCTGAGACCTACGATTACAGCGTCGCCTTCAATGGCCAGCGCGAAGTCTTCATCGGCATCGTCACCGCCCCGCGCGCCAACGTGCTCGACGTCGCCAAAGCCGTGCGCGCGATGATGCCGGAGCTGGCGAACGCGCTGCCCACGGGCTTGAAACAGGATCTGGTCTACGACACCACGATCTTCGTGACCACCTCCATCCGCGAGGTCATCAAGACGCTGATCGAGGCGCTGCTCATCGTCACGGTGGTCATCTTCCTGTTCCTCGGCGCGCCGCGCGCCGTCATGGTGCCGGTGCTGGCGATGCCGCTGTCTCTCATTGGCGCCTTCGCGGTCATGCTGGCGTTCGGCTACTCGATCAACCTGCTGACGCTCCTCGCCCTGGTGCTCGCCATCGGCCTGGTCGTCGATGATGCGATCATCGTCGTCGAGAACATTGACCGGCACCTGAAGGAGGGCATGCGCCCGCTCGAAGCGGCGCTGCAGGGCGCGGCTGAGCTCGGCGCACCGATCATCGCGATGACCATCGTGCTGATCGCCGCGTATGCCCCCATCGGACTTCAGGGCGGTCTCACCGGCGCTCTGTTCACGCAGTTCGCGTTCACGCTCGCGGGCGCAGTGACGGTATCGGGGGTCATCGCGCTCACGCTCTCGCCCATGCTGTGCTCGCGCATCTTCAAGAGCGAGCAGGAGGAAGGGCGCTTTGCGCGCTTCCTCGACCACCAGTTCGCGCGCGTACGCAGCGGCTATCACCGCGTGCTGACCCGGTGGCTCGCCACCTGGCAGGCGCTGGTGCTGCTCGGCGTGATGCTGCTCGCCGGAACGGTGTATCTGTTCGCCACGGCCCAGAGCGAGCTTGCACCGCAGGAGGATCAGGGTGTGGTCGTGGCGCAGCTCCTCGGTCCGCCCAATGCGACGCTCGCGCAGATGCAGGTCTACTCGCAGCAGATGTATGACATCTCGCAATCGCTCCCCGAGGCGGATGCGGTGTTCCAGATCCTGGGTCAGTCCTCCGTTACGCAGGGATTTGGCGGTGTGCTGCTCAAGCCCTGGGGCGAGCGGCACCGCTCCGCCACCGAGATCCAGCAGGCCCTGCAGAGCAAGTGGAACAAGATCGCCGGCGCGCAAACCGCGGCCTTCCAGTTCCCCTCGCTCCCCGGGTCCTCGGGGCTGCCGCTGCAATTTGTGATCACGACCACGGAGCCGATCGAGAACCTGAATGCCGTGGCCCAGGAGGTGCTCGCGCGCGCCAAGGCGAGCGGCATGTTCTTCTTCATCGACACGGACTTGAAGCTCGACAAGCCGCAGGCGACGCTCAATGTCGATCGCGACCTTGTCGGCGATCTCGGACTCACGCAGCAAGACGTCGGCGCCTCCCTCGGAGCGGCCCTGGGCGGCGGCTACGTCAACTACTTCTCGATCGCGGGCCGCTCCTACAAAGTGATCCCGCAGGTCCTGCAAAGAGACCGATTGAATCCCGAGCAGGTGCTCGACTACTACGTGCGAGCCGGTAACGGCGCACTGATCCCGGCACGGACCGTGGCGCAGATCCGCACCGGCGCCGTGCCCGAGACCATCGGTCACTTCCAGCAGCTGAACGCCGCCACCTTCGGCGGTGCCCCCGGAGTGTCGCTCGCAGATGCGCTGGCATTCCTGCGCAAGACGGTGCACGAAGTCGCCCCGGCCGGCTACACGGTGGACTACGCCGGGCAATCGCGGCAATTCATGTACGGCTCCGGCAGCTTTCTGGTCACGCTGATCTTCGCCCTCATCATCGTGTACTTGGCGCTCGCGGCGCAGTTCGAGAGCTTCCGCGACCCGGCGGTGATTCTGGTGACGGTGCCGATGGCGTTGTTTGGCGCGCTGCTCTTCATCAATATCGGCTTTGCCTCGCTCAATATCTACACGCAGGTGGGGCTGGTGACGTTGCTCGGCCTCATCAGCAAGCACGGCATCCTGCTGGTGCAGTTCGCGAACCAGCAGCAGATGGCCGGCAAGAGCAAGCTCGAGGCGATCGAGGAGGCGGCCACCGTGCGACTGCGGCCGATCCTCATGACCACAGCCGCGATGGTGCTGGGCGTGATGCCGCTCGTCATCGCCTCCGGCGCCGGTGCCGCGGGGCGCCGGGCCATGGGCATCGTGCTGTTCTCGGGCCTGTCGATCGGCACGCTCTTCACGCTGTTCGTGGTGCCGGCCGTCTACATCCTCATCGGCGCCGATCACCACCGTAAGCCGCAGAGCTAGGCCGGGGACTTGCTCGGCGGCACGTTCGCGTTCATGTGGAACAGGTTCGTGGGATCGAACTTGTCCTTCAGTGCGACCAGCCGATCGTAGTTCGCGCCATAGGTCGCGCGGATCCGCTGATGCGGGTCATCGAGCGCCACGGTATTGACGTAGAAGCCGTCGGTCAGCTTCTCCACCGCCTTCCAGTTCTCGCGCGCCCAGTGCAGCGCCTCATCGCGGGCCTTCTCGTTGTGGGGGCCGTTCCAGCCGATGTCGACGAGCAGCGTGTGCTTCGCATCGCGATGCCAGAACGCCGTCGCCTCGGGCTTCACACGGGCGATGGCGCCCCCGTGGTGCACGAACGCCATCTCGGCATCTGCCGGATGCGGCTGCTCCATGATGGAGACCACGGCATCGATCACGGCGGCATTGAGCTGCTTGAGAAATCCGGAGCGCTCGTAGTAGCAGGCGCCTGGCGCATTGGAGTCATCGCCGCTCGACTGCAGCTTCACATAGAGCGCCGGGCCGAGCGCATCGACCAGCGGCTTGCGGATCGTGCGCAGCGGCGCGAGGACTTTCTCGGCACTGGAGAGCGGGCCGCTATAGCAGATATCGAAGCCAAGATAGGGACCGAACTTCTCGCTCGTACCGAGCCCGCAGTCGGCGCAGAGCTCATCGGGTGCCTCAGCGGCGTAGCCGGCGAAGAATCCGAGGATCTCGCGCGCGTCCTTGGCATTAAAGAGCAGCCGCCCGCCGTACATCATCGGGTCGACTTTGTGCAGCTGGTACTGGAAGGAGGTGACGATGCCGAAGTTGCCGCCACCACCGCGCAAACCCCACAAGAGATCCGGATTTTCGAGCTCGGTCGTTTTCACGAGCTTGCCGGAGGCGGTCACGACATCGGCCGCCTTGAGATTGTCACAGGCGAGCGCGAAGCGCCGGGCGATGCGGCCGAAGCCGCCACCCAGAGTCAGTCCGGCGGCGCCGGTGTGCGAGACCGTGCCGGCCGTGGTCGCAAGCCCATAGAACTGGGCCTCGCGATCGAAGGCGCCCAGCAGCACGCCCGGCTGGACCCAGGCACTGCGGCTTTCCGGATCGACGCGCAGACCGCGCATGCCCGCGAGGTCGATCATGATGCCGCCGTCGCACACCGACTGGCCCGAGAGGCTGTGCCCGCCGCCCCGCACGGCAACCAGCATGCTGTGTGTGCGGGCGAAGTCGACCGCTTCCGTCACATCGGCGGCACCGGCACAGCGCGCAATCAGCGCCGGCTTGCGATCGAAGGCGCCATTCCAGATCCGGCGCGTAGCGTCATAGCCGTCATCGCTCGCGGTGAGAAGCGTGCCGCCCAGACTGCCGCGCAGCTCCGCGACTTCGGCCGCGGTGAGCACGCCTTGTTTGCCATCGGAGCGCACGAAGGGCAGCTCGCGTGCGCTTGCGCTCCCCGCGCCGGCAGGCGCCGCGGTGGTCGCGGCCCACAACGGGCGGGGGAGGGCCCCTGCGGATGCACCGAGCGCCAGCGCAGATGTCACGAACGTTCTTCTTTTCATGATTGTCTCCCCGTTGCTTCGGTGCGGACCGGCGTCGAAGCATAACGGCTTGCTGTTTGGATCGGGTAGTATCGCGGCGTGTCCCGCTCGATGTTCCTTGCGGCCCTCATCGGGCTGTGTATCGGTGCGCCGGCAAGCGCTGCCGACGCTCACCACCTCTTCTGGACGGTTCCGGGCAAGCACAACACGGTGTATCTGCTCGGGTCGGTGCACGTCCTCAAGCCCGATGACAGCGAACTGCCCGCGGAGGCCTTGCACGCCTATCAGGTCTCACCGTCGCTCGTCATGGAGCTCGACCTGAACTCCCTCACGACGGATAAAGTCATGACGGCAACGCTCGCTCAGGCGCAGCTGCCGGAGGGTCAGAGTCTCGCCGCGACGCTGGGGCCCGATGTGTACGAGCGGCTTCGCACCCAGGCAGCGCCGCTCGGCCTTGATCCCGCCTTCATGAGTCACTTTCAGCCGTGGTTCGTGGCCCTCACGCTCGAGCAGCTCGGGCTTGCCAGGGCGGGTTACCGGGCCGATTCGGGCGTGGACATGCAGCTCGCGCACCAGGCGCAGAACGATCGCAAGGCGATCATCGGGCTTGAGACCGCGGAGGAGCAGCTCGCCCTGTTTTCACAGATGTCGCTGCCGCAACAGCGCCAGTTCCTGCAGTACACGCTCGATGATCTCGAGGAACTGCCCATGGAGCTCGACGAGCTTGTCGAGGCCTGGAAGCACGGCGACAGTGCGCGGCTCGAGAAGCTCATGCACGAGGGCTACGACAAGTTTCCGCAGCTCCTCAACGCGATGCTCACGGATCGAAACCGCAAGTGGGTGCCGCGCATCGCGGTAATGCTCAACGATGACCACGACTATCTGATCGTCGTGGGCGCGCTGCACCTCGTCGGTCACGAGGGTGTCATCGAGCTGCTCGCGCGCCAGGGCTATCATCCGGTTCAGCACTGAAGATCACACGGAGAGCGATTTGATGAGACGACGCTGGCGACTGCTACTGGCCCTGACCGGCGCGCTGACGGTGGCCGCCGTCGGGCGCGCGGCGGAGATCGGAGACATCGTGCACGACACCCAGCGCGAAGCGCACAGCAACGGCGAGCTCACGATGGTGTGGTGGATGCCGCAGGCGTTCTGGGAAGCAAGCATGAGCGCCAATCCGATGGTGACGCCGGAGGCACGCGATCAGGTCTTGAATACCCTGCAGGAGTATTCGATCTTCGCGCTGGTGCACGCCAAGCTGGGCAGCGCGGGTCTGGATGCGCCCCAGTCACGTGCCGATCTGCTGCAGCATGCGAAGCTCGACATCGGCGGCAAAGTCATCGAGCCGATCGCTCCGGAGAGCCTGAATCCCGCGGCACAGGCGCTCCTCGCCAGCCTGAAGCCGGCCATGGCGCAGATGGCCGGTCAGTTCGGCAAGGCGATGGAAATCGTGGTGTATCCGGCAAGGCAGGACGGCAAGCTCCTGCTCGACCCGACTCATACCGGTTCGTTCAGCTACGCCCTCTACGATGAGAGCTTTACCTGGCGATTGCCCCTGGGGAGCCTGCTGCCGCCGAAGTTCGATCCCAGGACCCACGAGCAGTTCCCGGGCAACTACGAATTCAACCCCTTCACCGGCACCAAGCTCTCCGTCACGAAGAAATAGCGCGGCCGGGCGCAGCCGCTCAGTGAATCGCGCGACCACGCGCCAGGTGCAGGCAGTACTCGGCGCACCAGCGTACGTATTCCGCATCGATCGGCCGCGACTGCGGCGGCGGCTCGGCTGCGTCCGGCTGGGCAAAAGGCGGCGGTGCCTTCGGGTCCTTGGTGTTCGACATGGAGCGAGAGTGTGCCTGTCGCGAGCGCGGCCCGGAATGGGGGCGTTCGGGTAATCCGCCCTAGGTAGTACTGGCGCTGCCTCTAGGCAGTTTTATGGATACGACGGCCTCAGGGTTCCCCCTAGTCTGGCAGGCGCCGCATCAGGGAACCCTCCTCGCGTGGACCTTTATCAGCGCATCTTCGAGTTCAGCCGGGACGCGCTGCTGGTCATCGACCAGCAGGGACGGGTCGCGCATTGCAATGCGCCGGCGGAGCGCATGTTCGGCTACTCGCGCGCGGAGCTGACCGGGCAGTCTGTCGATATCCTGATTCCCCTGCGCCGGTTCGTGAGTGAGCCCCCTACTGAGCCGAGCGGCACGTCGCTCGTGTTGCGTGGCCGTCGCAAGGATGGCAGCGAATTCACGGTCGACACGGTCGTGCATCCCATCGAGCTGGCGAGCGGCAGGGGAATGCTGTGCGTCGCCCGCGATGACATCGGCGAGCGCCGCCAGGTCCAGGAGTCGCTGCGTACCCACGCGGAGAAACTGCAGGGCCTGTTCGAGCTGTCCCAACTCGGCATTGCGCTGTGTGACATGTCCGGCCGCTACATCGAATTCAACGAAGCGTTCCGCGAGATCACCGGCTATTCGAGCGAGGAGCTGAAGAGCCTGGACTACTGGGCTCTCACGCCCAAGAGCTACGAGGCCGATGAGGCGCGCCAGCTCGCTGACCTCGAGCGCACCGGGCGTTACGGCCCCTACGAAAAGCAGTACCGGCGCAAGGATGGCACGCTCGTGCCGCTGCAGCTGAACGGCATCGTCATCACCGGCAGCGAGGGCCAGAAGCTCATCTGGTCCATCGTCGAGGACATCACCGAGCGCAAGAACGCCGAGCGCATCCTCATCGAGAGCGAAGCGCGGATGCGCATGTCGGTGTCCGCCTCGAACCTCGGTGTCATGGATATCAATCTGCCGACCGATGAGCTGACACACAATTATCACTACGGTGCCATGCTCGGGCTCGATGCCCTGAGCAAATTCAAGACCCGCATGCAGGTGGTCGAGCTCATCCACCCGGATGACCGCGACCGTGTCGTCGGGGAATTCGAGTCTTATCTGCGCGGCGATGCGCCGACCTACAGCACCGAGTACCGCATCCGCACGGCCCACGGGGACTGGAAGTGGATCGCCTCGAGCGGCGCGGTGGTGGAGCGCGACCCCAACGGCGCGCCCATCCGCTTTGCCGGCACCCACGCGGATGTCTCCGAGCGCAAGAAGAGCGAGGAGCAGCTGCGCCTCGCGGCCTCGGTATTCGAATCCACCCACGAGGCCATCGTCATTACCGACTGGGCGCGTTCCATCGTATCGGTGAACCGTGCGTTCCTCGAGTCCACGGGCTTCGCGGCTGCCGATGTCATCGGCCGTCACATCGGCATGCTCAATGCCGCGCAGCAGGAGCCTCGGCAGTATGCCGCCATGTGGCGCCAGATCGATGAGAGCGGCCGCTGGCGCGGCGAGCTGTGGCGGCGTCGGGCGGGCGGGGCGACCTATCCCACGCTCACCGCCGTGGCGGCGGTGCGCAACAGCGGCGGGGCCATCACTCATTACATCGACATCTCGGTCGACATCACCCAGCACAAGCGCGCCGAGGAGCACATCTGGAAGCTCGCCCACGTCGATCCGCTCACGGGCGTGTCCAACCGCATGCATCTGCAGGAGCGCGCACAGCGGGCGCTCGCGACGGCGCAGACGGAGGGGACGATGCTCGCGCTGGTGCTCATCGACCTCGATCGATTCAAGAACATCAATGACTCACTCGGACACATGACCGGAGACCGGCTGCTGCAGGCGGTGGCCGAGCGCCTGCAGCGCGTGGCCCGCGCGAGCGACACGGTGAGCCGGCTGGGCGGGGACGAGTTCCTGCTGCTGTGCTCCGTGGATGAGGTCGAGGCGATCGAGCACATCGTGCAGCGGCTGCTGAAAGTACTGGGATCGCCGTATCGGATCGACGGCCACTGCCTGCAGGTCACGCCGAGTGTGGGTATCGGTGTCTATCCACGCGACGGGGCGAGCTTCGAGGATCTGCTGAAGAGCGCCGACACGGCGATGTACAAAGCCAAGGAATCCGGTCGCAACACTTTCCGTTTCTTCACGCCCAATATGCACGCCGCGGCACTCGAGCGGCTGATGCTCGAGAACGATCTGCGGCAGGCACTCGCGGAAAAACGCTTCGTGCTGCACTACCAGCCGCAGATCGATCTGCGCTCGGGCGCCCTGATCGGCGTCGAGGCACTGATTCGCTGGCACCACCCGAAGCTCGGGCTGGTGCTGCCCGCGAAGTTCATTCCGATCGCGGAGGAAACCGACCTGATTCTCTCGATCGGCGCGTGGGCGATGCGCGAGGCGTGCCGGCAGATGCGCGAATGGCAGGATGCGGGGGTGCTCGCCGTACCCGTCGCGGTCAATCTCTCGGCGCGTCAGCTGGCGCGCGGGGACCTGGTCGAACGCGTCGGAGCCGCGCTGCACGCCTCGGGACTCCCCGGGGCGAGCCTCGAGATCGAGATCACCGAGAGCATGCTCATCGAGGAGACCGATCAGACCCTGCAGTCGATCCGGGGGCTCGAAGAGCTCGGCGTCAAAGTGGCGATGGATGACTTCGGCATCGGCTACTCGAACCTGTCATGCCTGAAGCGCTTTCCGCTGCGCCGGCTCAAGATCGACCGCTCGCTGGTGCGCGAGCTCACCGTGGGGGAGGGCGATCACGCGATCGTGTCCGCCATCATCAGCATGGGGCACAGCCTGGGGCTGAGGGTGCTCGCCGAGGGCGTGGAGTCGAACGAGCAGCTCGCGATTCTGCGCGCCCTGGAATGCGATGAGGCGCAGGGCTATCTGTACGGAAAGCCAATGCCGGCTGCGGAACTCGAGCGGCTCCTCAAAGGCACCGAACCACTTTCAAAAGCTATTTAATAACAGTTTATTATGCTGTTTACCTCATGTGATTTCATCGAGCAGCGGAAGCAGCTCACGCCCCGCGGCGGACTTGCTCAAGTAAGCATCGGCACCCGCCAGGCGCGCGCTCTCCCGGCTCGCTCCATCATCGAACAGCGACAGCACAATGACGTGCGGCACGTACTGGCCGGCCTTCAGGCTCCGCAGGACATCAAAACCCGTCATGTCCGGCAGTGTCAGGTCCAGCAGCACCACATCCGGCCGCAGGCTCCCGACCAGCTTCAGGCACTCCGCGCCAGTGCTCGCCTGACCCACGATCCGGGTACCGGTGTGCTCCTGCAGCAGCCCGACCAGGCTGTGCCGCAGGATCTGGCTGTCATCGGCCAGCAGAATGCTCAAAGCGCGCCGCGGGGCAAGGGATCCGGACATCGGCTGCCTCCCTGGAAGTCTTCCCTCTCGACCGCTTTCATGATCCCACTTATTGTGGCTGACGGTGTAGTCAGTGCAGGCCTGCGAGATGGATCCCGCTGAGACCCGGACGGCAATCCCGATGCTGAAGACGGGCATGACCTGTGGGGTCATCGCGGCGCTCATCGGTGTCCTCGTGCTCGTCGGCTGGGGCATCGACAACGAGCCCCTGCGGCGCTTCGAGGAGATCTGGCGCATGACGCCGATCACCTCCACAACCTTCCTTCTGAGCGGGCTGTGCCTGACGAGCATGCACTACGCCCGCACCGGCAGCACCGTTGCGGCGCGGCTCGCGCGCATTCTGGCGCTCGTCATCATCGTGATCTCGGCGCTGCGCATCCTGAAGCTATCCTTCGGCTGGCCGCTGATCTCCGATGAGTTGATGTTCATCGCTCACTTTCCGCCTTCGGTGCCGATACCCGCGCGCCTGGGCGTCGTCACCGCAAGCGCCCTGTCGGCGCTCGCGATCGCGATGTACCTCGCCCTGAGCGGCCGGGCGCTCGTGCTCATGCAGGCGCTCGTGATTTTCGCGGCGACCGTTGGCTTTCTGGGGCTCGGGCGCTTCGCCTTTGGCGGCTCGTCCTTCGTGCGCTTCACCAATATGTCGCTGCTCACCGGGCCGGGCCTCATTGCGTTGTGCGTCGGGGTGGTGTGCAGCCATCCCGAGCGAGGACTGGTTGCGCTGCTGCGCTCCGACAGTCCGGGCGGCCTGCTGGCGCGCCGCCTGATGTTGCCGGCGATCCTGCTGCCGATCGGGCTGCGCTGGCTCACGGTGCTCGCCGAAGGGCAGAACTGGTACGACACCGACGCGGGCGAGTCGGTGTTCGCCGCCGGCATGGCCGTCGCCTTTGCTGTGGTGATCTGGATCGCAACGACGCTCATTCACCGTCACGATGCGAGCCGCAGGGAGGCCGAGCAGGCGCTGCGCACCCACGCGCGCCGGCTGGCCGAGATCATCGAGAACGAGCCTGAGTGCGTGACGCTCGTGGACATGAGCGGTCAGATCGTGGAGAAGAATCTCGCGGGCCTGGAGATGCTCGAGGTCGGGTCGCTCGAGGAAGCGCGCCGTCAGCCGCTCGAGGACTATGTCCATCCCGAGGATCGCAGGGCATTCCGCTCGATGCTCGAGCGCGTGGCCCGCGGTGAGAGCACCAAGCTCGAGTACCGGCTTATCGGTGCGCGCGGCGGGCAGCGCTGGCTGCAGACGTCGGCCGTGCCGCTGCGCGATGAGTCGGAGAAGGTGTACGGCGTGCTCGGGATCTCGCGCGACGTGAGCGCGCAGAAGCAGGCCGAAGCGGCCCAGTCCGAAGTCAATCTGTTCCGCAACCTCCTCGACTTCACCAGCGACCTCATCTACATCGCCGATGTCGATACACGGCGTATTCTCGACTGCAATGCCGCCCTGCCGCGGCTCCTGGGCTACACGCGCCAGGAGATGCAGCAGATGACGGTCGAGCAGCTCTCGGCCGCCGCGATTCCCATGTCGCAATGGCTGCGCGACATCGAGCTGTTGCGCAGCGGCCGGCCGCTGATCTTCGAGAAGGACTACCGAACCAAGGATGGCACTGCGATACCGGTCGAGATCAATCTGCGTTACGCCGAACAAGAAGGCCGGCCCCTGCTGGTCGCGGTAATCCGCGATGTGACCGAGCGGCGCCGCGCCGATGAGGCGCTGCGCGAGAAGCAGGAGATGCTGCAGGAGTACGCCTCGCAGCTGCAGGCGGCCTCACGCCGCGCACTCGAGGTGCAGGAGACCGAGCGCCGCGTCACGGCCCGTGAGCTGCACGACTCCGTCGGCCAGCAGCTCACCGCGCTCAGTCTGAATCTGACCCTGCTGCGCGCGGCGGTGCCCAAGTCCGCCGCCGACGCTGTCGCACAGCGCATCAACGACTCGCAGGCGCTGATCGAGGAGACCTCTCAGAGCCTGCGGCACGTGATGATGGAACTGCGGCCGCCGGGGCTGGATGAGCTCGGGCTCCTGGCCGCGCTGCGCCACCATGCGGCGCGGGTGGCCTCGCGCAGCAACCTGAAATTTCATGTGAGCGGGAGCGAGCCGGTGCCGCGGCTCGAGCCCGACGAGGCCATCGCGCTGTTTCGGATCGCGCAGGAGGCGCTCAATAACATCGTCAAGCACGCGCAGGCGAACGAGTTCTCGATCGAGCTCACGCACGAAGGGGAGAGCGTGCGCCTGACGGTGTCGGACAACGGCAAGGGGCTCGCCGGATTGCAGACGCGCCGCGCTCCGCATGGCATGGGCATGCTCACCATGCGCGAGCGCGCCGAAGCCATCGGCGCCCAGCTCACCGTCGCCTCCCAGGCGAGCCAGGGCACCCGCATCACCGTCGATCTGCCGCACCGTAAGCAGACCTCCGAGAGCCGTCAGACGGCAACCTGAGACGACTGCCGTGAGAGTAAGTGTGCTGGTGGCGGATGATCACGCGATGGTGCGCGAAGGGCTCGCCGCCATTCTGGCCAGCCAGCCGGACATGGAGGTGGTGGGCACCGCCGCCAACGGGCTCGACGCGCTGGCGATGACGGCGGCGCTGAAGCCGCGCATCGTCCTCATCGATATCTCGATGCCGGAGCTCGATGGCATCGAAGCCACGCGCCGCATCGTGCACAGTCAGCCCCACACTCTGGTCGCAATCCTGTCGATGCATTCGGGGGCGCAGCACGTGTTCCACGCGCTGGACGCCGGCGCGCGCGGCTACCTGCTCAAGGAGTCCGCGGGCACCGAGCTCATCGAGGCCGTCCGCGTCATCCACTCCGGCCGGCGCTATTTCAGTCCGAAGGTCGCGGCGCTGGTCGCGACCGGAGCAGCGGGCGCCGGCGGACCGGGGCCGCTGCAGAGTCTGAGCCGCCGCGAAGCGCAGATCCTGAAGCTGGTTGCCGACGGCCACTCGAGCGCGAGTATCGGTGCGCGGCTGAATCTGTCGCCGAAGACCGTAGACACCTACCGCAGCCGGCTCATGCGCAAGCTGCACATCTCCGATGTAACCGGACTGATCAAGCTTGCGATCCAGCACGGCCTGACGAGCCTCGACTGATGCGCGACGCCCTAGTCAAGAATTCCCTACAGGCAGCAAAGAGGTTTCAGACTACAGTCATGTTCAAGGATCAGTCTACGATGGATCGGAAGCTTCCCCCGAGCAACCCGCGGAAGAAGAATTGCAGTCCGGCGCGAAAGTCATGTCGATCCTGATCGTCGACGATCACGCACTCACGCGCTCAGCGGTCGTCGCACTGCTGAGCGAAGCGCTGCCTGACTGGCTGCTGCTCACGGCAGGCTCGGGCGAGGAGGCTGTGCGCCAGTGCGAATCGCACGAACCGACGATGATCGTGATGGATATTTCGATGCCGGGGATCGATGGCATTGAAGCCACGCGGCGCGTGAAGCGCCAGTATCCCGACACGCTCGTGATCATGCACTCAGTGAACGATCTGCCGATCTATCGCACTGAAGCCACCGCCGCCGGCGCCTCGGGTTTCGTGAGCAAGGCTCGCACCGGCCGCGATCTGCTGCCCTTGATCAAGAGCCTGCTGCCGCAGACCACATCCTGATTTACGCTGCAGTATTGCGGTTCGCCTCGAGGGCGTCGATTTCCTGCTGCCAGCGCCCGGCCAGCACCTGACCGTAGATGAGCATCGCCAGGTAGACGAACGCGACGATGCCGATGACCCCGATGGTCATACTCCAGGGGGCATGTCGCGGACCCAGCGAACCTGCGATCGCCACCAGCACGATGCCGGGCATGGCCAATCCCACCCCCAGCGGCCAGCCTCGAACCACATCACGCTGGCGTTCGAGCTGGCGCCGGTGGAATGCCACGCACGTTTGAACGCTCGCGTCGGTTGGGACGGCCAGCGCCCGCGCGTAGCGGTGCAGTCCCCAGATTCCATAGACAGCCCAGAGCAAGAGCAGCGCCGACCCGAGACGCATCAATGCGCCATCGATCGCAATCATCGCCCCTCCGAACAGGATTGCGGCCACGGCGAAGCTCGCCTGGTCGCGCCTGTAGCGTCGCCGCGTCTGCCTTTCAAATTGCGCGGCGCGGCCGCGCAGCTGTTCAGCGGTGAACTGCACTATCGAGGCGGGCTGTCCCTGCCACAGGGCGCGCAGTTCCTCATCACTCTGAATCTGCATAACTGTCTCCGGTACGGAACTGGCGGGCCAGGAGCTTTCGGGTGCGAAGGACCTTTTGCGAGACATGATTGGAGGAGAGGCCAACGACCTCAGCGATCTCGGCCACCTCCAGACCCTCGAGATACAGCAGCAATACCTGCCGATCGATGGCCTTGAGCCGTTGGATCAGCGCACCGAGTGCCTCGAGCACCCGCTCGGCATCGGCAAGACGCTCGCCGTCCGTGTCGTTCGCTATCGCCTCGAGTTCTTCCAGACCGACGAGCTGGGGACGGCGTCCGCGGCGATGTCGGCGCACGTGGCTCGCCGCGGTGTTGTGCGCAACGCGATAGACCCAGGTGCGAAGGGCGCACTGCCGCCCAAAGCTCCCGAAACTGCGCCAAAGAGCCAGATGGATGTCCTGCAGCAGATCCTCGCGGTGCGCAGGGTCCGCCTCGTAGGCGGCCGCGAGCCGCGCGAGTGCGGGGCCAAACTGCACGACCATGTCGTGGTACAGATCATCGCGCTCATCTCGTTCCAGCGGCGCCGCGCCGGCATCGTCCGGAGCCTGTGACAGTGATGGCGGGGAGCTCATGCTGAAGGTAGTCGCCTCCCAGCGAGCGAAATGACAGGTGCGCATGGCCGACACCCCGCCAGGGGCGCGGGGGCGGGGCGCTTTGACGCTAGACCGAGATCAGCTCTTGAGCCAGGCGGCGAAGGCAGCCCAGGCGGGGGTCATCGAGAGCCCCACGCGCACCGGTTCTGACAGGATGAAGAACAGGCCGCCCCAGAGCGTGGCCGAATGCACCTTGCGCAGCGTCACGAGATCGTGCACGACGAGCGCCAGCACGAATACATCCGCAGCCGCGAAGAAGGTGAGGGGATTACCGCCAACGACCGGCCAGCGCCCGAACGCCGCGGTCACGACCTCGCAGGTTGCGATGATCATCAGGCGCTTATGAAAATCCGGGCGACGCCGGTAGTAGAGCGCACTGCCGACGAGGACCGGAAACACGACGAACGAGCCGAGCGCGATGGCCAGCAGGATCGCGGCAGGCGGCGCACCGGGTGAGGTGCCGAGCAGGCCCTCCTGGAAGCGACTGATCGGCACGTAAGCCGCGAAGAAGGTCATGACCACGGCGACGATGCCGCCGAAGACGCCCAGCCGGCGATGCAGGTCGGTGCGGTCCGCCGCAACCAGTGAGGTCTGCGTGACGAGCAATACGATCCACAGCGTGAAGACCGCGCCGTGAACATGCAGGACCGACGTGAGCGGCGGCGGCACCGCGTAGTGGGCCTTGAGGTAGTACGAGGGCGCGAAGCCGACGAACACCGCGATCGCGATGAGGATGGCGAGCGCGCTGTAGAACCAGTGCTCGCGCGAGCGACGGCTGCGGGCGCGATCGCCGGATGTGGTGACACTGGCGAGATCGGCCGCGCTCGTTGCCATGCTAAAGACCCCTGTTCGAGTTTCGAATTGTTGTGGCGAGGCCGAATTAGAAGCCGCTCGGATCGGACCCGTCAAACGACTGGCAGCAATCGGATGAGGGGACCTGGCCCTGGGCGCTCCATCAGACACTTAACATAATATACATTATGCGCACTTAGATCCTATGAGCGGCGCGGCTGTCCGAACGACTCTGCCACTACCCAGGCGACTCCAACCAGGGCCAGATTCAAGGCGTTCTCGCTCCAGTTCGCCCGGCTGGCTGGATCCGCGAGGACACTCGGTGCATGCACCAGCACCGCAAAGCAAACGTACATGGCGGTCAGCAGAATCGCGGCCAGGCGCGCCTGCACTCCCGCGAGGATCGCGAGACCCGCAGCGATCTGCGCCACCCCGGTCGCATAGCCCCAGAACTCCCGACTGGGTGGCAGCCATCCCGGGACCAACGGTGCGGTGAGATTCATGTAGAAGAAATGCGCGCCGCCGAACAGCAGCGCACACACACCGAAGACCACCTGGCCGAGCCGCGTAAGGCGCGCAGCGAGCACGGCATCGATCCGGGCCGTGGCGGCATAAACGATCAGCGCGCCGGCTGCGATGGCAAGCTGCTCGGCTGCACCGCTGTAGCTGCCGAACTCATCGTAATGGGCCAGCACGACGCGCCCGTTCATCACGATGACCACGATGAGTGCGTAGTACGCCGCGAGGGCCGCAGCGCCCCAGACCGTAGTCCTGCGCCACTCGATGGCTGCGCCCGCAACCAGCATCAGCACGGCGGCGGCATACGCCAGGACCAGGCGATGGGGAGTGCTGCCGGGCACCGGTTGCCCGAGGTCAAAATCTCCCCATGCCAGGCACACCAGGGCCAGCGCCACGATACCCAGTCCGTAGATGCGCCAGCCGATACGCATGCTTGCCCGCTTCTAGCGGCGCGGCGCCGAGCTCACGGCCGACGCATTCGCATCCGTCGCAGCTGCAGGAGCGGCTCCGCGATCAGCAATGGAACGGCCCAGCAGGCCCACGCCATGGTCGTGGAAATCTCAACGCGCGATGGCACGTGCAGTGCCACCAGCCAATCCGCGAACAGGCGGAACGTCACGAAGGCAAACGTCACCGTGTAGCTGCGAATCATCCACTCGCGGTGCTGCTCGTAGTCATGGCGGCGCACCGCGACGATCGCCGTTCCGGTTGTGACGAGCCACGCGACGCACAGCATGAAGAGGCCGGCGGCATATGAGGAGAACTGACTCGAGATCGTTAGCGCCAGATAGAAGCCTCCCGCGCTTCCAAGCAGGATGCCGCACACGTACACCCGGCCGAGTACGGGATGCTGCCCGCGCGTACGTCCCGTGAGCCCCAGCCAGATCTGCACGATGCCGACGCTGAGCGCCGTAAGCCCGCCCACGATGTGCAACGCAAGCCCGAATCGGCGTGGCCAGAAGGGCCCGTAGGTCTGCTCGTTGAACTGCACGTAGTGCAGCACGTTGTGCCCCACGAACCACAACCCCGCCGCTGCGAGAACCGCCAGCAGCACGATCAGGCCCCACGGACGTGAGCGTGGTGGCAAATGAATTCCGGTAGCGGCCATTTGAGGCTTCCTGATTGTTTGACCGCGCAAAGGCGACCCGTGCGCAGCAGACTCTACGCGGGAATCAAAGCGGATGGCAGGCGTGCCGCCGAGACGGCGGCGGGCGCCCCGAATCAGGCGTGCGTGGTCTTATCGACCGTCGACTTTTCGGCAGGCTTCTCGCTACCCGGGATCTGCTTGGCTTCCTGAGCGGGCGGCGGCGCGGTGGCTTCGCTTTGTGCGGTCTCCGCGTCACGCATGGACTCTTTGAATCCGCGCACGGCCGAACCCAGGTCCGAGCCCAGGGTCTTCAGCTTTTTGGTGCCGAACACCAGCAGGACTACGATCAGGATGATGAGCAGATGCCGGGGCGCGAATAGATCCACGTTGTCGATCTAACCTCTTGAGCGAACTTCCGAATCATACGCCATGAGGCCCCTCAAGGCGATGCAGCGACATGGAACTGCCGGCAGCGTCACACACTTACGCTGTCTGTCTTCAACGTCAGGCACGAGCTCGACTGCGCCGCTGCCTCGCTGAATGTGACAGCAGCGCGCGACTGCCGTTCAGCGCGAAAAGCCGCGAGTCCCCCCTTCAGTGTCACGATCGATTCAGCGCGAAAGGACCGCTCGTACATTCAACACTGTGCTTGCTGAGCCTCGAGAACAGACGTTTGCCGCGAGCAGCAGCGCGCGGGCGCGATGGCGAATCACGGCATGTCGGACTCACTGCGCGGCGCGCGACGACTAACATAGCGCGGCGGGCGCGAAGGCGCGACGTGCTAGCTATATAATTTCTTATATATCAGTCTATTCCGAGATATATCTAATGTGATTCATCATCACAGCGCGCCCGGTGTCCGCTGGGCGCGATCGATTCCCCTGATGCGCGAGGATCGGCACCCAATCGCCGCGAATATGAATCGGTACGCGGCTTTGGAGCAGAATTTGACATTGTTTTTCCTAGAGGCTTCGGTATATTCCTGCGCTAGTACCTTGAGCGGTCAGCTTTCTTACCCCAAAAACAACAACGCGAAGTGAGCCGTCAGCCGGGGGTCGGCAATGATGGCGCCACATCGACCGAGGTCGTGATGAGCACTGCATGGGAGAAATTCCAGGACGCAACGCTTTCGCTCGCGCGTGCGGGCTCGATCAAGGACCGACTGGCCGACGCTTACTGCAATCATCTGGCGGATGTCGAAGAAGAGGATTTGCCGCGAGAGATCCGTGAGGAGTTTCGCGCCGTCAGCTGCTCGCTGAATCGCGAACCGCCGTTACTGCGTGGTGAAGGCGCGGCGCGCGCCACCATCCGCAAGATGTCGAACGAGGAAGCCGATCAGCTCGCGTGCTGCGTGGTGCGCATCTTCTGCGCCCTGCCCCGCAGCAGCGGCCAGATGCGTCACAGTGCGGCCGCGCAGGTGGTCCCGCTGTATCTCGCCGAAGGCTCGCGCACCTAGTCGAGCTTGAATTCGATCGTGTCCCAGCGCGTCGTATCCTCATGACGCGCCTGGCGGCGCACCGCATCCACCAGCGCACGTTCATCCCAGTCCACGATCTCGTTCGCGAGGTCGGCGAGCGGCTTCGGCACCGGCTTCGGAGTGCCGAAGCTCTTCAGCAGGATGACGGGCTTCTGGCACGCCTGCGCGTACAGGAGCTGGAAGGTGAGCATGTCCTGGTAACGATCGTAGAGGCCCACGGTGCCGATCACGGCCTCGACGGGCGCGATCTGCCTGCGCAGGTCCTCTTTCTGCGCTTCCTTGTCACCGGCCGGGCGTACCTCGGGAGTGCTGTACGCCCGGTAGTAGAAATTTCGCGCGCTCTCCAGGTACTCGAAGACCCGCAGATAATCGTCGCTGGTCTCCCACATGTGCGTCACGAACAGACGGATGGGATTCGCCTGTGTCATACACGGCAGTCTGTCACAGGCGAATGCGCGCGGCAAAACCGCGCCCGGCATAAGGATAGTAGAATGCCGCCTCGGTCCTGATCGACCGCGCGGCCGAGAGTGCGATCCGCCCCATTGCGACTGCTTGTCTACAACATCCGCTACGCGACCGGCACCGGCCCGGCCTTCCATCTCCCCGTCCCGGGCGCGGGCTATCTGCGCAGCAATCGCCG
This sequence comes from Steroidobacteraceae bacterium, assembly GCA_035517435.1. Taxonomy (GTDB): domain Bacteria; phylum Pseudomonadota; class Gammaproteobacteria; order Steroidobacterales; family Steroidobacteraceae; genus JASHUC01. The sequence goes on along the minus strand of DATIYV010000071.1, from coordinate 32,522 downwards.
CGTGCTCAACGGCATCACGGATTTTCTGCGCGCGGAGCATCCCGACATCGTCGGCCTGATCGAAGTCGACACGGGCTCGATTCGCACCGGCATGGTCAACCAGGCGGAGCACATCGCCGACAAGCTCGGCCATTACTCGACCTACGAGTGCAAGTACGGTGTCGGCTCCTTCAATAAGTTCGTGCCGATCGTGCGCAAGCAGGCGAACGCGTTCCTGTCCGCGCCCAACGTGGGCGGTGCGCGCTTTCACTACTTCGACACCGGCATCAAGCGCCTCATCATCGAGCTCGAGCTGGAGCAGGTGTGCGTGTTCCTCGTGCACCTGTCGCTGAAGTTCCGCCAGCGCCAGTATCAGCTGCGCTCGCTCCACGACCTCATCATGCGCGCCAATAAGCCGGTGATCGTGGCCGGCGACTTCAATACCTTCTGGGGCAATCACGAGATCTACCTCTTCATGCGCGCGACGGGACTGACCAGCGCCAACACCGCCGCCCTGCCCTCGTTCCCGGCCCGAGTGCCGCGCATCGAGCTCGACTTCATCCTGGTGAGTGCCGGGATTGAAGTGACTTCCTTCCGGGTGCCCGATGTGCGCTTTTCGGATCATCGTCCGCTGATTTGCGATTTCGAGATCAATTCGGGAGCGCTCAAGCGCGATTCGGCCGCCTGAAAACTTAAGGAGCGGGTCATGAGCACCGCGTGGAAGTCAGAGAAGGATGCGGACGGGATTGTCTGGCTGACGCTCGACAAGCCGGACTCCTCCGCCAACGTACTCGCCCGCGCCGTGCTGCAGGAGCTCGGGGCCCTGATCGCACCGCTCACGCAGGCACCGCCGCGCGGCGTCGTGATCCGCTCGGGCAAGTCGAGCGGCTTCATCGCCGGCGCCGACATCAAGGAATTCACGACGCTCAAGAGCGCCGAGGAGGGCTTCGAGCTCACCCGCGCCGGCCAGCTCATCCTCGATCAGCTCGAGGCGCTGCGCTGTCCCACGGTCGCGGCGATCAGCGGCTTTGCGCTGGGCGGGGGCCTGGAGCTCGCCCTCGCCTGCCGCTACCGCATCGCCGTGAATGATGCGCGCCTGTCGCTCGGTCTGCCGGAGGTCCAGCTCGGCATTCATCCGGGCTTCGGCGGCACGGTGCGCTCGGTGCGGCTGCTCGGAGTGCGTGCGGCGATGGACCTGATGCTGACGGGCCGGCCCGCGCGCGCGGAGAAGGCGCTGCGCATCGGTCTGGTCGACCGGTTGGTCGGCGCTGGCGAACTCGATGCCGCGGCGCGGGCCTGCGTGCTGCGTCCGCCCCCGCGCCACCGCCCACCGCTCCTCGACCGGCTGCTGAATCTCGCGCCGGCGCGCTCGCTGCTGAAATCCGCGCTCTACAAGCAGGTTGCCGCCAAGGCGCCGCGGGATCACTACCCCGCGCCCTACGCCCTGATCGATCTGTGGGCGCGCTACGGCGCACGCGGCACGCAGGCCTATGTCGCCGAGGCCCGCTCGATCGCGGCGCTCTTCGGCACCCCGACCGCCCACAATCTCGTGCGGGTGTTCCTGCTGCAGGATCGATTGAAGTCGCTCGCCGGCAAGGCCGCAGAGCCGGTGAAGCACGTTCATGTCATCGGCGCTGGCGTCATGGGCGGGGATATCGCCGCCTGGTGTGCGCTACGCGGACTCACGGTGACGCTGCAGGACCGCGCCGCCGAGCTGATCGAGCCCGCGCTGCAACGCGCGCGCGAGCTCTTCGAGAAACGTCTGCGAGGGCCCGGTCAGGCGAGTGAGGCGCGGGAGCGGTTGCGGGCGGATGTCGCGGGCGATGGCGTCGCGCAGGCCGACGTCATCATCGAGGCGATTTTCGAGAGCCTGAATGCCAAACGCGAGCTCTACGCACAGCTCGAGCCGCGCATGAAGCCCAATGCGGTGCTGGCGACCAACACCTCGAGCCTGATGCTCGAGCCGCTCGCCGCGAAGCTTGCAAATCCGCGCCGCTTCGTCGGTCTGCACTTCTTCAATCCGGTCGCGCAGATGCCGCTGGTCGAAGTCGTGCAGGCCGCACAAAGCGATCCGGCGGTCATGCAAAGCGCCCTCGCCTTTACGCGCAAGCTCGACAAACTGCCCGTGCCCTGCCGCAGCGCGCCGGGCTTCATCGTCAACCGCGTTCTCATGCCGTATCTGAATGAGGCGATGTTCGCGGCTCAGGAGGGCATTGCGCTCGCGACTATCGATGCGGTCGCCGTGCGCTTCGGCATGCCCATGGGTCCGATCGAGCTGGCGGATGTGGTGGGCCTGGATGTCGCGAGTCACGTCGGCGAGATCATCGCCGCGGAGCTCAAGCGTCCCGCGCCCGATCTCACGCGCCTCGCGCAGCTCGTCGCGGCGAAAAAACTCGGCCGCAAGAGCGGTGAAGGATTTTATGTGTGGAAGGACGGCAAGGCGGTGAAGCCTGCTGCCTCCGGCTCCATCCCCGCAGATCTCGAGGATCGCCTCATCCTCACCATGGTCAACGAGTCCGTTGCGTGCCTGCGCGACGGTGTCGTCGCCGAGGCGGATTTGCTCGATGCCGCCGTGATATTTGGTACCGGGTTCGCACCGTTTCGCGGCGGACCGCTGGCCTACGCCCGCAGCCGGGGCGCCGAAGCCGTCGTCGCGCGCCTCTCGGAGCTCGCAGCGCGCTACGGTTCACGCTTTCAGCCCGATCCCGGTTGGGACGGCATTGCCATGGGGGCCAAAAGCGTGAACGGCGTTCCAGAGCCCTAGAACGGCTGTGTTAACATCGCCCGCAAGGCATTTACCTAGCTCACTGAATCTACTGAGAAAATGGCTGAAGAAAAAGAAGCCAGCGTGCAGCTTTTGAAGAGCTTCGCGCCCCTCGATGGCCTCAAGAGGGAGAACCTGGCCGCGCTCGCCAAGAAAGTGACCGTGCGGACCATGAGCGCCGGCCGCTATCTCTTCAAGGAAGGTGAGAACGACAAGCGCACCGTGTGGCTCGTCGGTGGGCTGGTGGAGCTGCAGGAGAACGGGCGCACCGTGGGCATGATCCGCGGCACGACTCCAGAGGCCCGCAATCCTCTCGCGCCTCAATTTCCCCGCCGCGTCACCGCACGTGCAGTCGATGAGGTGAGCTACCTCGCGATCGATGCCGAGCTACTCGATGTGATGATCACGTGGGACCAGACCGGGACCTACGAAGTCGCGGAGCTGCAGGAACAGCTGGGCGGCGGCGCGAACGATGACTGGATGACGACGCTGCTGCAGACCAAATCGTTCCATCGCATCCCGCCGGCCAATATCCAGGCGATCTTCCTGCGCATGCAGCGCGTGCCCTATAAGACGGGCGAGGTCGTCATCAAGCAGGGTGATGAAGGCGACTACTTCTACGTCATCGTGAACGGCAAGTGCTCGGTGACCCGCGAGACGCCGCTCAACAAGGAAGGCATCAAGCTCGCCGAGCTGGGAGTCGGTGATACTTTCGGTGAGGAAGCCCTGATCGCCGAAGCCAAGCGCAACGCGACCATTACCATGCTGAGCGACGGCGTTCTCATGCGCCTCGCCAAGAACGATTTCCGCGAGCTCATGAATGAGCCGCTGCTGCAGTGGGTCAGCTACGAGCAGGCGCGCGAGATCATCGGCCGCGGCGGCAAGTGGCTCGATGTGCGCCTGCCGAGCGAGCACCAGAACCTCAACATCGAGGATTCGATCAACATCCCGCTGTATTTCATCCGCCTGAAACTCTCCACGCTCGATAAGAACGTGCCGTACGTCGTCTACTGCGATACCGGCCGGCGCAGCTCCGCCGCCGCCTACATCCTGGTGGAGCGCGGGTTTGATGCGTACGTGTTGAAGGGCGGACTGACGAGCGGCGGCGTCGCCCTGCGCCGTTCAGGCTGAGCTCTCCCCGCCTACATCGTGTGCGTGGCCTTGTCGCCCGAGAGCGCGCCGGCCAGATAGGTCTCAATCTTCTTCTGCGTCTGTCCGCGATCCTGCTCGCTGAACTGCACGCCGATGCCGGCAGTGCGCTTACCCTGCGCGCCCTTGGGTGTCACCCAGATGACACGGCCGGCGACCGGGAGCTTTTCATCTTCGCCCATCAGGTTCAGCAGCATGAACACTTCATCGCCCAGACGGTAATTGCTGTTGGTGGGGATGAAGAGCCCGCCGTTGCGCACGAACGGCATATAGGCAAGGTAGAGAGCGCTCTTATCCTTGATGGTGAGCGTCAGCAGTCCCGGCTTGTTGCCTCCAATGCGCGCAGTCATCGTGAACTCGTGGTCGACAGTGCTCCGAGCGATCGTAACAGGCTCTCGAGCGCGAGCGAGCGGTTGATCGGCGTCGATAGAGACGCCTTCAAGTCGCGCACGCGGTCGAGAAGCTCATAGAGTGTACGCGAAGTCGCGCCGCCCGCGGGCGCCCCGGGGCGGCTCGCGGCGTGCACTTCTTCACGCTTGTCATATCCCGCCACAGTGCGGCGGATGCATTCCGTGAGCCAGTTCTCAACGCACGCGAGCCTCAAGGGCAGCTCCGAGCGGCTCCAGCGCTCGGCCACCGCCACCGGATCGGCACGTCCCGCGGCCGAATCCGCCAGCACTTTGCGGGTCTCAGCGCTCAACTCGCCGATGGCGGCCGGATCGAGTTCCTGGGCGGCGAACGGCGCTTCACCGATCAGATCGAGCACGTTTTCCCAGGCGCCGGGGCCACGCGATGCGGCAAGCCACGCCAGACTCTCCTCACGGGAGGGCGCACGGATGCGGATTCTCTGGCAGCGGCTCACGAGCGTCGCCGGCAGCCGCGACGGCATCGCCGCCACCACGATCAGCACGGTGCGCGCGGGCGGCTCCTCCAGGGTCTTCAGCAGCGCATTGGCGGCAAAGCGATTGAGCGCATCCCCGGGCTCGATACGGGCGACTTTGTAACCGCCCTGATGCGCGGTGAGGGCGAGCTCGGCGATCAGCTCGCGGATCTGCTCGATGCGAATCTGCTGCGAGTTCTCGATGGGACGCACGATCGTGAGATCGGGATGCTGCTCGGCGGCGGCGCGGCGGCAGCTCGTACAGATACCGCAGGCTGCTCCCTCTGCTGCCGTGCATAAGAGAAGCTGCGTGCACCAGCCCGCGAGCCATTCACCGCCCGTTCCCGGAGCCGCATGAATCAGCAGCGCATGGTGCATGCGATCGGCCCGGCGCGCCGCTGTGAGCGTCGCCGTCGCCTCGATGAGCCAGGGAGCGATCGCCGCGGGCGCCGTCACAACAGCCGCGCCAGTACCGCCGCAATCTGCGCTTGCACACCCGCCACTGCAGCACTCGCATCGATGAGCTGCATGCGCTGCGGCTCGCGCGCAGCGATGGCGAGGTATTCCGCGCGCACGCGCTCAAAGAAGGCCGCCTGCTCCTGCTCGAAGCGGTCGGCCGCGGCGCCACGTTCGCGCACGCGGGCCATGCCTGCCGCGACCGGCAGGTCCAGGAGCAGCGTCAGGTGCGGCCACAGATCGCCATGTACCGCACGCGCGAGCGTCTCGATGAGTTCGCGCGAGACGCCGCGCCCCGCGCCCTGATAGGCCCGCGTGGCATCGGTGAAGCGATCCGACACCACCCACTCCCCGCGCGCCAGCGCCGGACGAACCAGGTTCTCCACATGCGCCCCACGGGCCGCGAACATGAGAAGAGTCTCGGTCTGCGGCGTGATGTGCTCGGCCCCGGGCTGCAGCACGATCTCGCGCACACGCTCGGCGAGTGGCGTGCCGCCCGGCTCGCGTGTGCGCAGCGTCGGAACCCCGCGCGCCGTGAGCCAGTCGCACACGAAGCGCGTGGCGGTGGACTTGCCGGCGCCCTCGATGCCTTCGAGCGTGATGAATCGGGGCGCGCTCATTTGGCGGACCTGGCCACCGCCTTGTTGGCCGGCAGCAGCCCCTGCTCGCGCAGCCGGCCGAGGTAGTGCTGTACGGCGGCGTTGTGCTCCTCGAGCGTCGCGGAGAAATGATGGCCACCGTCGCCATCGCCGGTCGCGACGAAGTACAGCGCACCGTTCTCGAGCGGATGCACCGCCGCCAGCACCGACTCGCGCCCCGGCAGTGCGATCGGCGTCGGCGGCAGCCCGCCGCGCGTGTAAGTGTTGTACGGGGTGTCGGTGGTGAGATCGCGGCTGCGGATATTGCCGTCGTAGGCCGCGCCCATGCCGTAAATCACGGTCGGATCGGACTGCAGCCGCATGCCCTTGCGCAGCCGGTCGATGAACACGCCCGCGATCTGCGGCCGCTCGCTCGCAAGCCCGGTCTCCTTCTCCACGATCGAGGCCAGAGTCAGCGCCTCGTACGCCGACTTGAACGGCAGATCGGGTGCACGGCTCGCCCAGGCCTGCGCCAGCACCTGCTGCATCTGGGTGTAAGCCATCTTCAGGATCTCGAGATCCGTCGTCTGGGCCGCGAAGCGATAGGTATCGGGGAAGAAGCGCCCCTCGGGCTCCTCGCCCGCGGCGCCCAAGGCGGCCATCACCTGCGCATCGCTCTTGCCGGCGAGTGTCGAGCGCACTTTCGGATCGGAGGCGAGCGCGCGCCGGAAATCCCCGAACGTCGTGCCCTCGACGATGGTCAGCTGCTCCAGCACCACGCGGCCGGCCGCGAGCTGGGCCACGATATCGGCGGCGCTCGCGTGCGGCTCGATCTCGTACTCGCCGGCGCGTGCGGAGAGCCGCTGATGACGCAGACGCAGGTACCACTCGGTGGCGCTCGGATGCGCCAGCGCGTGCACCGCGGCCAGTTGCGCGAAGATCGTGCGCACGCTGGCACCTGCTTCCACCTGCACGCGCACCGGGGTTGCGGCAGGACCGGGCGCGCGATAGAGCGCCGCGAGCCAGCGCTCCCCGATCACGGCGCTCACGGCCAGAACGCCTGCGATCACGAGCAGCGTTGCGAACAGCTTACGCACTGGCGCTCTCGCCCAAGTGCGGCCTGAGCAGTCCCTGCAGCTCGCGCGTCACGGGCCCCGGCTTGAGCTCGCGATCCTCCAGCGTGCGCACGGGAACGATTCCGATGCGTGCATTGGTGAGGAAGATCTCCTCAGCCTGTTCGAGGTCGCTCACATCGAGGCGTCGCTCCTGTGCGGAAAGACGGGCGCTCGCCGCCAGCCGCAGCGTCAGTGCGCGCATGACGCCCGCAACGCCGCAGCCGTCGAGGAGCGGCGTCGAGAGGCGGCGTTCGCGCACAAGGAACACGTTGCTCATGGTGCCTGAGATGAGCGAGCCGGAGCTACTGAACAGCAGCGCCTCGAATATCGAGGGCTCGCTCCACTCTGAGCGTGCCAGCACGAGCTCGAGCCGGTTCAGGTGCTTCAGGCCCGCGAGCGCCGGGTTCTCGCCCAGCCGCAAAGAGGCGATCCGGCAGGCGACGCCCTGCTCCACGCCGCCCTCATCGGCGCCATCGGCGGGCCAGCCGTAGCGCAGTACGATCCGCGTCGCGCGCTCCGTCCCCTGTGGACGATAGCCGCGCGCGGTCGCATCGCCGCGCGTCACGATGACCTTGATGAGGGCGCGCCGGCGGTCGCCTGCGAGGTGTCGGATCTCGCGGCGCAGATCGGCGCCGGCATCGAAGCTGATGTTAAGCCGCGCACAACCATCCGTCAGGCGCTGCAAGTGCGCATCCAGCAGGCTCGCCACGCCCTCCCGGCAGGCGATGGTCTCGAACAGGCCATCGCCATAGTGCACGCCGCGGTCGAGCGCCGTCAGCGCCAGCGGCATTGCCGCGCCCGCACGGTGCGAGCCGGCATCCCGGCCATTGACCAGGATCGCATCGGGTATATCGGCACTGTTCACGCCGAGGCCTCAACCCGCTCGGGCTCGAGCGCGGCCAGCATGCCGCGCGCCTTGGCGCGGGTCTCCTCGAGCTCGCGCTCGGGGATCGAGTCGGCGACGATGCCGGCGCCCGCGCGCAGCGACAGGCCACTCGAATTGAGGGTCATGGTGCGGATCAGGATATTGAGATCCATCCGGCCGTCACGCCCCAGGAAGCCGAGCGAGCCGGTGTAGGCGCCGCGGCCTTCGCCCTCGAGCTCGGCGATGATCTGCATGCAGCGGAACTTCGGACAGCCCGTGATCGTGCCGCCGGGGAACACCGCCCGCAGCGCGCCGATCGGCGTGACTTGCGGCCGCAGCCGGCCGCGCACGTTCGAGACGATGTGATGCACGTGCGCGTAGGTCTCGGTGACCATGAGCTCATCGACGCGCACCGAGCCGGCCTCGCACACGCGGCCGAGATCGTTGCGCTCCAGGTCGATCAGCATGATGTGCTCGGCGCGCTCCTTCGGGTGCGCGACCATCGCGGCCGCCTCGGCGGCATCCCCGCCCGGCGCGCGGCTGCGTGGCCGCGTACCGGCAATCGGACGTGTCTCCACGTCGCGCCCCGTGACGCGGATGAGCCGCTCGGGTGAGGACGACAGCAGCGCCACATCCTGATACTGCGCGAGCGCCGCGAACGGCGCGGGATTCATCGCGCAGAGCCGCTCATACAGTGGGCCGGCCTGAGTCGCATCCAGCCGCGGGCGTCCGGGCCGGCATTCGGCCTCGACCCGCCACGGACGCGAGAGATTTGCCTGATAGATGTCACCGGCACGGATGTACTCCTGCGCGCGGCGCACGCGCTCGAGATACTTGGCGGGCTCCTCCTCGCGGATCTGCAGCGCTCCGAGCGACGCCGAGGCAGGCGCAGCGCTCAACGATTGGGCAACCGCTGTGGCATCGCGCTGCAGGAGCTCGAGCTCGGCGCGCGCTTCGCGCTCGCCCACCGCATAGACACGGTCGCTCGCGAGATCATGCACCAAAGCGCACGGCGTGCGCAGCGCAAACGCCTGCCAGGGCAGATCCGAGCGAGGCAGCACCAGGTGCGGCTCGATCAGCTGCGCCGCTTCATACGCGAGGAAGACCACCCAGCCGCCGGCGAAGGGCAGCGTCACTCCCGGGTCGGGCTCGGCCTGCTCCGCCCGCCACCAGTTCTCGAGGGCGAAGAGGAAGTCCGTGCCGTTCGCGCTCACGCCCTCGGCGCCGATGCGGCCATCCGGGGTGAGCCACAACGCGGCCCGCGATCGCGCCGCAAGAATGCTGGCCCGCCCCAGGGGACCCGCGGCGACGCTGTCGAAGAGTGCGGGATAGCGCTCCGGATAACGGCGCGCGAGCTGGCGCAGTACCGCCGGGGGCACGTCGAGCGCGCGAACTACGGTCGTCGAGGCAGACATGCGATGCGCTGCGGCCGCATGGGGCGGCGCGGCGGTACGATCAGCTGAAGCGGCGGAAAATGATCGAGCCGTTCGTGCCGCCGAATCCGAACGAGTTCGACAGAGCCACGTCGATTTTCATCTTGCGTGCGCTGTTCGGCACGAAGTCGAGACCCGCGCACTCCGGATCCGGTGTCTGGTAGTTGATGGTGGGCGGTGCCACACCGTCGCGGATCGCCAGAATGGAGAAAATCGCCTCGACGACACCGGCGGCGCCCAGCAGGTGTCCGGTCATCGACTTGGTCGAGCTGACGGCGAGACGGCTGGCGTGATCACCGAAGGCGCGCTTGATCGCCACGGTCTCCGCCTTGTCGCCGGCGGGCGTCGAGGTCGCGTGAGCGTTCACGTACTGCACCTCGGCTGGATTCATCGAGGCATCGCTGAGCGCGTGCACCATCGCCTGACGGGCCCCTTCCCCGTCCTCCGGCGGCAGCGTGATGTGATAGGCATCCCCGCTCATGCCGAAACCGACCAGCTCGGCATAGATCCGCGCGCCGCGCTTCTTCGCAAACTCGAGCTCCTCGAGCACGATCGCACCGCCGCCGTCGCTCAGCACGAAGCCGTCGCGATCCAGATCCCACGGCCGACTCGCCTCCTGCGGCGCATCGTTGCGGGGCGACAGCGCCTTCGCGTGCGCAAAGCTCGCGAGCCCGCTCACGGTGGTCGCCATCTCACCGCCGCCCGCGACGATCATGTCCGCATCGCCGTACTGAATCGTGCGCATGCCCAGTCCGATCGCATGCGTGGAGGTCGTGCAGGCGGTGACGACGCCGAGATTGGGACCTTTGAGGCCGTATTTGATCGACAGGTGTCCCGCGATCATGTTGATGATCACGGAAGGCACGAAGAATGGAGAGATGCGCCGCGGACTGCCGGTACGAACGAAATCGCCGTATTCCGCCTCGATGGTGCCGAGGCCACCGACGCCGGCGCCGCAGATGGCGCCGCAGCGCGTCGCATCGACTTTGCTCACATCGAGGCCACTGTCCTGCATGGCCTGCATGCCGGCGGCGACGCCGTAGTGCATGAAGTCATCCATGCGGCGCGCCTCTTTGGGCGTGAGGTACTGACTCAGATCGAAATCGCGGACCTGACCGCCGATGCGCACCGGGAACTGCGAGACGTCGAAACGCGTGACGGGGCCGATGCCGCTTTTGCCCGCGAGGACAGACTCCCACGCGCTCGCCACCGTGCTGCCCACGGGGGAGACGATGCCGAGACCGGTGACGACGACGCGACGCTTGGTCAACGCTGTGGACCCAATATCGCCCCCATCAAGCCTTGTTGCGCCGCTCGGTGATGTAGTCGATCGCCTGATGCACTGTCGTGATTTTCTCGGCGTCCTCGTCCGGAATCTCGATCTCGAATTCTTCCTCGAGCGCCATTACCAATTCGACCGTGTCCAGCGAGTCCGCGCCGAGATCGTCGACGAAGGAGGCATCGTTCGTGACCTGTTCTTGTTTTACGCCCAGCTGCTCGGCGACGATGGCCTTTACTTGCTGTTCAACCGTGCTCATTACGCGACTGTCCTTTCATAGGAATGGGTACCCGGCGGGCCGGACGGCGCGAGCGGGCGCGGTATTGTAGGGGAACACCCCCCGGCATGCCAGCCAAGGGTCCTGCGAGTACTTGTTTTTACTCGCGAATCCAACCGATTGTGGCAGGAATCCAACGTAAGGCGTGCGCCCTCACGGCATGTACAGGCCGCCATTGACGTGCAGTGTCTCGCCGGTGATGTAGCCCGCCGCCGGTGAGGCGAGAAACAGGACCGCCGCCGCCACGTCCTCCGGTGCTCCGAGCCGCTCCATCGGAATCTGCGTGGTGAGCGCGGCACGCTGCTTTTCATCGAGCACGCGCGTCATGTCGGTGTCGATGAAGCCGGGCGCCACGGCATTGACGGTGATGCCGCGCGAGGCCACTTCCCGGGCGAGCGACTTGGTGAAGCCCAGCACGCCGGCCTTGGCCGCGGCGTAGTTCGCCTGCCCCGGGTTGCCGGTGAGGCCCACGACGGAGGTGATCGTGATGATGCGGCCGCGCCGCTCTTTCATCATGCGGCGGAGCACCGCCTTGGAGAGCCGGAACACGGCGGTGAGATTGGTATTGATGACCTGCTGCCAGTCCTCGGCCTTCATGCGCAGCAGCAGCATGTCGCGCGTGATTGCAGCGTTGTTGACCAGAATCGTGGGCATCTCGCCGGCTGTCTCGAGGCTGGCGAGCAGCGCCTCGATCGACGTTTCGCTCGCCACATCGAGCACGGCCCCGCGACCGTTGTATCCATGCGACGCCAGCTCGGCGCTGAGGGCGGTGGCGCCGCTTTCCGTGGTCGAGGTGCCAATCACCTTGGCACCGGCATCGGCGAGCGCGAGGGCGATCGCGCGCCCAATGCCGCGCGAGGCGCCGGTCACGAGTGCGATGTCTTGCTTAAGCATGAGAAACCTCAGCATCGATCGAGGCGGCATCCTCGAGGGCCGCGTACTGCAGCTCCGGGCGCCGCTCGATGCGCTTGTTCATTCCGGTGAGTACCTTGCCGGGGCCGCACTCGAGGATCCGCGCGGCGCCCTGGGCGATGAGCGCACGCACGGTGTCCTGCCACAGCACTGGCAGTGCGAGCTGGCGGCCGAGCAGCGCGCGGATGTCCTCGGGCTCGCGGTGAATGGCTGCATCGACCGCGCTGACATACGTCAGACGCGGCGCGGAGAGGGTCAGACGCGCAAGCAGTTGCGCGAAGCGCACGGCGGCGGGCTGCATGAGGGAGCTGTGCGCCGGCACGCTCACGGGCAGCAGCAACGCGCGCTTGGCGCCGAGCTCCCGGGCGGTCTCGATCGCGGCCGTCACGGCGGCGCTCGTGCCGGCGATCACCACCTGACCGGGTGAGTTGAAGTTCACGGCCTCAACGGTGCCGGTGCCAGATGCGCGCCGGCAGGCTTCGCGCACCTGCTCATCCTCCAGGCCCAGAATCGCCGCCATGGCCCCGGTGCCTTCGGGCACCGCCGCCTGCATGAGCTGACCGCGCTGCCGCACCAGATCCACCGCCGCCCTGAACTCGATCGCTCCGGCGCACACCAGGGCCGTGAACTCGCCCAGACTGTGACCGGCGACCAGTGCAGCCTCAACCCCTCCCCGCGCCTGCCACACGCGCCACAGAGCCACACCCGCCGTGAGCATCGCCGGCTGCGTGCACTCGGTGGCATTCAGGCGCTCGGCGGGCCCCGCCTGCGTGAGCGCCCACAGGTCATAGCCCAGGACGGCGGAGGCTTCGGCGAAGGTGGCACGCAGCGTCGCATCGGCCTCGAGCGAGGCCAGCATGCCGACCGACTGCGATCCCTGGCCGGGAAATACGAAGGCTATGGACATGGGCGCGCGATTATACCGACTGAGGCCGCAGGCTCAGGAGGACCGCGGCCGCGAGGCCTCCCACGGCGCCATACAGATGGGCATCCACGACCACCGTTGCGCCGGTCACGAACGGCAAGGGACCTGCGAACTGCTCATAGCACAGCTTGGCGACGAGAAAGACCGCGAGAATCCAGCCCTCCGCCTGCCTGCGCCTCAAGTGCGCGAGCGTGCCGGCGGCCATGATCCCGTGCAGCAGGCCCGAGGAACCCACGTACCACTGCACGGTCGAATCCCCCAGCCACAGGCCCACGTCAATGACCGCGATCGATGCGGCACAGATCAGCAGCCAGCGGCGCGGTGGGTAGTCGCGCGCGAACAGTGCCCACATGAGTGCCAGACCCAGCACATTGAGCAGCGCATGATGAAAGCTCAGATGCACGAAATGCCCCGTGAGGAGGCGCCAGAGCTCGCCCGCGGCGATCGGCGCGCGCTCGTAGCGCAGCGCGAGCCGCGCCGGCTCCCCGCCGAGCTCGCTCGCGAGCAGCAGCAGACAGGCCCCGGCGAGCGCCACGCCGTAGGCGCCGTCGCCATTCACCGACGCGAGCCAGGAGCGGAACGGCCGCACAGGTGCTGCAGGACTCATTTGCTATGATCCGCCGGGCTTTGGCGCCCGAGCGGCTTCCCCGGTGAACCCCATGCGCACGCTTCGTCGTCCCTCACGCGGCTTCACACTCATCGAGATCATGGTGGTGGTGGTCATCATCGGCCTGCTCGCGGCTGTGATCGTGCCCGGCATCGCCGGCAAGGTCGAGCAGGCGCGCATCGCCCGGGCCCACTCGGACATCCAGGCGCTGACCACCGCTCTCACGCTCTTCAAGCTCGACAACTTCAAGTATCCGACCACCGAGCAGGGTCTGCGCGCGCTGGTTCAACAACCCGCCGATCCCACCATCCGCAACTGGAAGGCCGGCGGATACGTGCAGCAGGGCTCCATCAAGGATCCCTGGAACAACGATTACCAGTACGTGTACCCCGGTACTCACGGCAACGAGTATGACCTCTACTCCTTCGGCGCCGATGGCGTGCAAGGCGGTGAAGGCGAAGACGCCGACATCGGCAACTGGACGACCGACGCCAACGCTGCCGCCGGCACGAACGGCAGCCGCTAGCCGCCGCCGCGCGGCAGCCGCGCGCCCCATGCTGCGCTCGCGCGGCTTTACGCTGATCGAGATCCTGGTCGTGATGGTGATCATCGCGGTCATCTCCGCGGGCGCCATCCTCTCGCTCTCCAGCATCGGCCGCGACACCCAGCTCGAGGATGAGACCAGGCGCCTCGCCACTCTCATCAATTACGCACGCGAACAGGCGGAGCTGCAGACGCGCGAAATGGGCTTGTTCTGCCGCGAGGACGGCTATCGCTTCCTGGTGTTCGATCCGCGCCGCAACCTCTGGGTCGACATCGGCAACGATGAGACCTTGCGCGCGCGCACGCTGCCCGCGGGGCTGAATCTGCGCCTGACGGTCGAAGCGCAGGAAGTGGTGCTCGAGAGCACCGCGAATGCGAAGACCATTCAGCCGCAGGACCTGCAGCCGCACGTCATGATCTTCTCCAACGGCGATCTCACCTCCTTCAAGGTGGCGATGGCGCGGGAGGGCTCGGACCGCACCATCACGCTCGCACCCGATGATCAGGGACGTGTGACGACCGATGAGGTGAAGCCGCCCGCCGCAGGATCGGGCGCATGAGCCGCGGCTTCACGCTGATCGAGGTGCTGGTGGCGCTCGTCATCGTCGCGATCGGCATGGCGGCGGTGCTGGGAGCGATGAGCTCGGCTGCCGACACGGCGGCCTATCTGCGCGACAAGACCTTTGCCGAGTGGATCGCGCTCAATCGTGTGACCCAGGTGCGCCTGGCGACGCAGATGCCCGCCGTCGGCACGACCAACGGCGATCTGGATTACGCCGGCCGGCACTGGAACTGGCAGCAGGATGTGACCGATCCGCAGTTTCCCGGAATGCTGCGGGTGGATGTGAAGGTGCAGCAGGCCGATACGCCGCAGGGCAAGAACGCGCCCTGGATGGTCACGGTCTCGGGCATCCTCGGCAGCGCGGTCTCGCCGCCGCAGCTGGGTTCAGTGTTCCAGGAATTCACGCCCGATGTGCCTCCGGGGCAGACACCAGGCGCGACGACGCCTGCCCCGACCATCACACCGACACCGACCCCGCCGCCCACGACGGGCAGCGGCGGCGGCCGCACCTAGATGCGCCCCTCACTTCCCCGCCGCCGCGCCGGCTTCACGCTGATCGAGCTGCTGGTCGCGATCTTCATCACCGCGATCATCTTTGCGATCGGCTACGGCTCCATCAACCGTGCGCTGCAGGACAAGGACGCATTGAGCGCGCGCCAGGATCGGCTCACCGCCGTGCAGACCACGATGCGCGTGATGGTGCAGGATTTCGTGCAGCTCGCGCCGCGCCCGGTCCGCGACCAGGTGGGCGATGGCTCGCTCGCCTGCCTGATCGCAGCCCCGCTCGGCCAGAGCTCCTACCTGGGCAGCAGCGCGCCCAGCAGTCTCAATGCCAGCCTGGCCGCGAGCACATCGAGCTCCGCGAGCACGTCGAGCAGCTCGAGCTCCACGCCGAGCGGTGCGCTTTCGGGCAGCGCCGATAACTCCGCGCAGACCGATCTCGTGATCCTCACCCGCACGGGTTGGGCCAACCCGGCAGGCATTCAGCGGCCGGCACTGGAGCGCGTCTCCTACCGGATCGATAAGGGGACGCTGATGCGCATGCACTGGCCCGTGCTCGACATCACCGAGGGCACGATGCCGTTGCGGCGCGATATGCTGGATCACGTCAAGGCGGTGACATTTCGCTTCCTCACCGATGCGCGCCAGTGGATCGACCAATGGCCGCCACCGGGCAACACCGATCTGCGGATGCGTCCCTTCGCCGTCGAGGTGACGCTGGACCTCGATGACTGGGGTCGCATCGTGCGCATCATCGAGGTGCCGACGTGAGGCGCGGGTCCGTTCCCCGCAGGCAGCGTGGCATTGCGCTGCTCACGGCGATCCTGCTGGTTGCGCTCGGTACGATTCTGGCGGCGACCATGGCCTACCAGACCGCGCTCACGGCCCGGCGCGGGACCGCGACCTACGCCTTCGATCAGAGCCTGCTGATCGTGCAGGCCGGCGAGGGACTTGCAGCGTACGCGCTGCTGGAGAGCCGCAAGGGCTCACCGCAGATCGATGATCCGAGCGAGCCCTGGGGCATGCCGTACGGACCGGTGGAAGTGGTGCCGGGCGTCACGCTGCTGGCGCAGCTCGAGGACATGCAGGGGCGCTTCAATCTGAACCGGCTCGTTGATGACAGCGGCAAGATTGACTTGAATGCCCTGCAGCAGTTCGAGACGCTGCTCGAGATCCTCGGGCTCGAGACGCGCTGGGCATCGCTCGCCGCGGACTGGATCGACAAGGATCAGATCGCCGACGGGCCGGAGGGTGCCGAGGACAGCACGTACCTGTCGCAGCAACCGCCCTATCGCACGGCGAACCGACCGATCACGAGCGCGAGCGAGCTCCTCGCCCTGCCCGGCTTCGGGCGCGACCGCTATCTGAAGCTCGCTCCCTACGTGACCGCCCTGCCCCGCGCCGCGCGCATCAATCTGTGCTCGGCCTCGGGCGCGGTGCTCGATGCGATCGGACCTCAGGGTCAGCGACAGTTCAGCGCGCTCGATCCCAAGACGCTTGCGAGCCAGCGCTCGATGGGCTGCTTTCCGAAATTGAGCGATTTCAACGCCGGCTTCGCCGATCCCAAGGCGATGCAGGCCGCCGCGGCGACCATCGGCACCACCTCCGACTACTTTCGGCTGGTGAGCATCATTCAGATTGGCACCACGGAATTTGACTTGTACAGTCTGCTGCATCGTGAGGGTGACGGTCGCGTCCGCACGATTCAACGCAGCTTCACGGCCGATTAGACCGCCAACAGCATGTCCGACTGGCTATTGATCAGACTGCCTGCGCAACCGCGCGATCCCGCCTCCTGGCTGGTCGCCGATGCTGCCGGACGCGTCGTCATGTCGACGCTCAAAGGCTCGCTGGCGCAGGCGGCGCAGCTCGCCGCGACGCGCCGCGTCTGCGTGGTGGTGCCGGCGGTCGATGTACTGCTCACCGAGGTCGAGATCCCGGCCAGGTCGGGCGTCAAGCCGCAGCAGATCGTCCCCTTCGCGCTCGAGGAGCAGCTCGCCGAGGACATCGAGAATCTGCACTTCGCGCTCGGCCGTCGTGCGGGAGAAGCCACCGCCCTGCCGGTCGCCGTGGTCGCGCGCGAGCTCGTGGAGCGCTGGCTCGCTGAGCTCAAAGCCGCCCAGATCACACCCGAGGCGCTGTACTGCGAGGCGGACCTGCTGCCGGTCAATCCGGGTCAGGCCGTGGCACTGCTCGATGCGGACTCCGTGCTCGTGCGTCCGATCGGCAAGCTCCCGGTGACGATGCCCATCGAGGCCTTGTCCGAGGCGCTGGACATGGTGCGGCTGCCGGGCGATGCGCAGGCCAACGCGCTGGTGCTCTACACCGGCGCCGCCGAGTGGCAGCGCTCATCGAAAGCGGTCGAGTCCGAGCGCGATCGCTTCGATGGCATCAAGGTACAACTGCTGGCCGATGGCCCGCTGGCGTTGCTGGCGCAGCAGCTGCCGCAGGCGCCGAGCCAGGCCGTCAATCTGCTGCAGGGACCCTTCGCCCCGCAAAGCGCCGTGCAGCAGAACTGGAAGAGCTGGCGGCTTGCGGCCGCGCTCCTCGTCGGTCTCATCGGGCTGCACATCGCGGGCACGGCGGCCGAGCTCTTCGCCGTCAAGCGCGCCGAGCACAAAGCCGAGGCCTCCTTCGATGAGGCCTGCCGCGCGATCTTCCAGATTCCGCGCTGCCCGCCGGATGGCCGGCGGCGCATTGAGCAGGCCGTGCGCAATGCGGGCTCGGAGCGCTTCGGTTTGCTGCCGATGCTCGCCGCCGTCGCCCAGGCACGCGGCGGGGCGCCCGGCACCGCGCTGCAGGGCGTCTCGTATACCGCCACTGCGGTGGAACTGAAGATGCGTGCCTCCAACGCCGAAACGCTCGAGCACGTCAGTCAGTCACTGCGGGCCAGCGGCTGGGATGCGACGCTCACTTCGGGCAATGCCATCGCCTCGGGTTACGAAGGGCACATCGAGATGCGTGGTGAACCCGCTGGCGGTGCGGGCCGTACCGCCATGAATAACCGGTAGGCCGCGGGGAAACCTTCATGCAGATGCCCGCGCTCGATCTGTGGTACCAGTCGCTCTCGCAGCGCGACCGGCGCCTTGTGTGGGTCGTTGCCGCGGGAATCGTCATCCTCCTCATCTTTGGCGCCGTGGTTCCCCTGCAGCGCAGCCTCGCCAAGGCCCATGTGCGGCTCGCCCAGGCGCAGGATGACCTCAAGTACATCCGCGATCATTCAACGGACATCCGCAACACCAGCCTCACGCCGGCCGCGCCCGGCCGCTCGCTGATCGTGACCATCGACAATGCCGCGAAAGAGGCCGGCCTTGCCGCCTCGCTCACCAACAGCGACCCGAGCGGACGCAACGGGCTGCGCGTGAAACTCGATCGCGCCTCGTTCGATGTGCTGGTCGGCTGGATTGCACGCCTGAACGAGCAGCACGGCATCCGCGTGGAATCCGCGACGATCGAGACCGCGAATGCCCCGGGCCTCGTAAACGCCGGCATCGTCTTCCGTGAGCGCGAGTAAGCGGCGGCGCTGGCTCATCGCCACCGCCATCGTCGTCTTCATCGGGGTTCTGCTGGTGCAATTCCCGGCGTCCTGGGCGAGCGCTGTGCTGCCCCGTGGCATCGCCTGCCGCGAGCTCGAGGGCACCCTCTGGAGCGGCCGCTGCAGCGGCATCGTGATCCAGGGCTCGAGCCCCGGGGATCTGGCCTGGACGCTGCACCCGCTGAAGCTGCTCGTCGGCCGACTCAAGCTCGATCTGGCACTCGAGCAGAACGCAGGTCCGGTGCGCGGCACGCTCGAGCTCGCCCCGGGCGGTGCGTTCACGCTGCGCAATCTGCACGGCGCGATACCGCTCGATCATGAGTTGATCGGCGCCGTGCCCGCCTCGCTCCATGGACTGGCGCAGGCGGATTTCGCCTCGATCGTGTGGGACGGCCGCAAGGTCGCGACCCTCGAGGGGCAGCTCGATGCGCACGGCCTCAGGGACGACCGCACCGTCATCGGCGACTATCGCGTGTCCTTTCCCGGCGGACAGACGGGCGAGCCCGTAGGTCAGCTGTCCGATCTGGGCGGACCGTTTTCGGCTCAGGGCACGGTGCGGCTCACCGCGCAGCCCGGATACCTCATCCAGGGGATGATCGCACCGCGTGGCAACGTGCCCGCCGATGTGCTCGAAGCGCTGCGCTTTCTCGGGCCCCCGGATGCGCAGGGCCGCCGCCCCTTTTCCCTCGAAGCCAGCTACACGCTCAAGCCCTGAGCCTGCGTGCGAAACTCGCGCGTCGCGGCGTAGTAGATGCCGCCGCGCACGGGTGCTTCGTGCCACGCTGCGGCCAGTGCCTGCGCGCGTCGCAGCTCGGCCGTATCGGATGCACGCGCCGCGGGGCGGAAGAACAGCAGCCAGCGCACGCCCTCGGCGTCGATGAAGCTGCGGTCGACGATGACGCGCGCGAGTCCGTCGGCCTCGACCCCCGTGAGCTCGAACGCGCTCTCGCTGTGCGTGTGCGCGGAGGAGAAGATCCACGCGAGGCGCGGATCCGCGAGCGACTGCTCCAGCAACGCGATGGCTGCGCGGACTTCCTCCTCGAGCCGCTGCGCTCCCGCACCCAGGCGCTCGAGTCGCTCGCGCAACGCGCGCCCGATCGCGGCCTCGCCCGATCGCGGCAGACTGTGTCCGCGCGCGTAGCGGCGCAGCTGAGCGCTCACGACGCTGGCAATCCGTGCTTCGGAATCCGCCGGCAAGGGCTGCGCACTCTTCGCATCGAGCAGCAGGCGCGGTGCCGCAGCGGCTGCCGGCCGCACCGGATCGGGCGGCAGATTCGGCAGCGTCCAGCCCGCGGCCAGTCGCTCGGCCAGCGCGATCGGCGCCGGGCTCGTCGAGGCGGAGGCGGCGGAGACTGGCTCGAGGCCTTGTGCCTGCGCGATGAATTCGGGCCCGAGGGCGGGCCAGAAGCTTGCGAGCAGCGTTCCTTTGGCCGGAGCGTGGGCGGATCCGGCGGCATCGATCAGCCGCACGTCGGCGAACAAGTGCAGCCCGCTGCGCGCGCGCGTGGCGGCCACGTACGCGAGCCGCGCCCGCTCATGGAGGCCGCGCTGCGCTTGCAGCAGTTTGATGTACTCGCTCAGCGGATCCTCGCCGCGGTGCTCGACCCGCGGAATGGCGGCCATCAACAGATCGGAGCCGTGCGGCGGGCGCGGCAGCTCCAGCCAGCGCAGCAGTGGCTCTTTGCCCGTGTTCAGCTTGCGTCCCATGCTGGGCAGGATGACGTGATCGAACTCCAGTCCCTTGGCGGCATGGATCGTCATGATCTGCACGGCAGGCGCGGTCTCATTGCCGGCGGCCGCGTAGAGCTCATCCATTCGCTCGGCGAGCTGCGTCGCGCCGTTCCAATCCGGCTCGGCGGACCAGCGCGCGAACGCACTGAAAAAGCGCCGTGCGTGCACGAGGTCGGCCTCGCTCGCGCAGGCTGCGGGACCTCCCAGGCGCAGCCAGGCGGTCGCAAGCAGGCGCGCCGGATCGAAGTCGTTGCGATGCGCGAGCGCCCAGGCAAGCACGGCTTGCGTGCGGCGCAGGTGCTCGGCGGCAGGCGCCGGCAAGCGGGCCTGGCGGAGCGGCTCGCCGATCGCGTCCCAGATCGTGAGCTGCGGCGCATCCTCGAGCAGGATCGTGAGCTCGGCGAGCGAGAGCCCGCACCACGGCGCGTGCAGCGTCGCAAGCCACGCGACGCGATCCTCGAGGTGCTCCACGGCACAGGCCAGCGCCGTCAGATCCCGCACCACGGAGAGCTCGGCGAGCGGCACCAGATCGACGGCGCTCAGCGCTGTGCCGCCCTCCTGCAGCGCCTGCGCGATCGCCGGCGCATGCGCGCGCGCACTCACCAGCACCGCAATCCGGGCGGCGGGCTGCTCGCTGCGAAGCTTCGCGATGAGCGTCGCGATGGCTCGCGCCTCCGCAGCGCGATCACCCGGGGGTGTGGCGTGCAGCGCGACCCGACCGGGCGCAGCATCGCTGCGGCCCACCGTGCTGGGCAGGAACCGGACGGCACCGCTGCGCGGATCATCCTGCGCCGGGAAGCAGCGCGGGAAGACAGCATTGCACCAGCCGATGAGATCGGCCCCGGCGCGAAAGTTGCGGGTGAGACTCGCGGACTCGAGTGCGATTGAGCCGACGCCGCTGGCGCGTGCCTGCAGGTACAGACCGACCTCGGCCTCGCGAAACTGATAGATCGACTGCATGGGATCGCCCACCAGGAACAGTGTTCGCCCGTCGCCGGGCTCCCAGCCGGCGGTCAGCGCCTCGAGCAGGCGAAATTGCTCGATGGAAGTGTCCTGGAACTCATCGACCAACAGGTGACGGACCTGCGCGCCCACGCGCAGCGCCAGATCGCTCGGCTCGCCTTCCTCGGTCAGCGCTCGGCGTGCGGCACCGGCGATGAGCGCGTAGTCGACTCGTCCCTGCTCCTGGAACAGCACTTCAAGTTCGCTTGCGGCCAGTTGCAACAGCCGCGACAGCGCCGTGAGCGCCTGCGCATCATCCTCGGCAAGTGCTGCGGGGGGCAGTGCCGCGGCCTCGCGCAGGCGCTCGAGGGCGCCCGGGAGATTGCGTGCGGCGTCGAGCCAGGCGAGCGCACGCGACTGCAGCTGCTTGTCATCGGCCGGGATGCCGTCGCGCCTGGAGAGATTGCGGCGCCAGTCGCCTTTGGCGGTGAGCGCGAGCCGCGCGATGGCCCGCCAGCGGCGACGCGCGTCCTCCAGGGGCTCGGAGTCCGCGGGCGGCTCGATGCGCAGATGCATCGCGGCCTCGCGCGCCAGCTGCGCGCCCTCGCTGCGCAGCTGTGGCGCAAACCCCGCCTCGATCGACTCGATCCGCGCCGCGACGATCGCGGCGAGACTCTCCTCGATACGCTCGCACAGCTGCGCCGGATCGGCGGTTTCGCCGATCAGGCGCGGTAACCAGTGCGCCCGTGCCTTGAGCATGTCTGCGAGCAGCCGCTCGAAGCGGCCGAAGTCGTGGTCGAGCCGCACAAACAGCCGGTCGGCATCTGCCCTGAGCGCCTCATCGCTCTCGGCATCCGCCAGCGTGCGGCGCGCCGCCGCGCGGTACAGCTGCGCCGGATCCTCCGCGACCTCGAACCCGCCGGCGCCGCGGGCCAGCAGCGGCAGCTGCTGGGCGAGCGAGCGGCACAAGGCGTCGATCGTGTGGATGCGAAGCCGCCCGGGATTGAGCTCGAGACTCCAGCCGCGCGCGAGCGAGCGCGCCCGCACCTGCGCCGCGAGCGCGCGCTCCTCATCGCCTGCCGCACCGCTCAAGCGGCTCTCGCCGCGCAAGACGGACAGGATGCGGGCACGCATCTGGGCCGCGGCTTTGCGCGTGAACGTGATGGCGAGAATCTCTTCGGGCTCCGCGGCCGTGGCGAGGAGGCGTAGAAAGCGTTGCACGAGCACTGTCGTCTTGCCGGATCCGGCGGGTGCCTGCAGCAGCACGGAGCGCGCCGGGTCAAGTGCCAGCTGGCGCGCGCGGGCGTCCTGATCGAGCTCACTCATCCTGCGCTTCCTCGCCCTCAGAGCGCTCGGCCTCGGCGCTGAGGCGTCCGTGCCCGGCGATGCGGCAGAACGCGTGCAGGTGGCAGTGCTCGCACGCATCTTCCACCGGATCGAGCTGCGCGCCACCCGCCAGGAAATCCTGCGCCAGCCGGGCAACCGCGTGCCGCCAGCTCTCGAGCTGAGCTGGCCAGGCGGGGAGCGATTCGACGCGCGGCAAGCGCGCATCGCTGTCCGCCTGGCCCCGGAATCGCACGGCGTGCGGCTGTAGCTCAACGAGCGCCAGCGCCGCCACCGGCGCCGTCGCCGCATGCAGATATACCAAGAGTTGTGGATCCGAAGGCCTGGGCTGCAGCCATTGCGGCCGGGATACGTGTCCGCTCTTGTAGTCGAAAATGATCTGCGTGCCGTCATCGAGCTCATCGAGCCGGTCGACTCGCACATCGATCAGTGCGCCGCCGACGCTGAGCTCGGAGGCGCGCTCGAGCGCGCGTGCCCGAAACGCGGGCCGCGCCCGCTCGAGCTCGGTGAGCTCGGCGAGCACCAGGGTGGCACGCTCGGCCTCGCGGCGCGCGAGCGCCGGCGGCAGTGGCGCGAGCGCGTGTGACTGCGCCTCGGCGAGAGCCTGCGCTACGACGCCCTGCAGACGCGTGGACAATGTTCCGTTCGCATGCGCCGCATGCAGCGCGGCCGAGTCGCCGAGTCCGCGCCACAGCAGCTCGAGTGCCCGGTGCAGCACGCGGCCGCGCAGCCGCGGATCGATTGCGCCGCTCGCCACCTCCAGCCGCTCGGCGCCGAGGCGCAGCTCGGCGTAGGCGCGAAACGAGCAGCGACTCTGCAACTCGAATGCCTGAGTGCCGCCCGGCAGATGTCCGGCGCGCGTCCAGGCCATGCCGGCGCTCGAGGCGACGGCTTCGATGCGGCGCTGCGCGCGCAGCGAATTCACAAGCGAGGAAGGTCGACTGGGCTTTGCGAGGGTCTCGAACTCGCTCAACAGCGGACTTGCGAGCAGCTCGAAGTCCTCATCGCGCGCGGGCCAGCTCAGCATGAGCTCACCGCTGCAGCGCTGCAGTCGCCCCAGCACAGCGCGCGCCTGCGCGAGCGCGCCGGCGGGACTCGCCTCGGGTATGCCCGCCCGCAGCTGCAACGCGGGCGGAATGAAGGCATTCACCTGCAGCGGCGGCGGAAAGCGCTCCGCATGCAGGCCTGTTACCCAGATGCCGTCGTACTCGACGATCGGGTCGACCAGTGAGTCGCTCAGTGTCACCGCCGCATCGGCGGGCTCGATCTCAAACAAGGTGCGCCGGGCGAGCTCCTCGATGAGCTGAATCGACGCCGGTCCGCTCAAGCTCGCCAGCGAGGGGCTGAGTGCCGTGAAGTCTGCGAGCACGTCCTCGAAGCGCGAGCTGGCCGCGGCCGCCGGCGCCACCAGGACCTTGCCGCTGTCGCGCAGCCGCGTGCACCACTCCGCAGCCGTGCGCAAGGTCTCAGGTGAGCCGAGCGCGGCGCTCGCCTGGGCGAGGACTGCGCCAAGCCGGGCAGCCGCGCGTTGCAGCGCGCTGGGCGCTCGCGTCAGCGCCTCGCGCAGGCGCGCCAGCCGCACCTCCCCGCCCCCCAGACTCTGCAGCCAGGCGTCGAGCTGCGCGCGCTCGCCCGCCTCCGGCTCGCGCCAGCAGTCGCAGCGCAGCCACGCACCGAAGGGCGCCGCCGCAAGTGCGCCGGTGAGCAGCTGCCAGGTGCGGAGCATGTGCCGCACTGTCGGCTCATCGCTCAGCGCGCGGCCGCCTTCCACCTGTATGGCAGCCTCGCCCGCATCGTCCGCGTGCAGCAGCGCCCGCGGTGTCACGGCCGCGGAAAAAATGCGCCGCGCCTCGCTCACCGAGCGGGCGAGATCGGGAACGATGACGAGGAGGTGCTGCGCCGGATCGGACTCGAGCCGCCTGCGGCACCACTCAGCCGCAAGCTCGAGTTCCTCGGCTGCATCGGCGGCGCACACGGCGCGTGTGTGCGTGACCCTGCGGGTGAGCGCTGGGGCAGCGCGGGACACGGCAGGCTCGCCGCTCCAGAGCCCGCTCAGCGCCTCCTGCACCGGGGTCAGGGTGCCGAAGCCCGCCAGCTGCCAGGGGCGCGCGTGTGCCGGCGGGCTGTGCGCGAGCTCGACGGCGAGCCGGTGACTCGGCAGTGCGCCAAGCTCGCGGCAGTGGGCCTCCAGCATCTCCAGCGTCTGCGCGAGGAGCTC
Source organism: Steroidobacteraceae bacterium (assembly GCA_035517435.1). GTDB lineage: Bacteria > Pseudomonadota > Gammaproteobacteria > Steroidobacterales > Steroidobacteraceae > JASHUC01. The sequence continues at coordinate 7,927 of DATIYV010000071.1, read as the reverse complement.
ACTTTCCGCCCGCCCGCTGCCCTTCAGGGCCGGTCGCGGCAAGCGCCAGTCGCTCACCAGCCGGGCGGCATGACGCAGGGGCTCGAGCAGCGGTGCGACGGGCGCATCACCGCGCCACGGGGCGGCGGCCAACACCTGCCGCCACAACAGCCACTCCTCCGAGGCGCGCAGCGGCCGCTGCGGCAGCTCGCGGAAAGCCTCGCGCTCCAGCCACACGTTCCAGGAAGCGATCGAAGGACTGCGCCAGGTGCGCGAGCCGCGACGCAGCTGCATCCGGGTGTAGGCCTGACGGACTGCCGTGGCGCGCGACGCAGAGGGCACGACGAGCGTGCCGCCGGCGCTCAGGTGATCAAATATCGGAGTATTATTATCCGGCAAAACAGAGTGTTATGCGATATTCCTCAAGTTCTATCTGAAGCGGCCCGCGGCCTCGAGCACGTTGTCGCCGCCTCCGCCCGCAGGTTGTCCCGCATAGGTGCTCAATACCTCTTCGATGCGCGCGAACACCTTTTGCAGCACCGCCGCATCGGGCAGGTTCGTGATGCGAAAGTGAGTGCGGTACGGCACGTTGAAGCTCACGCCCGGTGCGATCAGCACGTGCTTCTGCTCCAGCAGATCGAGCGCGAAGCGCTGGTCATCGAAATCCGGCAGCAGGCGCGTATCGACGCCGACGAACGCATACATGGCGCCCGGCGGCGGCTTCAACTGCAGGAAGCGGCTGTGCGCCACGTCCGAAACGATCGCCGCACGCGACTCGTAGAGCCGCCCGCCTGGAGCTACGAGCTCGCGGATGCTCTGATACCCGCCGAGCGCGGTCTGCACGGCCCATTGCGCCGTGGCATTGCTGCACAGACGCAGCGATGAGAGCAGCTCGAGTGCCGCGAGGTAGTCGGCGGCGCCACGCAGCCGGCCGGAGAATACTGCCCAGCCGCAGCGATAGCCGCAGGCGCGATAGACCTTCGACAGGCCCGACAGCGTCGCGCACAGCGTGTCTTTCACCAGCGTTGCCATCGGCACGAACTCAGCACCGTCATAGAGCATCTGATCGTAGATCTCATCGCTGAACACGATCAGTCCGCGGCTCTCGGCGAGGCGTGCGATCTGCTCGAGCACGGCGCGCGGATAGACCGCGCCCGTAGGATTGTTCGGATTGATGACGACGATCGCGCGCGTGCGCGGCGTGATGAGGCTCGCGATCTCTTCAGGATCCGGCACGAAGCCATTTTCCGGACGGCACGGATAGTGCACCGCCCGACCGCGATTGAGCGTCACGGCCGCCGTCCACAGCGGATAGTCCGGCGAGGGAACGAGCACCTCATCGCCGTCGTTCAGGAGCGCGCGCAGCACCAGATCGATGAGCTCGCTCACACCGTTGCCCATGAACACTTCTTCGGCGGTCACGCCCTGCACGCCGCGCGCCTGCTGTTGCATGACGATCGCTTCGCGCGCCGGGAAGATGCCCTTCTGGTGGCAATAGCCTTCCGCGTTCGGCAGGTTCTCGATCATGGCGAGCCGCATGGCCTCGGGCGTGCGAAAGCCGAACGCGCCGGGGTTACCGATGTTCAGGGAAATGATCTCGTAGCCCTGCCGCTCGAGCTCGTGCGCCCGCCGCGCCAGACGGCCGCGGATCTCGTAGCGAACGTTCTTCAGCCCGTCACTCGGGCGGATCGGTGCTTCCTGGGTCATAGGCTTCGAGAATAGCGGGTCCGGTGAGGCCTTGCACGGCGCGGACCGCAGTAAGTCTACGGAGTGTGATCCGTAGCGCTCCCGCTGCGCAGCGCGAGCTGCGGCCAGCGCAGACAGGCGACGAAGCGCTCCGCATCCACCGCCGACCACGGCGGGGTCTCGTGCGCGCAGCGCTCGATCGCATGCGGGCAACGCGCCCGGAAGACACAGCCGGCCGAGCCGGCATCGGCCTCAGCCCCGGCAGGCTCCGCATCGCGCAGGGCCTTAAGCCGAGCGGGCTGCAGGGCCGGATCGGCCAGCGGCACGGCATCGAGCAGCGCACGGCTGTAGGGATGGAGCGGGGTGTCGTAGAGCGTCGCTGCCGGTGCGAGCTCCATCATGCGTCCGCGATACAGCACCAGCACGCGCTGGCACAGCTCACGCACCACGGCGAGGTTGTGACTGACAAAGAGCACGGCGGTGCCGCTCGCGCGGCGCAGCTCATCGATCAGCCGCACGATCTCGGCCTGCAGCGAAGCATCGAGCGCACTCACCGGCTCATCGCAGATGAGCAGACGGGGCTTGAGGATCATCGCGCGCGCGATCGCGACGCGCTGACACTGGCCGCCGGAGAGCTCATGTGCGAAGCGCTCCGCCGCCCCGGCAGCGAGCCCCACGCGCGCGAGCATCGCCAGTGCGCTCGCGCGCCGATCCTGCGCGCTCAATTCACCTCGATGCAGCGCGAGCGGCTCCTCGACGATCTGGGCGGCGGTCATGAGCGGATCCAGGCTCGCCAGCGGATCCTGGAACACGAGCTGCAGATCGCGTCGCAGCGCTCGCAGCCCGGATGGCGCCAAGCACTGCAGTGGCGATCCGAGCCAGACGACTTCGCCGCGCAACGGCCGGATGAGCTGCAGGATCGCGCGCGCGAGGGTTGATTTGCCGGAGCCGGACTCCCCGACGATGCCCAGTGCCTCGCCGGGCTCCAGGGCAAAGCTGACCGCATCGAGTGCGGTGAAGGTGCGCGTCGCCCTGCGCTCGCGCAGGCGAAAGTCCACGCCCACTGCTCGCACTTCAAGGAGCGTTGGCTGACTTGCTGCGGCCGTCGCTGTCGCCGGCGCAGTCGCCGCCGCCGGCGCGGGCCCGCTCAGGCGCGGCTGTGCGGCCAGCAGATCACGCGTATACGCGGCCTGCGGTGCCCGAAGTACCGCACCGACCTCTCCCACCTCGAGCAGCTGGCCGCGGTGCATCACCGCGATCCGATCGGCCAGGCCCGCCACCACGCCCATGTCGTGGCTGATGAGGATGATGGTGAGCGCGCGCTCGCGCTTGAGCTCGGCGAGCAGCGCGAGGATCTGCGCCTGAATGGTGACATCGAGCGCCGTCGTCGGCTCATCGGCGATCAGGAGCTGCGGCTCGCAGGCGAGAGCGATGGCGATCATCGCGCGCTGGCGCATCCCGCCGGAGAGCTCGTGCGGGTATTGCCGGGCGCGCCGCGCAGCATCCGGCAGATGCACGCGCTCGAGGAGTTCGGCCGCGTGCCTGCGCGCCGCGCGCCGGCTCAAGCCGCGATGCGTGGTGAGGACTTCGGCGATCTGCGCCTCGATGCGCAGGTGCGGCGTGAGGCTGCTCAGCGGATTCTGGAACACCATGCCGATGCGCGCGCCCCGCACGCGATTCAGCAGGCGCGCGGGCGCATCTCGCAGCTCCATGCCTTCGAAGCGCGCGCTGCCCGAGAGCCGCGCACCCGCGCCGGTCAGGCCCAGCGCCGCCAGGAACAGCTGGCTCTTGCCGGCCGCCGATTCACCGACGACGCCGAGGCACTCCCCGCGGCGTACATCGAGCGTCACCTGCCGTACGACCTCCTGCACGCCCGCCGCCGTCGGATACGTGACGCCGAAGTCCTCGAGCGCCAGCACCGCCTCCCCGCTCACGCCCCGCCCTCCCTTGGGTCCAGCGCATCCCGCAACGCCTCCCCCACGAGGTTGAAGGCGGCCAGGATCACGAGCAGCACCGAGGCCGGCACCAGCAGCATCCAGGGCGCCGACTCCATCTCCTGGGCCCCATCGCGGATGAGGCTGCCCAGGCTTGCCAGCGGCTCCTGCACGCCCAGGCCGAGGAAGCTGAGGAAGCTCTCGAACAGCACCATCTGCGGCACGGTGAGCGCCGCATACACCACGACCGGTCCCAGCAGGTTCGGCACGATGTGCCGCGCAAGGATGTGAGCCGTGCCGGCGCCGCTCGTGACCGCGGCTTCGATGTATTCGCGCTGCCGCAGGGAGAGCGCCTGACCGCGCACGATCCGCGCCATCGAGATCCACCCCACCGCACCTACGGCCGCGAACAGCGCGTACGGATTGCCACGGCCGAAGAGCATCGTGAGCGCGATGATCAGGAACAGGTACGGGAGCGAATTGAGCACATCGACGAAGCGCATCATCAGCGCATCGGTGCGCCCGCCGAGGTAGCCGGCGGTTGCGCCCCAGCCGATGCCGATGAGACTGCTCACGAGTGTCGCCGTGAGCCCGATGGCGAGCGACACGCGGATACCGGCCAGCGCGCGCACATAGAGGTCGCGACCCAGCCGATCCGTGCCCAGCCAGTGACAGGCCACCCAGCCGGGGGACTCCGCAATATGCTTCCAGTCGAGACGGTCGAAGCTGTAGGGGCTCGCGAGCGGGCCTGCGATTGCCAGGAGCAGGAGCACCCCGAGTGCGATCAGCGCGAATCGCACCCGCGCATCCCGGCGCAGCGTGCGGGCGGCCCGGACGATGAGTCCGTCGCGCGGCGCCTCACTCATAGCGCACGCGCGGATCGAGCCAGCCGTAGGCGAGATCGGCCAGCAGATTGCAGCCGAGCGTGAGCGTGCCGTAGACGATGACCATGCCCATCACCAGCGAGTAGTCGCGGTTCAGGGCCCCTTCGGCGAGATAGCGTCCCGTACCGGGCAGGCCGAATACGCTCTCCACGACCAGCGAGCCGGTGACGATGGCGGCCACGGCGGGCCCGAGATAGCTCACGACCGGCAGCAGTGCCGGGCGCAACACATGGTGCAGGACGATGCGCCCGGCGCTTAAGCCCTTGGCCCGCGCCGTACGCACGTAGTCGCTGCGCAACACTTCCAGGGCGCTGCCGCGCGTAAGGCGCGCAATATAGGCGGCCACCGGCAGCGCGAGCGTCACGAGCGGCAGCACGGCATGGGCAAAGTCCGGCTGCCAGCCGGCCACCGGCAGCCAGTGCAGATACAGCCCGAACACCAGTGCCAGGAAGGGTCCGACGACGAAGCCCGGCAGCGACACGCCCAGCACCGCGAATGCGCCCGTCGCGTGATCGATCAGCCCGCCGCGCTTCAATGCGGCCGCCAGGCCCAGCCCCACCCCGGCCAGCAGCGCGAGGGCCATCGCGGCGAACCCCAGACCTGCGCTCAAGGGCAGTCCGCGCGCGATCAGCTCGGAAACGGCCACGTCCCGCAGCTTGAGCGAGGGCCCGAAATCCCCGTGCAGCACACCGCCAACATAGCGGCCGTATTGCGCCCACAGGGGCCGATTGAGCCCGTAGGCGGCCTCGAGATTGGCGCGCACGTCGGCGCGCAGGCCCTGCTCGGCCTCGAACGGGCCGCCCGGCGCCAGACGGATCACGAAGAACGAGACCGTCACGATGACGAACAGCGTGGGGAGAAAGCCGCTGAGCCTGCGCAGGGCGTATCGAAGCATGATGCCGGATTCAGTCTAGAAATCCGGTCACGAATAAGTCAACGGCTCGCAGCCGTTGCGCGTATGCGACACTGGTTGGACAGCGGCCCGCGCGCTTCCTACACTTTCGCACCCATGCCCCCTTGCAGGTACTGAAGCACCCTCATGGAATCCACCCGACCGATCCGCGCGCTCATCCGTGGTCTCGATGCCCTCGCTGTGCTCAATCGCCGCGATGGTGCGACCGTTTCCGAAGTCACCGGGGAGATCAAGCTCCCGCGCACCACCACGTACCGCATTCTCGAGACTCTGACACAGGCAGGCTACGTCTATCGGGATCCGAAGGACGACCGTTACCGGCTCACGGTGCGCGTGCGCGGCCTCGCCGACGGGTTCGATGATGAGGCATGGGTGACGCAGATCGGGCGCCCCTGCATCAATGATCTGTGCAAGGAGATCGTCTGGCCGGTCTCCTTGAGCTCGCCCTCGGGCACCTCGATGCTGATCCGCGACACCACCGACCACTCGAGTCCGCTCGCCATCGAGCGCGTGAGCGCCGGGTTTCGGATCCCGCTGCTCACGAGCTCTGCCGGGCGCGCCTATCTCGCCTTCTGCCGCCCCGAGCAGCGCGACACGCTGCTCGAGATTCTCGCGCGCTCGCAGGCCGAGGAGGATCGCCTCGCCAAGAGCCGCGGCGAAGTTGACAAGATCCTCAATGAGACCCGTGAGCAGGGCTATGCCACGGCGGTGCGCTCGCGGCGCGTGTCCGAGGAGATTGCGATGGCGGTGCCGGTGCTGGTGGAGGATCGCGTGCTCGCGACCGTGGCCGTGCGCTTCTCCGCGAGCGCCGTGCCGCAGCGCCTGGCGGTCGAGCGCTTCGTGCCCAAGCTGCGCGATACGGCGCAGAAGATCCGCCAGCGCTTCACCGAGCAGCAGCGCCTGCGCCCGCACCGCCAGGGCCCGGCGGCCTCCTTCGGCTGACCTCGCCCCCATGAAGCGCGTCCTCGTCGCCATCAAGCGGGTGGTCGACTACAACGTGCGCATCCGCGTCAAGCCCGACGGCTCCGGGATCGTCACGGATGGCGTGAAGATGAGCATCAATCCGTTCGATGAGATCGCGCTGGAGGAGGCGCTGCGCATCCGCGAGCGCGGCGAAGCCGAGGAAGTCATCGTCGTCAGCATCGGTCCGCCGGACTGTCAGCAGCAGTTGCGCACGGCACTCGCCATGGGCGCCGATCGCGCCGTGCTGGTGGAGACACCGGTGACAGCGGAGAGCGCGCCCGAGCCCTTGAGCTGCGCGCGCATCCTGCACGCCCTCATCGAGCGGGAGTCCCCGCACATCGTTATCCTCGGCAAACAGGCCATCGATGACGACAACAATCAGACCGGCCAGATGCTGGCGGCGCTGTGGGACCGCCCCCAGGCCACTTTCGCCTCGAAGATCGTCCTGACCGGGGATAAGGCCACCGTCACCCGCGAAGTCGATGCGGGTCTCGAGACGCTCGAAGTCGACCTGCCGGCCGTCTTCACCACAGACCTGCGCCTGAATGAGCCGCGCTACGTGAAGCTGCCCGACATCATGAAAGCGAAGAAGAAGCCGCTCGAGACGATCGCCCCTGCAGCGCTCGGTGTTGAGCCGCGCCGCCGGGTGAGCGCTCTCAAGTACGAGCCGCCGGCGCAGCGCGAGAAGGGTGTGCGCGTCAAAGACGCCGCCGAACTGGTGAGTCTCCTTAAATCGAAGGGTCTGCTGTGAGCGCCGCCGCCAGCCGCGTCCTGATCGTCGCCGAGCACGATGGCACGACGCTCAATCCCAGCACCGCGAAGTGCGTGAGCTGCGCAAGCGCCCTTGCCGGCGCCGACATCAGCATCGCCGTGTGCGCAGCTTCGGCCGGCGCCGTCGCCTCGCAGGCCGCCAGGCTCGCCGGCGTGAAGCGGGTGCTGACGCTCGAGCATGCGGCCAACGCCCATGCGCTCGCCGCGGTGATCGCGCCGCAGATTGCCGCGCTCGCCGGTGAGTTCACGCACCTGTTCGGTCCGTCCACGACTTTCGGCAAGGACCTGATGCCGCGTATCGCCGCGCTCGCCGATGCGCCCCAGCTGAGCGACATCATGGCGGTGGAGAGCGCCAGCCGCTTTCGCCGCCCGATCTACGCGGGCAATGCGATCGTGACGGTGGAAGTGGCCGCGGCCGCACTCATTGTCGCCACAGTGCGCACCGCCTCGTTCCCTGCCGCAGCGGAAGGCGGCTCGGCGAGCATCGAGTCCCGCCCCGTGACCTGTGCCCTGCCCGCCCACACGCGCTACGTGAGTGTGTCGGCGGTCACCAACGATCGGCCGGACCTGCAGACCGCCCGGCGCGTGATCTCGGGTGGCCGGGCGCTCGCCAGCGCCGAGAATTTCAACTTGCTGTATTCGCTTGCCGCGAAGCTGGGCGCCGCGGTGGGCGCTTCGCGCGCGGCCGTGGATGCCGGCTACGTGCCCAATGAGATGCAGGTCGGGCAGACCGGCAAGATCATCGCCCCCGAGCTCTACGTCGCGGTGGGCATCTCGGGCGCGATCCAGCACCTCAC
>DATIYV010000070.1:0-102972 GCA_035517435.1 Steroidobacteraceae bacterium | reverse complement strand
CGAAGCGTGTCCAACTGACGATCGCGAGCGATGGAGACTTGCTGGCTTTCAAGCCTGACCATTTGACTTGCGTAACGAAGGCGTTGGTGCATCTGACCTTCTATCACACCGGGAAATACATTTCGCAACAGCACAACTGGGTGCTCACGATGCCCGGTGCTGCTGACGCGGTGGCGCAGGCCGCGATGACCGCGGACGAAAAGAACGGCTGGCGGCCGCAGAGCGATCGCCGCGTTCTAGCCGCAACGCCCCCGTGCGACAAAGGTCAGCACGTGAGCGTAGACTTCATCGCACCCGCGCCCGGTGACTATCCCTTTATTTGTACGACTCCGGGGCATGGCGCGGTCATGCGCGGCATTTTGCACGTTACGCCGTGAGGAGATTGCATATGTCTGCCACCGTGAATCGTTCGTTGGCACTGATTGCGGGAGCCACCGCGGGGCTGTTTCTTGCAGCGGCGGGGCACGCTGCGGAGCTTAAATCTCCCGAGATGGTCAAGACCGGGCTGCGTATTCTCGCCAGCGTCTATGCGGATATGGACCGCAAGCTGGCCGCGGATCAGTTCGACCGACTGCCGCACGAGAACCAGGAATTTCAGGAAGGCTCCGGAGCGTTGCGAGATGCGATCGCCAACGAACCTGCCGGCTTCAAGGCACAGGTGCAATCCTCGCTCGCAAGCACCCTGACTGCGGCAAATCAGGTAGCCGAGGTCAGCAAGTCCCATGACAAGGCAAAGGTGCAGTCTGCACTGAGCGCGCTCGCCGTCTCGATGAGGTCGCTCAACGCCCTGTTCCCGGAGTCCGTGCGTGTCGAACCCGGTTCCGTCGAAGCGCCGCATCATCCGCCCGGCGCAGGTGGTCCGCCCAAGACCAGCTAGGCGCTCACGGACTTGCGTGGATGACGCTGCACGCCGCCCGGTGCGCTCTTAGCGGGACTTCTCCTTGCGCACTCTTCTCATCAGCCGTTGCGTGAGCGTTCGGCTCTCCTGCGAGAACTGATCGACACAGGCCCGCAAATAGGGACTCAGCTGTCGCTTCGCATAGTTGAGATAACCCACCTCGCGCAATTCGGTGAGCGTTTGACGGTACCCGTCCAGGATATCCGCAGCCATAATCCTGCCGGCCCGTGTCGCACCGACCTGTGCCGACACGGATAGCCAGCGCGCCTTCGCCGGCACTCCCCGTACCGCAGCGATGGCCATGAGCGATGAGGTCTCGAAGATCGAACGTCCCTGCCGCGCCGATTCTGACTTGATCTCTGCCCATTGACTGGTGATCACAACGGTGGACGGAAGCTGCGCGGCTTTCGCGCGGCCCGCGTGCTTGCGAAGCGCCTTCCATTCAGTGCGCAGTTCTCCGACGTTGAGAGGCGGAGTATTGACGACGTGGGCAAGGCGCGCGGAAGTGTGCTCGAGTCCGTCCAGCAGCTGATCTACGCTCTCGACCTGCGTTGCGTTGTCCAGCAGACCTTCCGCCTTGAGCGCTTCGGCTATCTCTGGAATCAGGTGTCGCCCCAGACCCGCCAGGTCGGCCAACGCCGCGAACACCCAGACAGGCGATACGCGAAAGGCAACGATGCCGAGAAGCTCGATAGCATGACCGGCTCCGCGCCTGGCGAGGAACTTGTCGGGCCGCGGTGGCTCCGCGGGGTAGATGCCTTTGGCGCCACCCACTTCTTCAATCATGAATCGCAGCGTGACCTCTACGAGATTCTTGTAGAGGCGGCTGCGCCGGACGCTCTGCGGCAGCACGACTTCGCCGACTTCGTGCAACAGGCCGGCACTCAGACCGAGCGCAGCACGGACAGCGCGCTCCGGAAGCGACAGTAAGTAAGCTTGTGATGGCATCTTGCGAGTGGGCGTTCACGTCGCCGGGCGTACATTGCGCGGTCGAACCGATCGCCTGGATGGGGCAGAATTCCCCCAGCAGAACCGGCTTTGCCCGACGCGTGTGATGAAGTCTAGGCCCGCTTGCGTTGTCCGCCAAGTCGAAGGCTCCGCACCGCGGCATTGAATGACGAGGGTCAGCTGCGTACTTCCGCTTATATACGCGCCGTCGACCGCTCGTTAGGCTTTGCAGCGCCACTTGGCAAATAACTGCATCTCAAGGAGATGAGTCGTGGAAATTTCAAACCGCGGACTGCTCGCGATCGCGCTTCTGCCGTTGCTCTCCGGGGTAGCGCTGGCTGCGCCGCCGCCTGTGGATCCAAGCACGCTGCCGAAAGTTGAATGCTCAACACTGCGCTACTCGAAGGAATACCTGGATCAGTATCCGAAGGCGCCTTCGGCATGCCAGGAAGCTCGCGTCTACAAAGGCAAGACGTACATGAAGGTGAAGGGCAAGATCTATATTGCAGACGAAGCGAAACCCACGGTTGCGGTCGAGGATTCGTATGGCAACGCGCTGGGAACGGTTGCCGTCAAGAATCCAAAATCCGTCCGCGTGATCGTGGACGGAGAAGTTGTGCCGTTCTCCAGTCTGAAGGCTAGACAAGAGCTCACATTCTGGGTTCCGGAATCGACGTTCGCTGCGCACGCCATGCCCGCGAAGTAACCGCTACCATTGATGATCTGACCAAGACGCTCAACGGCCGCGGCTTCGCGAGATGGGAAGCCGCGGCGGTTGAGGATTGGGCTGGGCAGTTATATACGTTTCCTTCGCGTAGTTGGACCCGGCGCGGGGGACACTGCAGACGGCACGAGGCAGAATAGCGCTTACCGGCCCGCCGTTCAGGCAGTGAGACCACATGGCAAGACTCCATCGCGAATCACACCGCATTGCGCGTATCGGCTGGCTACGCGCCTCAGTCCTGGGCGCCAATGACGGCATCGTGTCCACAGCGAGTCTGGTACTCGGAGTGGGAGCCGCCAGTGCGAGCCATAGCGCCGTACTGGTGGCAGGCGTGGCGGGACTCGTCGCCGGTGCAATGTCGATGGCCACCGGAGAATATGTGTCCGTGCGTTCTCAAGCCGACTCGGAAGCGGCCGACCTTGCGCGGGAGCGCAAGGAACTGGCGACCGACATCGCCGCCGAGCAACGCGAGCTCGCTTCGATCTACGAAAAGCGCGGGCTGCAGCCGGCACTGGCCGAGCAGGTGGCTTTGCAATTGATGGCACACGATGCGCTGGGGGCGCACGCGCGCGATGAGCTGGGGATCTCTGCGGCGCTTGCGGCTCGTCCCGTGCAGGCGGCCTTTGCATCGGCAGCGAGCTTTTCAGCCGGAGCTGCGCTGCCGCTCGCCGTAGCGGCGGCGGTACCGACCTCGTTGCTCATTACTGCCGTGGCCGCGAGTTCGTTGCTGTTCCTCGCCGGTCTCGGCGCGCTCGCCGCTCGCACCGGCGGCGCGCCCGTTCTTGCCGGCGCCTGGCGGGTGACGTTCTGGGGCGCCCTCGCCATGGCATTGACAGCCGGCGTCGGCGCACTCTTCGGCTCAACTGTCAATTGAAGTCGCGCCATCTAACACCACCGCACCAGCTCGCTTCACTCCCTTCACGCCCGCGACCCCAAACAGGGCAAAATGCCTTATGCCCGCCTGGGTGCCGTCGGTCAGTCAGCATTTCATGTGGAGCGCCATCGCGGTGCTCGCGTACGTCGTCAGCAGTCGCGTTCGGCGCGAGCGACGTGTACCCACGGCCGCGATCGCGTGGGTCATGGGACTCGCGCTCCTGCCCTACGTGATGTTGCCGCTGTACCTGCTGTTCGGCTGGCGCAAGCAGAAGGCGACTGCGCACCCTCCCCGTCTGCAGGCGAACGAGCAGACTCACTGGGCGACCGCACTGCTCGACAGCTTTGGTTTACTGCCGCCCGCGCCGGCTCAGGTGCGCTTTCACGCCGATGGGGCCGAGTCCCTCGAAGCATTGCGGCAACAGCTTGCGAGTGCACGCCAGCAGCTCGATGTGAGCATGTTTCTCATAGGCAATGACGCGGTCGGGCACGAAGCGCTCGAGCATCTGACGCGTCAGGCGCGCAATGGCATTCAGGTGCGGTTGCTGCTGGACGGCTACGGCGCGTGGACGGCACCGCGCCGGCAGCTGCGTGCGCTGAAGGCAGCCGGCGGCACAGTCGCGCTCTTCAGCCCGTTGTTCGGCCGGCGCTCGTTGGGCGCGCGCAATCTTCGCAATCATCGCAAACTCGTGATCGCCGACGGCGCGAGACTATGGGCAGGTGGACGCAATCTCGCCGTTGAGTATTTCGCCGAGCACGCTGGCGCGCCGCCCTGGATCGATCTCACATTCGATGTGAAGGGCGCAGTGGCCGCGGCGGCGGCATTGCAATTCGAAGCGGACTGGGCGGCCGCCCGGGGAGAGCCGCCGCAACCGGCTATCGCGGCTGCCGGTGTCGATTGCGGTGATTTCGCGCAGTTCCTGCCGAGTGGACCTGATCAAACCGAGGACACCGCCGAGGCCCTGCTCATCGATGCGTGCTATCGGGTCCAACGCAGGCTGCTGGCTGTAACACCGTATTTCATACCCGACGATGCCCTGCGGATGGCGCTGCGTCTGGCGGCCCGACGCGGCGCGCGCATCACACTGCTGATCCCGGCAGTATCCAACCACAGGCTCGCCGATTTTGTTCGCAGCCGCGCCTTGCGTGAGCTGACGGATGCCGGTGCCGAAATCCGGCTCATTCCACAAATGGTGCATGCCAAGGCAGTCGTGATCGATGACACGCTCGGTCTATGCGGCTCGATCAACCTCGATCGACGCAGCCTCCTGCTCAACTACGAATCCGCGGTACTCTTCTACGGCGCCGCTGAAATAACCTGGCTCGCGCGGTGGATCGAAGCGCTGGCAATCGGCGGCACGCCATTCGTCGCACAGCGTCCGGGTCTGTTACGCGATGTGATCGAAGGACTGTTGCTCACGATCGCATTCCAACTTTAGTTGCGGCATAACCTTCGTCCGCCAGCTGGGCATGCAGTTGCTGGTACCGGTCTGTCACTCGGCTGTTGTTCGCTTCGACGCGAAGGTGGCGATGGCGGTGGCGTCCCCCGCTGACTTCACCTTCAAACTCCGCGTCCACGAAGGCGGCCAGGGCACAGGGACCGGAGCTCGGCGCCGAAGCCGTCACCATCATGCCGGAGGCCTGCATGGCACGATGCATCGCCGAAAAGATTCCCCGAGCAAGCCTGTCTGAAGCGGCACATGACATTCCTGGATACTGGATAATCGAGCACGTTCCATGCGCCGACCATGAGCGCATAGGACTTCAGGATTGCGCCCCACAGAGGAGTTGTCCATGAACATAGCCAAGGTCGCCGCCATCGTGCTGATCCTCGGAGGCATCCTGGGATTGGTATACGGGGGCTTCACGTACACGAGAGAAACCCACGAGGCCAGGATTGGACCCATCGAGCTGTCGCTGAAGGACAAGCAGACCGTGAGCGTTCCCGTGTGGGCCGGTGTCGCCGCAATCGTGGTTGGCGCAGCACTCCTGCTCATTGGCCCCAAAGGGAGAAGGTAAGCCTCCCCCTCAGGCACAGCTCGACGCGCCCTCTCCCCACAAGCAAGTCCGTACCATTGCGGATAGAACTTCGATCCCGAGCGCTGGTTTAATTGCTGCCGCATCGGAGGTCGGCCGTGGAGAGCGTGAAATCGATCTTGGTCGCGCTCAGCCGCGATATCGCCTCGCCCCAGGCGCTTAAGCGGGCGATCGCACTGGCGCGCCGGTACGAGGCAAGCCTGCATTTGTTCCTGTGCGACAGCGACAGTGCGTACGTGCTGCAGCACCGATACGACCGCGACGGCGTCGCGGCTGCGCGTCAATCCTCCATCGCGCGTGCTTATGAGTACCTGCATGAGCAATGGAACGCGTTTGCGATCAAGGATGTCCGCTGTGATTTCGATGCCGTGTGCGAGAGCCCTCTGTACGAGGCGATCGCGCGCAAAGTCGCGCACAGCTCGCCCGATCTCGTGATCCGTGCCATCGACGGTGATGGCTCGAATCATGGATCGGCATTGTCGGGCAGCGATTGGGAATTGGTTCGCACCTGTCCGGCGGCGCTGTTGTTGACACGAGGCAGAACGTGGAGCGAGCGACAGCGGCTGGCTGTCGCGATCGACATCTCGGGCGATGAAAAGCCCGGGCTCACGCACGCGATCCTGCGGGCCGCTGCGCAGTTCTCATGCCCGGGCGCCACTGAGCTCGAGCTGCTGTATGGTTGCGGGCGCATGCCAGGCGTTTCCATGGATCTGCTGCGCGACGAGCTCGCCCGAAGGGCTGCGGAAGCCGGGGCCAAGGCGAACGCATATCACGTCCTTGCCGGGGATCCGGCCACGTCGATCGCGGCATTCGCTGCCACCCGCAATTACGATGTGATGGTGCTTGGGGCCTTGACGCACCATAAGGCGCCGACCGCCCTGGTGGGAACGCTCACGGGTAAACTCATCGAACGCGTGGATTGTGACCTGTTGCTCGTGAAGCCTGGCACCCAGAGTGCTGCCAGAACGTGGTCATGAGGCGCACCCGTGCTCGATGAATTTCTGCAGGAACCGCGCGTCGCCTATTTCTCCATGGAGATCGCACTGCAATCCGACGTGCCGACCTACGCCGGCGGTCTCGGGGTGCTGGCGGGCGATACGGTACGCTCGGCCGCCGATCTAGGCCTGCCGCTGGTCGCCGTGACCCTCGTCAGCCGGGCGGGGTATTTTCGACAGGAACTTGACGGCGCGGGTGGCCAGGTCGAGCACGCCGAGGAATGGGACCCGCGCCGCTACGCGCAGTTACTGGATGCGAAGATTGCGGTTCGTATCGAGGGCCGCCCGGTGTGGGTCGGCGCCTGGTTGTACATTGCGCAAAGTCAACTCGGCGGCTCCACGCCCGTCGTTTTGCTCGACACTCAGCAATCCGAAAATCACGCCGAAGATTCTGTGCTGACGCACTATCTGTACGGCGGAGATGACGCTTATCGGTTGAAGCAGGAGATGGTGCTCGGCATGGGCGGGGTGCGCATGCTCCGTGCCCTGGGCTTCGAAATCAGCGCCTATCACATGAATGAGGGCCATTCGGCGCTCCTGGGGGTGGAATTGCTGCGCGAGCACGCGTTCGCGCCCGAGGATGTGCGCTCGGGAGAATCGCAGTACGACTTGCCGCGCGTGCGGCAGCGCTGCCGCTTCACGACACACACGCCCGTGGAGGCCGGACATGACCGCTTCCCCTACGAGCTGGTGCATCGCCTCTTCGCGAGCTCCGCGTATGCCAACCACAGTTCGACTCCGCCCACAGCATTGGAAACCGAGCAGGGACCGATCGAGTTCTCGACGCTCA
Organism: Steroidobacteraceae bacterium; assembly: GCA_035517435.1. Lineage (GTDB taxonomy): Bacteria > Pseudomonadota > Gammaproteobacteria > Steroidobacterales > Steroidobacteraceae > JASHUC01. The sequence goes on along the minus strand of DATIYV010000070.1, from coordinate 95,707 downwards.
CCTCACTTGCGGGGTCGGAGTCTTTGAACATGACCCGGCTCGCGCTCAGCGTGAGCGATTTCGTGAATGGCGTCGCCAAGAGTCATGCCGAGCTGTCCGCCAGGATGTTTCCGGGTTATCGCGTGCGCGCCATTACGAACGGCGTGCATCCCTACACTTGGACTGCTCCCGGCCTGCGCGCGGTTTACGACCGCTATGTTCCTGGCTGGTGTCATGAGCCCGAGCTGCTGTCGCGGGCCGACGTCGTTCCCGATACGGAGCTCACTCAGGCGCATGCGAGCGCCAAGCAGTACCTCATCGAGCGGGTGCGCATGCTGACGGGGATGGTGCTGCGCCCCGAGGCTGCGATCCTGGGGTTCGCGAGGCGCATGACGGCCTACAAGCGTCCGGATCTGATGTTCACGGACCTCGAGCGCCTCAAAGCCATCTGCCGGGAGTACCCGTTTCAGATCGTGCTCGCCGGGAAGGCCCATCCTCACGATGAAGCCGGCAAGGCACTGATTCGCCTGCTGCATGAGCGAGCGCGCGCCCTGAATGGCACCATCACCGTTGCGTATCTGCCGAACTACGATCTGGAGCTTGCGCAGCTTCTGGTCGCGGGCTCGGATGTCTGGCTGAATACACCGCTACCGCCACTCGAGGCTTCAGGCACCAGCGGAATGAAAGCCGCGTTCAACGGCGTACCGAGCCTATCGGTGCTCGATGGATGGTGGGTCGAAGGCTGCATCGAGGGCGTAACAGGCTGGTCCGTGAGCGATGCGAACAGCCTGTACGACAAGCTGCAGCGCGTGGTATTGCCCCTGTATTACGGTCGCGGTGATGACACACGGGGCTGGATCCGCCTCATGCAGGGCGTAATCACCCGCAACGCCGCATACTTCAACAGTCACCGCATGATGCGCCGTTACGCGACCGAAGCTTACCTGCGCTGATAGCCCTCGCCTCTACGGGCGCAATGTGCCCTCAATCTGCCGCTGGATACGCACCGAACCCGCCAGATTCTGCAGCTCGCGGGCAACGACATCGAGCACGTCATCGAGTGAGAGCACGCCAATGAGTTCGCCGCTACCGCCGACAACCGGCATGCGACGCACGCCGATGCGACGCATCTCCTGCATCGCGGTCTCGACCGAGTCCCGCTCCGAGAGCGTATGGGGCTGCGGCGTCATGACATCGCCCACCCGCAGCGCCTTGGCATCGGCCTCGCGCGCCACGACGCTCACGACGATGTCGCGGTCCGTGATCACACCTGAGGCGTGCAGCAGTCCGTCCGCGAGGTCCGGCTCAACGACGACCAGGTAGCCAACGTGTTCCTCTCTCATGAGCTTTGCCGCGCTCGTGAGCTCATCCGACTCGCGCACGGTGATCGCGTTCTTCTGACAGATATCACCTACGTTCATGGCCGACCTCCTCAAGTGATGCGATCCTAGCTGTCCGCCCGGAATGCACGCGTCAGTACTTATGCGAATGGTGGCTGAGCCTGCGGCGCGCGAGCATTCGCCGAGCTTCGTTACAGGCTTCTACCCTTCGCACCGGAGGAACTGCCGCTATGACTTCCCACGCTGAACGCACCGCCTCGCGCGCGTCCAAGCGCACTACCCGTCCCCAGGGGGCCGAGAGCGCTCCCAATTCCATCGTCGCAAGTTCCGTGGCGCCCGTCTCTGCCGAGGAGCGCCGCGCCAGAATCGCTGAGGCTGCTTATTACTGCTCGCAACGACGGGGTTTCCAGCCCGGCGGCGAACTCTCGGACTGGCTGTGCGCCGAGAGCGAAATCGACGCCGCGCTCGGCGCTGGACCGCGACCCGCACCGCCGGGGTGAGCCTGGTGGCTGCGTCCCGGCGCTACGTTCGCACGTTCGATGAAATCGGCATAAATGACGTCGCGCTCGTCGGGGGCAAGAGCGCCTCCCTCGGGGAGATGTACCGCAAGCTCACCCCGCAGGGGGTGAAGGTGCCGAATGGCTTCGCCATCACGGCGGCAGGCTATCGCTATGTGCTCGGAGCAGCTGGCGCCTGGGCCCCGCTGCATGAGGCGCTCGATGCGCTCAAGCCCGATGACATGGAAGATCTGCGGCGCCGTGGACGGCGTGCGCGCGAAATTGTCTATGGTGCTGCTCTGCCTGATGATCTCGCGGCCGAGATCCTCGCGGCCTACGCTTCATTGCGCCAGGAATACGGGGATGATGTGAGCCTCGCGGTGCGCAGCTCCGCGACAGCCGAAGACCTTCCTACCGCGAGTTTCGCCGGCCAGCAAGATACCTTTCTGAACGTTCATGGCGAGGAGAAGCTGCTCGATGCCTGCCGGCGCTGCTTCGCAAGCCTGTTCACCGATCGCTCGATCCATTATCGCGTCGACCACGGATTCGATCACTTCAAGGTCGCGCTATCCATCGCCGTGATGAAGATGGTGCGCTCGGACCTGGCTGCCAGCGGCATCATGTTCTCGCTCGACACTGAGACGGGATTCCGGGATGCGGTACTGATCAGTGCCGCCTACGGGCTCGGCGAGAACGTCGTGCAGGGCACGCTGGAGCCCGACGAGTTCATGGTCTTCAAGCCGGCCTTCGAGCGCGGCAAGCGCGCGGTTCTGCGTCGCACGCTCGGCAGCAAGAAGATCAAGATGGTTTATCTCGAGGGCGGCACGCGGGAGGCGACGCGCAACGTCCCCACGCCCCAGGCCGATCGCGAGCGATATTGCATCAGTGACGAGGATGTCCTGCAGCTTGCTGACTACGCCATCAAGATCGAGCAGCACTACAGTCGCAATGCTGGTCGTGCCGAGCCCATGGACATGGAATGGGCCAAGGACGGCATCGATCAACAGCTCTACATCGTGCAGGCTCGCCCCGAGACCGTTGCCTCGCAGAAGCGCAGCACCTATCTCGAGGACTTCTCCCTCAGAGGTAGCGGGCGCACGCTCGTCACGGGACGCTCCGTGGGCACGCGTATCGGCGGCGGCGCGGCGCGAGTGATCGGCAGCGCGACGCAGATCGCGGAGTTCGTGCCGGGTGAGGTCCTGGTGACGGACAGCACCACGCCCGACTGGGAGCCGATCATGAGACGCGCCGCGGCAATCGTGACCAATCGCGGCGGCCGCACCTGTCATGCCGCTATCGTCGCGCGCGAATTCGGCATACCGGCCGTCATCGGCACGGAGGATGCCACCGAGAAGCTGAAGACCGGTCAGGCACTGACCGTGTGCTGTGCCGAAGGTGACGTGGGCAAAGTTTACGAGGGCAAGATCCCCTTCGAGGTCCAGCGAACCGATGTGTCGACGCTGGCGCGACCCCAGACCAAGATCATGCTCATTCTGGGCAATCCCGAGATCGCCTTTCAGAGCAGTTTCCTGCCCAATGACGGCGTCGGGCTGGCGCGCATGGAATTCGTCATCACCGAGTACATCAAGGCGCATCCGATGGCGCTGCTGCACCCGGAGAAAGTACAGGATGAATCGGAGCGCGCCACTCTGCAGCATCTCGCACGCCATCATCGTACCCCGGCCGATTTCTTCATCGAGCGCCTCGCCGAAGGCGTGGGCACCATCGCTGCCGCCTTCTATCCCAAGCCCGTGATCGTGCGTATGTCGGACTTCAAGACCAACGAATACGCAGGACTCATCGGCGGACGCTGGTTCGAGCCCCGGGAAGACAATCCGATGCTCGGCTTCCGCGGTGCCTCGCGCTATACGCATCCGGCCTACGCGGAGGGTTTCGCGCTGGAGTGCGCCGCCATGAAGCGTGCCCGCGAGGTGATGGGGCTGGATAATATCAAGCTGATGATTCCGTTTTGCCGGCGCCTCGAGGAAGGCGCACGCGTCGTCGCACGCATGGCGGAACTCGGCCTTGAACGGGGAAAGGAGGGCCTGGAGATCTACGTCATGTGCGAGATTCCGAACAACGTGCTGTTGATCGACGGCTTCAGCGCCCTGTTCGACGGCTTCTCCATCGGCTCGAACGACCTGACGCAGCTGACACTGGGAGTTGACCGGGATTCGGCGACCGTCGCCTTCGATTTCGATGAGCGCGACGCCGGCGTGAAGGAGATGATTCGCCTGGCAGTCGAAGGCTGCCGGCGCAATCGGCGTCACTCCGGCATCTGCGGCCAGGCCCCGTCCGACTTTCCGGAGATGGCGGAATTCCTGGTGCGGCTCGGCATCGATTCGATCAGCCTTAATCCGGATACTGTGCTCAGGACGACACAGCGCATCCTCGATGTCGAGCGGGAGATTGTGCAGCGGAACGAGCCGCGCGTGGTCGCGGCGGCTGCGGTTGCCTAGAATAGGTAGCTCTACGGACCCCCTGACGGAAGCTGCGAATAACGAGCCGAACTGCCCGAGCGCACCATGAAGCCGTCGAAACCTCGCGGGCGGCTCGTTCTGGTATGGACATTCAAGTTGATGCGCATCCGGTAGCTGTTGCGGCCAGGGGTCCAGTTGCGATCAGCCTGAGTTGGGTGCGCCGGCGACGGCTCTTAGTCATCGCCGCGGTGGCGCTGCTGATTGGCGCGGGCGCGCTGTGGTGGAAGCTGCGGCCGCATTCCACGGTGACCTACATGACGGCGGCCGCCGACATCGGGACCGTCGCGCCCTTCGTCACCGCGAGCGGCAGCGTCAACCCCGTGGTGACCGTGCAAGTCGGAACCTACGTCTCCGGCGTGATCCAGACGCTCAACTGCGACTTCAACACCCAGGTTCACAAGGATCAGCTGTGCGCCAAGATCGACCCGCGGCCCTACCAGACGATCGTGGATCAGGACAAAGCCGGTCTCGCCAATGCGCGGGCGCAGCTGCAGAAGGACCTCGCAAACCTTGACTACACGCGCATCTCCTATCAGCGCGTCCAGGCTCTGCTCGCGATCGATTCCGCATCCAAGGACACCGTCGACATCGCCCACAATGCCTGGGACCAGGCCCAGGCACAGATTGGAGTGGATCAGGCAATGATCGCGCAGCGTGCGGCCGAGCTGCGAACGGCGCAGGTCAATCTTGATTACACGAACATCGTCTCCCCGGTTGACGGCACGGTCGTGTCGCGCAACGTCACTCAGGGACAAACGGTCGCCGCGAGCTTTCAGACCCCTACCCTGTTTGTGATCGCCACCGATCTCACCCAAATGCAGGTCGACACGAGCGTCAGTGAATCGGACATCGGCGATGTGCGCCCCGGCAACGACGCCGCCTTCACCGTGGAGGCGTTTCCGAAGCACAGCTTCACCGGTCACGTCGCTCAGGTGCGTCAGGCGCCGCAGACCGTGCAGAACGTCGTGACTTACGACGTCGTCGTGAATGCCGATAACCCACAGCTGCTGCTCAAGCCCGGGATGACGGCTGCCGTGCGGATCATTACCCAGCACCATGATGCGGTGCTGCGGGTGCCGGCGCAGGCCCTGCGCTACATGCCCACCGAAGCCGCGACAGCCCCACGCGCGATCGCTGACGCCGGAGCGCGGGCGGTGCCACGGGGAGCCACGACGGCCACGCTGTGGCTCCTTCGCGATGGCGCGCCACAGTCAGCCGCCGTCATCGTCGGGCTGAACGATGACAGCTATGCGGAGATCCTGCAGGGTGATGTGCACGCCGGTGACCGCGTGATCATCGCCGAACACGCCAACCGAACCGCGAGCGGGAGCTCTGTGCCGGGGCAGATCACCCCGCGCGCGCCGCGCATGTGAGCGCGCCCGTGAGCGCGGATCCGCAGATCGTCATCGAAGCCCGCAAGCTCGCTCGCACCTATCGCGTGGGCGATATCGAGGTGCAAGCCTTGCGGGATGTGAGCCTGACGGTCACCCGGGGTGAGCTGCTAGCCATCATGGGAGCCTCGGGGTCCGGAAAATCGACCCTCATGGCCATTCTCGGCTGTCTCGATCGCCCGACGGCGGGCGAGTACCGGCTCGAGGGACGCGACATCGCCGCGCTGAGTGAGCCCGAGCTTGCCCGGGTGCGCAGCGAGCGGCTGGGATTCGTATTCCAGAGTTTCAACCTGCTGTCACGCACCAGTGCGCTGGATAACGTCGCGCTGCCGCTGATTTACAACACAACGACGCCCACGAGCGCTGCGAGCCGCCAGCAGCGAGCGCATCGCGTCTTGAGTCTGCTCGGTCTGACGGACCGCGAGCGCAACACGCCGGCTCAGCTCTCCGGCGGCCAACAGCAGCGCGTTGCGATCGCTCGCGCCCTCATCAACAACCCGACCGTGCTGCTTGCCGATGAGCCCACCGGCAATCTCGATACCCGCAACTCGCACGAGATCATGCAGACGCTGGTGGACCTGAACCGCCGGCGCGGCGTCACCATCATCATCGTGACGCACGAGCCGGACATCGCCGCCTACGCCGACCGTGTCGTCACGATGCGCGATGGCGCCATCACTTCGGACGAGCGCAGGCCCCAGACAGCGATGCCCTCCTCCTCCGCCAGTACCGAAATGGCCCATGAGGGCGCCAGCGATGCGTTCGAGGAGGTCCCGGAAGCCGCCAGCGCGCCGGCGGTCGCGCTGCGCAGCTGGCCGTTTGCGCGCATGGTCCTCTCCACTGCCGCGCAGGCGCTCAATCGCAACAAGATGCGTGCGGGACTCACGATGCTTGGCGTGTTCATCGGCGTCGCGGCCCTGGTCGCCATGGTCGCGGTCGGTCAGGGCGCCAACGCGGCCGTCAAGCAGCAGATTCAAAGCCTCGGGACCAATATGCTGGTCGTGCTGCCTGGTGCAAGCGTGAGCGGCGGTGTGCGCGGTGGCTTCGGCAGTGCCTCAACACTGAGCGTCGCGGACGCAGAGGCGCTGCGCCGCGAGGACCCGGCCGTCGCTCAGGTGGGCTACCTCATCCGTCAGATGGCGCAAGTGCAGTACGGGGATCAGAACTGGACCACGAACATTCAGGGAATCACGCCGAGCTACACCGAAATCGCGAACTGGCACATCGCCCAGGGCCGTGCGGTGGATGCGGACGACGTTGCCAGTGGCTCGCTCGTGGCAGTCATCGGCCAGACTGTCTACAGCCAACTCTTCAACCCCTATGAGAATCCCATCGGGGCCACGATTCTGGTGAAGGGGACGCCGCTGAAGGTGGTGGGTCTGTACCAGGCCAAGGGCCAGTCAGCCAATGGTCAGGACCAGGACGATCTCGTCACGATCCCCTTCAGCACTGCCGAGCGCAAGATTCTCGGCGTCGCCGCACCCACTCAGGCGCAGTCTGCGAATTCGCTCTATCCCCCGCTCCCCAATCCCTTCGGGGTGCAGCCCCGGCTGACGGGGTACGTGAACCTGATCTACGCCCAGGCGGTCAATGCCGCCTCGGTGGATCGTGCCATCGATGAAGTCACGGCGACTCTGCGCCGACGCCATCGGATTTCAGCGAGCGATCTGCCGGACTTCAACGTCAGGAATCTGAGCCAGATCGCGAGCGCCGCAGAAGGCAGCAGCCGCGTGATGGCGCTGCTTCTGGCCACCGTGGCTTCGATCTCGCTGTTGGTGGGCGGCATCGGCATCATGAACATCCTGCTGGTGTCCGTGACCGAGCGCACGCGCGAGATCGGTCTGCGCATGGCACTCGGCGCACGGCGGCTGCACGTGCTGCTGCAGTTCCTCGCGGAAGCGGTGTTCCTGAGCGTTGCCGGGGGCCTGGCCGGGATCGCCATGGGAGTCGCGGTCTCCGAAGTCGTCTCCGCCGTCGCAGGCTGGCCGATCGTGATATCCCCGACAGCGATGGCCGGCGGATTCCTGTTCGCCGCCGCGATCGGCATCTTCTTTGGCTTCTATCCGGCCCGCAAGGCAGCAGGACTCGATCCCATCGAAGCGCTGCGGTACGAATAACGCCGCAGCAGGCAGCTCACCGGCGCGCGCGCTGCTCCCGAGTCTGTTGATGGGTGACCACGTCCGCCAGCGCCTGTGCATTCGCCGCGAGCTGCCTCACCAGATCATCGAGTGAGACGATGCCGATCAGTCTTCGATCCGCGCCCATGACCGGCACGCGCCTCACGCCGTGTGTGCACATGCGCTCCACGGCCATAGCGGCGTCCTCCCCGCCATGAGCGATGACTACCGGCGCGCGCATGACATCTCGCACGCGGACGGTGGCCGGGTCGAGCTCCCGTCCCAGCACCTCGATCACGATATCGCGGTCCGTGACGATGCCGAGCGGGGAAGCCTCTCCGGAGGACTCCATGACGATCAGATCGCCCACATGGCGCTCACGCATCAGCCGTGCAGCGGCCAGCACGCTGGTCGTGGGGCTGCAGGTGACGACTTCCGGGGTACAGATATCCTTCAGCAGCATTGGCAATCTCTCCTCATTGCGCAAGCACCTGGGCGAGCTCGACCATGCGCGGGTCGACGCCTTTTACGACCTTGACGACGGCCGCCAGGGCGGTCGCGGTCACCTGACCATTCACGATTCCAACTAGCATACCGTGCCGACCGGCGCACAGATGCTCCACGGCAGCGCTTCCCAGCTGCGTACCGCTGATCCGATCGAATACTCCGGGTGCACCGCCACGCTGCGTATGACCCAGCTTGGTGACACGCACCTCGAACCCCAGCCTATCTGAGTGCTCGGAAATGTAATGCGCGAGCGCGTCAGTGCCGCAGCTTGCGCCCTCGGCAACCACGACGATGGCGTGGCTCTTGCCGCGCTGATAGGCGCCGTGGATCTGGGCCACGATCGACTCGGGGTCGGTTTCGACTTCCGGAATGACGATCGCCTCTGCGCCCCCGGCGATACCCGCCATCAAGGCGAGGTAGCCGCAATGCCGGCCCATGACTTCCACCAGGAACACCCGACCGTGCGCCGATGCAGTCACCCGCAGGCGATCGATTGCTTCGAGCGCGATATCGAGTGCGGTCGTCGCTCCGAGCGTCGTATCGGATCCGCTGAGATCATTGTCGATGGTCGAGGCGACGCCCACGACGGGAAAGCCGTGGCGGGACAACGCCAGTGAGCCGCTCTGCGAGCCGTTGCCGCCGATCACGATGACCCCCGCGATATCCCGCGAGCGCAGCTGAGCGATCGCCGCGAGCTGGCCCGCCTCGGTCTTGAACGCCTCGCAACGACTGGTTCCCAGCATCGTGCCGCCGCGATCGATAATGCCGCCCACATCGCGGGACCGAAGCCGCACGAACTCCCCGGCGATGAGCCCCTGGTAGCCGCGCCGCACGCCCAGCACCTCGAGCCCGCGGGCCACAGCGCAGCGGACAACCGCACGGATGGTCGCATTCATACCGGGCGCATCCCCGCCACTGGTGAGCACTGCAATGCACTTCATGGGTGGCCATCCTCGGCGTGGCAGGCGGGCCTGACCATACGTGCTCTTACGCACTGAGTATACGTAGCACCCGCAATGCACTAAGCAGTGGCGCGCATTTCCGGGCTTTTGGCCCGGCGCCAGAATTTACCCATGTCAGCACGTAATGCGACCCTTCAGATCGAAGCGCGGCTGCTAAGCTCTCGCGCGGAACTGTCGGCGCGGCTTGCTGCGGTTAACGCCGATCTGGCGCATCGGCTCGCACCGTTGAGCGCGGACTTTGCCGAGCAGGCGACCGAGCGGGAAAACGAGGACGTGCTGCAAGCCCTGCTGCTCGCCACTCAGGTTGCCTTGCGCGAGGTCGACGCCGCCCTGGAGCGGTTACGCTTGGGCACTTACGGCGCCTGCGTACACTGCGGCGAACCCATCGAGCCACGCCGCCTGGAGGGTATTCCGTACGCGGATTCTTGTAGCATCTGCGCACCCAGGCGCACCCCCAAGAGCGGACACAAGCGATGAAGATTCTGATCACGGTATGGATGCTGCTGGGGTGCGCGGCACTGCAGGCGGCGGCGTCGGGCGCTGAGGACATTCGCGACGCACTGCGTGCCATGCCCGACCCGGACAACGGCGCGCGTTTGTTTGTCATCTGCGCGCAATGCCACGAGCCTCACGGCGGCGGACTGCCCCTCGGGTGGGTGCCGGAGATTGCCGGCCAACATCCGAGCGTGCTGGTGCGCGAGTTGGTCGACTATCGCCATGGCGCACGCTGGGATGACCGCATGGAGAAGATTGCCGGTCGTCACATCCTGAAGACGCCGCAGGAGATCGCCGATGTTGTGGCATACATTGGAGCGCTAAGGCCGACGCTCGAGCCGCGGGTCGGTAGCGGGCAGTGGCTCACGAAGGGGGAGCATGTGTACGCGGCGCAGTGCCGCTCGTGTCACGGCGGCGAGGGCGAGGGCAGTGCCGCGCGCGCCGTGCCGCGCCTGGCGGGACAGCAGGCGGAGTATCTGGTGCGCCAGATGCACGACTCTGCGGAAGGACGGCGTCCGAACCTGCGCGGCATCCATGCGCGGCTGTTCAAGCCATTGAGCATGGAGCAGCTGATGGGTCTTGCGGATTACCTCTCAAGACTCGGATCCGCGGCCGCCCCGGGCGAGCAGCATGCGGCACTGCCTTGATGCGGCGCATTCTCATCATCGACGGTCACCCTGACTGCCGCACTGAGCGTTACGTACACGCGCTCTCCAAAGCGTACTGTGATGGCGCACGTTCCGCAGGACATAAGGTCGAAAGCATCATCGTGAGCGAGCTGGAGTTCCCGCTGCTGCGTCGCGGTGAGGACTTCCAGTCCGGCGAGCCACCGGCCGTCATTCGCCGGTGTCAGGAGCAGATCGCCTGGGCCGAGCATCTCGTGATCCTGTATCCCTTGTGGCTGGGCTCAATGCCCGGCCTCCTGAAGGCGTTCTTCGAGCAGGTGCTGCGGCCGGGCTTTGCCTTCGCGCCGGCCCGCGGGCGCGGCTTTCAGAAAAAACTCCTCGGCGGCAGGTCGGCGCGCATCTTCGTGACCATGGGGATGCCCGCCCTGTTCTATCGCTGGTACTTCCGCGCCCACAGTCTCAAGACTCTCGAGCGCAACATCCTCGCCTTCTGTGGCATTGCCCCGGTCCGGGCGAGCCTGATCGGGATGGTCGAGGCGATGGACTCCGTCCAGCGCGGGCGCTGGCTCGCACGCGCGCAGGCCTTCGGCGTCGAGGCCCGCTAGACTCGAGCCTTCTCGGCGGCCGCCCGCTGCCACGACGCCGATGAGTAGCCGCAACTTCAAATCTCTCTTCGCGCCCTCTTGCGTCGCTGTCATCGGTGCCTCGGACCGCCCGCACAGCGTCGGGGCGACCGTCATCAGGAATCTCCTCCACGGCGGCTTCAAGGGTCCGATCTGGCCCGTCAATCTCAAACACCGCGCGGTCGCCGGAGCTCGGGCCTACGCACACGTTGCAGATCTCCCCGGCACTGCGGATCTCGCCGTCATCTGTACGCCGGCCGCAGGCGTGCCACGTCTGATCAGCGAACTGGGTTCGCGCGGCACGCGGGCGGCGATCGTACTGAGCGCGGGTCTTGAGCGCGCGGCCGACGATGGTGGCACGCTCGGCGCGGCAATGCTGCGCGCGGCGGCGCCATTTTCACTGCGGATTCTCGGGCCCAACTGCCTCGGGATCCTGGTGCCCGGAATCGGTCTGAATGCCAGCTTTGCGCATGTTGGCGCGAGCGTGGGAAGCCTGAGCTTTGTGGCGCAGTCTGGTGCCCTCACCACGGCCATGCTCGACTGGGCGCGCTCACGCGGCGTCGGTTTCTCCCATTTCGTGTCGCTGGGAAATGCAGCCGATATCGATTTCGGCGACCTGCTCGAGTACCTGGGCCAGGCCCCGAATACCCGCGCCATTCTCCTTTACATTGAGTCGATCACTTCGGCACGCAAATTCATGGCGGCCGCACGCGCGGCGGCACGCAACAAGCCCGTGATTGTGGTCAAGGCGGGACGAACGGAAGCTGCGGCGCGGGCCGCTACCTCACACAGTGGTGCCCTCGCCGGCTCAGATGCCGTCTATGAGGCGGCATTTCGCCGTGCGGGAGTGCTGCGCGTACGCACGACGCGGCAGCTCTTCGAGGCGGCCGAGATCCTCGCCTATCCCAAGCCCTATCGCGGGCCCCGCCTCGCCATCGTGAGCAACGGCGGCGGTCCGGCGGTCATGGCGACCGATGCGCTCATCGGCGGTGGCGGGCAATTGGCCGAGCTCTCCGGCGAGACGATCAAGCAGCTCAACGCGTGCCTGCCGGCGGCCTGGTCGAAGTCCAATCCCATAGACATCGTTGGGGATGCGCCTGCAGAGCGCTACGAAGCCACGCTCGGGCCGCTGCTGCAGGACCCGAACGTGGACGCCCTGCTCCTCATCCACTCGCCTACCGCGATTGCTTCGGCCGCCCAGGTCGCCGCAGCCTGCTCACCGCTCCTCGCGGGGGCGTCTCGCCCGGCTCTTGCGTGCTGGATGGGCGGTGAGAGCGCAAGAGTGTTCCATCCGCCGGGGCCCGGCGCAGCAGTGCCCAGTTACTCGACGGCAGAGGAAGCCGTCGAGGCATTCATGCACGTGGTGCGCTACCAGCGTGCTCAAGCGCTGCTGACCCAGACAGCGCCATCGCCGGCCGGGCAGTTCAAGCCGGACACGCCAGCCGTACGCTCGATCGTGGCGCGCTCGCTGGCGGAGAGTCGCGCCGTCCTGAGCGAAGCCGAGGCGAAGGACGTGCTCGCCGCCTACGGCATTGCAGTGGTCAAGACCCGGATCGCCCAAGACGCCGCCGAAGCCGCAGTCGTTGCCGGGGCGATCGGCTACCCGGTGGCCCTGAAGATCTTATCGCCGGACATCACACACAAGTCCGACATCGGCGGTGTGGCGCTCGACATCGCCAGTCCCGCGGCCCTGCAGGAGTCTGCCAGCGCCATGCTGCGGCGCTGCCGGGAGCTGCGCCCGCAGGCCCGCATCGTGGGATTTACCGTCCAGGAGATGGTGCGGCGGGCAGGCGCGCACGAACTGCTCGCCGGTATCGCCGTGGATCCCACCTTCGGACCGACCATCGTGTTCGGCCAAGGCGGTACGGCGGTTGAAGTGATTGGCGATCGGGCCTTGGGGCTGCCACCGCTTAATCGACTGCTGGCGCGCGACCTGATTGCGCAGACGCGCATCTACCGGCTGCTGCAGGGATACCGCAGCCAGCCGCCGGCCGATCTAGACGCCGTTGCGCTCGCCCTGATCAAGCTCGCACAGCTTGCGATCGACGTTCCCGAGATTGTCGAACTGGATATCAATCCCCTGCTGGCCGATGAGCACGGAATCGTGGCCCTGGATGCGCGTATCCGGCTCGAACCGGCCTCCTCGTCCCCACTGCAGCGGCTGGCGATCCGACCCTATCCGGCGGAGCTCGAGGAGGACCGTGTCTGCGCAGGCCGGCAGATCCTGCTGCGGCCCATGCGGCCGGAAGATCTGACTCAACACCGCGCATTCCTCGCCCGCACGACCCCCGAGGACCGGCGCACGCGATTCTTTGCGGCCGTGCGCCAGTTCCCCGATGCCGAACTTGCACAGGTGACGCAGATCGACTACGAGCGCGAGATGGCGTTCATCGCGACTGCGCCCGACCCTGCCGGGACGGCGGAAATCCTGGGGGTGGTGCGCGCGTGCTTTGATTCCGACAATACCGAGGCGGAATTTGCGATTCTGGTGCGCTCGGATCTGAAGCGGCAGGGCTTGGGTCGCGCGCTGTTACGCAAGCTGATCGCCTACTGTCGCGCGCGGGGCGCGCAGCGGCTCATCGGCGAGGTCCTGGGCGACAATACAGCGATGCTAAGCCTCGCAGAAAGCCTTGGATTCCAGCGCACGGCCGAAAACGCCGGCGTCATCGCCATCGTGCTTGAATTGATCTGAGCAGGGCCCTGGCTCGACGGGCGTGCAGCCACGGCTGGCGCCCGCCGAACCATCGAGCGTGCTACTGAACTTTGATCTGCGTCGCGCTCTTCGGCTGCGTCTTGCTCTTCGGGACGTGCACCGTGAGGACACCATCCTTCGACTCGGCGCGAATAGCCGCGGCGTCGATGGTCTCCGGAAGCGCGAAGCTGCGCGAAAAGCTGCCGTAGATGCTCTCCACGCGGTGAACCTTCTCGTCCTTCTGCTCCTCGAACTGCTTGCGCTCACCGCTCACGCTGAGCATGCCGTCCTCGTAGGTCACGTGGACATCCTCTTTCTTGATGGCCGGCAGCTGCGCGCGGATAAGGTATTCCTGCGGGGTCTCGCTGATATCGACCGCAGGCACCCAATCCACCCCTGGAGGGCCGCTGACCGAGGTGCGTGGCCAACGTCCGAACGCGCCGGGCATCCGGTTGAACAGGTCATCGATCGAGCCGAACGGCTCCCAACGAATCAGACTCATGATGGCTCTCCTCACATAAGATGAGCTGGATACGCGTTGGAGCGTAGGCGCCGCACGACGCGCTCACCATCCGAAGTTCTGCGTATGTCTCGCTCACAATCAGCTGCTGGAGACTGATGTGATGAATCAAGGCGCCTCCTCGCCGCACGGCACAGCGGGCCTACCCTGGCGCCTCGGTCGCCGCCCCGCGGGCGGCGCGGGCCTTGCTCGCAAGGAGCGGATTCCGGGCGCTCTGGTGGAGCTCGCTGCGCTCGAGCTGCCGCAGGTGCTGAGCCGCCTGGGAAGCACCGAGCACGGCCTCGCTGCGGCCCAGGCCGAGCAGCGCCGTGCCGAGGTCGGACCCAATCGCGTCGCACAGGAGGCCTCCGCATCGCTGCCGAAGCAGTTGCTGCGCCGGCTCCTCGACCCGCTGAACCTCCTGTTACTGATTCTGGCGGGGATGTCACTGGTGCTGGGCGACCATCGAGCCGCAGCCATCATTCTTCTGATGGTGGTGTTGAGTGTCTCCCTGGGCACCGCTCAGGAACGCAAGGCCTCCCAAGCTGCGCAGAAGTTGCGCGCCATGGTGCACACGACCGCAACCGTGCTGCGGCCGCTCTCGAGTGAGACGCCGACCTGCGAGACTCCGATCGAGGAGCTCGTACCCGGCGATGTGGTCCGTCTCTCGGCCGGCGACATGATCCCCGGCGACCTGCGGCTGATTCTCGCCAAGGACCTGTTCGTGAATCAGGCGGCCCTCACCGGCGAGGCGCTGCCCGTGGAGAAACACGCCTGCGCTGTGATCCCTCCCGCAGCGGAAATCAGTCAGTTGACGAACATCTGCTTCATGGGAACCACGGTCGTGAGCGGCAGCGCCGCCGGAGTCATTGCCCTGACCGGACCGCGGGCCTACTTCGGCTCGCTCGCCGATCTGATCGCTGGCGACCGCACTCCCACCAGCTTCGATCGCGGCATGAATCGCTTCGCCTCGCTCATGATCCGCTTCATCCTGATCATGGCCCCGCTCGTGCTGCTCATCAACGGGTTGAGCAAGCACGACTGGATGCAGGCCCTGCTGTTTGCGACCGCGGTGGCCGTGGGACTGACGCCTGAGATGCTGCCGATGATCGTCACGGTGAATCTCGCCAAGGGCGCACTGGCGATGTCGCGCCGCAAGGTGATCGTCAAGCGGCTGAACGCCATCCAGAACTTCGGCGCGATGGACGTGCTGTGCGCGGACAAGACCGGCACGCTGACGCAGGATCGCGTCTTCCTCGAGAAGCATGTCGACCTGCGGGGCGAGTCGAGCGAGGAAGTGCTGGTCTACGCGTACCTCAACAGCTACTACCAATCGGGCCTCAAGAATCTCCTGGATGTCGCGGTACTGCACCACCCGGATGCAGGCGCGCTTGCGCGCAGCGCGAGCGCATACCGCAAGCTCGATGAGGTGCCGTTCGACTTCCAGCGGCGCCGCATGTCAGTGGCGGTCGAGGGCGACGGGCACCGTTATCTCATCTGCAAGGGCGCCGTCGAAGAGGTCTTCGCCGTCTCGAGCTCAGGGCGGGCGGGCGGGGAATCGTTTCCGCTGGATGAAAGTCATCTCGAGGACCTGCGCCGCACGGTGGGCGAACTGAATGCCGACGGCTTTCGCGTCATCGCGGTGGCGATCAAGGAGTTACCGGCCTCGCAGCAGGTGTGCGCGCTGAGCGATGAATGCGAGCTTACGCTCATCGGCTATATCGCCTTTCTCGATCCGCCCAAGGCGAGCGCCGCGCAGGCGATTGCGGCACTCGCGCACCATGGCGTTCAGGTCAAGATCCTGACCGGTGACAACGAAGTAGTGACTCGCAAGATCTGTCGCGAAGTAGGCCTGTCGGTCGAGCGCGTGGCCATCGGCAGCGAAATCGAGGCACTGTCAGCGACGCAGCTGGAGGAGCTGGTCGAGCACGTCCAGATCTTCGCCAAGCTCGCGCCGTCGCAGAAGGCGGCAGTGATCGCAGCCCTGCAGAAGCGTGGCCACGTCGTGGGCTTCCTGGGCGATGGCATCAATGACGGACCGGCGCTCAAGGCGGCCGACGTCGGCATCTCGGTCGATACGGCGGTGGATATCGCCAAGGAGTGCGCCGATCTCATCCTGCTGGAAAAGAGCCTGCTCGTGCTCGATCAGGGCGTACTCGAGGGACGCAAGGTGTTCGGCAACGTCGTGAAGTACATCCGCATGGGAGCGAGCTCGAATTTCGGCAACATGTTCAGCGTGCTCGGCGCCAGCGGCTGGCTGCCGTTTCTGCCCATGGCGCCGGTACAGGTGCTCACTAACAACCTGCTGTACGACTTCTCGCAAACGGCCATTCCCACCGACAACGTCGACGACGAGTACCTGCTGCAGCCGCGGCGCTGGGAGATCGGCAATATCGGGCGCTATATGCTCTTCATCGGACCTATCAGCTCGATCTTCGACTACGCGACCTTCTTTACGATGTATTTCGTGTTCCGTGCGCAGACCCCGGCGCAGGCGCCGCTTTTCCAGACCGGCTGGTTCGTCGAGTCGCTCCTGTCACAGACGCTCATCATCCACGTCATCCGCACGCGCAGGCTCGCATTCATCGAAAGCCGCGCGAGCGTGCCCCTCATGCTCACGAGCCTGGCCGTGTGCGCGCTGGGAGTGTGGCTGCCGTACTCGCCCGTGGCTCATGCACTGGGATTCGTGCCCCTGCCGCCGCTTTACTGGCTGTACCTGCTGGCGATGCTCATCGGCTACCTCGTCCTCACCCATCTGATGAAGACGTGGTTTCACCGAAGATTCGGGCTCGACTAAACGCGCTTCGGCACGAGTCTCTTCAGGCCGCGGGGCTTGAGGATGAGGACATCGCAGGTCAACTGATCGAGCACGCGCTCGGCGGTGTTGCCGATGACGAACCGGCGCAGGCCCGATCGCGATAGCGCGCCCATGACGACCAGCGGCGCCCGCACGCGTCGCACGGTGGTTTCAAGCCCCTCCGCGACGTCGGACATGACCAGATGACGGCGGCGCGCAGGTACTTTGGCCCGGGCCGCCTCGCGATTGAACTCGCGCGCGACTTGGCTGCTGTGGACCGACTCGACCTCGGGAGACTCCCACATGACGGGCTCGCCCATGGGTCCTATGACCGTAGCCATGAGCGGCATGTAGGCATGGAAGGCGTGAACACTGCCGCGCAGGAGCTTTGCGAGCGAATCGCCCGCCGCGAGCAAGCGCTCATCGAGCCGCGTGGGCTTGGCGTGTGTATGGAACGGGTCGATGGCCACGATAACGGACGGACGCTTGTACGCGCGTGCGGATTTGACGAGCAGCAGCGGGCACGGGCAATGGCGTATCAGCTCCCAATCGGTATTGCGCAGCCATAAGCGCCCCCCGAGACCGTGAGACTGGGTCGCCGCGACGACCAGGTCGCTGCCGCTCTTCATCACACGCCGCACGATCGCTTCGTGCGGCGGATAGTCCCATTCTGCGACACAGCGCACACGGCAACCGCGCAGGAGCGGGGAGCGTGCAATGCGCTCGAGTCGCTTGCTGACCTCCTCCAGGACGGTCGCCCGCACGAAGGCCTCAAGATCGCCCGGTGCGCTGATCGCATGGAAGAGTTCAATACTCCCGCCGCTGGCACGCGCCAGACTCGCGGCCTTACGCAGCGCCGCCCGCGGTGCGTGCGCCGGGTCCCGAACAGCCAGCAAGATCCGTCGGAATCTCATTCTCATCGCAGCTCCCCAGGAGTATCTGCCCAACTGACTCAAGCCTCCCCGCCAAGCATCGGCGCGAATGCGCTCGAGCGCGATTGCGGATTGTGCGTATCGGAGCCGGCAGCGGAAAGTACGGATAGTCTGCCTATCGGCGCCGGGCGATGCTTTGCAAACTGTCACAGTGAGGTTGCCATGTCCTCCACCGCATTCAAAGACCTGCGCGAGACGCTCGCATCGATCGCCAGCACCTGCTCGAACCTGTCAGAGCCGCTCGCTTCCGCGATAGCGGCCCAGGGTGTCCGTCTGGTGGCGGCGTACCGCGCCGAAGTGCATCGCACGGTCGCCGCATTGGCGTTGGGGCTTGCCACCGTGTTCTTCACCTGCATGGCCGTCGCCCTGGCCATGTTCTGCATCCTGCTGACGCTGTGGGATACGCACCGCGTACTCGGCGCCGTCATCGCGGCAATCCTTTGCGCACTTCTGGCGCTCGTCGCCGCACTGTGGATGCACACGCTCAGACGCGCGCACCTGCGCCGCTTCACAGCCTAGCGAGTCACATGCCATTGGGCCTGCCACGCGAGCTGCAGGGGCTACTGCGGCCAAGCGCCTATCCGCACCCGGTCGAGCGCGTGGAGCTGGTGGAGACCCATCTCTCCTGGGTGCTGCTCGCAGGGGAGTACGCCTACAAGATCAAGCGCCCGGTGCAATACGCCTTCGTCGATCTTCGAGATCCGCGCCGCCGTGAGTTCTACTGCGCGGAGGAGCTGCGCTTGAACCGCCGCTTCGCTCCCGAGCTGTATCTCGGAGTGTGCGATATCGTCGCCGCCGGCGGTGATGCCCGCATCGGCGTGCCCGGGGAGGCGATCGAGCACGCGGTGCAGATGCGACGCTTTTGTCGCGAGGATGAGCTCGACCGGCTGCTTCAAACACGCCGGATCGAACCCATCGAGCTCGAGGAGTTCGGACGGCTTCTCGCCCTGACGCACACCCGACTACCGGCGGCGCAGAACGGCAGCGGCTGGGGCAGGCCCACTGCCGTAGCCGCGCTGCTGCTCACCAATCTCGCGGAATGCGCACAGGCCGCGGCTCTCTTCCAGCGCGCAACCGAGGTGTCGGCTCTGCGTCCCCGGCTCGAGGAGGAGATCGAGTTGACGCGCGCCTGTATGAACCTGCGACAGCACAACGGCAGCATCCGCGAGTGTCACGGTGATCTGCATACCCGCAACATCGTGCGCCTCGGCAGACGCCTGGTGCCCTTCGATTGCCTGGAGTTCGAACCGGCATTCCGCTGGATCGACGTAGCCGATGAGCTCGCGTTACTGCTCAGCGATCTGATCGCCCACGAGCGGCCACTGCATGCGTACGCGCTGCGCAGCGGCTATCTGGCGCAAAGCGGCGACTATCAAGCCTGCCGGGTACTGGGTCTGTATCAAGCCCACCGGGCGCTCGTGCGCGCGAAAGTTGCGGCGCTATCGGCCCGCGAGGCGCCGGCACAGGCCCGTCAGGCCCTGCGCGATGAGCACGCGCGGCTCTTGGCGTGCGCACGCGCGTCACTGACCCCGGTCAGGCCGGTTCTGCTCGTCATGTGCGGGATGTCCGGTTCCGGCAAAACCTGGCTGGCACGCCTCCTGGCCGAGCGTTTGAACGCCATTCACCTGCGATCGGATATCGAGCGCAAGCGCGCCGCCGCGCTGGAGCCACAGGCGCACACCGGATCTGGGCTGGCCACTGGCTTGTATTCGCGCGAGATGACCGAGCGCGTCTATGACCATCTGGCGGGCTGTGCGCAGGATGCGCTGGCGGGCTCCTTCAACGTTATTGTCGATGCCACCTGTCTGCGTCGCAGCGAGCGTGCGCGCTTTCGAGCGCTCGCGCGCCAGCAGGTCGTCGAGTTGCGCGTGATCCACTGTCAGGCGCCCGAGGCCACCTTACGCACGCGCGTTGCGTCGAGGCGTCGTGCCGGTCACGACGCCTCTGAGGCCGATGTCCGGGTCCTCGAGTGGCAGATTGGACAGTTCGAAGCGATTGCCCCGGATGAGAAACTCCAGGTGATCGGGGCGGACAGCACCGATGGGCAGGTTTTCGGAAATGTGCTGAGCGCCATCTCGCGTTCAGTGAGTCCCGGGGAGAGCCAGCCGCGCGTGAGCTCGCACGAAGATGACCTAGCTTTCCTTCAGTAAGGCTCTGATCAGCGCCACGAACTCCGTCGGCTGGATCGGCTTGCAGGCAACGCGGGTGCAGGCATCCACCTGCAGCTCGCGCACACTCGTAGAGGTGTCTCCGGTGACCAGTATTGCCGGCAGCTGCGGGCCTCGAAGCTCACGCGCCGCGGCGATCACCTGCACGCCGGTTTCCCCGGGGTTCAAGTGGTAGTCGCTCACGACCAGATCGATCTGCGGTGTCTGGCTCAGCCGCTGCATTGCTTCCGCGAGTGAGGAGGCAGCAAGCACCTCGTAACCCTCAACTTTCAGGAACATTGCGGTGGCGTTGCGCACGCCCAGGTCGTCATCGACCAGCAGCACCCGCGCGGAGTGCGTGCGTGGGGCGATCGGCGTGGGCGCCTCCGATCCCGCGCTCCGTGCCGCGTCCTCGCCCCGGCCCAGCGGCAAGTCGATCGCGAAGGTCGAGCCGCGGCCAGGCTCAGAGCGCACGCTCATTCGCAGATCGAGCAGACTGACGATCCGCTGGACGATACTCAGACCCAGACCGTAGCCATCGCGCGTGGTATTGCTCGCAACCCCGACCTGAAAGAACTCCTCGCAAATGTACGGCAGCTGATCGGCCGGTATGCCGATGCCGGTGTCCACGACCTCGATCTGCACCATCGAGCCTCTAAGGATCGAGTGCAGCTCGACCGACCCCTGGCGCGTGTACTTGATGGCGTTCGAGATCAGATTGCGCAGGATCTGCCCGATCAGCGAGGGGTCCGAATGCACATATTGCGGCGCCGGATCCACACGCAGTTCGAGCCCCTTGCTGGAAGCAAGGTTTGCGAACTCGCGGCGCATCTCCTCGAACAGCGCCGCCACCCGAAAGTCGACGGGATCCGGACGGATCGCACCGGACTCGAGCTTGCTGATATCCAGCAGTGCGTTGAGCAGGCGCGACATGGCATTGATGGCGAGCGTTTGCTGCGATATCGCCTCGAGCGCAGTCGGGTCGCGCACCAGACTCTGCAGACTCCCGTTCAGCAACGCCAGACTCTGCAGCGGTTGACGCAGATCGTGGCTGGCCGTGGCGAGGAAGCGGCTCTTGGCCTGATTGGCGCGGTCGGCCGCCTCGCGTGCGTGGATCACCTCGGTCTGGATACGCTTGCGTTCGGAGACATCCCGAATCGCCGCGGCCACCAGCAAGCGCTCCCCGTCCTGAATCGGGCTCAGGCTGATCTCCACCGGCAGCTCGGTCGAGTCCTTTCGCAGCGCGTACAGCTCCAGATTGACGCCCATCGGACGCATGCGCGCACTCTCGCCATAGCGGCGACGGTGACCTGCATGCTTGTCGCGAAAGCGCTCGGGTAACAGCCGATCGACGGATTCGCCGACGATCTCGCCACGCTCGTAGCCGAACAGCGCCGAGACCTGCCTGTTGGCGAACACCACGCGACCCGCTTCATCGACGATGACGATGGCGTCCGGGGCGGATTCGAGCGCCTTGCCAAAGAGCTCAGCGGATAGCATTGTCGCCTCGTTGCGGAGGGAGAAGAGGCCCAAACATCATAAGCACTAATGCGGATGGGTACCAAGAACGAATGTCCCTAGCCTCGAATCAGGCTTTAAGGCGACTTTTGGCGCTCTAGATACCCCATGTCGGACTGCTGCACATTGGCGAAGGGTTCACGGGTATCGGGCGACCTGCAGGCTAATACGCTGGTTGGGATGTTGCAGCAGCGTGTGCAACTAACACCTTCAGGCGAAGCCTATCGCCAGTTCGATGCGCAGCGCGGCAGCTGGGTGAGTTTATCGTGGCAGCAAATCGCCGATCAACTGGCCGTATGGGGCCTCGCACTGCGTGGCGAAGGCCTTGCCCCGGGGTCGCGTATCGCCTTGCTGGTGCCTAACAGCATCGAGCACGTCCTGATCGATCAGTCAGCGCTCGCCCTGGGACTCATCCCGGTGCCGATGCACTCGATCGACAACCCCGACAGCCTCGCCTATGTGCTCGCCGACAGCGCTGCCTCGCTGCTGTTCATCGATACGGCGGCGCGCTGGGAGGCGCTGGCGCCCCTGCAGGCACAGTTTCCCGAGCTGCGCCGGGTCGTATGCCTCACCGGTACCCCCACTGATGCCATGGCGCGCGCGCTGCGCCAGTGGCTGGACTCGCCGGCCATCGCACCGGGGAGTACGTCCTCCGGTCCGCGGATTACCGATCAAACGGTCGCGGCTATCGTTTACACCTCCGGGTCGACGGGGCGCCCGAAGGGTGTCGTGCTCTCACACGGCAACGTCGTCGCGAACGTGCGCGCGGTGCTTGATGTGCTGCCAGTATTTCAAGAGGACGTATTTCTGTCGTTTCTGCCTCTGTCGCATACGCTCGAGCGAACGGCAGGCTACTACCTGCCGCTCGCCGCCGGGGCGGCTGTCGTGTTCGCGCGCTCGGTCGCGCAGTTGACCGAGGATCTCGTCACCGTTCAGCCGACGATTCTGATTTCGGTTCCCCGGATCTACGAGCGCGCGTACGTCAAGCTGCATGAGAGCCTCGAGCACAGACGGATCGCACAACTGCTGCTCAGGCTCGCCGTCCGCATCGGCTGGCGGCGGTTCCAGATCGCCCAGGCGCAGAAGATTGCAGCCTCGCCGCGGGGATTGATCGAGCGCGCACTCGACCGCTGGCTTGGAGCCCCCCTGCGCGCGCGCTTCGGTGGCCGGGTTCGCGCCGCCGTCACAGGCGGGGCGGCCATCCCGGCGCCCGTCGCCAGGACGTTTCTCGGGCTCGGTGTGCCGCTGCTGCAGGGCTATGGCATGACCGAGAGCGCACCCGTCGTCTGCTGCAATATCCCCCTGGACAACGATCCAGCCTCCGTTGGCCGGCCGCTTCCGGGCGTGGAGGTAAAGCTCGGCGAGCGCGAGGAACTTTTGGTGCGTGGACCGAATGTCATGGTCGGCTACTGGCGGCGCGCCGACGAGACGGCGCGGACACTCGACCCGGAGGGCTGGCTGCACACCGGCGATCAGGCGCGATTGAGCGACGGCCGTGTGTACATCAGCGGCCGAATCAAGGACATCATTGTGACCTCGACCGGCGAGAAGATCGCGCCTACGGATCTCGAGTCCGCGATCGTGGCCGATCCCACATTCGATCAGGCGATGGTCATCGGCGAAGGCCGGCCCTACCTCGCAGCCCTCGCGGTTCTGAATGACGCGGCCTGGGAGCGAGCCGCGGCCAGCTTATCTCTGGATCCGTCGGCTGCCGCAAGCCTGCAGTCGGATGCGGCGCTGAACTGGGCGCTTGAACGCATCGCCGCGGCCGTACGCACGTGGCCCAGTTACGCTCAACCGCGGGCCGTGTGGCTGACACGCCAGCCCTGGAGCATCGACAACGGCTTGTTGACCCCGACCTTGAAGTTAAAGCGGGCGGCGATTGAGGCCCGGCTCGCCAGCGAGATTGCACAGCTGTACGAGGGACACGCCAGTCCGCGTGGGTGATCAGGCCGTCGGGGCCGCGGAACTGTGCTCCGGCGCGATATCCATCACCATGCGCACCAGCTGCGCAAGCGATGCCGCCCCGCTCTTCTCCATGACACGCGCACGGTGAATCTCCACCGTGCGCTGACTCACGCCGAGCTCGGCCGCCATGACTTTATTGGCCTTGCCGCGCGTCATCAGTGCCAGAACCTCGCGTTCCCGCGGCGTGAGCGTCGCCAGACGCTGGCGTATCCGATCGTGTTCCTTGAGCCCGGCACGACTCTTGGCGTCCTTCGCGAGTGCTTTCTGGATCCGATCGATGAGATCCTGATCGCGGAACGGCTTCTGCAGAAAATCGAACGCGCCGTAGCGCATGGCCTCCACCGCCATGGGAATATCGCCATGCCCCGTGATGAAGATCACCGGAATCACGGCGCCTTTGATATTGAGCTGCTGTTGCAGCTCCAGACCGCTCATGCCGGGCATGCGCACGTCCAGTACCAGGCAGCCGGCCTGGGTCGGGACGTAGCTCTCGAGGAACTCGCCGGCGGAGGCCAGCGCCTGCGTGGCCACTCCCACTGACTTCAGCAAAAAGCGCAATGAATTGCGTACGGCCTCATCGTCATCGACGATGAACACAACGGGTGGCTGCTCTTTGGTAATCATGCATCGGCTTCGCAAGGCAGGTGAATGTAGAAGCACGCGCCCGTAGGCTCATGCGGACGGTAGCCCAGCTCGCCCCCGTGCGCGCGCGCAATCGTGCTGCTGATCGGCAGCCCGAGGCCTGTGCCATTCTCCTTCGTCGAGAAGAACGGATCAAACACACGCTCGGCTTCCCCCGGCGCGAGTCCGGGTCCGCTGTCGGTCACCGCGATCTCCACCTCACCGGTCGGCAGAAGTGAGGTGCGAATTTCGATCTCACGCGCTCCGCTCCATGATTGCAGCGCTTCAAGACCGTTGCGCATCAGATTGAGCAGGACATGCTGGATCTGTACTCGATCGAGGGTCACTCGTGGCAGTCCCGGCGCGAGGTGCAATGACAGGCGCACGCCGTGCACGCGCGCATCGGTCTGCAGCAGCGTTTCGATCTCCGAGACGACCGAATTCAAGTCGGTGGAGACGGATTGAATGGCGTCGTTGCGTGCCAGGGTTCGCAAGCGGCGGATGATATCGCCCGCGCGCACGGCCTGAGCGGCGATCTCCTGCAGGGCCTGACTGAGTTCCGCCGTGTCGGCGCCAGGCTTCGCCAGCAGCCGAACACAGGCTTGCGCGTAGTTAGCGATCGCGGTCAACGGCTGGTTGAGCTCGTGAGCCACGCCAGCTGCCATCTCACCGATCGTGGCCAGGCGCGAGACATGAAGCATGCGGCCGTGTAAGGTGCCGGGCCCCGTCTCGGCCGTGTGCGTCCCGGCGGGCGCATCAGCGCTCACTCCTCACCTGGATTGCGAGCGCATGCGATCGCTGGCTCTGAAATGCTTGCGCGCGTACGCGAGCAGCTCTCCGTCGGTGGGATGATCCAGCGTCTGGATTGCATCGATGCGGGCGCGCAGCTGCGGCGCCTCGCGCTCGATACACTTTACGAGCTCAAACTTTGCTCCGGCGGGGCCGGTGACGAGCACCGCACGCGCCCCCTGTAAGCGAGCAGAAACGTCACGATAGTAGGCAGAGTCCTCAGGCGCATGTCCGCTGCCGATGCTGTTCGCCTTGTGATGAATATGGTGCTTCGCGTGTTCCGGGTGAACGTGTGATTCCTCCGCCTGCCCCGCGTCGAACAGAAACACGCGCGCCTGCTCATGATCAATCCACACTACGGCGTGATCGTGGGGCGTCGTGGCGGGCGCCGAAGAATGCGGATCCTCGCTCAATTTTCAACTCCTCGGCAGCGCTGACGCTGCATGCGGTGACACGAAGCCAAAAGAAACTACCAGAGTTCCCGAGGGCGAACCAGCGCCTAAGGGTCCGCGGGCTAGTGCACCGTAAGCCCGCTCGGCGGGCACGGCTTGATCAGCTCGGGGTACAGATCGCGTGCTCCGCGCTTCTCGAGGATCGCGAGCTGCCGCTCGAACTCAATGAGGTCACTCACCAGCGCCTTCATTCGCATCGCTTGCTCGGCCGACTTGCACGCATCGGCGTCTGCCAGCGTGGGAGCCAGGGCCAGCGGTTCCTCTATATAGAGTCAGGCTCTGGGACCGGTTGAGGCCCGCTAAGTGCGACGTCCGTCACTGAACGAGCATATGCCCGCGGAAAAGTGTTAACTGGCCCTTGGTAATTGCCGGCGCCAGCCGAAAGCATGGCTTATGGACACGATTCTGCCAGAGACACTGCCGCAGCGGCTGATCGAGCTTCTCCGGGCTGAGGGCGTCTCGAGCCTCGAAGCCTGGGTCGCGCTCGGACGCAAGCGCCTGCAGATCTTCGGAGTTACACGCGCCGCGGCGAAAGAGCTGGACGCACTCGCGAAGGCAGCAGCGAAAGCCAGAGCGTAACCGCCCACGGCTAGCGCCGGTCGGCGCCGTCGGTTGCGATGCGGTATTGCTCGATCAGCTTCGTGAGCTGGCTCGCTTGCCCGCTCAGGGCCTGCGCGGCGCCTGCAGCCTCTTCGACCAGTGCCGCGTTCTGCTGAGTCATCGTGTCCATGGCCGTGATGGCGTTGTTCACCTGCACGATGCCCGCGGCCTGCTCACCACTCGACTTGGCAATCTGGGCCACGACGTCGGTCACTTTCTGGACCCGTACGACGATTTCATCCAGCACCGTGCCGGACTCACCGACCAGCTTGGTCCCCTCGCTGACCTTGTTCACTGAATCCTGGATCAGCGCCTTGATCTCCTTGGCCGCGCCGGCACTTCTCGAGGCGAGCCCGCGAACCTCGGAGGCCACGACCGCGAAGCCTCGGCCCTGATCGCCGGCGCGCGCCGCTTCGACCGCCGCGTTCAGCGCAAGCAGGTTGGTCTGGAACGCGATCTCATCGATGACCCCGATAATCTCGGCAATCCGGTTGCTGGCGACATTGATCTCGCTCATCGCGGCCACCGCCGCCCCAACCACTCGGCCGCCACGCTCGGCCTGCTCGCGCGCCGCGGCGGTCAGTGAGTTCGCTTGCCCGGCGTGTTCCGCGTTGTTCCTCACCATCGAGGTCATCTGTGCCATCGAGGAGCTCGTCTCCTCCAGACTCGAGGCCTGTACCTCCGTTCGCTTGCTGAGGTCCAGACTGCCGCGGGAAATTTCCGCGGCTCCCTCCTCGACGGCGCGAGAGGTCATCGCAAGACTGGCCACCACCTGCATCATGGCGTGAATCAGGGAATTGACGGTCTCGGCCAATGTCTTGAAATCGCCGCACTTGCCTGCGACGCTCATCCTCGAGGCGAGATCGCCGTCGACGGCCCGGCTCACGACCTGCATCGTCTCCGCGACGGTCTTGGAGACACTGTCGATGAGCTCATTGATCGTCAGCGCGAGCAGCTGCAGATTGCCGCTCTTGTCACGTGTCGCGACCCGCCGGTCGACGGCACCTGCGAGAACTGCCTGGATGACTTCCCGCGATTCACTCACGGCGGCATCCAGAGCACGCGCCTCCTCGACGCGCTGGGTGATATCGCGCCCAATACCCACAAGTCCTATCACCCGCCCCGCTCGATCGCGCAGCGGGATCTTGGTCGTCTGCAGGTGCATGCGCTTGCCGTTCGGATCCCGGCACTCTTCCTCACGGGCCAGCAGCGCCTGGCCCGAGCGGATCACCGCCTGCTCATCCTGGTGGTAGAGCGTCGCCAGCTCCTTCGGATGAAAGTCGAAGTCGTTCTTGCCTAAGAGGTCGCTCGGCGAGCTCGCCCCCATGATGCGGGCGACCGCCACATTGGCGAGCAGGAAGCGGCCATCAACGTCTTTGACATAGATCAGATCGGGAAGATTGTCGATGAGGGTACGGAGCATCGCGCCGTCGTTCGCGGTGTTGTTCTCTCGACCCGCCTGCCATTTGCGCGCCGGCAAATAGACCGCGGCGGCAAAGGCCGCGACCGCCGCAAGGCTCACGGCGTGACCCAGGTAATCAGTCACGGGATGCCTCCGGCACGGAGAGGCACGATGCAGTTCGGGGCACGAGGTACTCCGCAGCTCCGTCGACCCGGGGCTGAAGCGCCTCTCCCTTTCCCACGGCAACGCATTGCGCGGGATCCAGGTCAAGCAGCGTATCGGCAGAGCGGCGGATAGCTTGAGGCGGGGGCTCGATATATCTATTAGAATATAGCGAATGCAAAAGTTGACCCGACCCCGGCCGGCACGTCATGGTTACGCGGAGCCCCGCATGAACGCAGAATTACAGCCATCGACCCGCGATTACCGCCTCCTGATTGGAGGCCGGCTGGTCCCCGGAGCCTCGTCTTTCGAGGTCATCAATCCCGCCACCGAGCGGGTGCTGGCGCTGTGCCCGCGGGCCGATGTCGCGCAGTTGAACCAAGCCGTCGCGGCAGCAAAATCCGCCTTTGGCACCTGGAGTGCCCGCCCCTTACGCGAGCGTGGCGCGTTGCTCCTGAAGCTCGCGGATGCACTGAGCGCAAAGAGCGAGGAATTTGCGCGACTTTTGACGCAGGAGCAGGGCAAGCCCCTGCCACAGGCGTTCGGCGAGGTCGCAGGTTCGGTCGCGATGCTGCGCACCTTTGCGGGGATGGACCTCCCGGTGAAGGTCCTGAAAGAGACCGAGAGCACCCGCGTGCTGCAGCAGCGCGTGCCGCTGGGCGTCGTCGCCGCCATCACGCCCTGGAACTTCCCGCTCATCCTGCTGATGATCAAAGTGGGGCCGGCGCTGCTGGCCGGCGACACACTGGTGGTCAAGCCTGCCCCGAGCACGCCGCTGACCACATTGCGCTTCGGGGAGCTGTGTGCCGAGCTGTTGCCGGCCGGGGTCGTCAACGTGATCGCGGACCAGAACGATCTCGGCTCGGCGCTCACCAGCCACCCGGACATCGCCAAGGTGGCCTTCACCGGCTCAACCGCCACCGGCAGAAAAGTGATGGCGAGCGTCGCCAGCACACTCAAGCGCCTCACGCTCGAACTCGGCGGCAACGATGCGGCGATCGTGCTGGACGATGTCGATCCGAAGGAAATCGCACCGAAGATCTTTGCCGGAGCGATGGTCAACACCGGTCAGGTGTGCCTGGCGATCAAGCGCGTCTACGCCCCGGATTCGATCTACGAGGAGCTGTGTGCCGAACTGGCGCGGCTGGCGGAGGCCGCCGTGGTCGGGGATGGCCTCACGGCCGGCAGCCAGTACGGTCCGCTGCAGAATAAGGCCCAGTTCGACAAGGTGCAGGGCTATATCGCCGACGCGCGCGCGCACGGCAAGATCATCGCCGGCGGTACGCCGGTGAAAGGTCCCGGCTACTTCATCCGACCCACGATCGTTCGCGACATCGCCGATGACACACGGCTGGTGCGCGAGGAGCAGTTCGGACCGATCCTGCCGGTGCTGCGCTATTCGGACCTGAACGATGCCATCGCTCGGGCCAACGCTACGGAGTACGGCCTGGGTGCCACGGTGTGGTCCAAGGACCCGCAACGCGCCACCGAAGTCGCCCTCAAGATCGACTCCGGCACGGTGTGGGTGAACAAGCACCTGGACCTGCAGCCCGATGTACCCTTCGGCGGGGCCAAGCAGTCGGGCTTTGGCCGGGAACTGGGCCAGGAAGGCCTCGAAGAATTCACGCAGGCGAAGATCATCAATATCGCCAGGTAGCGCCCCCTGCCGCGTTCTAAGCGGCTGATTTTGCTCGACCTGACCGTTCGTCTTGCTCGGCGCGATCTATTCGGCGGACCGCCAATCAGGTTAACCTCCCGCGATCGCCGATTCCGCAGGTGCGGGAAATAACGAGGTAGCGCCCCATGTCAGACTCAGTCACCACTCCTTTGTATATCGGGGGCAAGGAACGCCAGACCAAGGACAAGATGGCCATCGCCGATCCCGCCAAGCCCGGTGTGGTGGTGGGCTATGCCGCCTCCGCGACCGCGCAGGATGTGACTGATGCAGTAGCCGCCGCCAAGGCCGCGTACCCCGCCTGGGCCGCCCTGTCTCCGCAGCAGCGCGCCGAGAAAATGCTGGCCGCGCTCGCCGGCATCGCCGAGAACCGCGATGCCGATGCCGCCATCCTGTCGCAGGAGAACGGCAAGATCCGCTTCGAAGCCTGGATCGACTCTCTCGTGCTCGAGCTGCGCTGGAAGCTCGCGCTGCACCACGCCGACGAAGTCAACGCATCGAAGGTGCTGGCGCCGATCCCCGGAGCCATTCCGGTGCAGACCACCGTCGCCTACCAGCCGCTGGGCGTAGTCAGCATCATCGTGCCATTCAACTGGCCGATCGCGATCCTCGGCGCAGCGCTGCCGCATGCGCTGCTCGCCGGTAACACGGTCATCGTGAAGCCGCCGTTGACGGCGCCGCTTGCCACGACGCGCGTCGTCGAGCGCATCGCCAAACAGCTTCCGCCCGGTGTACTCAATGTCGTCACGGGTCCGGATGCCAATATGAGCGCACTGATCCGCAATCCGGACGTGGCCAAGGTCTGTTTCACCGGCTCGGTGAACGGCGGCAAGAAGATGATGGAGCTCGCCGCCCACAGCCTCACGCGCGTGACGCTCGAACTCGGCGGCAACGATGCGGCGATTGTGCTCAAAGACGCGATCATCGATGACGTGCATCTGGATCGGCTGTTCGCGGCGATTTACGACACCACCGGTCAGATCTGCATGAACGCGAAGCGTCTGTTCGTCCACAAGTCCCGCGTCGATGAGGTGGTCCAGGGGCTCTCGGCGCGACTGCAGAAGGTCAAGCTCGGCTACGGGCTCGACAAAGACACGACCATGGGGCCGTTGCATTCACCGACGCAGAAAGCCTTCGTCGACGCTCTGGTGCGTGAAGCGAAGGATTCAGGGGCGAAGGTGCTGGAGTTCGGCGAGCTGCCGGGCGGGGATATGAAAGGCGGTAACTTCGTCCGTCCGGCCATCGTCATCAATCCCAAGTTGAGTCTGCGCATCGTGACCGAAGAGCAGTTCGGTCCGGTGATTCCGATCATTCCCTTCGAGACCGAAGAGGAAGCCATTCGCATGGCGAATGACACCTGGGCCGGCCTGGCGGGCTCCGTGTGGACGTCTGATCCGAAGACCGCAGACCGCGTAGGCGGTCAGATGGTCTGCGGTTATGTCTGGGTGAACGATCACGGCGCGACCCGGCTCGACCTGCGCGCTCCCTTCGGCGGCATGAAGTCCTCGGGCATCGGCCGTGAGCAGGGCATCGAGGGCGTGCGGGCGTTCCAGGATACGCGCTCGATTGCGCATCTGGATGCCGCAGCCCTGGCGACTATGCACCACTAGCTTTCAGGCTTGCGCTCCCACTTGGGCCTCATCTCCCGCGCCCAGCGCCTGGGGTCCTCGTTGTGCATCTTCTCCATGGCCTTCGCTGTGTCCGGATGCTGCTCGATCACGTGCTGCGTCATGGTCTTGACCATCTCAGTCCAGCTCGATGCCGATAGCTTCTCATCGCACGGTCCACCGAGCTCACGGCAGGTCATGAATTTCATCGTCTGATCCCTTCCCCGCGAGTCCGGTCGGGCGAGACATCGCCCGACCGGACGTCGCTTCATCCTCTAGCGACCGTCGTGGTCCCGATCATGGTCGTGGTGGTCAGCGTGCTCGTGGTGGTAGTGCGGCACATACACCTTGTTGTACCAGTCATCGCGCACGAAATAGACCGGCCGTCCGCAGGCGTGGTATTCCGAGCAATGCCTGCTCCAGTGCTTCTCATAGCCCGGACGCACATGCAGGTACACCGGCGGAGCCGAGGCGAACTGCGGCTCCGGATGCACGACGACCGCGCGCGGATAGACGAGCTCCGGTTTCGGCGCGTCGCCCACATCGATCTGGCCGAAGAACCCGGGCTCGCCGACATTCAGCGAGAAGCCCACATCGGCGGCGATCGATGGCACGCGATACGCGAGGGCGCACAGCCCCAGCGCAATGGCACAGACGAGTTTCTTCATGGCGCGGTCCTCATGTGATTTCGATAGTGACATACACCATCGATTATCCGGACCGGCGCGTGTGCGCTGAATCGTCCCCTGCCCGCAGAAAGACGCGCGCCGATGACTACGCCAGCGTAGTCATCGGCCTACCCCGCGTCCGTCGATGACGCCGGCCTCAGTCGCGCGCCAATGCTCCGGCCGCCTCTTTCTCGAGATCGAGGTAGGATTCCGCGCTCACGTCCACGCCAACTCCCAGGATCGTGCCGCCGGTGAAGTCTCCGGGCGTGATGTAGTCCTGACTCACGTTATCGCCGCTGTCGAAGCCGATGCACAGGCCATCGCCCGAGAGCGTGAACTTGCCGACCTGCGCCTTCATCGGCCCGCTCTTCACCACTGCTTCATCGACATACAGCTTGGTCGTGCCCAGGGACTCACCATATTTGCCGGCTTTCTCGCGCGTGAACTCCATGCCGAGCGCATGCTTGCCGGCGGTGAGCTTCTCCGAGACAAACTCCTGAGGTGAGCCAATTCCCAGGAAGTTGTAGACGTAGTGCAGCTTCTGATCCTTGAGGAACAGCGCGTGCCCCCCAAAGCGCGACCCGTGCGCAAAGATTACACCGGAGGCCTTATCCGTGATGTCGACGTCCGCGATGATCTTGTAATTGCGGCCGCGGATATTCACTGCCACGCCTTCAGGCACTGGCGAGGTTCCGGGGTAATAGACGTAGCGCGTGCGCGGTGGCTCGGGTTCCGGTCGCGGCGTATTCAGCATCTCCACGGCCGAGCGGTCATCGAGCGGCAGCACGAGGTTCTTCCTGGCCTCATCAAACCAGAGCTTGATGAGGCTCTTGAGCTTCGCGGGATATTTCGCCGCCAGGTTTTCCGATTCGGCGCGATCCTTGTCGACATGGTAGAGCTCCCACCTGTCCTTGTCGAAATGACCGGCACCGCTGATCGGGGCATGCAGGGCCACGGCCTTCCAGCCGTTCTGCCACATGCCGCGCGTGCCCAGCATTGAGTAATACTGATGCTTCTTTTTCGTCTTGGCGTTGGCCGAGGCAAAGCTATATTTCATCGACACGCCATTGACCGGATACTGCTTCACGCCCCGGTAGACCGTCGGCATCTTCAGCCCCACGACATCGAGGATCGTCGGCACGATGTCATTGGAATGATGATACTGATGACGGATCTGACCCTTCGCCTTGATGCCCTTGGGCCAGTGGATGACGAGCGGACAGCAGGTGCCACCAGCGTACTGCGAGTAGCGCTTGAACATCTGAAACGGCGTGCTGAATGCCACCGCCCAACCCGTGGGATAGTGATTGTAGGTGGCGGTGCCGCCCAGACCGTCGAGCAGCTTGAGATTTTCCGCGAGCTCATCCGGATAGCCATTGAAGAACTTGTTCTCGTTCACTGAGCCATTCGGACTGCCTTCCCCCGAGGCGCCGTTGTCCGCGCAGTAGAAGATGATCGTGTTGTCCAGCTGACCGGTGCGCTCCAGGTACTCGACGATGCGGCCGACCTGCGCATCGGTGTATTCCGAGAAGCCGGCGTAGACCTCGGCCATGCGCGCGAACAGCTTCTTCTCATCCGCATTCAGAGAGGCCCACGGGCGCACCATATCGCCCGGCGCGGTCTTGGCGACGTCCTCGGGCTGAGGATTGATCGGCGTGAGCTTGGTGCCCTTGGGCATCACGCCCTTCTTGATCATTCGGTCGAGCACCCACTCGCGGTACGCCTCATATCCGTCGTCGAACTTGCCCTTGTACTTGTCGGCGTATTCCTTGGGGCTGTGGTGGGGTGCATGATTGGCGCCAGGGCAGAACCACATGAACCACGGCTTGCTGGGATTGCTCGCCTTCTGGTCGCTGATGAGCTTCAGGGCCTGGTCGGCCAGGTCTTTCGAGAGGTGATAGCCCTTGTCCGGTCCGTAGGGCTGATTGATGAATTTATTGTCCTCGACCAGATCGGGATACCAGTTGTTGGTCTCACCGCCCAGGAAGCCATAGTAGCGATCAAAGCCCTTCGCGAGCGGCCACTCGGACTTGGAGCCGCCGCTCGAGATGTCCTCTTCCGGGACGTTGTGGTTCTTGCCGAGCCAGTACGTGCTGTAGCCATTGTCCTGCAGCACCTGACCAATCGTGCAGCACTCCGCAGGAAGTCGTCCTGCGGCGCCCGGGAATCCGTTCGAACCCTCGGTGATGGAGGCGCAGCGATTGACGTGATGATTGCGGCCCGTCAGAAAAGTCGAACGCGTGGGCGAACACAACGCCGTCGTATGCCACTGCGTATACATGAGCCCGTTGTCGGCCAGCTTCTGCAGCGTCGGCATGTTGATGCGGCCGCCGAAGGGCGACCAGGCTGCAAGACCGGTATCGTCGTAGAGCACAATCAGGATGTTCGGTGCGCCTTTCGGCGCCCGCGGCAACTCGTACGGACGCCAGTCCGACTTCGAATCTCTGACGTCCAGTTTGATAACGCCCCTGAATTTCTTCTCGGCCATGAGTCCTCCGCTGCGTTGAAGCTCCTATGCTGCGAAGACGGACTCGGCGGCGAAATCGGACTTTGGTCCCACGAGCGCAGGCGCGGCCGGTGGCAGTAGATCATCTACCCGTTCACGGCTGACGGTGGTTCATAAGTTAATCGATAAGATATATTAATCAATTAGTTCCAGCTCTTTCCTAAAGTTTATTCAAACTACATCAAGGCGTGCATTCCAATGCGCCGATGGCATCTTCCATCATGGGCGCACGCTCGCACACAAATCCCGCAATGCTCGGCACGTTATTCAAATCGAGCACCGGTACGCGCGCGCCCGTGATGGGCTGATCGCTGGCGATCGCAATGATGCGAGAGTCATCGGTATGCAAAGGCGGCTTGCCGAGCGAGGGCCGATACACTTCGAGCTTCGCATGGCGCTCGTGCTTGAAGCCCTCCACCAACACCACATCGCATGGCGAGAGCCGGCGCAAGAGCTCGATCAGGCTTGGCTCGCGCTCCTCGCCGAGCTCGTGCATCTGCACCCAGCGGCGCGCCGAGGAAATGACGACTTCCGCTGCACCCGACTTGCGATGCTCGTATGAATCCTTGCCCGGCTGATCGACGTCGAAGGCGTGGTGGGCATGCTTTACGGTTGCGACTTTGAGCCCGCGCTTCACGAGCAGCGGGATCATGCGCGTGATCAGCGTGGTCTTGCCGGAGCCGCTCCAGCCGGCGATGCCGATCACGCGGGTTGAGTTCAAGCTCGCAGACCTCGACGCTACCAACGGTAGAAGCGCGCCGCGAAGCCGGCCGGGAACGGCTCCGGCCGAGGCGGCAGCTCGATGAAGCCGGATGTTCCCGCGAGCGAGAGAAAATCCCCGGAGCCGCTGGCGGATTTCGGCACGGCCGTCGAGGCGCCGCGCTCGTCGTGTCGCAGCAGCACCGGAACGAATGAGGTGGCTTTGCGAGCGAGGGCGAACGATTCTGCAAGTGCGACCCGCTCCGGGTCATTCAACGTTTCACCCATCATGGTCCGCAGCGCAGGAACGACGTAGCGGATGAGGCACATCAGTGTCGAGACGGGATTCCCCGGGAGCCCGAACACGGTTTGCTGCCGCGATCCCACACCGAACCACATCGGCATCCCGGGCCGCTGCGCGACCTGATGGAAGACTTCGCGAACCTTGAGTTCTTTGAGCGCCTGAGGCACGAGATCGAAGCGGCCCTTGGAGACCCCGCCGCTCAAAATCAGCACGCTGGCCTCGCCCAGATGGCGCGCCAGCCGATTGAGGAGCGCATTCTCGTTATCCGGGATGTGGTCATCCGCGATCTCAGTGAAGCCACGATCGCGAAGCGCCGCCACGATTGCGTAGGCATTCGATCGGCGCACCTGGTAGTCGGCGATCGGCTGACCCGGGTCGATGAGCTCATCTCCGGTCGAGATCACACGCATCGCGGGCTGAGCGCTTACGCTGACCTGCGCGAGTCCCGCGGAGGCGACCACCGCGATCTCCGGTGCCCCCAGCCGCGTACCGGTGCGCAGCATCGGCACGCCAGGCTGGCTGTCCGAACCCCGCCGCTGCACATTGCGAAAGGCCGTGATGCCGGCTTCGGCCTTGAGGGTCACGGTGCCCTGCTGCAGCTCGTACTCCTCGAGCGGAATCACGCAGTCGGTACCGCGCGGCAGGATCGCGCCCGTCATCACTTCGATGGCGTGCGCACTTGTCGAGAGCGTCACGGGAGGTGCGCCTGCCGCCTGACTCGCCTCGATGAGGAAAGAACGGCGCGGTCCGCCGTGACTGTCGATCGCGATGCCGTCCATGCATACCCGATCAAAGGGCGGATTGTCGCGCTCGGCGTAAACGTCCTGTCGCAGGATCCGACCGACGCATTGCTGCAGCGACCGCACTTCGAGCGGCAGGGGCACGAGGTGCTGCGCAATCGCCAGCTCCGCCGCATGCGGTGTGATCGCCGTAGAGGCTCTCCTTAAGGACCCAGCACCCGTGGGGCGCGAACAGTATAGCGAACACGCTGCGCCGTCCTGTGCGAACTCAGCTGCTCGCAGGTTCGCTACAATCACCCGCAACTCATGACTTCAGTCGTCTGCATCGGTGAGTGCATGCTCGAGCTGGCGGGCAGCCGCATTCCCGGCGCGGCGCAGCTTGGCTTCGGCGGCGATGCATTCAATACGGCGCTGTATCTCGCCCGCCTGGGGCTCGCGCCGGCCTTTCTGACAGCCCTGGGGACCGATGCGTACTCCGAGGCGATGCTTGCGGCCTGGACCGGCGAAGGCATTCGCACCGAGCTCGTGATGCGCGACGCGCGCCGCCTGCCCGGCCTGTACGCCATACGCACCGCCCCCAATGGCGAACGGGAGTTCGCCTACTGGCGATCCGAAAGCGCTGCACGGGCGTTGTTTCAATCTGCCGGTAGTGCCACCCTGCTCGACCGCGCGGCCGATTGCGGCCTGCTTTACCTCTCCGGCATTACGCTCTCGCTGTTCTCATCGGCCACGCGCCGCCTGCTGCGGGAGCTCGCGGCGCGCGTGCGAGAACGCGGCGGTCGTGTGGCCTTCGATCCGAACTATCGCGCGCGGGGCTGGGCTGCCGTGAGTGAGGCACGCGATGCCATCGGCGATTTCGCGCCGCTGGTGTCGATGGTGTTTCCTACGCTTGAGGATGAAACCGCGCTCTGGGGCGATGCATCGGCAGACGCCGTGGCGCGCCGCTGGCGGGCCTTCGGCGCCCTGGAAGGCGTGGTGAAGCGGGGTGCGGAGCCGGCGCTCGTGTTCGCACCGACAGGTGATGTCGAGGTGCCGGCGGTGCCGGTGCCGCGCATCATCGACACCACCGCGGCCGGCGATGCCTTCAATGCGGGCTATCTCGCGCGCCGGCTAAGCGGGTCCGCGCCTGCGCAGGCGGCGCGATTCGCTCATCGGCTGGCGGGCGTGGTGGTGCAACACGGCGGCGCCATTGCGCCTCGGGAGGCGATGGCGGAGCTCATCCGCGAGACGCTGTGAACGTCACGCTTCGCGCCGAAACGGCGGCAGACATCTCGAGCATCGAGGCCGTGACGTTCGCTGCGTTTCTGAATGCGCCGCATACCAATCACACCGAGCAGCACATCGTCAACACCTTACGCCAGGCGGGAAAGCTCACGCTCTCACTCATCGCCGAAGCGGAGGGTCGGGTGATCGGGCATGTGGCGCTCTCGCCCGTCTCGATATCGGATGGCACCCGCGGATGGTTTGGTCTCGGCCCGATCTGCGTGCTGCCCGAACATCAGCGCCAGGGCATCGGTACGCAGCTCATGCGCGAGGCGCTCCTTCGGCTTCGCGCACAGGGCGCGTCGGGCTGTGTCGTGCTGGGCGAGAGGGCGTACTACGGCCGCTTTGGCTTCCGCCACGAGCCTGCGCTCATCCTCGCGGGTGTTCCGGCCGAGTACTTCCAGGCGCTCACATTTGACGGCCCGCTCCCCAAAGGCGTCGTGACCTACGACAGAGCGTTCAGTCTCTAAAGCGGTAGTCCCCCGCCGCCAAGCTCTCCATACGCGTGGATGAGTGCCGATTTGAACGAGGCGCTGGCGCGCAATTCCGCGGACAGCATCCCGCCCAGACTCAGGAAGCGCTCCACGTCGGCCTCCGCCACGCCCCTGCACGCCGCACCGAGACTGGCAAGTGTGCCTGCCTGCGGATCGACAATGGGAACGCCGGCCCTGGCCTGGCGCGCGATGAAGCGCATCCACGCGGCCAGGGGCACCGTCAATCGATGCAGCGGCCGACCCGCGGCAAGAGCCTCCTCAAAGACCGCGCCCAGACGCGCCGGCAACTTCTTCGAGCCATCCCAGGCGATTTGCGCGAGCTGATGCTTCAACCCCGGATTGCGAAAGCGCGTGAGCAGCGCATCGATGTAGCCGCCCGTGTCGAAGCCGCCACTGGGGTTCAGGCTCGCTGCGATGTCCTCCCGCATGAGCCGCTCGACGAAGCCCGCCAGGTCGCGATCCGCCATGGCCTCCCGAACGGTGATGTGATTGCGCAGCAGTCCGGCGTAGGCGAGCGTCGAATGCGCTCCATTGAGCAGACGCAGCTTCGCGCGCTCGTAGAGCGCGACATCAGCCGCGAGCGTCACGCCGATCGAGCGCCAGTCGAGTTCCCGTACCGCCGGCAGATCTTCGATGACCCACTGCCGGAAGGCTTCACGCTGCACGGGCCAGGCATCCTGCAGACCGACGGCAGCCGCAACCTGAGCTCGAAGCGGCGCATCCGTGGCGGGCGTAATGCTGTCGACCATGGTCCTCGGACAAACAACCTGGGTCTCGATCCAGCGGGCCAGCTCAGAGTCGATGCGGCCGGCGAAGTCGGTGAGTGCTGCGTGCAGCGTGGGGCCATTGGCAGGCAGGTTGTCGCAACTGAGAACGATGAAGGGCGGCACGCCGGCCGCGCGCCGGGCACGCAGGCCGTTCGTGAGCCAGCCGATTGCAGAGCGCGGAGCCTGCGGCTGCGTCAGATCATGCGCGATATCCGGATGCGAGACATCCAGCCTCGAGCCGGCATCCAGACAGTAGCCCGCTTCGGTCACCGTCAGCGTGACAAAGCGCGTCTGTGGGGCGCTCAGTCGCGCGAGCACCGCCTGGGGTTGCTCGGGCGCGGTCAGCACTTCGCGGATGGCGCCGATCACGCGGTAACGCACTTCGCTACCGAGCTCCACTCGTGTGTAGAGGCAGTCCTGGGGCGCCAGCGCTTCGCGCACCGACGCGCTTCGAAGCGAC
Organism: Steroidobacteraceae bacterium; assembly: GCA_035517435.1. Lineage (GTDB taxonomy): Bacteria > Pseudomonadota > Gammaproteobacteria > Steroidobacterales > Steroidobacteraceae > JASHUC01. Next base: position 56,928 of record DATIYV010000070.1, on the reverse strand, counting down.
ACGGCGCTGATCGCCCAGCGCGGGTCGGCGCCGAGGAGCTGATCGATGTAGTCCGCCTGATGCGCCCGGTGAAACGCGCCTGGCCCGAAATGCACAATGCCAATGCAAGTGCTGGCGCGATCGTAAGCCGGGCGCTCAACCCCCGCGTTTGCCTCACGCAGCGTGGCGGCGTTGAGCCTCACCAGTCCCACATGGTTCCGTCCTGCAGACGCGCGATCGGCAGCTGCTTGGGCGAGTACGGATAGCGCGCGGCAAGCTTCTCATCCAGCTCGACGCCGTGCCCGGGCGTCTCGCCGCAGAACAGTCGCCCGTCGGTGAAATGGAAGTCGTGCGGGAAGACCTCGAGTGTCTCGCGCGTGTGCTCGACGTATTCCTGGATGCCGAAGTTCGGCACCCAGGTATCGAAGTGCAGCGCCGCGCCCAGACACACGGGGGAGAGATCGGAGGCGCCGTGAAATCCGGTGCGCACCTGATGCAAGGCTGCAAGGTCAGCGATGCGCCGCACGTGCGTGATGCCGCCGGCGTGCACAATCGTCGTGCGGATGAAGTCGATCAACCTCGACTCGATCAGCTGCTTGCAGTCCCAGATCGAATTGAATACCTCGCCCACCGCCAGCGGTGTGACGGAGTGGCGCCGGATGAGCTCGAAGGCGCTCTGATTCTCGGCAGGCGTCGCATCCTCGAGCCAGAACAGCCGGTAGGGCTCGAGATCGCGCGCGAGCCGTGCCGCCTCGACCGGCAGCAGCCGATGGTGCACATCGTGCAGCAGCTCCAGCTCCCGGCCGTGATCGCGGCGCAGCTGCTCGAAGAGCCTCGGCACCACGTCGAGATAATTGGGCGCGGACCACACGGTCTCGGCCGGCAAGGCGCTCTCTGCAGGCTCGTAAGTGCGGGCACTCGAGATGCCGTAGGGCTTGGCCAGCCCCGGAATGCCGCATTGAGCGCGCACGGCCCGATACCCCTGGGCGACCCATCGCCCGACTTCTGCGCTCGTGGCGGGGATGTCGTGGCCGTGTGCGTGGGTATAGACCAGCACGCCATCGCGCGAGCGCCCACCCAGGAGCTGATACAGCGGCAGTCCCGCCATCTTGCCCAGGATGTCCCACAGCGCGACATCCACCGCCGCGATCGCCGTCATTGTGACCGGTCCACGCCGCCAGTAGGCTCCGCGGTACAGCAGCTGCCAGGTGTCCTCGATCCGGCCAGCATCCCGTCCGATCAGCAGCGGGGCGATGTGCTCCTCGAGGTAGGCGGCGACGGCGCGCTCGCGCCCGTTGAGCGTCGCATCGCCGATGCCATACACCCCGGAGCGCGTCTCGATCTTCAGGGTCACGAAATTTCGTCCCGGACAGGTCACGATGACCCGTGCCGCGATAATCTCGCGGTCTCGTGTTGAGCCGTGGGAGGTCTGCTGAGGCTGCGCCATGTCTGACTATCCTGATCCGTTGCACCCGGACCGGCTGTTTCCGGCCGATCCCCTGACGCGCGACATTGCGCGCGAGCTCTACGGCGAAGTGCGCTCGCTGCCGATCATCAGCCCGCACGGCCACACCGATCCGGTGTGGTTCGCCGCCAATGCCGCCTTCAGCGACCCCGCCTCGCTGGTGATTACACCCGACCACTATATCCTGCGCATGCTCTACAGCCAGGGCATTGCGCTCGAGTCACTCGGGATTACCCCCGGTGCGGATGCGAACGTCGCACTGCCGCCCGCAAGCGTCGCGGACCCGCGCGCCATCTGGCGATTGTTTGCGTCCCACTATTACCTGTTCCGGGGCACGCCCACGCGCCTGTGGCTCGATTGGACGCTCGCGGCCGTATTCGGCTGCGAGGTGCCCTTGAGCGCGAGCAACGCGGATGCGGCCTACGAGCGCATCAGTCGGCAGCTCGCTGAGGCCGGCTTTCGGCCGCGCGCGCTTTTCGAGCGCTTCAACATCGAGGTGCTCGTCACCACCGAATCCCCGCTCGATGCGCTCGACTCGCACGCCGCCATTCGAAAGAGTGGCTGGAAAGGCCGCGTGCTCACTGCGTACCGGCCCGACCCGGTCGTCGATGCGCAAACGCCCGGCTTCTGGCAGCACCTGCAGCGCTTCGGTGAGCTCACCGGCGAGGATGTTTTGAGCTGGCGCGGGTATCTGGCAGCGCATCGCTCGCGCCGCGCGTATTTCAAGGGCTTTGGCGCGACCTCCACCGATCACGGCCATCCGACGGCGCAAACTGCTGACCTCACCTTACGCGAGGCCGAAGAGCTGTTTGCCCGGGTTCTGTCCGGCGCGCGCGCCGGCAGCGTAGAGCCCGCAGATGCAGAGCTGCTGCGCGCCCAGATGCTCACGGAGATGGTGCGCATGAGCCTGGACGACGGGCTCGTCGTGCAGATTCATCCCGGCTCGTGGCGCAACCACAACCCCGCGCTCTACGGCGCGTTCGGCCCGAATCTGGGCGCCGACATCCCTACGCGTACGGACTACGTTGGAGCGCTGCGGCCGCTGCTTGCACGCTTCGGCAACGAGCGCTCCTTGAGCATCATCGTCTTCACGCTCGATGAGTCGAGCTACAGCCGTGAGCTCGCCCCGCTCGCCGGCCACTATCCGGCACTGAGGCTCGGTCCGGCGTGGTGGTTCCATGACAGCCCGGAAGGACTCAGACGCTTTCGCGAGCAGACGACCGAAACGGCCGGCTTCTACAACACCGTCGGCTTCAATGACGACACGCGGGCGTTTCTCTCGATTCCGGCTCGGCACGATGTCGCGCGGCGAGTCGACTGCGCCTTTCTCGCCCGGCTCGTCGCCGAGCATCGCCTGCCGCAGCCGGAGGCCGCGCAGGTCGCGATCGATCTCGCCTACCGCCTGCCCAAGGCCGCCTACCGGCTCTGAGGCGCGGCGAGCGACGCAGGCTGCAGCTGCGGCACCAGCACCTGCACCAGCGCCAGTGCGGCGAGATACGCGGAGGCCGCAAGCGTAAACACCGGCACATAGCTGCCCGAGCTCTGCAGGAGCCAGCCGACCAGCGTGGAGATGAGCATGCCGCCGATGGCTCCGGCGCAGCTTGCCAGGCCGACCACGGACGCGACCGCCTCGCTCGGGAACAGATCCGAGACCAGAGTGTAGAGATTGGCGGACCAGCCCTGGTGCCCGGCGACCGCAAGTCCGATCAGCGCCACCGCCAGCCACAGTCCCTGCGCATGGGCCGCAAACACAATCGGCACGACCACCACCGCGCAGACCAGCATTGCGGTCTTGCGCGCGCGATCGGCCGTCCAGCCGCGACGCAGCAGCGAGCCCGCAAGCCACCCTCCGCCGATGCTGCCGCCATCGGCCATCAAATAGATCGCGACGAGCGGCGGCCCCAGCGCAGTCAACGACAGCCCGTACTGCGCATCGAGAAACTTCGGCAGCCAGAACAGGAAGAACCACCAGATGGGATCGGTGAGGAGCCGCGCGAGCACGATGGCCCAGGTCTGACGATGGCGCAGCAGCTCCCGCCAGCGAAAGTGCGAATTCGCAGGCGCGGACGACAAATCCGATAGCGCCGGCTTCGGCGGTGAGCGGTAGATCGCAAGCCAGGCGATGAGCCAGGCGAAGCTCAATGCGCTTGTCGCCAGAAAGCCCGCCCTGAGGCCAAAGCGCGCGGCCGCTAAAGTCACGATGAGCGGCGCGAGGATCGCACCCACGTTTGAGCCGGCGTTGAAGATGCCGGTGGCGAGCGCTCGCTCGCGCTGCGGAAACCATTCCGCCACCGTCTTCACGGCTGCCGGGAAATTGCCGGATTCGCCGAGGCCGAGCACGAAGCGCGCGCCCATGAATCCGGTGACGCTGCGCACCAGCGCATGGCTCATCGCAGCCAGACTCCACACCGCGATCGCCAGCGCATATCCCACCCGCGTCCCCAACCGATCAATGATGGCACCGGCGCACAGGAGCCCGATGGCATACGCGGCCTGGAACGCCGTGACGATGTGGCTGTATTCGGTCTCACTCCAGCCGTAGGTGCGCCCGAGCTCGGGCGCGAGTACGCCCAGCACCTGACGATCGACGTAGTTGACTGTGGTTGCGGCGAACAGCAGGGCGCAGATGCCCCACCGGTAGCGTCCGGCGTGATGATCGGTAGCCGTTGCCGTCTCTCCGCTGTGGCGCCCGGCGGCGCCGGCCGCCGGGCAGTATAATGACTTGGGCAATGAGCATCCGTGGCTTTCTGCAACGCGTTCGCGTCATTCCGGTCCTGGCGGTGGAGAACGTGCGCGATGCCGCCCCGCTGGCGCAGGCACTTTATGCCGGCGGATTGTCCGTCCTCGAAGTTACGCTCCGGACTGCCGCAGCTCTGCCCGTGCTCGAGAGCATGCGCCGCGCCCTGCCCGACGCTGTCATCGGCGCAGGCACCCTCACGCGCCCTGAGGATTTCACGTCCGCGCGCGCAGCCGGCGCTCAGTTCGCCGTGTCGCCCGGATTTACACTGGCGCTGGCGCAAGCTGCTTCAGCCGCAGGCCTGCCGCTGCTGCCGGGTGTGATGACGCCGTCGGAGATTCTCGCGGCGATGAGTGCCGGCTACGACACGCTGAAATTCTTCCCCGCCGAGCCGGCCGGCGGCACGGCGAGCCTGTCCGCGTTCGCGTCCGTATTTCCGGGCATCAAGTTCTGTCCCACCGGCGGCATCACGGCCGAGCGGGCAGCCTCGTATCTCGCGTTGCCCAATGTGCTGTGCGTCGGCGGCTCATGGGTGGCACCGCCCGCCCTCATCGCGCGCGGCGACTGGTCGGCGATTGAAACGCTTGCACGCTCGGCCGCCGCTTACCAGAGGTGATGAACGTGCGGCCGGATCGCGCTGTCGTAGATCCGCCTGATCTCGGTCATCTCGGCGGCAGACAGGGCTCGAAGGTCGGCGGCGGCGAGATTGGAGGAAATCTGCTCCACCCGTGACGCGCCGGGAATGACGGTCGAGACTTCCGGGAACATGAGGATCCAGCGCAGCGCCCAGGCGCAAAGAGGCGGATCCCGTGGCAGCACCGCCTTGAGCGCCTCGACCGCCGCGAGCCCTTGTTCGTAGGGCACGCCGGAGAACGTCTCGCCCTTGTCGAAGATGGCGCCGTCGCGGTTGTAGCTTCGATGGTCCCGCGGCCCAAATGCCGTCTCGCGCGTGTAGCTGCCGGTCAAAAGGCCGCTGGCGAGCGGCACACGCGCGATGATGCCGACATCCTTCGCACGCGCCTCGGCGAAGAACTGCTCGGCCGGACGATGCCGGAACATGTTGAAGATGATCTGCACCGAAGCCACATTCGGGAATTTGATCGCCTTCAATGCCTCATCGATCTTCTCGACCGAGACGCCCAGCTGGCGGATCTTGCCTTCGGACTTCAATTGCTCAAAGAGACCAAAGATCTCAGGGCGGGAATAGACCTCAGTCGGCGGGCAATGCAGCTGGATCAGATCGAGCGTCTCGAGCCCGGTGTTGCGCAGACTTGCTTCGACATAGCCGCGCAGCGCCTCAGGTGTGTAGCGGGCATTGACGTGGGGACGGATGAAGCGGCCGCACTTGGTCGCGACGTAGATCCGATCGCCATGCCGTGACCTCGACCTGCGCACGACGCGGCCGACAGCCGCCTCGCTCGCACGATCGCTATAGACATCAGCTGTGTCGATGAAATTGACGCCCTGCCCGATCGCCGCCTCGATGATCTCTTCGGCGCCACGATCATCGAACGGCTCGCCCCAGCGGCCGCCCACTTGCCACGTACCCAGGGAAATCGCCGAAACTTCCCAGCCCGTCTTGCCGAATCTGCGGTAGTTCATGGGGCCGCGCGAGCCGGAGCGGCTCAGTCCGGCACGTAGGCCTGCAGCAGGCTGCGGTAGGCGCCGGCGATGAACTCGGCCGGATCGCCGAGCCCTGCCTCGAGGTCCTTGAGCGGCTGCGCCGTCACGGCATCCGAGGGCCCGTAGCCCTTATTGAAGAACACGAACATCTGCTTGAAGAGTTTCTGATAGATGTCGCGCAGGCGCACGATGTCGGCGCCGCTCCACAGCGGCCCGTCGGTCGTCACGATGCGGGTATCGGGCTTCACCAGATCGGCGAGCTTTTCATAGCCGCGTACCAGCCCGCCCAGCCAGCCGCCGTTGTGAATGTCGATGACCGGCCAGCGCGCACCCGCCACCGGCCCACCGGCCACCAGGAGGTTCAACTCTGGGAAGTGGACGAAGAGGTCCCCGTCGGTGTGCGCCGCGGGCAGGTAGTCGTACGCGACGTGCAGCCCTGCGAACTCCAGCGCGCCCGAGGTACGGGTGGTGCGGGTCGCCCGCGCCACCGGCGGCAGCGGACCGTAGCTGCCTTCAAAGCACACCGACGTGGCCTTGCGTCCCTCATAGAGACGCGTCACCTCGTGGGAGACGATGAGGCCCTTGTCCTTTCCCACCGCCTCATTGGAGCCGGTCTGCTCCGGGTGCCAGTGCGTGTTGAACAGCGTGTTTACGCGCCGCGCGCCGGTTACATCCGCGACGTGCTTGAGCAACGCCTTCGAATTCGCCGCAAGACCGCCGTCGATCATCAGTGCGCCATCCGGACCCGGCAGCGCAACCACATTGCAGCCGGCACCCTGCAGCAGCACGAGACCGCCGCGATCCTGCGGCGTGAGGCTTGTGACGGTGATGGCGGGTGCAGTGCTCGCGCCCAATGCCAGCCGCAGCGGCGCAAATGCGACCGCGGAGGCAGCGCCGAGAAACCGGCGGCGGGACAGCGGATTCATTTCAAGCCCCTTGGATTATTGTTTGGCGACGGGGAGCGACGCCGGCAGCGCCGCCGCAACGGGCGGGGACTGTTCAGCCTCACGAGCCAGATACCTGGGCAGGTCGCCTGGCGGGTACATGGGCGGGTACACCGTGCTCGCGGACTTCAGTCCGTCGTTCACCTGCAGCGGCCAGATCGTCGCCTCGTAGCCGATCGGCGGACCCACGGGCGGCCAGTCGGGAAGCTTGCTCAATTCTACCGTGGCACCCGAATCGCGCAGGAGCTTGGCGAGGTCCGCGCGCGGCGCCGGCCGCTGCTGCAGGAACGGTACGTAGCCGCGCGCCATGGCGTAGTCCAGGGCCGTGAGGCCATCCGGATCGCGCGCGTTCACATCGACGCCCCAGGACACCAGCAGCTCGATCAGCGGCTTGGAGCCGGCGCGCACCGCGTAATGCAGCGCCGTGCCGCCCCGGGTCCGCAGCAGATGGTGCTGGATGGCCATGACATCGACGGCGGTGCCAGCGTCATGCAGCAGTTTGAGTACTTCGGCCGCCCGCTCCACATTCGCGGCGCCACCGCCGCCAAAGGAGCCGCGGCCGCCGAGCGCCGCCATGATCGGCGTCTGGCCGTCGGCCTGGTACAGCCTGGCATCGGCGCCGTGCGCCAGCAGCAGCTTCACCAGCTCCGGATCATCCTCGCTGGCCGCCGCGAACAGCGGCGTCGCGCCACGGGCGGCGCCGCCGGCGCCCCGGCCCGCCGGCCGGTAGAAGAGCTGCATATTCGGGTTCGCGCCCTTGTTCAGGAGCAGCGTGATCACGTCCTTCGGGCTCGCCTGGTCCGGCGGATCCGACGGGTTGATGACGGGGCCACCGCCGAATAAGCCGCCGCCACCGGGCGCACTGGCCACAATGGCGGCGTAGAGCGGTCCCTGGCCGTACATGTCCCACTGGTTCACATCCGCGCCGGCATCGATCAGGCGTTTCGCGATGTCCCAGTGGCCGTTGAGAATGGCGACGGTGACCGGCGCGAAGCCGTCCGGATCGGGCTTGTCCACATCGACGTGGTGTTTGAGCAGCACCTCGACGCACGCGCGGCAGTTCTCGCGCGCGGCGAACATGAGGGGCGTGAGTCCGCCCGCGTTGGTGCGCTTGGCACGGCTCTCGGCGGTGACGTGGCGCTCCCAGTTGCGCCACGCCGAGCGCGCATTGATATCCGCGCCGTGGGAGATCAGCAGCTCCATCATCTGCGGGTGCCGGCGGGCGCTCGCCCACATCAGCGCCGTCTGCTCGCCCCACTGCTCGCGCGCATCGACTTTCGCGCCGTGCTTAAGGAGCAGCTTTGCGGCCTCGACGTTGCCGGTGCGGGCGACGGCCATGAGCGCGGTCTGCCCTTCGGCGTTAGTGGATTCAGGGTCGGCGCCGGCATCGAGCAGCAGCTTGATGATCGTCGCATCGCCGGTCACCGAGGCGAGCTGCATCGGCGTGACGCCGTAGTCGTTCGCTTCGGACACTCTGGCGCCCGCGCGCAGCAGGCGCTTCACCTCGGCCGCATCGACCCGGTACACCGCCCACTGCAGCGGCGTGCTGCCATCCGGCCCGCGCTCCTGGGGAGCCGCGGTCGCTGCCGCCCCGGCATCGAAGCTGATGCCGAGTATCGCCGCCGACAGCGCGAGGGCCGAGACGCGAGCGATTGCGCGCGGATGGCGTATGCTCTCAGACATCCGCGAGCGGACCGTTGCTGTCGGCGATCTTCTCGACCGGCGCACCGACCCGCTGCAACAGCGTCACCAGCAGGCTCGAGTGCGGCGTGTCCTGCGGGAAGTGCAGGTGCTGGCCGCCCTTGATCTTGCCGCAGGCGCGGCCGATGAGCGTCGAGGGCAGCGGATCGTTGTTGTGGCGATCGCTGTTGGCCATGTTGCTGCCGTAGAGGATGGCAACCGAATCGAGCAGAGTGCCGTCGCCTTCCTTGATGCTCTTCAGGCGCTGCGCGAATTTCGCCATGCGTTCGCTGTGGTAGGCCTGGATGCGCACCAGTCGCTGCAGCTTGTCGGGATCTTCGCCGTGGTGCGAGAGCGGATGGAACGCCTCGGTCACGTTCACCATCGTGTAGCTGCGCATGGTCGCCTCTTTGGCGAGGCGGTAGGTGATGACGCGCGTCTGATTGGTCTGCCAGGCGAGCGCCATCATCTCGAACTGCACATCGAGCAGCTCGGTGAAATCTTCGGGCGCGCCCAGTGGCGCGTTCGGCAGATTGCCGAAGGACTCCGAGGCCACTTTGAGCTTTTGCACGCGCCGCTCGATCTCGCGCACCGAGTCGAGGTAATCGCCCACGAGCGCGCGGTCACTGGCATCGAGCTTGCGGTTCAGGCTCGCGGTCGCATCCTGCACATAGTCCAGCAGGCTCCCGGTATCGTTGAGAATGCCGCGCCGTTCTTCATTCGTGTCGCCGGCGCCGAACATCTGATAGAAAATCTTGCGCGGGTTGCCTTCCATCGGCAGCTGCTGCGAGGGCGTGCGCCAGGAAAGCGAGCTGTAGCCGCCGGGCTCACCGCAGATCTCGAGCGAAGGAAGTGGGGTGTCCTGGCCGATGTGACGGGCCGCCAGCTGGTCGGCCGACACGCCGCGATCGCTCGCGGCATCGCGTCCGCCGGGACCGACACAGGACAGCCAGGTCATCTCGATGATGCCGTGCGGGTCGGAGCTCTCCCCGCCCTTGTTGCGCGTTCCGCTCACCACCGTCACGTAGTCGCGCAGCGGCTCGAGCGGCTTCAGGATCGGCGAGAACTGGAAGTCACGCCCGGTGCCCTTCGGGGTCCAGAACTGCTGCACGGCGCCGTGCGGGAAGTACACGAAGCCAAGACGGGACTTGGGTGCCGCCGCGGTGCTGGCGAGTGCCGTGTGCGCGGGGATCATCGCATCGAGGAGCGGCAGGGCGATGGAGGCGCCCGCACCCTTGAGGACAGTGCGGCGTGACAAGTGCTTCTTGGTGAGAAACATAGGCTAGTTGCCTCCGGTCTCAGCCGGCGTCGCCGTGATCGACGCCGTCTTTGTTTCAGGTGCAGGAACCCTGGGCGCTTCGCGTCTGCGGAACGCGTCGCTCGCGACGACCTGCGTCACGATCGAGGCGAAGCGGTAATGGTCCTTCGCCGCGTTGTGCGCGATCCGGCGCACGCTGGGCATGTCGTAGAACTCGATGTTGCGGCCCAGCGCGTAGGTCATCAGCTTCTCGGTGAGCGACTGTACGAACATGCCGGAACGGGCCACCAGCGCCGCACGCAGATCATCCGGCCCCTTGAGCTTGGTGCCATCGGGCATCACGCCGGAGGTGTCGATGAGCTGATGGCTGAAGGGATCGCGCTCGCGATACTCGCCGATCGCATCGTAGTTCTCGAGCGCGAAGCCGATCGGATCCATGACCCCGTGGCAGCCGTGGCAGGTCGGGCTGGTGCTGTGCTGGGCCATGCGCTCGCGCATCGTCAGTGCGCGCTTGCCGCGCCCGCCGGCATCCGGGAGTGAGGCGACGTTGGGCAAGGCTGGCGGCGGCGGTGTACCGAGGATGCGATCGAGCACCCAGGCGCCGCGAATCACCGGCGAGGTCCGGTCCGGGTTGGAATTGAGCATGAGGATGGCGCCCTTGCCGAGCAGTCCGTAGCGCCTGGAGTCCGGCAGCGTCACGCGCCGGAACTGCCCGCCCTTCACGTTCTCGATCCCGTAGAGCTCGGCCAGCGGCTCGTTGAGGAAGGTGTAGTTGGCCGTCAGCAGGTCGGTAACCGGCAGATCGCTGCGCAACACGCTATCGAGGAACAGCGCCAGCTCCTCTCGATACAGCGGGCGCGGGTCGAGCACGCCGCTCGCCTGCGGGAACAGTCCGCGCTCCGGCACGATCTCATCGAGCTTGGCGAGATTGAGCCACTGGAAGGCGAAGCCATCGATGAGAGCCTTCGCCTTCGGGTCGGCGAGCATGCGGCGCGCCTCGCGATCGAGCACTTCCGGCTTGCTCAGCTCGGATTTCGCGGCGAGATCGAGCAGCTCATCGTCAGGCACGCTGCTCCAGAGGAAAAACGACATCCGCGAGGCAAGCTCCAGATCGTTCAGCGCGCGCGAGCCGCCCTCATCTTCCGCCGCCTCCACGCGGTAGAGGAAGTAGGGACTGGCGAGAATCGCGGCGAGCGCATCGCGAATGCCCGCATCGAAACCTTCCTGCTTGCTGCTGCGCTCATAGAACGCCATCAGCGGCTGCACGTCCGCGTCCGTCACCGGGCGGCGAAACGCACGCCGCGCCAGCGTCTCGATGATCTTGTGCGCGCACGCGCTCTCCCCTTGCGCCTGCGAGGGATGGCAGACGAAGATGCGGGCGCGGCTCGCTGAGTCACTCAGGCCCGCGACCTTGAGCGGCCCTCGAATCTGCAGCGCGTGCACCTGTTGAACGCGCTCCTGCCCGCCCCCGAAGGCGATTGGGCGCACGCGCTCATCGCTCTCGGCGAAGCTGCGATGCAGGAACGTCACGGCGATCCGGTGCGGACCTTCGGTCGCGTGGAACGGGATATTGCGCAACCGCCCGTTGATGGCCAGCACGGCCGGCTCCTGCTTCTGATCGATCGACTTCTGATCGGCATCCCCGCCGATGTCCGTGCGGTAGAACTCCTTGCCATCGAGGAGCGCGATCACCGTGTTGTTGAATTCCATGCGCGGCACATCGCGCCCGAGCGCCATATCCCCGATCGTGAGCTGATAATCACCGTCGGCCGGGAAGACGTGCTGAAAGCTGATGCCACCGCGCGTGCCAAACGGCATGCCTTCCTGATAGAGCTGCTGTGTGCCCTCTCCGGGCGTGCCGCGGGGCGGGAGCGAGATCACCATGTCGCCGATCGGACCATAGGTGACCGTTACGGCGGGCGCCGTCGGATTGCCGACCGCCTGCTTCGCCACCGTGCGGGCGGCAGACAGGTACTGATCCAGGAACGAGGGCGAGATCTGCAGGTTCACGGCCTGGTTGTCGAAGCCGTCCTTACGGTCATCACTCGGCAGCAGCGCACTCACATCGACGTTGAGGTTGGTGAGATCGCGCACCGCGTTCGCGTACTCGCGGCGATTGAGGCGGCGCAGCGGCACGCGTCCCGGCGTGGCGGCAGTTTGTCCGGCGTCGAGCGTGTTCTCGAGCCACGCGACCAGTCCCTTGACGGTCTGCTGGTCCGGATGCTGCTTGGCACCCGGCGGCGGCATGAACCCGCCGCGCAGTTTGCGGATCGCGGATTCCCACACCTTGGCGTCGGCCGGAACCTGGTCGCTCGACATCGCGTCGAAGGCGACACTTCCCGCCCAATCCTCGGTGTTATGGCACTCGACGCAGTAGTGCTGGATCTGGCCCCACTGCGCATGCGCATCGCTGGCAGGAGCGGACTCGGCGGCGGCCCAGGAGGCCGCACCGCAGAGCAGCACTGATGTGCTCAGAACAATGGCGGAATGAACGCCTGACTTGTGAACCATCCGGAAACGCACTGCCCCCTGCATCCGGCGAAGCTTGCGCCTCACAATTAGCTCCCGAGCATACCGTCAATGGCCGCGCAGATGCAGCACCGTGATATGGAATGCACGTGTGACGCACGAGTGGGAAATGACGCTGCGATCGACAGCCACGACGGAACGATTTGTGATGCTCGTCCGCAATGGCCCGCAAGCCGACTTATCGGGATATAATACCTGTAATATTAAGTAGTTATATAAACTACTTAATCTTGATTATTTTGCCGGCTTCCGGCGCAGCGCACGCTCCAGATCGGCGATTTCCTCCACCGAGATCGTCCACGTGAGATCGCAGTTCCCGCAGTACGCCTCGATGTCACCGCCGGATTCGATCAGCTCGAGCAGCTCATCGCGCGCCTGTGCCGGCTGCGGGCGCTCGTGCCCGCACTTCGGGCACTCCGAGGTGAAGGTGGTCGTGTCGCTCATGGCGTGTCCGGCGGATCCGGTGCGTAGCCGGCCGCAACGATTCGTGCCCGCGTCACATCATTTTCGCGCCGAAATTTTCCATACAGTGCCAGATACCGCTCGGCATCTACGTCGGACTGCCTCAGCGGCTGCACCTTGCCAAGCACAGTCAGCTCATAGTCCATGAGCCGCCGTGCGCGAGCGGCGGCGCGCCATTCGGGTGAGTCTTCCGGCCACGCGCGCTTCGCAATGCCGATGCCGACTCCCTGCGTGAGGTAGATGTCACCGTTCTGCATCGACGCGGCGACTTTGCGGCACACGCTTTGCGAATCGCCCTGGGTGAGGTGCTCGCCATGACACCAGCTGCTGACGACCTCGTACGGCGGAATCGACAGCGCCGCGAGCCGGCCAATCACTTCGATGAGGGCTTGATTCGCGGGCATCTTGCCAGTTCTCACGACCGCGAAGCCCAGATCGTGCGTGAGGCCGCTCCAGTACAGGTCGAGCTGCTTCGAGTCAGCCAGATCGTGCATGGCGCGCGAAATCGCAGCCTCGCCGTGGGCGCGATGTGCGCGTTCCATCGCCGCGAACGCCGAGGCACCGTTGGCCGGATCGAGCGCTCGCAGCTGCTGTTCGAAGCGTGTGCTGTCACATCCGGGCGTTGCCTGGCAAAGCGTGACTTGAAGCCAGGCGATTTCAGCGCTTTCGGGTGCTGCCGCCGCAGCACGCGCAATCAAAGCCATCGACAGGCTCGCGGCGCGGCCAGGGACGAGGAAGTCCTGCAGGGCACGGCTTGCGTCCGCTGCACTCTGAGCTGCGCCCCGGGCAAGAAGTGCAGCCGCAGCAAGGGAAGCGCCGTCGGTTGCACGCTGCAGCTGAACCAGGGCCTGATGGCTCTGCGCCGCCGCATCGTTCGCCGCTGAGACTGGCGCGATACGGCCGGCCCCCAGCGTCAGCGTTAGCGTCAGCATCAGCGCCATTGAGATCGGTCGTACCATCTTCGGAGTCAGGCGCCTTCAGCTGTATCGCGCTTCCTGCCGCCGCGGCGGATCGGCACGCTCGCATCGAGCGTCGTGCCCTGCCCCGCCACGCCGAACACGCGCAGCGTGCCGCCGATCTGCGCCAGCCGCTCGGAGGCCGCGAGCAGGCCGAACGCACCGGTCTTGTTGCGGTCCTTCTCCCCCATGCCGATGCCATCGTCGGTCATGCGCAGCCGCAACGAGCGCTCGTGCACGGAGATCTGCACATCGACGCGCTTGGCGTGCGCGTGGCGCACGACATTCGAGAGCGCTTCCTGGAAGGTGCGGTACAGGATGATCAGGCGCCGCTGCCCCAGATCCGGCAGCGCGCCGTTGGAGATGATCTCGACGCGCAGGCCGGACTGCGCGGCGACTTCCTCACCGTAGCGTTTGAGCGCGCCCATCAGCCCCAGATCCTCGATGCCGGGCGGGTGCAGCTCGAAGGCGATATGCCGCAGGCGATCGAGGCAGCGATCGGCGAGCTCCGCGAGCCGGGCTGCCCGCTCGGGTGTCTGCTCCGGCGCATGCAGCGGATGGCGCAGGGCCTCGATCTCCATCTTGAGCGTCGTCATGTCCTGGCGCAGCGTCCCATGGAGCTTGCGAGCGAGCTCGCCGCGCTCCTCTTCCCGTAGCCGCTCCAGCCGATGCGCCAGTGAGCGCACACGGCCGTGGAAGCGGTCGATGGCCGCGCGCTGCGAAAGCTGCTCGGTGATATCGACATCCACCGAGATGTAGCCGACGGTCGCCCCCGAGTCATCGCGCAAGGGACTGGCCAGCGCATGGACCCACTGTACCTCCCCGCCCTCCCGCTGATAGCGGAATTCGAGGTCGAGATGCGAGCCCTGCGTCAGCCGCTCCCAGGCTTCGCTCACGCGGTCGCGATCATCGGGATGGATCGCATCCCACCAGCCGAGGTCGCGCGCCTGCTCGATGTGCAGACCTGCGATCTCGAGCCAGCAGGCGTTCGCGTAGTTGCAGGCCCCATCGGTATCCAGCAGCAGAATGCCGATCGGGGCAGAGTCGACCAGTTGGCGAAAACGCTCGGCCGCGATCAGCTGCGCTTCGGTGTGACGCAGCTCGCCCTCGACCCGCAGCCGCTCCCGCAGATCCGAGACGGTGACGATGCGGCTGCTGACGCGCCCGCCTGCATCGCGTACCGAGACCACGCTCAGCTCCACGGGGATCAGCGTGCCGTCGCGATGCAGCTGGCAGGTCTGCAGGATCGCCGTACCGCCGGTATCGGCCGACAGTCCCGCGGCGAGCAGCCGGGAGTGCTCCGTGGCGGGATAGACCGTCAGCATCGAATGCCCGCGCAGCTCCTCGGGGGAGAAGCCCGCGAGTTGCGCGCCAGTTGCGTTGACGCTCCTGAATTCGTTGGTCGCCGGATCCACCACCGCGATGCCGCGGGTGTTGTGCAGGAAGGCCTCGGCCCACAGCCGCCCCTGGGCCTCCAGGTACTGCTGGGGCGAGAGCATCTCGTTGATGAGCACGATGCCGCCCATCTCGCCGCGCTCGTCGTACCAGGGAAACAGCGTGCGGTTGACCCAGCGCACGCTGCCATCGGGGTGCAGCCAGCGCTCGGAGTAGGTGTGCTCGGTGTGGCCGGCGAGCGCGCGCTGATGCGCATCGCGCCAGTGCACCGGCTGCGCCGGAAACACCTCGTAAATGGAGCGCCCGATAATCGGCGTGTCGCCAAGGCCCGTGTCGGCAATGAAGCGCCGGTTGGTGACGAGGAAGCGCAACTCCCGATCGAGCATCGCAACCCCGGCCGGAGTTGCATCGATGAAGTGCTGCAAATGCGCATCGTGGCGCGCTCGCGCCTCGGTCGCGCGGCGCCGCTCGGTGACATCGAGGATCACACCGAGTGCGCGCACCGGATCGGCTCCGTGGCGCTCGAACTGGGTGCGCCAGGCGCTGTGCACCCAGCGAACCTCGCCGTCAGGGCGCACGATGCGGTACTCGTTATCGTGGGGCGCGCGCTCGGAGCGCACGTTGTCGGAGTTGCGTGCCACCCGCTCGCGATCGTCCGGGTGCACGAAGCTCAGGTAATACTCGAGGGACGGCGTGCCCTCTGGACCGATACCGAGAATTTCACGGCAACGATCCGACCACACCATTTCATTGGTGATCAGATTCCATTGCCAAACACCGAAACCGACGCAGCGCGCCGCCAGCTCGAAGTCTAATTCCCGGTCGCGAAGCCAGCCGAGCAGCCGGCCGATGTGCCGCGTCTCGCTGCGGTGCGCCATCTAGTGTTATTCTCGCTTTTGTCGGCTGGGCTTAACACCCGGCTTGTCCATGCAACCTCCAGCTATGCTGTAAGGCAGTCGGAGTGACCGTGCCGTGGACTTTGCCGAATGTCAATACCTTCGACACCTTAGAAGAAGAAGCGGCGGACCCGATTGGCCCCGAACACGCTCAACCTGCAGTATCACGCTCACTTGCGTGAGATAGAGCCGTTCTGGCGGGCAGTGAGTATCCGGTGACGACGTTTCTGAATGACCTTACCCAGCGGCTGGCCATTGTCGCCGCGCAGCAGGGCTATTCCGTCGCCGTGAAGCTTCATGGCGGCACGCACGGCACGCGCCTAGAATTGAAAGCGCAGAAGCCCGTCTCCGGAGGACAGCTGGATTATGCCCAGCACGTAAGCCTCGCGGAGCTGGAGCACAAGGGACCGGTTGCGGTGGCCGAAGAATTCGCCCGACAAGTCCGGGTCGCGATGTCGACGACGACGCGACTCAACGAAGAAGCCGTCGAAAGTCCTCTGGGGAAGACCCGACGACGGTAGGGTGAAGCTCAAGTCCGGCCGCGATCGACCGATAAGGACAGATCATGGCCATTCCGCGTGGACTGGGCGTATTCCTTATTCTGGCAACCGCCGTCTCGGCGGGCAGTGCCTCCGAAGTGCGTACGCAATTCCGGGTGGGGGCCACCGTACTTGCGCATGCTTCGCTGCGCGTGCGCTCGGAGCCCGTCAATCTCACGATCACGCCCGATGCGGTGCGCCGCGGCTTCATCGAAGTGCTGGAACCGACGCGCATCGAAGTCTCCAACAACTCCCCGCACGGCTATGCCCTGCTCGTGCAGCCGCAGATGATGATTTTCTCGGCACTGCGAGTGCGCAGCGCCGGCGGCGAAGTGCTCCTCGGCAATGAGGGCGGCATGATCGTCGAGCATGGCCAGCACGGCATCACGCTGCCGCTCGAGCTCACCTACCGATTCGATCTCGCCTCGAGCGTGGCGCCGGGCGAGTACCCCTGGCCGGTGCACCTGGCGGTGCAGGCCCTGGAGCCCTAAGCGCTTCAGTACATCACGGTCACGACGATCGTGTCCGCATACGCGCCTGCCGCCACATCCTGCAGCGCGAACAGTTGCCCGTAAATCGTGCTCGTCGTCGATTGCGTGCGATTGCCCGTGGTCAGAGCGAAGGTCGCACCGCCGGTTTGCGTACCGCCAGTGCCGTCACCGCGAATCTGGGTCAATGCCGCGTCGTAGTAGAGATTGTAGTTGAGGCGGTTCGCGCCCGAGGTCATCGTGCGCGGCGTGTAAGTCGGGCTCGATCCTTTGCTGTAGCTCGAGACCAGATTCACCGTGGTATTCACATTGCCAGTGAGCGTGCAGCTGGCGGTGATCGAGCCGTTGGACAGTGTCGGTGCGGCGTTCAGCGGATTGTAGTTGCCGAACGCAGGCCCGGTGGCACTCACCGTGCAGGTCACGGCGGCGTAAACCACCGGATTCGCAAGCCACACGGCGAGGCAGAGCGCCCAGCGCGAGGCGGCTTTGAGCGAAGTGCCAGCGCCGCGCACTCAATGACTCCCTGCGTCATCGCTGCCGTCCGGCGTGCAGCCCACCGTGCCCATGTCGGGCAACGGATCTCCCGGCGGCGGAGGTGCGACCCGGAAGCGGCAGCGCATGCCATCCCAATGCGCGACTCCCTGGGTGCCGTGATCCAGGGTGTCAACGTAAGTCAGGCCATCGAGCACCACGTTGAAGTGACCGCCGTTGAAGTCGACCAGCGCGCCGGCCGGGACCGGCTTGCCATCCGGCAGCACCAGGCGGAAGGTCCCGGCACGCACCTTGGTCACCGGGATGCGCGCGACGACACCGCTGCGGTAAGGCGGCCGCACACTGATGCGATCATCGGTCAGGCGCGTATCGAGCGGCAGGTCATCCGGGTCGACGCTGATGCGATTTACCTCATAGGCGCGCAGATCGTGCAGGACCGCGCGGCCATTCTCATCCGTGCGTGCCATGAGCTGATTGTCGATGTACACCGGCACGTTGGGAATCCCACCCACATCGACCACGGCAAAACTCTGGGTCACCGAGCGCGCCGCGCTCACGTCGTGATCGAGCCAGGTCAGCGCCCCGGTGAGGAAGGCGCGCTCACCGGCGATGCCGAGATTGCGGGCCGCCTCGACCTGCAGATCGAGCGCCTCGTTGCGATGCTCCCAGCTGGCATCGTAGTCACCGGAGGTGGCGGCGCTCAGGCGCCAGCCGTTGCCCGGTCCCACCGGCGCCGTCTGCGTCACCGTGGCCAGCAGTCGGTCGTCGGCGGCGCCGCCCTGGCGGGTGGAGATCTCATCCGTCGAGAAGCTGCGCCGCGAATCAAGCGCGATGGTGTAGTTCGCGTAAATCGAATTGTTCGGCTGATCCCCGCTGATATGGCTCGCGGTGATGCCGAAAAAGCCGTGGTTGGCGATCGGCACGTTGTAGCTCAGCGACACGACCTGCTGGGACGGCTCGCTCTGGAAATGCTGGCTCGCCCAGGCGACGGCGAGTGAGCCCGCGCGGCCCAGGTTCGCCCCGATTTGTGCCAGCGAGCGCTGGGTGATCGGCGAGTTGGAGAAGGCCGTGTCGCCGACCTGACGGTAGCCATCGCTCGCAAATTCCGTGTTGAGCACGAAACTCAAAATGCGCCCGCGATGCTCGAAGCCCACACCCGTGAGAACGCCCGAGCCGGCGTCATTGCCGCCTTGCGCGAGGGTGACACTGGCGATGCCCCAGGAGCCGGTGCTGACGGCGAGATCGAAGCCGACGGCGTGCGCATCGTGCATCTGCGCCTCACCGTGCGCTTCCAGCGTGAGCGAGTTCGTCAGTCCGTAACGATAGGTGCCGGTCGCCAGCGCCTCTCCGTAGTGAAAGCTCGACAGCGTGTAGTCCTCCCGCACGGCCCCCACGTCGACCGCGTACTCCGACAGGCCCTTGGCGAGCAGACTCGCGCCGGAATAGAACGGCTGGGTCACCGTCTGCACATTGCCCGCCGCATCGCGCACCACCAGCCGCACATCGCCCGAGCCCGAGATTGCCGGCAGCTGGTCGATGACGAAGGGGCCCGGCGGCACGGCCTGGCTGGAGACACGCTGGCCATTGACGAACACTTCAGCGGTCGAGGGAACGACCGCCTCCCCGCCCACGCTCAGCATCGGTGCCGTGAGCAGATCGGGTCGGATGCCGAAATTGCGACCCCAGTGCAGTCCCGCGAAGCGCACGGCATTGCCCCAGTCACCCGGCGTGCTGATCGTGTCGCCCACGACCAGGCTCTGCAGCCGATCCGGAAAGTCGTGCGTAAAGGTCGTATCCAGGCGCACCGCCTCGGTGGCACCGGCGCCCGTGCGGCCGACCATGGAATTGGTGAGCACGCCGGGCGAGCCAAACAAGCCAAGCTCGGAGAGCAGCCCGGCGGAGCTGGTGTCCTCGATGCGCTGTCCCGAGAGCTGATAGTTGAAGAACGCACCGGGCTCGACGCCCGCGAGCCTGGTGTGAGTATCGATGCTGCGGTGAACGAGCGTCGGCTCGAAAGCCGTCGGCGGCAGTTGCACTGTCGCATGCTGCAGCGCCTCGTCGATGACGACGCTCGCGCCGGCAAGCGCGTTCAACGGATAGTACTTTTTGCCGTTGCTCTCGACCGCCTGGCCCTGCGGAGCCTTCAGGTGCAGCCGCGTGAAATCGCCAGCGCTGATCCACAGGCCGTTGGCCGTATCGCGCAGCACGACCAGCGACTCCCCGCTCGCCTCGGTATTGATCGAGACGTCGAGCACCGCTTCTTTGAGCGGGGCTTGCGCCAAAGACGAAACGGGCAGGAGCAAGGCCGCGAGCAGGAGCAAGGCCGCGAGCGCCATCGCCGCCCAGGTCGTGATCGCAATATGGTATGTCCGTGCGCCCACTCCGCCGGTATCTCCTGATGTCGTGTTCATCGGGCGAAACCGACAGTGGGTCAGGACGTCGCGCGCGCGACCGGAGCGGTGAAATCTCCATGATCACTCAATCCCCGCACGCGCAGCGGTTCGGCGAGCGCCGTACCGGTGGGCAGCGTGAGCTTCCAGCTCATGGTGCAGCCGGGCAGCACGTAGTGAGCGCCGCCCACATGCACCGCTTCGGCCTTCGGGCCGAGCTCGAGCGTGAAGTCCATGACCTGCAGATGAGCGCCGCCGTTGTTCACGGCATCGATGCTGTATTCGGTCGGCGCCGTCTGATGAATCTGCCAGCTGAGTGCGGCCGTGGCACTGGCCGCGCTCGGAGCGACGAAGACCGGCACGCCGACCCGCAGCGCGACCTGCAGGCCGTTGAAGCTCTTCTCGACCGTCTGCGGCACTTCCTGGAAGAACACCCGGTAGGCGAGCTCGCGCTTGGCGTCGGGCTCGCGCTGCAGCGCCACTCGCACGATCTGGTTGGAGTCGGGCGCGACCACGAACACTGGCGGTGTCGCGATCAGCTCATGCGTCGGCGCGTAGTGATCATCGCCACCCTGCTGCGTCCATGCCGCCGTGCTCACCTGCACCGTGACCGGGATCGCCGCATCATTGTGCAGCGTGAAGACGCCGCGCTGATGGCCGGGAGTCATCTCCACGCGAATCGGAGCCACGCTGAAACTGCCTGCGGCGGCCGAGTGGGCCGCCGCAAGCAGAACTGCCAGTATCCAACCGCGTGCCATCGGATCCTCAGTAGTTCACGCTCACCGTGATGGTGTCGGCGTAAGCACCGGGGACTGCGTTCTGGTTGTTCGCACTGTCGGGCAGCGTGCCGAATACCGGCACCGCCACCGCCGTCGCGACACCCGCGCCGGTGCCGGGCACAGTCTGCGAGCCGCCGGTGCCGTCGCCGAAGATCGTCGCGCCGCCACTGGTGGTGAACAGGTTGTACTCGAGCGTGTTGGCGCCATTCGCCATCAGACGCTGCGGAATCGTGCCGCCGGCCGTCGTGCCCTTATCGAGCGCCACCGTGAAGGCGGTGTTCTTGGTGCACTTGACGTTGACGTTCGTGGAGCCGGTGACCTGGCCGGCGCCCGGGGTGTAGTTACCGAAGGCCAGCGCCGCGGCGCTCACCGAGCAGGTCTTCAGCACCGTCGCGGTCACCTGGAAGGTGGTCGTGATCGTGACGGCCTGAGCACCGCTGGAAGCGGCGACGATGGCCGCTGCGGCGAAGGACATAAGAATCTTACGCATGGAAACTCCTGGCAGTTAAAGGGTAAAGACCAAGACAACTGACGGACAATCTGCCTGCGCTATGTCGCACTCGGTGTGACCAACTGCGCATTCCCCCGCTGTCAGCCTCAAGTTCCCGGCCGATCTGCCGATTAGATTCAAATTTGGGTCGGCACCGCGTGTGTGAATTTGGTCTCGTACCGCGGCCCGTGAGCGCTATGTTCCGCCGGCTGCGGCGCGCGAAGTTCCGCGCAGTCGGCACTTCGCCCACAAACTTGAGGCCGTCGCGTCGGAATTGAGAGCTGGGTCACTCTGCAATGGCCGGGCTCGGACAGAATCCGGCTGGCATGCAGAATCTGTCCGCGTTCGGCAAGATCATCGAGTCCATGGTGCCTGGTGCCGGCGCGGTGGCGATCTATCGCCGCGACGGCCGCACGCTGTGGGCGAACGGCGGTCCGGCGCTGCCGGAGCTGCAGGCGATGGCGAGCGATGTGCTCGCCGCACGCGGCGGGCCTGCCCCGATCGCCCCCGCCAACCTGACCCGCGACCGGCAGGTGTTCTACGCCTTCCCGATCCGCGCCGAGCGCGATGCGCCCTTGGGCGTGCTCGCCGTGACCGTCGAGCGCCCTTCCGGCTCGAGCGAGCCGGATACCGCCGATACCCTGTCGCGCCATCTGGCTCCGGTGCTCGCGGTGCTGTTGCGCGAGCTCACGCATCAGGATGAGCAGCACCTGCGCGTCGCGCGGGTGGATGCGGCGACCGGCTTACCGACACTCACCGCACTCGAGGATCACGTCGCGAGCTACCGCGCGAGCGGCGGCTCCGTCTGGGGCGTGGTCTATATCGACATCGACCAGATGCACGTGATCAACGACCTGTTCGGCTTTCACACCGGCGACGAGATCCTGCAGCGCGTGGCCGATCTGTGGCCCGAAGGCAGCCTCGGTAACGGCGGACTCATCGCGCGCGTCGCCGGCGATCGCTTCGTCGCGGTGCTGGACTGCCCGACGCTGGGCCAGGCACGAGCCTGGGCCGATGCCGTGCGCACCTCGCTCGGCGAGCTCGATCTGCCTGAGGTGTGCAAGGGCTTTCGCCTGTCGGCGAGTTTCGGCGTGGCGATGCTCGAGGAGTCCGCGCGCTTCGAGACCGCGCTCACCAATGCCGAGACCGCCTGCCGTGCGGCAAAGGATCGCGGCCGCCGTCGCATCGAGCTGTTCACGGTCGATGACCTGAGCCTCGTGCGCCGGCGCGAGGATCTGCAGATTTTCCGCGAAGTGGTGAGCTCACTCGAGCAGGGCCGCATCGAGCTTCTCACCCAGCCGATCGTACCGCTCGCACCGTCGCAACCGCAGCGCCCGACGCAGTATGAGGTGCTCGTGCGTCTGTGCGACAGCACGGGCGCCATGCTCGAGCCGCGGCGCTTCCTGTCGGCGGCGCGCCGCTATCAGCTGCTGCCCCAGCTCGACAAGCGCGTCATCGAGCGCGTCTGTCACGACCTGGCGCCGCTTGCCGGCCAGCTCGATGCGCTCGGGACCAGGTTCTGGATCAACGTTTCCGGCCCCTCGGTGAGCCAGGCCGACTTCGCCGATCAGACCTGCGCGCTGATCAAAGCGTCAGGCTTGCCCGGTGAGCTCGTGGGATTTGAGATCACCGAGAGCGCCGCGATCGAGAATCTGCCCGCCGCGCAGCGATTCATCGCGCGCTTGAGCGCCCTCGGCTGCTCGTTCGCGCTCGATGACTTCGGCACCGGCTTCTCCTCGCTCGCCTATCTGCAGGCGCTCGCGGTACGCACGATCAAGATCGACGGCGGCTTCGTGCGCGAAGTGCTCGAGGATCACAAGGCCGAAGCCATGATCCGCACGGTGCTCGATGTGGCCGGACAGCTCGGGCTCGAGACCGTCGCCGAGTGCATCACCAACCGCGATATCGCCTCGCGCCTCGCCGAGCTCGGCGTGACCTACGGTCAGGGCTTTCACTTCTCCGCTCCGCACTCACTGCGCGCGCTGCTCGAGAGCGTGCAGGCCTCGCCCGCCAGCCGCGTTTTCGCGTAATCTCTGCGGCGTCGCCACCGCCTCGAAGGGCGCCGCACGCCATGGCCTCGATGCCCCTGTTTGCTCAACTCGGCCTGTTCCTGGGCATCTCCGAGATGGCGCTCACGCTGTGGAAGCGCTCGGGCGCCGGCGCGCGCCGCTCGGACGATGGCTCGCTCGCCGTGCTGTGGTGGGCGATCATGCTCATGCTGGGCCTTGCGTACTTCATTGCCTTCAAAGTGCCCGCGACGCGCTTTCATCTGCCGCGCGAGCTGAAATGGCTCGCCCTCGCGCTGTTCTGGGGCGGGCTCGCGCTGCGCTGGTGGGCCATCATCTATCTCGGCCGCTTCTTCACGGTGGATGTCGCCGTGCAGGCCGATCATCATCTCATCGACCGCGGGCCGTATCGCTATCTGCGCCATCCCTCGTACAGCGGCTCATTCATGTCCTTCGTCGGACTTGCGATCGGATTCAGCAACTACCTCTCGGGCCTGGTGCTGATGGCCGGCTGGGTGATCGGCATGACGAAACGCATCAGCGTCGAGGAGCGCACGCTGCGCGGCGCCTTCGGCGAGCGCTACGACGCCTACATCGCTCGAACCTGGCGGCTGCTGCCGTTCGTGTACTGATGTACGTCCCGGCGTTGTTTGCAGAAAATCGGCCCGAGGTGCTGCACGCGCTGATGCGTGCGCATCCCTTCGCAACGCTCGTCGTGATGAGCGCGCAGGGCCTCGAGGCCAATCACATTCCGCTCGAGTTCGAGGCCCAGGGCGCAGGCCTGGGCGTTCTGCGGGGCCATGTGTCGCGCGCGAATCCCGTGTGGAAGAGCTATCAACCCGAGGTTGAGGCGCTGGCGATCTTCAGCGGTCCCCACACCTACATCAGCCCCTCCTCCTACCCGACGCGTGCCGGGTCCGGCATGGTGGTACCGACGTGGAACTATGCGGTGGTGCATGCACGCGGACCGCTTAAGCTGGTGGAGGATCCGGTGAAGCTGCGCGCGCATGTCGAGCGGCTTACCGCCGCCCAGGAGCACGGCCGCTCCAACCCCTGGCAGCCGGGCGAGG
This sequence comes from Steroidobacteraceae bacterium, assembly GCA_035517435.1. Classification (GTDB taxonomy): domain Bacteria; phylum Pseudomonadota; class Gammaproteobacteria; order Steroidobacterales; family Steroidobacteraceae; genus JASHUC01. Next base: position 32,750 of record DATIYV010000070.1, on the reverse strand, counting down.
CGCCCGCAGATTTCCTCAATGCACAACTCGGGCGCATCGTGGGCGTGGAAATCGCCCTCACCTCGCTCATCGGCAAATGGAAGGTGAGCCAGAACCGCACGCCGGGTGAGCGCGCGGGCGTCATCCGCGCGCTGCACGAGGAGGGCTCGCGTGAGGCCTCCGACATGGCCGCGCTGGTTGAGCGAGCGAGCCCGCCCAAGCCCTGAACGCGGCGCGTCAGCCCAGGATCTGCGTCAGCACCCGCTGCAGCACCGCCGCGCTGGCGCCCGCACCGCTGCGGGCCCGCCAGGCGACCACACCGTCCGGCCGCACCAGCACCGCACCGCTTGCTTCAATGCCGTAGGCGCGGGCGAGCTGATTTTCAGCATCGACAAGCCCGGCCTCACCGGCACGCCAGGTATCGATCTGCAGGCCGCGCGCCGCGCCGGCTGCCGTCGCAGCCTCACACCACGCAGCCGAGTCGGCACCCCCGAGCAGCACGAACCGTTTGCCGAATAAGTCGAGCGTGGAAACGCGCTCGCCTGCGCGCGTGAGCCACAGATGCGGCGCCCGGGTCCCGGGACGACCGAAGGACTCGCGGGGATTCACGTGCTGGGCCCCATCATCCGGCTCCTCGGTCACGATCGCCGGGGAGCGGTAGATGTGGCCGAGCTCGATGTTGAGCTCCCCCACGGGCTTTTGCGTGTTCGCCATGCCGAGGGTGGGGTCGGTGCGCAGCACGTAGCGCGTGTAGGCCTGCTCGCAGGTGTACTCGGCGACCGGGGTGCGCTCGGGCTCGTAGGTCTCAAGCAGTGCCGGAGCGGCGCGGCCGCTCAGCACGAACGCGAGCTTCCAGGCGAGATTGTGCGCATCGACGACGCCGGTGTTGCCACCAAAGCCACCTGTCGGCGGCATCACGTGGGCGGCATCGCCGGCGATGAATACGTGGCCGCGCTGCATCTTCTCGGACCATTCGGCGGTGGCGTTCCAGTTCATGACGTTATCAACGCTCACCGCAATGTCACGGCTCCCCAGCGCCAGCTGCACCAGCTCCACCGCCCGCTCATTCGTCAGCGTGCTCGACACATCGACGTTCGGATGAGCCGCATCGCCGGTCGTGCTGACCACGAGAAAGCCGCTGTCGAAGGGCTTCTCGAAGCGAAAGAAGCCGCGCAACCGATCGTTGTTGACGTACACGACCGCCCATTTCTCGCGCTCGAGAAACTTGCGCAGGTTGGCCCGGAAATAGATCGTGACGCTGCGCGAGAAGGTGGGATGACCGCGCATGCCCACCGCCAGCCCCTGGCGCATGCGGCTGTGCGCGCCGTCCGCCGCGATCGCGTAGCGGGCGCGCACACGGGTCTCCGCGCCGCTGTCGCGGTGACGCAGCCGCGCCACGACACCGTCCGCGTTCTGCTCGATGCCAGTCACTTCAGTTGCGAACACGAAGCGCGCGCCGAGCTCCTCGGCACGCTGCTTTAACATCGGCTCGAGCGCGTTTTGCGACAGGAACACCCGCTCGCAGGGGCTCACGTCGCGGACGCCTGCGTTCAGATCCGCGATGAAATGCTGCGTGAGTCCGCCCGCCAGTGTCTCCACGGCGACGATGCCGCCGTCCTGCACGAACTGCTCAGCGGAGCGCTCGCACACGGGCCGCTCGATGCCGACTTCGCGGAAGATCTCGAGCGTGCGCTGGGTGCACTGCGCGGCGCGCGGGTGAATGGCCGTGCCACGGTGATACTCGACCGCGAGCGACTTGACGCCGTGATGGCCGAGCAGCAGCGCCGAGGTCATCCCCACGAGGCTGCCGCCGACGATCAGCACCGGCACTTCGATCTCTGAAGTCATGGACACCCCCCGCCATCGCCCCCGAGACAGCCGCGATTGTACGGTGTGCGCTATGCTCGCTGCGATATGTGCGGCCGCTACATCCTGGCTCAGCTCGCTGCCGCGGAGCGTGCGTTCAAGCTCGCATCCACGCAGTGGCGCTTCACCGCGAGCTTCAATATCGCGCCGACGCAGAGCGTACCGGTCGTGCGCCTGAGCGAGGGTGTGCGCGAGGGCGTGATGATGCGCTGGGGGCTGATCCCGTTCTTTGCGCACGGGGAGGCCCCCAAGTACTCGACGATCAACGCCCGCATCGAGACGCTCACCTCGGCGCCTTCGTATCGCACGCCCTGGAAGCGCGCTCAGCGCTGCATCCTGCCGGCGAGCGGCTTCTACGAATGGCATAGTCCGACCGAGGGTGCGCGCCAGCCCTTCTACATCCATCTGGCGGATCAGGAAGTGTTCGGATTCGCGGGTATCTGGGATCGCTCAACGCGGGCCGACGGCAGCGTGATCGAGAGCTGCACCATCGTCACGATGCCCGCCAATGCCTTGCTGCAGGAAATCCACAATGACCGGCAGCGGATGCCGGCGATCCTCAAAGCCGAGGATCACGAGGCCTGGCTCGGCGCACCGCCCGATGAGGCCTTGCGGCTGCTCGCACCCTACCCGGCCGAGCTGATGGTGGCCTATCGCGTGAGCCCGCGCGTGAACTCCCCGCGCAACAACGATCCGCAGCTCATCGAGGCCGTGGCCTAGCGCGCGCGGGAATGCGCGAAGGCCGGGCCGCTGGTCTCGGGCTCATGCGTGAGGGATGCCTGCAGCAGCTGCAGCGCCGTCGCCTGGTCGTCTGCAAACTGGATCAGCTTCAGGTCCTCGGCGGCGATCGTGCCGTGGCGTACCAGCGCCTCGAAGTTGATCACTTCGTTCCAGTAGCTGCGCCCGTAGAGCAGGATCGGGATCGGGCGATCGAGCTTGCCGGTCTGCGCGAGCGTCATGATCTCGGTGAGCTCATCGAGTGTGCCGAAGCCGCCGGGAAACACAATCAGGGCACGCGCGAGATGTGCGAACCACAGCTTGCGCATGAAGAAGTAGTGGAACTTGAAAGCGAGCTCGCGCGTGATGTAGGAGTTCGGCTGCTGCTCGTGCGGGAGGGAGATGTTCAGGCCGATGGTGCGGCCTCCGGCCTCCGAGGCGCCGCGATTGGCGGCCTCCATGATGCCGCCGCCTCCGCCTGAGCAGATGACATAGCGGTGCGAGTGCGAGGGCAGCTGCTTGGACCAGGCGGTGATCGCATGCGCGAGCTGCCGCGCCTCCTGGTAATACCGGCCCAGCGGCCCCTCGGGTGTGATGCGCGCGGAGCCGAAGAACACGATGGTGTCGCGGATGCGTGCCCGGCGCAGACGCTCCAGCGGCCCCAGGTACTCGGCGAGAATGCGCAGCGGCCGCGCCTCCTCGCTTGTCATGAACCCCGCGTTCTCGTAGATCAGGGCCGGATCATCGGGTGGCATCGGTTTATCTCGCACGTACGAAGTCGATGAATCCGCGCGCCACGTCGGTCTGTACCAGCGTCACGCGCACGCGGTCCCCGACCGCGAGGCCCGCTGCACCGTGCACCAGCTTGCCTTCCGCAATCGGGGCGCTGATGCGCACCCAGGTGCCCTGCACGGTCGCGCCGGTGACCACGGCATCGAAGCTCTCGCCGACGCGAGGCTCGAGCAACATCGCCGCGGCAGACTTGCGCACCTGCCGTTCGATCTTCTCGGCATTGTGCTCCTGCAGGGTGCAGTGCGCGGCCAGACCCTCGAGCTGCCGGGGGACATAAGGTGAGGGTCGGCCGGCGAGCGTCGCCTTGATGAGCCGCTGGGTGATGAGATCCGGGTAGCGCCGGTTGGGCGCCGTGGAGTGCGCGTAGTCGCGGACCGCCAGCGCAAAATGACCCTCCACGGCCTGCCCCGGCTGCTCCATCACGTACTGCCCCGTGCCCAGGAGCTTTACGACCGCAAGGGAGAGGTCGGCGAAGTGATCGGGGTCGTGCTCGTGCTGGCGCTTAAGGAATTCGCTCAACGCGGCTGCATCCGGTGCGCGCGGCAGCTCCCCACCTGCCTCGGCCGCGAGCGCCACGATGCGGTCCCAATGCTCGGGTGTGCGCAGCACCCGCCGGATCGCCGCCACGCCGCGCCCTGCGAGGAAACGCGCTACCACGCCGTTGGCCGCAATCATGAAGTCCTCAATCAGATCCTTGGCGCGATTGCGCTCGAGCGGCTTCAGATCGGTGAGCACATCGCCCGTAAAGATCGCCTGCGGCTCGAGCGGATCCAGGCGCAGCGACCCCTGCCCCTGGCGCACCTGCTTCAACAGCTGTGCCACCCGGTCCTGAATGCGCAGCTGCTCTGCCATACCCGGCACGGCACCGATGCGCGCAGGCATCGGGCCGCGATCCTCGAGCCACGCACCCACGCTGTCATAGGCAAGCTTGGCGCGATTGACCACGCGCGAGCGATAGACATCGCAGGTGCCCAGTGCGCCCTTCGCATCGACCGTCATCTCGATCACGAGCGCCAGCCGCTCCTGCCCGTCCGCGAGTGAAGTGAGATCGGTCGAGAGTTTCTCGGGCAGCATCGGGAAGATACGCCCGACGGTGTACACCGAAGTGGTATTGATCCGGGCGTGAACATCGAGCGCAGAGTCGAGCTGCACCAGCGCATCGACATCGGCGATCGCCACCAGGATCTTCACCGCGCCATCGGCCGCAGGCGCGCAGACCGAGAGCTGATCCAGATCCATCGAATCATCGTTGTCGATCGAGCACCACAGGAGCGAGCGCTGATCGCGGATGCCGGCATCGCTATCCCGCGCCGGCGAGGAAAGGGCCGCCGCCTGCGACATCGCCGCCGGCGGAAAATCGGGCTCGAGGCCCCTGGCCAGCATGGCGCGGCGCGCGATGACGCGCAGCTCGTCGCGATGACTGAGATCCGGTGCGCTCATGGGTTGGCCGCGAGCCGCGCGCCCTCGGTGAGCGCGCGCAGCTTCGCCCAGGCGATCTGCGGATGTGTGCGGCCGCCGAAGCCGCAGTCGGTGCCGGCAATGACGTTTTCGGGACCGACCAGGGCGGCAAACCTTCGGATGCGCTGCGCCACGAGCTGCGGATGCTCGATCAGATCGGTCGAGTGCGTCACGACGCCAGGAATGATGACCTTGCCATCCGGCAGCTTCACCTCCCGCCACAGCTCATATTCGTGCTCGTGGCGCACGTTGGCGGCCTCGAAGGAGTAGTAGCGCGCATTCACCTGCAGCATCAGATCGACGATGTCCTTGAACGGCAGATCATGCGCATGGGGCCCGTGCCAGCTGCCCCAGCACAGGTGATAGCGGATCTTCTCGGCAGGAATTCCGCGCAGCGCGTGATTGAGCGCCTCGATGCGCTCGCGGCAGCGCGCCCGAAACGCCGCAAGGCCCATGCCGATGCCGATGCGGTCCCACAGCGCCACGAGCCAGGCATCGTCGATCTGCAGCGTGAAGCCGGCATCCACAATGGCCTGGTACTCGCTGCGTAGCGCCTCGCTCAGTGCAGCGACGAAAGCTTCCGCGCTCGCGTAGTACTCGTTCCCCCGGTACGGCTCGAGGCTCGCTGGCGCGGTGGACGTGAGGAAGCACTGCGAGGGGTCAGCCACTTGCGCGCGCAGCAGCGCGATCTCGCGCTCAAGCGCGGCGCCGCCTGCGTAGTGGATGGGGCCGACGCAGACCTGGTAGCGACGGGCGGTTTGCATGCGCTTGTCCGCGCTGAAGAACAGTGTCTGCCGTGCGCTCGCCCAGCTGTAGAAGTCGTCGAATTCTTCACGGTCCTTCCCTCGGGCAACGATGGAGGTACCGGCTGGCACCTGGCGCGGCTCGAATCCGGAGAGGCGATTGTCCATGAACGCGAGCCAGTCGCCGCCCTTGGTGAGCTCGCCTTCATTGATGAGATCGAGGCCGATCGCCCGCTGCTCGCGCACGACCCAGGCCACCGCCTGGGCGAGCTGGGCGTCTGACATCCCGGCAGTCGGATCGAAACCCGGCGGCCCCGGGAGGCTCCCGACGTGGGTGGTCAGGATCTTCACGCGCCGCCGTCGGCTCTAGATCGCTCGAAGTGCCGTGACAACGGGCACGCGCGCGGCGCGGATCGCCGGCAGCAAGCCGCCGATCAGCCCCACGACGCACGCCCAGACGATGCCTACGGCCATGAGTGCGCCATTGATGCGCAGCTGGAACACGACCTGGCCCAGACCTGCGCCCCCGCCGACGGTACTCACGGTGTTGCCGTTGAAGAGCAGCCACGCGAGCAGCGAGCCGACCACGGCGCCGAGCAGCGCCAGGAACAGCGCCTCGATGATCACCGAGACGACGACCGCGGAAGGTCCAAAGCCGATGGCCCGCAGCGTGGCAATCTCCACCGCGCGCGAGGCGACCGCGGAATACATGGTGTTGAGCGCGGCGAAGATGGCGCCGATCGCCATGATGACGGCGATCACGCGGGCAACGATGGCCAGAAAGTGCGCGAAGGTCTGCGACTGCTGCTCGTAGTAGGTCACCTCGCTCGCGGCGGTCACCGTGAGCGTCGGATCCGCACCGAGCGCCGCCTTCAGTCGCCTCAAGCCGTCCGCGCCGTCGAGCTTCACCGTCACGGAGTTCACCGTCGTGCGCTGATAGGCGGACAGCACCGTCTCGCTGTCGGCGAGCAGTTCCGAATCGTGCGCACCGCCGCCTTCGAAGCTCCCGACGACGGTCCAATCGTTGTCACCAAAGTGGATCACACCGCCGACCGCTGTATTGCGGAAGCGCTCCTGCGCCTGTCTGCCTGCAATCACCTCGCGCAGTCCGGAGCGGAACACGCGTCCCTCGACGAGCTTGATCTCCGGCCGCAGCTTGAACAGCTGCGGGGAGACGCCGCGCAGCGTGAGCGAGCCCAGGAGCCCGTTGTCACGGCGCGGCACGTTGATGGTGGTGATCATCTCGGCGGAGCCGATCCCCTTGCCCTCGCGATCGTGCGCCACGCCCGGAGCATCGAGGATGGAGAGCACCTGATCGCGCGGCAGTGTGCTGGACACTTCGTTGTTCGCCTGAGCGTGCAGCACGATGGCGCGGTCAGGCTTACCCGTCGAGGTGAGCGCGTGTGTGAGTCCCGTCGACAGCGACAGGACCGAGATCAGCACCGCAACCACACCGGCAATGCCGATGACGACGACGAACGAGGTCGAGGCCCGGCGCGGCAGGCTCCGCAGGTTCATCGACACGACCGCCACAATTTGCGTGAGCGTATTCACGGCGAGGCCCTCAGCGTCCGGACAGCGCGGCCGCGACCTGCAGCCGGCGGGCGCGCTGCGCCGGCGGCAGACCGCTCACCAGCGCGAGCACCGCGGCCGTGAGAAGCCCCAGCAGGAAGACGATCCGTGGCATGTGCATCGGCGGGATACCCTGTCCGGGGAGCGAGATGACCAACGGCGTGACGATCGCTGCAATGCCGAGTCCCACGGCACCGGCGGCCACACACACGATCAGCGCCTCCACCAGCACCAGCATCTGAACGGTGCCGTCGCTGAAGCCGAGCGTCTTGAGCACCGCGAGCTCGGGAATGCGCTCGCGCACCGACTGCGCCATGGTGTTCGCGGTCAGGAACAAGAGCGTGAACAGCACCGCACCGACGATGGCATTGACGAGAAAGCTGATGTCACCGATCTGCCGCAGAATCGAGGAGACGAAATCCTTCTCGTTCTGCGTCACCGTCTGATTCGGTGAATTGGCGAACAGATCGTCGATCTTCTGCGCCACCTGCGCGGAGTGTGACGGATCCTTGATACCGACCAGGATCTGCACCACGAGATTCTTGCCGCTCGCCCGCCCCTCGTTGATGTAGTCGTAGTTGGCCAGAATGTTCGAAGCGAAATCATGCTGGTCCATGTCGTAGAAGCCAGCGATGTCGAACGTCCAGTCGAGGCTGCCGTCGGTCTTGGTCACGCCAAAGGAATGCACCGGGATGCGATCGCCGATCTTCCAGCCCTCCTTATCGGCGAGCGCCTTGCCCACCAGCACCGAGCTGCGGTTGCGCAGCGCCGCCGCCAGCTGCTGCGGATCGACATGCATTTCCGGATACATCTTGAACATGGACGCGAGATCCACTCCCAGGGCCACCTGCACGTTGTTCGGGCGCTGGAAAGTACCGGGAACGATCGCAATACCGGTGACCGCGGAGACCTCCGGCAGCGCCGCGATCCGCGCAACGTGCGCCTGCGGCATCGGCTGCCCCAGGCTCACGCGGTTCATCACACGCAGGCGCGAGGTGTTGAGGAAATCCATCACCGAATCGATGCCGGCGTTGATCGACTGCAGGGCGCCGAAGAGAAAGAACGCCGTCACGATCGACAGGAAGGTGAGGATCGTGCGCGCCTTGCGGCGCTTGAGCGCCGCCCAGATCAGCGGGAGATATTTCATGCCGCCGTGCGCTCCGGCTCGTTCGTGAGACGTCCCTTGTCCACGTACAGCCGGCGCGTGGCGTAGGCGGCGGCGCGCGGATCGTGCGTGACCATGATGATGGTCTTGCCCTGCTTCTGATTGAGGATCTTCAGCAGGTTGAGGATGTCTTCCGCGCTCTCGCGGTCGAGATCGCCCGTGGGCTCATCGCACACCAGCAGCGTCGGATCGGCGATCAGCGCGCGTGCGATGGCGACGCGCTGCTGCTGTCCGCCGGAGAGCTCGGCCGGCTTGTGCTTGGCGCGGTCCGCCAGGCCCACCAGCGTGAGGGCCGCGAGCACATTCTGCCGGCGCTGCGCGCGCGAGAGCTTGGTGAGCAGCAGCGGCACTTCGACATTGCGCTCGGCCGAGAGCACCGGCAGGAGATTGTAGAACTGGAACACGAAGCCCACGTGCCGGGCGCGCCACCTGGCGAGCTCGCCGCCGGAGAGCTTGTCGAGCCGCTCGCCGGCGACCGTCACTTCACCTTCATCGGGCCGGTCCAGGCCACCGATGAGATTGAGCAGCGTCGTCTTGCCCGATCCGGAAGGACCCATGAGCGCGAGGAACTCGCCGGCCTCGACCGTGAGATCGAGCGAATGCAGCACCTCGACCCGCTGCTTGCCGCGGATGTAGCGCTTGACGACGTTATGCAACTCGACGACTGCTGTCATGACGCTACTCCTGAATCGCAACCCGGCCATTGTCCGAGAGCTTGGTGAAATCCCCGACTGCGACGCGCGCCCCGGGACCGATCCCGGAGAGCACGGTCTGTCCTTCGCTGGTCTTCGCGCCCAGGCGCACGCTGCGCTTCTCGACGATACTGCCGTCGATGACGTACACGGCGGGTGAGTCCCCGCTGGTGTCGATGGCCTCCGGCGGCAGCATCGTCGCCTGCGCGACGGCGCCGCCCTTGGCAGTGCCCTCCCCCGGCGCCGTGAGGAACGACACGCGCGCGCCCATCTCCGGCAGGATGCGCGGATCTTTCTGCTTGAAGCCGACGCGCACTTTCACCGTGGCCTTGGAGCGGTCGGCCGTCGGGATCACGGCGAGCACTTCGGCCGGAATCTCCCAGTCGGGATAGGCGTTCAGTCGCACCGTGGACGGCTGCCCCGGGCGCACACGATTGATGAAGTTCTCGCTCACGTCGACGTCGACTTCGAGCGAGTCCATATCGACGATGGTGCAGATGCCGGTCCTCGTGAAACCGCCCGCCGTGCTCGGGGAGACGATCTCGCCCTGCTGCGCGGCTTTGTCGGTGACCACACCGGCGAAGGGTGCGCGCACGGTCATGTCATCCTGCTGGCGCTGCGCGACGGTGAGAATCGAGCGGGCCACTTCGACCGCGCGCTGCTTGACCGCGAAGTCCGCCTGCGTGGCCTCGTACACGGCCTTGGAATTGTCGAATTCCTGGGCGCTGATTACCTTGGCCGCGACCTGCTGCTCGTTGCGGCGGAAGATCGGCTCGGCATCCTTGAGCGCGATGGTGGCCGCCTGCAGGCTGGCCTCGGACTGGGCGAGCTGGGCCCTCGCCTGCTCGAGCGCCGCGCGCGTGTTCGAGTCATCCAGCCGCGCGACCACCTGGTTCTCGCTGACCTTCTGCCCCTCCTCGATCAGGACCTCGAGCACCCGCGCGATGGTCTTGGCGGAGACGGTGGCTTCGCGGCGCGCGACGACGTAGCCGGACGCATCCAGGGCGGACGCCGAAACCGCGGTGCTGCCGGGTGCCGCGGCGATCTCCTTCGCCACGGCCACGTGCACGGGAACGCCCGGATTACGCAGGAAAAACCACCATCCGGCGGCCGCGAGGAGCACCAGCAAGAGCGCCCCCGCCCCCCACAAAAGCCAGGGTGCCCGGGAATCGGTCTGGTGGTCGCTACTGCGGTCGATCCGAAGCTGCTCGAGCAGTGTCGTCTTCTGGTCCATGCGATTGCGAGCAAGCCCCCGGATCGAGGTTTGGTATGGTTGTACTGGTGTTATATATAACTATATCAGGTGGCGCGGCGTCAATAACCTCCCCGGCCCACCAGCGCCGGCGGGACGCCACTCTCCCGACGGAGCTTTACTCTACTGCGGCGAGCCGGAGTGCGATGACAGGAACGCGTCCACCTCGCGCTCCGCTGCCAGCCAGTCGTCCATCTCGTTGCCGGGCGCGAAGCCCCGCCGCTCGGCGCGCCAGTAGGCGGCCTCGGCGATCATGCCGCGTCGGCTCTCCGCCGACACGTTGGCGCCGGCCGCAGCGGGCGCCGCTGGCAGGGCGCGCGAGCGCAGCGCGCGGCTGGACTTAGTTTGAAGAGACTGCCCGGATTCCTGAGTGCGACGCGTCGCCATAACACACTCCTCCTGCGGCGGCGCGCGTTCAGCGGGATGCGCGCTTGCGTTTCGAGCCTACCACCGTCTCGAGGTACTTGCGAAAGTCGCGACCGAGCGCCGGATGCGCGAGCGCGTACTGGACCGTAGCTTCGAGATAGCCGAGCTTGCTGCCGCAGTCGAAGCGCTGACCCGTGAACCGATAGGCATACACGGCCTCCTCGCGCATCAGCGCCGCGATGCCGTCGGTCAGCTGGATCTCACCGCCCGCGCCGCGTCCGATGCGCTCCAGGTGCTCGAACACCGAGGGCGTGAGCACGTAACGGCCGACCACGGCGAGCGTCGAGGGCGCGACCGCCGGCTTGGGCTTCTCGACGATGCTGCGCACGCGAGCCGTGACCGAGCCCTGCGACTCCACTTCCACGATGCCGTATTTCTCGGTGTCCTTGCGCGGCACGACTTCCACCGCGAGCACGCTCGCGCGCTTGGCCGCGTAGACGTCCGCCATCTGCTTCAGGCACCCCACTTCCGCGCGGATCAGGTCATCGGCAAGGTGCACGAAGAAGGGCTCGGCGCCGACCGCCGGCTGCGCGCACAGCACCGCATGCCCGAGGCCCAGCGGCTCGGGCTGACGGATGTAGATGCAGGTCGCATAGGAGGGCAGCACGCTGCGCAGCTGGTTGAGCAGCGCGCTCTTGCCCTGTGCCTCGAGCATGTGCTCCAGCTCCCGATCGGAGTCGAAGTGATCCTCGATCGCGCGCTTGGCGGCACCGGTGATGAACACCAGCCGCGTGGCACCGGCGGCGAGCGCCTCCTCGACCGCGTACTGGATCAGCGGCTTGTCGACGACCGGCAGCATTTCCTTCGGGCTCGCCTTGGTGGCGGGCAGGAAGCGCGTGCCGCGTCCGGCGACCGGGAATACCGCCGTGCGGATGACGGAGTGTGATTTCATCGCATGAGTCTCGCGCAAGTCAGTGACGTGCAGTTTACTGTGACCGCGGGGTCTCGTCCGTGCGCTCGGCCCACTTGAACACTGCCGGACGCATGCCATCCCATGCGCGGCATTTCGGACAACGCCAGAACCAGCCGACACTGTTCAGGCCGCACTCCTCACACTGATAGCGCCCGCCGGCATCGCCGATGCGCTTCAGGAGCTGTCCCAACGAGGGTGCGGCACCGGGCTCACCGGGCAGTGCGGTGGCGAGGAGCCATTCGAGCTGGCGCGCGGAGAGTCTGCCGGAGCGTGTCAGGCGCGTGCCCAAGTCCTGCAGGATCGAGGCTTCCCCGGCGCGCTCGGCGATCTGGCGCAGACGCGGAATGATCTCCAGCGCAAGTCCCGGTGAGCTCTCCAGTGCCTCGAGATACTGCGCCGCCGCCGTGCGGATATCGCCGCCCGCCTCCAGCATGCGCGCCGTGAGAATGCGGGCGCGCGGCAGCTCCTCATCGTGGGTTGCCGCCTGACGCAGGAGCGAGCGGGCGCGCTCGAGCTCGCCCTGCACGATGGCGTGCTCGGCCAGCTCGCACAGATAGTGTGCGGCCACGCGGCGGCGCGTGCGCTGCAGCTGCGGCGGCAGTTCGTGAAAGATTTTGAGTGCATTCGACCAGTCGCCCTGCTGCTCGTAGATGCGCTGCAGCTGCTCGAGCGCATCGCGTCGATATTCGGGTGAGGCGCAAAGCTCCTCGAACAGCCGCTCGGCGCGGTCCATGAGGCCCGCTCCCAGGTAATCGAGCCCCAGTGCAAAAGTCGCCTGGGTGCGCACCGCGGCCGTGCCCTCGTCCTTCAGCCGGGTGTGGATCGCGATCGCGCGCTCGACCTCGCCGCGGCGGCGGAACAGGCTCCCCAGGGCGAACTGGATTTCCGCGGCATCGCCCGCGGTTTCAGCGACGCGCGCAAACACTTCGGCGGCGCGGTCGAAACGATCGTTGATGAGATGGTCTAAGCCGACGTAGTAGTCACGCGGCAGGCGCACCGTGCGGCTGCGCGCGGCACGCCGTCCCAGAAGCCACGCCGCGCAGCCGACCGCGACGAACGCCAGTGCGAGGATCAGCGGCGACAGCTGCTCCACCACGGGCGGCGCCGCAGGCGTCAGTCCCGGATCGGGCGGTCGGCGCCGTCGTTCACGCGCTCGCGCAGGTCCTTGCCCGGCTTGAAGTGCGGCACGTACTTGCCCGACAGCGCGACCGCCTCGCCGGTCTTGGGATTTCTCCCCTGCCGCGGCGGGCGGAAGTGCAGCGAGAAGCTGCCGAACCCCCGGATCTCGATGCGCTCTCCCTGCGAGAGCGCATCACTCATAATTTCGAGGATTTGCTTCAGCGCGAGCTCCACATCCTTCGCCGGAAGGTGCTTCTGCTTCGCGGTGATGATCTCGATGAGCTCCGACTTCGTCATGTTGTTTTTCTGATCCGCTTACGAAATCAGCTGCGATCGCCGATATGCTCCTTGAGCAGATCGCCCAGGGTCGTTCCGGTCGGGGTCTGCTCGGAGCGGTAGCTCTGCACGGCCTCGGCCTCCTCGTGCGCTTCCTTCGCTTTCACCGACAGAGAAATCGTCCGGGTCTTGCGATCGACGCCAATGAACTTCGCATCGATCTCATCGCCGACTTTCAGCACAGTGCGGGCATCCTCGACGCGGTCGCGGCCGAGCTCGGAGGCGCGCAGCTGACCCTCGACGCCGTTGCCCAGGTCGATGACCGCGCCACGCGCGTCCACTTCCTTGACGACGCCACGCACGATATTGCCCTTCGGGTTATCGGCGATGTAGGCCGAGAACGGATCTTTGGCGAGCTGCTTGATGCCAAGGGAGATGCGCTCCCGTTCCGGGTCGATCGACAGCACCATGGCCTCGACCTGCTGGCCCTTCTGGTAGTTGCGCACCGCCTCTTCCCCGGGCTGATCCCAGGAGATGTCGGACAGGTGCACCAGGCCATCGATGTTGCCCTGCAGGCCGATGAAGATGCCGAAATCGGTGATCGACTTGATCTGCCCCGCGACCTTATCGCCGCGGTTGTAGTTCTCGGCGAACTCCTTCCAGGGATTTGCCTTGCACTGCTTCAGGCCCAGGGAGATGCGGCGGCGCTCTTCGTCGACATCGAGCACCATGACCTCGACCTCCTGGCCGGTGTGCACGACTTTCGACGGATTGACGTTCTTGTTGGTCCAGTCCATCTCGGACACGTGGACCAGGCCCTCGACGCCATCTTCGATCTCGACGAACGCGCCGTAGTCGGCAATGTTCGTGACCTTGCCGAACACGCGGGTGTTGGGCGGATAACGCCGCGCAATGTTCTCCCACGGATCCGCGCCGAGCTGCTTCAAGCCCAGCGATACGCGCGAGCGCTCGCGGTCGAACTTGAGAATGCGCACTTCGATCTCATCGCCGACCTTGACCACCTCGGAGGGGTGCTTGACGCGCTTCCACGCCATGTCGGTGATATGCAGCAGGCCATCGATGCCGCCCAGGTCCACGAACGCACCGTAGTCGGTGAGGTTCTTGACCGCGCCACGCACCACAGCGCCTTCCTGCAGGTTCTCCATGAGCGCGCTGCGCTCGGCGGAGAACTCCTGCTCGACGACCGCGCGGCGTGAGACGACGACGTTGTTGCGCTTCTGGTCGAGCTTGATGACTTTGAACTCGAGCGGCTTGCCCTCGAGATAAGAGGTGTCGCGCACCGGGCGCACGTCCACCAGAGAACCGGGCAGGAATGCCCGCACGTTCTCGATCTCCACCGTGAAGCCGCCCTTGACGCGGCCCGTGATCACGCCGGTGACGATCTGGGAATTGTTGAAGGCGCCCTCGAGTCGCGTCCAGGTGCGGGCGCGCTTGGCCTTCTCGCGCGACAGGCGCGTTTCGCCGGTGCCATCTTCCACCGAGTCGAGAGCGACCTCGACTTCTTCACCGGCCTTGACTTCGATCTCGCCGCGTTCGTTCTTGAACTGATCCAGCGGAATGACGGCTTCGGATTTCAGGCCGACATTCACGATCACCACGTCCTCGGTCACTTCGACCACGAGGCCGGTGAGAATCATTCCGGGGCGGATGCGTTGGTTAGCGAGGCTATCCTCAAAGAGTTGCGCGAAACTTTCAGTCATACCTTCACTTCGGATCTGCCGGCGAGCGCATCAGTGCGCGTCCGGGATGTGGTTACTGCCCCCGCTTCCTTGCAGTGGCGCCAAAAAAATTGTCTCGACTTACGCCCACAGGCCCTGCGCGCGACCCAGGGCCAGCACACGCTCGACCACGGCCTCAATCGAGAGGGCGGTGGAGTCGATCACGTGGGCGTCGGTGGCGGCTTTCAGGGGACTCGCGGCACGTGTCGAATCCCTCCGATCCCGCTCGGCTATCTCGCGCGAAAGGGCGGCAAGGCTAACACCAGAGTCCTTGTCTTTCAACTGCTTATAGCGCCTCGCGGCCCGCTCCTCAGCGCTGGCGGTGAGGAAGATCTTCAGAAGCGCCTGCGGGAAGACGACGGTGCCCATATCGCGCCCATCGGCGACCAGGCCCGGCGCCTGGGCGAAGCCCTGCTGGCGGGCGAGGAGCGCCGCGCGCACGGGCGGCCAGGCCGCCACCCGGGAGGCGCCGCGTCCGGCGGTCTCGGAGCGCACCGCCGAGGTCACGTCGCGGCCGTCGAGGAGGATGCCCTCCCCCGAGGGGCCGGCGCCGAATTGCGGCCGCATACGCAGGGCGATTTCGACGTGTCCCGCCACATCCTCGGGCGCAAGACCCGCGGTTTCGCCGGCGAGCGCGACCAGCCGGTAGAGCGCCCCGCTGTCGAGCCAGTGCCAGCCGGCGTGCTGGGCGACGGCGCGGCTGATCGTGCCCTTGCCCGAGCCGCTCGGGCCGTCGATCGTGACGACGGGGATGGCCATCGGTGGGAAGTGCCCGCTCAGCCCGACTCGGTTATGTCCAATCCGGCGCCGCGCGCGGTCGCGACGAAGCCCGGGAAGGAGGTGGCGACATTGGCCACGTCGCGGATCTCGATGAGCGACCTGGCCCGCAGCGCGGCCACCGCAAACGCCATCGCGATGCGGTGATCGCCGTGGCTCTCAACCGCACCACCGCCGAAGCCGCCCGCCCCGCGGATCCACAGGCCATCGGGCAGCAGGTCATGCTCGATGCCGAGCCTGCCCAGACCCTCGGCCATGACGGCGAGACGGTCGCTCTCTTTCACCCGCAGCTCGAGCGCACCGCGCACCAGAGTCTCCCCTGCGGCGCAGGCTGCGGCGATGAACAGGATCGGAAACTCGTCGATCGCCAGCGGCACCAGCCGCTCCGGCACCTTGATACCGCGCAGCTCGCCGGCGCGCACCTCGATGTCCGCGATCGGCTCGTGGCTCGGGCCGGCGGCGCGGCCGGCTTCGGTGCGGTGCACGCGGATATCGGCGCCCATCTCGCGCAAGAGATCGATGAGTCCCGTACGCGTGGGGTTGACGCCGACGTTGCGGATGGTGAGGGCACCCTTTGCCGCCAGGCACCCGGCGACGATGAAGAAGGCCGCGGAGGAGAAATCGCCCGGCACGTTCAAGGAGGTGGCTTGCAGCGTCTGCCCGCCTTCCATCGCCACCATGAGTCCGCTGTGGACGAGCTCGACGCCGAACGCGCCCAGCATCCGCTCGGTGTGATCGCGCGTGGGCGCCGGCTCGGTGAGTCGTGTGCTGCCTTCGGCCTGCAGCGCCGCCAGCAGCAGCGCGGATTTGATCTGGGCGCTTGCGACCGGGATCGTGTACTCGATCGCATTCAAGTGCGGCACGCCCTGAATCTGCACCGGCGGGCGCCCGTCACGGGTGGTGATGCGCGCGCCCATGAGGCGCAGCGGCGTCGCGACGCGCTCCATCGGCCGGCGCATGAGCGACTCATCGCCGATCAGCGTCGAGTGAAAGGGCCGCCCGGCCAGAAGGCCGGTCATGAGGCGCATGGCCGTGCCGGCATTGCCCATATCGAGCGGTCCGGCTGCCTGGCGCAGACCCGCGGCACCGACACCGTGCACGATGACGCGCTGGCGCTCGGGCTGCTCGATCCTGACCCCGAGCGCGCGCAGCGCCTTCAGCGTCGAGAGGCAGTCCTCGCTCTCGAGAAAGCCGCTGATTTCGCTGCGGCCTTCGGCGATGCCGCCCAGCATGAGCGCGCGGTGCGAAATCGACTTGTCGCCCGGCACACCGAGCGTGCCTGCAACCTGACCACCGGGAGCAACGACGTAGTTCTTCAGGTGACCGCCCGCGGGTAG
Source organism: Steroidobacteraceae bacterium (assembly GCA_035517435.1). GTDB lineage: Bacteria > Pseudomonadota > Gammaproteobacteria > Steroidobacterales > Steroidobacteraceae > JASHUC01. Next base: position 15,927 of record DATIYV010000070.1, on the reverse strand, counting down.
GAACCCAGCACCCGAAAGAGCGAGGCACGCTTCTTCAGCGCCGCGAGCGCGCGCGCAACGCGCTTGTCCTCGGCGTGACCCTCGATGTCGATGAAGAACACATAGTCCCACTTGCGCCGCTGCGAGGGACGCGACTCGATGCGCGTCATGCTGATGCGATGACGCGCCAGCGGCTCGAGCAGCCGGAACAGCGCTCCCGGCGCATCGGTGTGTCCGACCGAGACGATGAGCGTGGTGCGGTCCTGGCCGCTCGGGGCGAGGAGCTTCCGCCCGAGCACGAAGAAGCGCGTGGTGTTGTCCGGGCGGTCTTCGATCTGGTTGGCGAGGACGTTCAGGCCATAGACCTCGGCCGCGGTCTCACCGGCAATCGCCGCAGTGCCCTTCTCGTCGCGCGCGCGGCGCGCACCTTCGGCATTACTCGTCACGGCCACGCGCTCGGCATCCGGCAGATGCTCATCGAGCCAGCCGCGGCACTGCGCGAGCGCCTGCTGATGCGAGCACACCCGCTCGATCTGGCGCAGCGAGCGCATCCGTCCCATCAGGAACTGGTGGATCCGCAGCTCCACCTCGCCGCAGATCTTCGCCGGCGAGGTAAGAAAGCGATCGAGCGTGTTGATGACCATGCCTTCGGTGGAGTTCTCGATCGCCACCACGCCGAAGTCGACGCTGCCGGACTCGACCTCCTGGAACACCTCATCGACCGAGGGCAGCGGCAGTGCCCGCACCGAATGCCCGAAATGCGTGAGCACCGCGGTCTGCGTGAACGTGCCCTCGGGCCCGAGGAAGGCGACTTTGAGCGGCTCCTGCTGCGCGAGGCACGCCGACATGATCTCGCGAAACAGCCGCAGCACATCCTCATCGCGCAGCGGACCGTGGTTGCGCTGCTTCGCCATGCGCAGCACCTGCGCCTCGCGCTCGGGACGGTAGAAGTCGACCGTGTGGCCGTTGCGGTGCTTGGAGATGCCGACTTCGCGCGCCAGCCGCGCGCGATCGTTCAACAGCGCGTGGATACGCTCATCGACGGAGTCGATGCGCCGGCGCGCGGCCTCGAGAGCCGCGGCCCGGGCCGCGTCCGAGCGGCGTCGTTTGCGGGGCGCGGCCATCAGACCACGCGCGCGGACAGCACCCCATCGATGCCGCGGATCTGCGCGAGCGTGTCCTTGCTCAAAGTCCCGTCGGTGTCGATGAGTGTGTACGCGTACTCGCCCCGCGATTTGTTCAGCAGGTCGGCAATGTTCAGCGCGGCACCTGCCAGGCAGGTCGAGATCTGTCCCACCATGTTGGGCACGTTGCTGTTGACGATGGCGAGCCGCGTGGTGTTCGCCACCCGCGGCAGCACCGCCTCCGGAAAGTTGACACTGTTCCTCACGTTGCCGTTCTCCAGGTAATCCCGGACCGTCTCGGCGACCATGATGGCGCAGTTCTCTTCGGCCTCGCCAGTGGAAGCGCCCAGGTGCGGCAGCGCCACCACTTTCGGGTGATCCTTGAGGGCATTGTTCGGAAAGTCGCACACATAGGCATGCAGTGTGCCGGCGTTGAGCGCCGCGACGATGGCCTCGTCCGAGACGATGCCGGCGCGCGCGAAGTTCAGGATCACCCCGCCGCGCCGCATGAGTGCGAGCCGCGTGGCATTGACCAGCGCCCGCGTGTCGCCATTCAGCGGCACGTGCACGGTGACGGCATCGGAACGGGCGAACAGATCCTCGAGCGAGCGCGCCTGCTCGACGCTCGCGGAGAGCTGCCAGGCCCGCTGCACCGTGATCTGCGGATCGTAGCCCAGCACTTTCATGCCGAGCGCGCCGGCGGAGTTCGCCACCTCGACGCCGATCGCCCCCAGCCCGACGACACCCAGGGTGCGCCCCGGGAGCTCGAAGCCGACGAAGCTCTTCTTGCCCTTCTCCACCGCCTCATCGATCGCCTGATCATCGCCCGAGAGTGCGCGCGCGAAAGACCAGGCGGGGCAGATGTTGCGCGCGGCCAGGAACAGCCCCGCTAGCACCAGCTCCTTCACGGCGTTGGCATTGGCGCCGGGCGCGTTGAATACCGCGATGCCGCGCTTGCTCAGGGATGCCACCGGGATGTTGTTGGTGCCCGCCCCGGCGCGTCCCACGGCCAGCACCGACGCCGGCACCTCCAGGGAGTGCATATCGGCCGAGCGCACCAGGATGGCATCGGGCGCCGTCACGGCGTTGCCGACCTCGAAGCGCTCGCGCGGCAGGCGCTCGAGGCCGCGCGAGCTGATGTTGTTCAGGGTGAGAATGCGGTAGGGCATGGGAAGCTTCAGCCGTGCCGGCGCTCGAACTCTTGCATGAAACCGACCAGCGCCTGCACGCCCGCGAGCGGCATGGCGTTGTAGATGCTCGCGCGCATGCCGCCGACCGAGCGGTGGCCTTCGAGGTTGGTGAGTCCGGCGGCCTTCGCCTCGCTCAAGAAGGTCTTGTCGAGCTCGGGTCGTGCGAGCTGAAACGGCACGTTCATCCAAGAGCGGCAGTGCCGCGCGACCGGATTTCTATAGAAGCCGCTGCCATCGATCGCGCCATAGAGTGCTTCGGCCTTGGCGCGATTGCGCGCTCCCATGGCCGCGAGCCCGCCCTCAGCCTTGATCCATTTGAAGACCAGGCCGGCCAGATACCAGATGAAGGTCGGCGGCGTGTTGAGCATCGAGTCATCCGCCGCCATCGCCTGGTAGTCGAGCACCGAGGGCGTGTCGCTGCGGGCGCGGCCGATGAGATCCTCGCGCACGATGACGACGCACAGTCCGGCGGGGCCGATGTTCTTCTGCGCACCGGCGTAGATCAGCCCGAACTGGGACACCTCGATCGGGCGCGACAGGATCGTCGAGGACAGATCCGCCACCAGCGGCACCGCGCCGGTGCGCGGCACGTAGTCGAACTCCACGCCGCCGATGGTCTCGTTCGGCGTGTAATGCACGAACGCCGCACCGGCGGTGAGTTTCAGGGCCTCGGGCGCCGGGATCGTGTTGTAACCGGAAGCGGCCTCATCGGCCGCGACGTTCACCTTGCAGTATCGCCGCGCCTCGCCGATCGCCTTCTTCGACCAGGAGCCGGTGTTCAGGTAGTCGGCGGTGGACTCGGGGGTGGAGAGATTGAGCGGCACGCCGGCGAACTGCGCGGTCGCGCCGCCCTGCAGAAAGAGCACTTTGTACTGGGCCGGAATGCCCATCAGCTCGCGCAGCAGCGTCTGCGCCTCGCGCGCGACCTCGATGAAGGCCTTGCTGCGGTGGGAGATCTCCATGACCGACATGCCGCAGGCGTGCCAGTCCGTGAGCTCGGCACGAGCCTGTTCGAGCACGGGCAAGGGCAACATCGCCGGGCCCGCAGCGAAATTGAAAACGCGCACGCTTGCCTTCCAGGGAAGTCGACGTCGGGGATGCGGGATCTTAACAACTGGCCTTCACGGCCGTGAGAACTTCTGGGCCTAAGCTTTGAGCTTACTGCGGTGTCGCGGGTGACTCCGGCGGCTCGACGCCCGCCTCCGTGCCCTCTTCCGCAGCACCCTCCAGGCTCTCGACACGCTCGATGCCCGAGAGCCGCTCGCCCTCGGCCAGTCGGATCAGTCGCACACCCTGGGTATTGCGGCCGACCACGGAGATCTCATCGACCGGCGTGCGCACCAGCGTGCCCGTCGAGCTGATCATCATGATCTCCTGACCCGCCGTGACCTGCAGGGCGGCGACGGTCGCACCATTGCGATCCGTGGTCTGCAGCGCGATCACACCCTGGCCGCCGCGGCCATGACGCGGAAAGTCATCGAGCGGGGTCAGCTTGCCGTAACCGTTCTCGGAAGCCGTGAGCACCAGACCCTCGCCCACCACGATGAGCGCGATGAGCTCCTGGTTGAGCCCCAGGCGCACGCCGCGCACACCGGCGGCATCGCGGCCCATCGGCCGCACCTCATCCTCATGGAAGCGGATGGCCTTGCCGCCGCTGGTGCACAGGATGATCTCGCGCTGCCCGTCGGTGAGGGCGACGCCGACCAGGCGGTCGTTGTCACGCAGATCGACCGCGATGATGCCGCTCGCGCGCGGGCGCGAGAACGAGGCGAGCGGGGTCTTCTTTACCGTGCCGTGGCTGGTCGCCATGAACACGAAATGCTCCTCGTCGAACTGCTTCACCGGCAGCAGGGCATTGATCTTCTCGCCCTCCTCGAGCGGCAAGAGGTTCACCATCGGCTTGCCGCGCGCGCTTCGGCCTGCCTGCGGCAGCTCATAGACCTTGAGCCAGTACACCTTGCCGCGGTTGGAGAAGCAGAGCACGGTGTCGTGCGTGTGGGCGACGAACAGTTTTTCCACGAAATCCTCGTCCTTCACCGCGGTCGCGGCACGGCCGCGCCCGCCGCGGCGCTGCGTCTGATATTCGGTGACCGGCTGGGATTTGGCGTAGCCGGCGTGAGACAGCGTCACCACCACGTCCTGCGGCTCGATCAGATCCTCGGTGGTGAGGTCGAGGTGATCGCGGTTGATCTCGGTGCGGCGCGCATCGCCGTACGCCTCGCGGATCTCGGTGAGCTCGGTGCGCACCACCTCGGTCAGCCGCTCGGGGCGCGCCAGGATGTCGGTCAGGTTGCGGATCGCCTCGAGCAGCTCCTTGAACTCGGCGATGATCTTCTCCTGCTCCAGGCCCGTGAGCCGGTGCAGGCGCATGTCGAGGATGGCCTGAGCCTGGGCCTCGGAGAGGTGATAGCCGCCGCCGTTGACCCGACCCGCATCGCCCGTCAGCCCGCGCGGACGCGTCGACAGCTCCCCGGCGCGGCGCAGCAGCTCCGGCACGATGCCGGGCGGCCAGGCACGAGCGATGAGTGCAGTGCGCGCCTCCGCCGGCGCAGGCGCCGCCTTGATGAGGGCGATGATGTCATCGATGTTGGCGAGGGCGACCGCGAGGCCCTCCAGGATGTGGGCCCGATCGCGTGCGCGCGCGAGATCATGGATCGTGCGGCGTGTGACGACTTCGCGCCGATGGCGGATGAACGCCTCGAGCATCTCCTTCAGCGACATCAGCTTCGGCTGACCGTCCTGCAGGGCGACCATGTTGATGCCGAACACGGTCTCCATCGGCGTCTGCGCGTAGAGGTTGTTCAGCACGATCTCAGCGACTTCACCGCGCTTCAACTCGATGACGACGCGCATGCCGTCCTTGTCGGACTCATCGCGCAGCTCCGCGATCCCTTCGAGCTGCTTGGCGCGCACGAGGTCTGCGATGCGCTCGAGCAGCCGCGCCTTGTTCACCTGGTAGGGGAGCTCGGTGACGATGATCGCCTCGCGCGCCCGGCCGTCGAGCTCCTCGGTGTGAGTGCGGGCCCGGATCGAAAGCCGCCCGCGCCCGGTGCGATAAGCCGCGGCGATCTCCTGCGCGCCGTTGATGATGCCGGCGGTCGGAAAATCCGGACCCGGGATGTGCTGCATCAGCCCGGCGAGCGACAGCGCCGGATCCGCGAGGAGCGCAATGCAGGCGTTGACCACCTCGGTAAGATTGTGCGGCGGAATATTGGTCGCCATGCCGACCGCGATGCCCGCCTGACCGTTGACCAGGAGGTTCGGTATGCGCGCGGGAAGGACCGAGGGCTCGGACTCCGACTCATCGTAGTTCGGCGTGAAATCCACCGTCTCCTTGTCGATGTCGGCCAGGAGCTCGTGCGCGATGCGCGACATGCGCACTTCGGTGTAACGCATCGCAGCGGGCATATCGCCGTCGACGGAGCCGAAGTTGCCCTGCCCGTCCACCAGCAGGTAGCGCATCGAAAAGGGCTGCGCCATGCGCACGATGGTGTCGTACACCGCGGTATCGCCGTGCGGGTGGTACTTGCCGATCACATCGCCGACGACACGCGCCGACTTCTTGTAGGGCTTGTTGTAGTCGTTGCCGAGCTCGCGCATGGCATAGAGCACACGGCGGTGCACCGGCTTTAAGCCGTCGCGCACATCGGGCAGCGCGCGCCCGACGATCACGCTCATTGCGTAGTCGAGATACGACTGACGCATCTCGTCTTCAAGATTGACGGGCAGGACTTCGCGCGCGATTTCGGTCATGAAATTAGGGGTCAGGGCAAAGGCGAAATTCTAGCATTTTGCAGCGGCCAAAACGGGCATTTGCGGTAAGGTAATTCCCCTCATGAATGCCGCCGAAATCATTGCCCGCTTTGGGCTCGCGCCGCATCCGGAAGGCGGCTGGTATCGAGAGATCTATCGCTCGCCGATGCGCGTCGCAGGGCCAAAAGGCGAGCGCTCTGCGCTCACGACGATCTATTACCTGCTCGAGCAGGCAGACAAGAGCTGCTGGCACGTCGTCGCGTCCGATGAGATATGGCACTTCTATGCTGGCGCCGTACTCCAGCTCTACGCATACGATCCGCACACGCGCGAGCTCGACACTCACGAACTCGGCGCAGAGCGCTTGCCGGTCGCGATCATCCCCGCGCGCACCTGGCAGGCCGCCCGCAGCACCGGCGCGTACTCATTCGTCGGCTGCAGCGTCGGGCCGGGTTTTGATTTCAGGGATTTTCAGCTGGTGCACGAGCTCGCCGGGCACGAGCAGCATTTCACCGGCGCCATGAGCGCGCTGCGCGCCCTGCTGTGAACCGATCCCGCCTCAATGCAGTTGTGTCGCCTTCATCTGCGCTTCAAGCCGCGCGACGAGCTGCTGGTAGCGCGCATTGTGCGCGAGCGGCAGGCTGTAGAGCGGGTCGCGGCTGACGCGAGCGGGACCTGGACCAGGAGTCGTATCCGCCACGCTCGCCAGCAGATCTGCGGCGCGATCCTCCGCCCCGCTCCACGCCCAGACCGCAGCGATCTGCATGCTCACCGTGGGCACCGTGTTGAACACGTCGCGACTCTCGCGCGCCCGCGCCAGACTGTCAGCGCCGGCGCTGATTGCGCTCTCGCGCTCACCCATGAGCGCGAAAGCCTGTGCCACCATCGAGTGCAGCGTAGCGCGATTCGAAGCCGTTTCCTTCTGCTCACGCACCAAGGCAAGCAGTTCCTTGCCGCAGTACCGCGCGCCCTCCCGGTCGCCGCGCATCAGCTTCGCCCAGCCGAGTGCCTGCACATCAAACTGGACACCGGACCACAGGCGCAGCTCGCTGAAGAAAAGCCGTGGAGCGTGCGTCAACAGCTGTTCGATGGCGGCGTATTGATGCGAATAGCGCAGTCGATCCAGCTTGGTGTTGAAATCCTCATTGCCGTGAACGGAGCCGTTCCATGCATCGAGTGCGCCGGAGTAATCGAATACAACGCTCGCGCGCAGATCGCGCAATTCCGTAGCGTCCGGCATCTGTCCGAGGGCCGCGTCAAGCGTGCGCAGCGCTGCTGCCGGCTCGCGATCGATCACCTGCAGAATCGCTACGACGCCGATGACGAGCCGATTGCGGGGGTCGAGCGTGAGCAGCCGCTGTCCGAACTCGATGGCCTCGCGGCGTCTGCCGAGATTCACCAGTACGCCGGTCTTGTCCGCGAGCCACAGCGGATCGGTGAGTCCGGCGGCTTCCGCGGCCGTATAGGCGCGCAGCGCCCCGTCCCAATCGAGCAAAGCGTACTGCAGGTACCATGCCCTCGCAGCGAGGACCTTGGGATCCGATGGCGCGAGCCGCGCGGCCATTTCGAGGTCCTCGCGAGCCAGCTCTGCCGCCGTACTGGTCGTACTCGGGAGCAACGCGGCGCGCATGCGCGGACCGAAGCGCTCGGCATATGCTGCGGCGAAGGTCGGATCAGCCTCGATTGCGTGTGAAAAGCCGCTCTCGATCTGCTTCAGCCGCTCGTCTCGATCCGTCGCTCCCGTGACCCGCACGATTGCATTGCGCTGGCCGAGCGCCTGTACGTACAGGTCGTACGCATGCGGATCCGGCGTTCGCAACGCTGCGCCCGCGGGAGAGGCGATCAGTCGAACGGCGAGTTGCGCGGCGACTTCCGCGGCGACTTCTGACTCCAACTGCAGCGTATTGGCCAGCGCGCGATCGTAATTCTGCGCCCACAGGTGCTCATCTGTCGTTGCATCGATGAGCTGCAACGTGAGTCGTACCTGATTGCCATCCCGCCGCACCGAGCCCTCGAGAACGCGCGTCGCGCTCAGGTCCTTCGCGATCTGCTGCACCGTGATCGGGCGGCCGCGATAGGAATTCATGGTGGTGCGCGAGATCACTTCCAGGCCCTGTGCGCCGTTGGCGAGCGCCGTCAGAATTTCCTCGTGCAGCCCGTCGGCGAAGTATTCGTTGGCCTTGTCCGGACTCAGATTCTCGAACGGCAGAATCGCCAGTCGAGGCTTGGCGGCTGTGACGACAGCAGCAGCCGCAGGAGTGTGTCCGTCCGCCTGGGCAGGCTGAAGCGGCGTCGTTGCCTGTTCCCGCGGCGCCCGCACGAGCACGATCAGGATGCCGGCCCCGATGACGAGCAGCATCGAGACGACAGTGAACTCCCCGGCGGAGAGCCGCGTCACCCCCTTGTGACCGTGATACCAGGCGAGCGCGACAGCCACCGGGAAGCCGACGATCAAGACGCCGACAAGGACGTGACCGACACTCTCCGGCCAGTGAAAATTATGTGCGAGCAGCTCCTGGGCGTGAGCCAGCGCCAGCGCTGCACCCAGGTACGCGAGGCTCCACTGCAGAACTTTGTGTTCGCGAATGCGCGACCAGACGGCCGCGGGCTCGCGCGCGCCAGAATCCGTCGGCATGGGTGGCTCGCTCACTCGCGACAGATTCTGCCTGAGCCGCGGTCCCCCCGATACATTTCTGCGCACCAGGATCCGATGAGACCCCCGCCCGACAACCGACCGACCTGATGATTGAAGCGCGCCGCGCGTCCTGCTCTGATCCCCCGCCCTCCGAGCGCAGCTGCTCCGACTCAGCGCAGTTGTGTCGCCTTCATCTGCGCTTCGAGCCGCGCGACGAGCTGCTGGTAGCGCGCATTATGCGCGAGCGGCAGGGTAAACAGAGGATCGCGGGTCATGATCGCCGGGCCCGGGCCGGGAGCTGTCGCGGCCAGACTGGCCAGCAGATCCGCAGCCCGATCCTCCGCTCCGCTCCACGCCAGAACCGCGGCGACCTGCAGACTGAGCTCGGGCACCAGCTCATAGGCATCACGTGTTTCTCGCGCTCGCACCAGGGCTTCATCTGCCGCCGCGATGGCGTCCGCGCGTTTGCCGGTGAGAACGTAGGCCTGCGCTGTGATCGAGCGCAGGATGGCCCGGTTCCAGATGCGCTCCTTCTGCTGCCGGATCAGAGCAAGCAGCGCTTCGCCATCGCGCTGCGCACCGGCACGATCGCCCGCGAGGAGTCTCGCCCAGCCTCGGGCCTGAACGCCGAACCGAGTACCCGCCCACCAGATCCGAGAAACCCCGAGGATCACTCGCGGTGGCGGCGAAAGCGATCGTTCGAGCGCCGCATACTGATGCAGATAGCGCAGTCGATCGAACTGCGTGAGGGCCAGGATCTTCGCATCGAGATGACTCGAGGCGTCAAGGTCACCCTTGTACTCAAACTCGAGGACCGCCCACCCCGTTTGCAACACAATATCGTCCGGCCTCTGTTGCAGAGCGCTCTCGAGAGTGTGCGCGGCATCGCGCAGCCGGCCGTCGGCCAGCTGGGCATTTGCGAGGTAGCTGATCAGCACGTTGTTGCGCGGATCGAGCATCAGCAGGCGCTGATTGAGCTCGATCGCTTCGCGCCGTCGGCCGAGGTTGATCAGCACGGGTGTCTTGTCCGCGATCCACAGTGGGTCGGATAGTCCGGCCGTCTCGGCGACCGCGTACGCATGGTCGGCGCCTTCCCAGTCGAGCAGTGCGTACTGCAGGTAGCGGGCACGTGCGCCCAGCACCTTCGGATCTGCGGGCGCGAGGCGCTCCGCCGCATCGAGATCCCCCTGCGCGGCATCCGCAGCCGCATCGTTCGCACCCAGCGCCAGCATCCAGCCGAGGCGTGGCGCAAACCTCTCGGCGTAGGCCTCGGCCAGTGTCGGATCGGCCGCGATGGCCTGCGAAAAACCCTCTGCGAGCCGGAAAACTCCGGCCTCAATATCCGCGCCTTCCTTGCCTTCCAGAATCGCATTGCGCCGTCCGAGCGCCTGCACGTACAAATCGTAGGCGTGCGGGTCGTGCGGGGCCGAGGCCGTGCCCGCCGGGGCGCTGTTCAGTCTCACGGAAAGCTGTGTCGCCACTTCGCCGGCGACTTCCGACTCCAGCTGCAGTGTGTTGGCGAGCGTCCGGTCATAGTTCTGCGCCCACAGGTGCTCATCGGTCGGCGCATCGATGAGCTGCAGGGTGAGACGCACCTGGTTACCGTCGCGGCGCACGGAGCCTTCGAGCACACGCGTCGCGCCCAGATCCTTCGCGATCTGCTGCACCGTGACCGCACGGCCCCGGTAGGAGTTCATGGTGGTGCGCGAGATCACCTCCAGACCCTGCGCACGATTTGCGAGCGCAGTGAGGATCTCCTCGTGCAGCCCGTCGGCGAAGTAGTCGTTGGCCTTGTCCGGACTCAGATTCTCAAACGGCAGAATCGCCAGTCGAGGCTTGGCGGCGGACGCTGCCGCAGCCGGCGCAAGGGGCGCTCCGCTCCGGTCTTGCGTCGCGGCCGGAGAGCGCACCAGAACGATCAGCAGTCCGGCGCCGACGAGAAGCAGCAGCGAGACCACGGTGAGTTCTCCGGCCGACAGCCGCGTCATGCCACGGTGGCCGTGATACCAGGCGAGCGCCACCACCACCGGGAAGCCGACGATCAACACGCCGATGAGGACGTGGCCGACGCTCTCCGGCCACTGGAAGTTGTGGGCCAGCAGCTCCTGGGCGTGGGCCAGCGCGAGCGCAGCGCCGAGATAGGCGAGACTCCACTGCAGGACCTTGTGCTCTTTAATTCGCCCCCAGAATCCCAACCGCGGCGGTGTCGCGGACTCGGCCGCGCCGTCGCCTGATCGACCTGATTCGCCGGAGGATGCGCTCACTGCAGCTCATTGTGCCTGAGGCGGCCCCGCCGCGGAAAACCGGCGGCGCACGCACCGTGCCCGATATACTTTGCCAAGAGGTTACGACGTGACGATCAGCAGGCAAGCGGCCGATTTGTTGATTGAAGCGCGCTGGGTGCTGCCCATCGCGCCGCGCAACATCGCCCTTGCGCAGCACGGTGTGGTGATCGATGCCGGCCGCATCGTGGCCGTGGGCCCGGTCGACTCCCTCATCGCACGCTACTCGCCACGTGAGCATGTCGCCCGACCGGAGCATGTGCTGCTGCCGGGATTCGTGAACGCGCACACGCGGGTGAGCCCGGCGCTGACCGAGGCCGCACACGGCGCCGCTCCCGAGGACTTGCGCGATCTCGCGCAGCTCGCCATCGCCACCATGCTGCGCGCCGGCATCACGACTTTTGCGACGACGGATGCACGACCCGATGAGGTGGCGCGCATCATCGCGGCTTCGCGCGTCCGCGCCGCGGTGGGGCTGCCGGTGTCGGCCGATGCCACGCGTGTGTGGGATGAGTATCGCTCCAACCCCTGGGTGAGCCTGTACTTCGCACCGAGCGCGGCCGCCGCGACCGACGATGCAACGCTGCGGCACCTGCGCACCGTGGCCGATGAGCTCGACGCGCGCATCGCGCTGCCGCTCAAGGCCGGCGCAGTCACACATTTGAATGAGCTTGGACTGCTGCGCCCGGGGTTCTCCGCCCTGCAGCCCGGCGAGCTTGATGAGGCTGAGCTCACCGTGCTCGCGCGCACGGGTTCGGCGATCATCGCCTGCCCCGAGGCAGACGTGCGCACGCACGGCGGCAGCTGCGCGCCAGGACGCGTGCTCGCGCACGGGATTGCGCTCGCGCTCGGCAGCGGATCTCCGGCGCTGGCCGCCGCCGACATGCTGGCTCAGGCGCGTGCCGCGGCCCTGCTGTCGCATCTGCACGAAGGCGCCCGTCAGGCTCTGAGCGCCGCCGCGGCGCTGCAACTCGCCACCCAAGGAGGCGCCAGCGTGCTCGGACTCGGCGCGCTCGTGGGCACGCTCGAGCCCGGCAAGGCGGCCGATCTCATCAGCATCGACCTGAGCTCGCTCGGCCCGGCCACCGATCTGACTGCAGAGAGCGTCGCGGACGCGCTCGTATACCGCGCCGTGCGCGATCATGTGCGCGACGTCTGGATCGCCGGCCGCCCGGCGGTCGCGGATCGGCAGCTCCTCACCTTCGACGAGGCGGAGCTGCGGGCACGCGCCGAGCACTATCGCGCGAGCGCGGCTCCCCGCGCCGCCTCCGGAGCAGGCGCGCGATGAGCACGGTAACGCCCAACGCCGATCGCGCCGAGCTCGGCAAGTTCGATGCGCTCGCGCACCGCTTCTGGGACCCGGCGGGCGATTTCAAGCCGCTCCATGCCCTGAATCCGGTGCGCGCGGCATTCGTCACGGAGCGCACGCGCTTAAGCGGCGCGCGGCTGCTCGATGTCGGCTGCGGCGGCGGATTGCTCGCCGAGCGGCTCGCGCGCGCCGGCGCCGCGGTCACCGGCATCGATCTGGCGCCGGCGATGATCGAAGTCGCGCGGCTGCACGCGCTGAGCGAGAAGCTCGCGATCGACTATCGCTGCATCGATGTGCAAAGCCTCATCCCGACCGACGCGCACGGCTTCGATGTCATCACCTGCATGGAGATGCTCGAGCACGTGCCGCGACCCGATGAGATGATCGCCTCGCTGGCGCAGCTTCTGCGGCCGGGCGGCGCCCTCTTCATCTCCACGCTCAATCGCAATCTCAAGTCTTTTCTGGGTGCGATCGTCGCCGCCGAGCACGTGCTGCGCCTGCTGCCGCGCGGCACGCACGAATATGAGCGCCTCATCCGCCCCTCGGAGCTTGCGCGCTGGGGGCGCGCTGCGGGCCTGGAGCTGCGCGAGGTGAAGGGTCTCTCGTACGAGCCGTTCTCCGGTCACGCCGCGATCAGCGGCGACCCGTCCGTGAACTACCTGGCCTGGCTCGAGGCGCGAGCCTCATGAGCGCGCCCGCAATCCCTGCGCGCGCCGTGCTCTTTGATCTCGACGGCACCCTGCTCGATACGGCGCCGGATATGGCACACGCGCTCAATGCCCTGCGGCTTGAGCACCGCCTCGAGCCCATCGCCTTCCAGCGCATTCGCGGCTTCGTCTCCCACGGCGGCTACGCCCTCATCGCGCTCGGCTTCCCGGAAGCGCGCGAGAGCGCGCGCGAAGAGCTCCGCGACCGCTTGCTCGCAATCTACCGCGGACGCATTGCCGCAGAGACGCGGCTGTTCGCCGAGATGGACGTGCTGCTGGAGAGGTTGGAGGCGAGCGGCATCGCCTGGGGCATCGTCACCAACAAGCCCGGCTTTCTCACCGCGCCGCTCCTCGAGGCCCTCGGGCTCGCCGCGCGCGCGGCTGTGGTGGTGAGCGGTGACACCTTGCCCGAGCGCAAACCGCATCCGCGTCCGCTGCTGCATGCCGCAAGCCAGATCGGCATCGCGCCACCGGAGTGCCTGTTCGTGGGCGATGCCGAGCGCGACATCCTCGCCGCCCGAGCGGCCGGCATGCGCTCGCTGGTCGCGCGCTTCGGTTATTTCAGCGCGGACGACCGGCCGCAGGAGTGGCCGGCGGACGGCTGGATCGACTCCCCGCTGCAGATACTGGAGTTCATCGAGCCCGAGGCGCTGCGCGCATGAGTGCGCTCACCACCGCGCTCATGACGCTGCTCGCGCTCATCGTGGGCCTTTTCATCGGGCTTACGATCGAGCGCTTCTCGAACCGGGGACGCTCGCAGCAGTCCGAAGCGCGGCTGCGCGAGACCTTCAATGCGCTCGCGACCGACAGCCTGCGCACCAACAGTGAGCTGTTCCTGCAGATGGCGCGCGAGACGCTCGGCCGCGAGCAGCTCCTGGCCCAGGGCACGCTCAAAGAGCGCGAGCTCGCCATCGACAAGCTGGTCGCGCCCCTGCGCACCGCCATCGAGAAAGCGGATGCGCAGGCCGAGAAGCTCGAGCGCGAGCGCCGCGAGGCCTTCACCACGCTTCGCAGTCAGATCGAGTCCTTGAGCAGCGGGCAGGCGCAGCTCTCGCGCGAGACGCGCAATCTCGTCACCGCCTTGCGCCGTCCGGAAGTGCGCGGCCGCTGGGGCGAGCTCACGCTCAGGCGCGTCGTCGAGCTCTCCGGGATGGCCGAGCATTGCGATTTCACGGCGCAGATGCACGTCGCCGGGACCGAGAGCGCCGTGCGCCCGGATCTCGTCGTCCACATGTCCGATGCCCGCGATCTGGTGGTGGATGCGAAGACCCCGCTCGATGCATACCTCGAGGCGCTCGAAGCCCCGAGCGATGAGCTGCGCAAGACGGCACTCGCACGCCATGCGCAACAGGTACAGATGCGAGTGCGCGAGCTGGCCTCCAAGAGCTACTGGTCGCAGTTCGAGCACAGCCCGGAGTTCGCCGTGCTGTTCCTGCCGGGCGATCAGTTCCTGTCCGCCGCGCTCGAGCAGCGCCCGGAGCTCATCGATGAGGCGCTGAAGCAGAGCGTGATCATCACCACACCCTCGACGCTCATTGCGCTTTTGAAGGTGATCGCCTATGGCTGGCGCCAGTCCGCGGTCGCCGAGAACGCGGCGCTCATCCGTGAGCTCGGGCAGGAGCTGTATCGGCGGCTCGGGAACTTCACCGGTCATCTGGCACGGCTCGGCCAGCGTCTGGGAGGCGCGGTCGACGCCTATAACGCCTCGGTCGGCTCGCTCGAGCGGCAGGTGCTGCCGCAGGCTCGCCGCTTCCCCGAGCTCGGCGTGACTGCCGATGCGCCGCTCGAGGAGCTGCCGCCCATCGAGCAGCTGACGCGCTCGCTCCCCCCGTCGCCGGGCGGCGAAGGGTGAGCACGGATTCTGGCGCTCTCGCCAGGGCTCTCGCGTGCGAATACTCCCCTGCTCCCGCGCGCGAGATGCTGACGGCGCTCACGGCCATCGAGCGCGAGGTCGCCGCGGTGCTGCGGCCGGGGCTCGATCATCAGGTCGCGCACGTCAGACTCGAATGGTGGCGCGCCGAGGCTGAGCGTTGCCGCGCCGGCGAGGCGGTGCATCCGGCGACGCGCGCGCTGCTGGCCGCAACGCCCGCGCGGCGCGCCGACTTCACGGGCCTTACCGATACGGCCGTGTGGGATCTCGCCTGCGCCACTTTCGCAACGCGCGCGGAGCTCACCGCCTACTGCACACGCTGGGCTGCCGGCATGTTCGGACCGCTCCTGGCCACCGGCGAGCTGGGCGCCGCGATTCGCGAGATCGAGCTCAGTGCGGGTCTGGCCGCGGATGCGCACCGCGGCCGCATCCGCGTGCCGCTCGATGAGCTCGCAGCGATTGGCGTGGAAGCCACGGCACTGGGGAGGCCTCCCTGGCCCGAAACATTGTCCCGGCTCGTGCGGGAGCGGCAACATGGACTGCGCGAGGCGCTGGCCGGCGCGCGCGGCGCGCTCGCCGCGATGCCCGCTCCGGTGCAGCGATCGCTGCGCGGTTTGGTGGTGTGGGCCCAGCTTGCGCGGCGGCTGTCGCATCGCATCGAGCAGACCCTGCCCCATCCGGTCCGCGGCCGCGCATGGAGCGCGATGGCGGACGCCTGGAGCAGCTGGCGCACCGCCCGAGCCGTTCTACGAGGAGTCCGATCGTCTTGAGTGAAGCCTTCGATCCCTTCAAATTTCAGCCGTCCGCGCAGGAACTCGCAGGTCGGGTCATCGCGATCACGGGCGCGAGCGACGGCCTCGGTCGGGCGGTCGCGCTCGAGTGCGCCCGCCGCGGTGCAAGTGTCGTGCTCATCGGCCGCAGCGCCCGCAAGCTCAACCTCGTACTCACCGGGATTGAGACGCTGCGCGCACAGGGCGAGGCGACCGGCGGTGATTCGACCATTGCCGTGTTTGATCTCGAGCGCGCGCTGGCCCCCGATTACAACCAGCTCGCCACTGCGTTGCTCGAACGCTTCGGC
>DATIYV010000069.1:0-10286 GCA_035517435.1 Steroidobacteraceae bacterium | reverse complement strand
ATCGGGGCGGTGGATCAGATCCGCGAGGATCTGCGCGCGCGGCTCGCCGAGCTGCGCGGCGCCAGCAAGCTCCTCGAGGCGCAGCGCCTGGAGCAGCGCACGATGTTCGACATGGAGATGATCAAGGAAGTCGGCTACTGCGCGGGCATCGAGAACTACTCGCGCTACCTCTCGGGGCGGGCCCCGGGCGAGCCGCCGCCGTGTCTGTTTGACTATCTGCCGCGCAACGCCCTGCTCATCATCGATGAGAGCCACCAGACGATCCCGCAGCTGGGGGCGATGTATCGCGGCGACCGCTCGCGCAAGGAGACCCTGGTCGAGTACGGCTTCCGGCTGCCGTCCGCGCTCGATAACCGGCCGCTCAAATTCGAGGAATGGGAGCAGCTCGCCCCGCAGATGATCTTCGTCTCGGCAACCCCGGGGAGCTACGAGCGCTCGCACTCCGCGCAGGTGGTCGAGCAGGTGGTGCGGCCCACCGGGCTCGTCGACCCGGATGTGGAAGTGCGGCCGGTGCGCTCGCAGGTGGAGGATGTGCTCTCCGAGATCAACCGCTGCGTCGAGAAGCACGAGCGCGTGCTCATCACGACGCTCACCAAGCGCATGGCCGAGGATCTGACGGAATACCTGCACGAGCACGGCGTCCGTGTCCGCTACCTGCACTCCGACATCGACACCGTGGAGCGCACCGAGATCATCCGCGACCTGCGCCTGGGCAAGTTCGATGTGCTGGTCGGGATCAATCTCTTGCGCGAAGGGCTGGACATGCCTGAGGTCTCCCTGGTCGCGGTGCTCGATGCCGACAAGGAGGGCTTTCTGCGCTCGGACAACTCGCTCATCCAGACCATCGGCCGCGCCGCACGTCACATCAACGGGCGCGCGATCCTGTACGGGGATCACATGACCGGCTCGATGCAGCGCGCGATCGATGAGACCAATCGCCGCCGCGCCCGCCAGATCGAGTACAACCGCGAGCACGGCATCACCCCGCGCGGCATTCAAAAAGCGGTGGCCGACATCATGGAAGGTGCGCGCGCCGAACCGGCGGCGCCCGGTGCCGCGATCGGCAAGGCGCGCCGCGGCGCCAAGACCGGGGAGGCCGCCAGCGCCATCGCCGCCAAGCCGGAGGTCATCGTGCGGCAGATCAAGAAGATTGAGGCCGAGATGTACAAGAAGGCGCGCAATCTCGAGTTCGAGGAAGCGGCGCAGCTGCGCGATGAAATCGAGCGCCTGAAACAGATCGAGCTCGGGCTCGCCGAGCCGGGCGCGCCCGGTGGGGCGGGACAGGCCCGCCGCGCCTGAGCGGCGCCTTGCCTCACCTGGGGGTGTTCGGTATCTTGCCCCGCCCGGCAGGCGCGTAGCTCAGTGGTAGAGCACCACCTTGACATGGTGGTGGTCGGTGGTTCGATCCCACTCGCGCCTACCACCTCTTGCGCGGGGACCCGAGTTGGACCATTCATGCCTGTCGTGACTCTGCCGGACGGCAGTCAGCGCCGTTACGAGCACCCGCTTACCGTCGATGAGGTGGCCGCGAGCATCGGTCCGGGATTGCGCAAGGCCGCTCTGGCGGGACGCCTGGACGGCAAGCTCGTCGATACCTCGCGCGTGATCTCGAGCGATGCGAAGCTCGCCATCGTGACCGAGAAGGATCCGGACGGCCTGGAGGTCATCCGGCATTCGACCGCGCACCTGCTCGCCCAGGCGGTGAAGGAGCTCTATCCGGATGCCCAGGTCACGATCGGCCCCGTGATCGAGGACGGCTTCTACTACGATTTTGCGTATAAGCGCGCCTTCACGCCCGAGGACCTGACCGCGATCGAGGCGAAGATGCGCGAGCTCGCCGAGGCCGATCAGAAGGTGAGCCGGCGCGTGCTGGCACGCGATGAGGCGGTGAAGTTCTTCCGCGACCAGGGCGAGCACTACAAAGCCGAAATCATCGCCGCAATTCCCGAGAAGGACGAGATCAGTCTCTACGGGCAGGGCAACTGGGTCGACCTGTGCCGCGGCCCGCACGTGCCCTCCACGGGCAAGCTCAAGGCGTTCAAGCTCACCAAGATCGCCGGCGCCTACTGGCGTGGGGATTCGCGCAACGAGATGCTGCAGCGGATCTACGGCACCGCCTGGGGCGACAAGAAGCAGCTCGAGGAGTACTTAAAGCGCCTCGAGGAGGCCGAAAAGCGCGACCACCGGCGCATCGGCCGCGAGCTCGACCTGTTTCATACCCAGGAAGAGGCCCCGGGCGCGGTGTTCTGGCACCCCAAGGGCTGGAGCGTGTTTCAGTCGCTCATCGCTTATATGAGGAGTCGCCTGGGGCCTGCCGGGTACGAGGAGGTGAACGGCCCGGAGCTCATGGACACGAGCCTGTGGAAGGCCTCGGGGCACCTGGAGAAGTTCGGCGAGAACATGTTTCTCACCAAGACCCCGGATGAGCGGCTCTATGCCATCAAGCCGATGAACTGCCCGGGGCACATCCAGATCTTCAAGCAGGGCATCCGCAGCTACCGCGACCTGCCGATCCGCTTCGCGGAGTTCGGCAAATGCCACCGCTATGAGCCCTCCGGGGCGCTGCACGGCCTGATGCGCGTGCGGGCGTTCACCCAGGACGACGCCCACGTGTTCATCACGGAGGAGCAGATCACCGAGGAGTCGGTCGCGATCACCAAGCTCATCCTCGAAATCTACCGGGATTTCGGCTTCGATGAGGTGCGCATCAAGTTCTCCGACCGGCCCGCCAAGCGCGTGGGCTCGGATGAGGTGTGGGACCGGGCCGAGGCGGCCCTGAAGGCCGCCGCCGCGGCGGCCGGCATTGAGACCACGCTCAATCCGGGGGAGGGTGCCTTTTACGGCCCCAAACTCGAGTTCGTGCTGCGCGATGCGATCGGCCGGGACTGGCAGTGCGGCACGCTGCAGGTTGATTTGAATATGCCCGGGCGGCTCGGGGCGCATTACATCGACGATCACAGTCAGAAGCGCACACCGGTCATGCTGCACCGTGCCATCTTTGGCTCGCTGGAGCGGTTTTTGGCGATTCTGCTGGAGCACCATGCCGGCCGGCTCCCCGCCTGGCTCGCGCCCGTGCAGGCGGTGATGCTCAACATCACCTCGGCCCAGGCCGACTATGCGACCGCCCAAGCAGAATTGCTTAAAAAACAGGGGCTTCGCGTCATCACCGACTTGCGCAATGAGAAGGTCGGTTTTAAGATTCGCGAGCACACGCTGCAGCGTGTTCCATATTTATTGGTCGTGGGTGACAAGGAAGTCGCCGCGAAGTCGTTTTCTGTGCGTACCCGAAGCGGCAAGGACCTGGGCACGATGTCCGCGGAGACTTTTATGGAGCGTCTCCGGACCGAGCTCGACAGCCGCGGGCGCCGAACGTTGGAGGATTAGCGCATCGCGATCGCAACAAAGCGTGTCCGCCGCAATGAGGAGATCACATCGCCACAGCTGCGGGTGATTGGGGCGGACGGAGGGCAGGCCGGAGTCATGTCCCGGTTTGAAGCACTCCAAATGGCATCAGCTGCTGAATTGGATCTGGTCGAAGTGTCACCGACTGCCGAGCCACCGGTCGTGCGGATCATGGACTACGGCAAGTTCCTCTTCGAGCAGAACAAGAAAGCTCATTCGGCGAAGCGCAAGCAGAAGCAGATTCAGGTCAAGGAAGTGAAGTTCCGGCCGGGAACGGAGGAAGCGGATTATCAAGTGAAGGTCCGCAACCTCATCCGCTTCCTGACAGAAGGAGACAAGGCCAAGGTAACCCTGAGGTTCCGAGGCCGTGAAATGGTGCACCAGGACATCGGCAGAAAACTTCTGTCGCGGGTCTCGAGCGATCTCGCTGCACACAGCGTGATCGAGCAGAACCCGATGATGGAAGGCAAGCAGATGATCATGGTTTTTGCACCGAAGAAGAAGTAACGGCGCCGAGGTCTGTTAAGGACCGAACCCGCCGTTCGCCCGTAGCGTCCGCACGAGAGTGGGATTGCGACCGGGGCTATAAACAGCTAAGGAGTGATCGATCATGCCCAAGTTGAAAACCAACCGGGCTGCGGCCAAACGTTTTCGCAAGACGGCGAAGGGCTTCAAGAGCTACTCGTCGGGCCGCCGCCACAATCTCGGCCACAAGGACCGCAAGCGCAAACGCCACCTGCGCTCCGGCGGCAGCAGTCTCGTGGACAAGACCGACGTAGGTCGCCTGGTCCAGCTGCTTCCTCATCACAAATAAACGATTGAGTTTTTCGCGGTGCTGCGCGCCTTCGAGTGCGCGCGCCGCTCACGGAGATTGTCATGGCACGAGTCAAGCGTGGCGTGACGGCAGGGCGCCGTCACAAGAAGGTTCTGGGCAAGGCGAAGGGCTACTACAACGCCCGCCGCAAGGTTTATCGCGCCGCCAAGCAGGCGGTGATCAAGGCCGGCCAGTATGCGTACCGCGACCGGCGCGCCAAGAAGCGCGAGTTCCGCGCCCTGTGGATCGCGCGCATCAATGCCGCCGCGCGCCTCTACGGGTTGTCCTACAGCCGCATGATCAACGGGCTGGCCAAGGCCGGCATCGAGATCGATCGCAAGGTGCTCGCCGAGCTCGCCGTGCACGATGAGGCGGCATTCGGCGCGATCGCGCAGCAGGTAAAGACCGCGCTCGGTATCGCCTGAGCCTCGCGGCTCCCCGGTCGTGAGCGACCTGACGAGAGTTCTGGCGGAGGCGCTGGCCCGCATCGCGGCCAGCGCCGCCGTGCCTGCGCTCGAGGAAGTGCGCGTGCACTACCTGGGCAAGAAGGGCGTGCTCACCGAGTTGTTGAAGAGCCTGGGCGCTCTGTCGGCCGCCGAGCGTCCGGCAGCCGGCGCGCGCATCAACGCCGCCAAGGAGCAGATCCAGCAGGCGATCGAGTCCCGCCGCGCCGAGCTCGAGCGGCTCGAGGACGAGCGCCGGCTCTCGGTCGGACGCATCGATGTCACCCAGCCCGGCCGCGGCGAGGCGCGCGGCAGCCTGCATCCCGTCACCAAGGCGCGGCTGCGGATCGAGGAGCTGTTCCGACGCGCGGGCTTCGATGTGGCCTCGGGACCGGAAGTCGAAGATGACTTCCATAACTTCGAGGCCCTCAACATTCCGCCCAATCACCCCGCGCGGGCGATGCACGACACCTTCTATTTTCCGGACGGGCGGCTGCTGCGCACGCACACCTCGCCGGTACAGATCCGCGCGCTGCTGACCCACGGCGCACCGCTCGCGGTGATCGCGCCGGGTCGCGTGTATCGCTGCGATGCGGACGTGACGCACTCGCCGATGTTCCATCAGCTCGAGGGACTGCTCGTGGGTGAGCACGTGAGCTTCGCCAACCTCAAGGCGATCCTGCATGGCTTCGTGCAGGCGTTCTTCGAGCGCGATCTCGGCATGCGCCTGCGGCCGTCGTACTTTCCGTTCACGGAGCCCTCGGCCGAAGTCGACATGTCGTGCGTGTTCTGCGGCGGGCAGGGCTGTCGCATCTGCAAGCACACCGGCTGGCTTGAAATCGCCGGCTGCGGCATGGTGCATCCGAACGTGCTGCAGGCAAGCGGCGTCGATCCGGAGCGCTACACCGGCTATGCCTTCGGCGCCGGCATCGATCGGCTGGCGATGCTGCGCTATGGCGTGAACGACGTGCGTCTGTTCTTCGAGAACGATCTGCGGTTCCTGCGGCAGTTTGCGGCGTACTGAAGCGATGAAGATCCCGTACGAGTGGCTCTGCGAGTGGGTGAACGTGCCATGGCCGGCGCGCGAGCTGGGCTCGCGGCTCACCATGGCGGGCTTTGAGCTCGAGGCGCTGGAGGCCGCGGCGCCCGCCTTCTCGCACGTGATCGTGGCGGAGATCCTCGAGACGTCCCCGCACCCGCAGGCCGAGAAGCTGCGCATCTGCCGCGTGACGACGGGGCAGGGCGAGCCGCTGCAGATCGTCTGCGGCGCAAGCAACGCGCGGGCGGGACTGCGCACCGCACTGGCGCAAGTTGGGGCGGTGCTGCCGGGGGAGCTCACGATCAAGGCCGCGAAGCTGCGCGGCGTGGACTCAAACGGCATGCTGTGCTCGGCGAAGGAGCTGGGTCTTGCCACGGAGAGCGCGGGGATCCTCGAGCTTGCCGACGATGCGCCGCTCGGGCGTTCGCTGCGGGAGTACCTCAAGCTCGATGACAGCGTGCTGGAGCTCAATGTCACCCCGAATCGCGGCGATGCAATGTCCGTGCTCGGCATCGCACGTGAAGTCGCGGCGCTGACCGGCGGTACCATCACCGGACCCTCGCTCGCGCCCATGCCCGCGCGCGGCAGCGAGACTTACGCCGTGCGCCTCGATGCGCCAGCGGCCTGTCCGCGATTTGCCGCACGGGTGATCCGGGGCGTCAACAATCAGGCCGTGACACCCCTGTGGCTGCGCGAGCGGCTGCGCCGCGCCGGTGTGAGATCCATAAGCCCGATCGTGGATGTCACCAATTACGTGCTCATCGAGCTCGGGCAGCCGATGCATGCCTACGATCTCGCGCAACTGCATGGGGACATTCATGTGCGGCTCGCGCGCAGCGGCGAGAGCGCGAAGCTCCTCGATGGCCACAGCGTGCCGCTCGACAGCGACGTGCTGGTGATCGCCGATGGAGCGGACATCGTGGGCCTGGCGGGCATCATGGGTGGGGAGCGCACGGCCGTCTCGGCCCACACGATTGACGTGTTCCTGGAAGTGGCGTTTTTCTCACCCGAGGCCATCGCCGGTCGGCCGCGGCGGCTGGGCGTGCAGACCGATGCCAGTCAGCGCTTCGAGCGCGGCGTGGATCCCGCGCACCAGGAACGGGCGATCGAGCGGGCAACGGCACTCATCTGCGCCATCGCGGGCGGTGCGCCCGGGCCGACCGTGATGACCGAGTCGCCCGAGCATCTGCCGCGGCGCAGGCCGGTGCGGCTGCAGCGCGAGCAGCTCTCCAGGCTCCTCGGCACCGATGTGGCTGCCGAGCGGGTGAGCGATATTTTCCACGCGCTGCAGATGAACACCCTGCACACGCGCGAGGGCTGGGAAGTCACTCCTCCCGCGCATCGTTTCGACATCACGATCGAGGCCGATCTCATCGAGGAAGTCGCGCGCATTGAGGGTTTCGCGAAGATCGCGGAACAGCCCGCGCTCGCACCGCAGCTCTTCCGGCCGTTGCCCGAAGCCTCGGCCCCAGAGCGTGCGGTCCTGGAGACTCTGGCGGCGCGGGGGTACCACGAGGCGATCACGCTGGCGTTCGTGGACCCGGTGCTGCAATCGAAGCTCTTCCCGAGGCGCGAGGCGCTCGCGCTGTCGAACCCGATCGCGAGCGACCTCGCCGTCATGCGGGTATCGCTGTGGCCCGGGTTGCTGCGAACGGCACTGGAAAATCAGCACCGCCAGCAGGATCGGGTGCGCCTGATCGAGCACGGTGCCCGCTTCGAGCTCGAGGGCGGCCGTCTCACCGAGGTCGACTCGCTCGCAGGGCTTGCGCTGGGCTCCCGGCTGCCGGAGCAGTGGGGTGCCGGTGAGGCCTCGCGCAGCGATACAGACTTCTACGATGTGAAGGCGGACCTCGAGGCGCTGTTCGCGGCGACCGGGGCGGGCGCGGCCATCGCCTTCGAGGCTGCCGAACACTCGTGTCTCAACCCGGGTCGGTCGGCGCGCATCGTGCGCGGCGAGGCGGTGGGGTGGCTCGGAGAGCTTCATCCCACCCTGGTACGCGAACTGGGCTTCAACGGGGCACCGGTGCTGTTCGAGATCGACTTCGGTGCAGCGCTGCACGTTGCGTTGCCGCGAGCGAGCGAGGTCTCACGCTTCCCACAGGTGCGCCGCGACATCGCCGTGATCGTCGATGAGAGCGTGACTTTAAGTGCCCTGCGCGAGCGTGTAACCTTGACGGCGTCGAGCCTGTTGCACGGCTTGCGCGTTTTCGACATATATCGGGGTCAGGGGATAGAAAAAGGTCGAAAAAGCGTTGCTTTAGGCTTGATTTTCCAAGATATTTCTCGCACGCTTACTGATGAAGACGTTGACCATGCGGTTGCGTCCGTAGTGGCAGATTTGCGCGCGACCCTGAGCGCGAGAATAAGAGAATAAGGCTATGACGGCTCTGACCAAGGCTGAAATGGCGGAAGCGTTGTTCAACCAGCTGGGCTTGAACAAGCGCGAAGCGCGTGAGCTGGTTGATCTCTTTTTCGAGGAAGTGCGAGCGGCACTTTCTAACGGCGAGCAGGTAAAATTATCCGGTTTCGGTAATTTCGATCTGCGCGACAAGAATCAGCGTCCGGGTCGCAATCCCAAGACCGGCGAAGAGATTCCGATCAGCGCGCGCCGGGTGGTCACGTTTCGTCCAGGCCAGAAACTGAAGGCACGGGTCGAGGCTTATGTTGGAGCCAAAGAATAACGATACCCTGCCGCCCATTCCGGGGAAGCGCTACTTCACCATCGGCGAGGTGAGTGATTTGTGCGGCGTGAAGCCGCACGTGCTGCGCTACTGGGAGCAGGAGTTTCCGCAGCTGAAGCCCGTCAAGCGACGCGGCAACCGGCGCTACTATCAGCGTCAGGATGTGATCGTCATCCGCCAGATCCGAAGCCTGCTCTATGAGCAGGGCTTCACCATCGGTGGCGCGCGCAACAAACTCACGGGCGAGGAGGCGCGCACGGATGTGAGCCAGAGCCAGCAGATCGTGCGGCAGGTCAGGCTCGAGCTCGAGGAAGTCTTGAAGCTCCTGCGCCGCTGAACGGCGGCACCGAGGAGTATATTTTCGGCGTATGATTGCCGCCCTCGCGGGGTGTCCCCACTCGCGAATCTTCATTCCCGATAAGAAGAATAATGTGTCGGAGCGTGGCGCAGCCTGGTAGCGCACTTGCATGGGGTGCAAGGGGTCGCGAGTTCAAATCTCGCCGCTCCGATCAATAAATTCAGGTACTTGCAAGAACTCGACGAACGACGAAATCCGGCGGTGTACAGTTCGGTGTACAGTTGGACAACCTGCTTCGACGGCCACAGCGCGGACGAACTCGCTGCCCTGATGTTCGGTGTCGAGGGAGTGCCGAGCTAGCGCACTTGCTATCAGCCGGGGATGCTCTCGGCGCGAAGCACGCTTTTCGCGCCCCATCACCCGAAGCAGGCTCAACGAATTCCCCTCCCAAATCGCGCTCGCACTGCGAGGCGGAGGAATCATCCAACGCGTCAGGATTGCGTTCTACATATAAAAGCGATACGACGGATTTGGATTCGGGTCATCGGCGAGTTCGGTCATTATCGACCCAACTCTGCGGGCAAAAGAGATTGTCACTGGATAACGTGATAGTCCGTCGGAACTGTTCCAGTTCATTTTGGTCAGCGCCAGGATCTCGCGCGCCCGCTCAGGCAGATCTGTCGGGAAGGCGCTGCCGAACTGCATTGGAGAGGGGATGTGCGGGCCGGGATACTCGCGCCACCACGGCACATAGCCCGTGGTGAAGAGATACTGGTCGGCGTCATTGACGGAGACCAGCGTGCCTCGCCAAACTTCTTCGCTGCCCTTCTTGACCAGCCTTAACCCCGTCTGTCCGAGCCATATTAGATCCAGTGCAGGCACAAGACCTCGCGCGCGGCTGAAACCAGTGATTTCCTCTTTCTGATAACGAGACGTTTTGTGGATGATTACGCGATCTGGACGAACGCCCGCGAGATCTTCGTATGCTTGGATGAGTCTCGTCACGAGATCTGCGGACTGCGCCTCAGTCAGGTACGGCTGACGGTTACGGATCTGATCCCGACCCAAAACAGCGCCCCGCAGTACGAAGGGTAGCACCGTCGTGGAGAAGGCTTGCGCGACGCTGGCGTATACGACATCGCCGCCTTGACGCTTCAAGTGATGGAAAGACACTCCAATGAAGCAGAAGTTTTCTGGTAGTCCCACCGGTTTCCATGGGACGTTTCCCGACTTATAAAAGAGCGAAACACCAAGGTTCCACGCCCGAGTTGCGGGGCTTTGGGTGGCTTTGTCTTCTCTATAGGTATGTTCGCGGACTACCTGAATGGGCACGGCGTTGCGACATTGCATCAGTCGAGCCTTCAGCGCTCGATAGAAACGCCGGTAGAGGAGCTCATCGGCTTGGGGTTTCAGCTCCGCCAATCGCTTAAGCTCATCGGGATCGGGTGCAAACAGGCTCGTTTGCCGTTCGTCCTCTTCCTTCTGGAGGTGCTCCAAAGCGTCGCGTTCACGCTGACTGAGTTGAGGATTCAGTATTCGCAGTTCCGCTTCCTCTTCTGGAAGTGCAACTATTACGGTGCTTGGGCCTCCATCGACAAACAGAGACTCG
>DATIYV010000068.1:0-7620 GCA_035517435.1 Steroidobacteraceae bacterium | reverse complement strand
CAGCGCATCCGCGCCGAGCAGCGTGCCGAGCGCGCGGCGCTCGCCGCACGCTTCGACCTGCGAGGCATCATCTACCAGAGCCAGACCATGCACGGCCTCGTTGCGATGGCCACCCAGGTGGCACATGCCGACGTGCCGGTGCTGATCACGGGTGCCAACGGCGCCGGCAAGGAAGTCTTTGCCGATATCATTCAGGCCAATTCCCCGGTGCGCGCGCGTCCCTACCTCAAGGTGAATATCGGTGCGCTGCCTGATGAGCTCATCGAGGCGGAGCTGTTCGGCACCGAGGCCGGCGCCTTCACCGGCGCGCGCGCCCGCATTGGCCGCTTCGAGGCGGCAGACGGCGGCACGCTGTTTCTCGATGAGCTCGCCAATCTCTCGCCCACGGGACAGGCCAAGCTGCTGCGCGTGCTGCAGACCGGGGAGTTCGAGCGCCTGGGCTCCAATACCACGCGGCGCACTCGGCCGCGTGTTCTTGCGGCCACCAACGTCGATCTGCGCGAAGCGATCCGGCTCGGGCGCTTTCGCGAGGATCTGTTCTATCGCCTGAACGTGATTGAGCTGCACGTGCCGGCGCTCGCGGAGCGGCGTGATGACATCCTGCCGCTGGCGAGACACTTTCTGCAGGAGGGCTACTCGCTGTCGAGCGATGCCGAGCGTGCGCTCACGCGCTACGGCTGGCCTGGGAACGTACGTGAGCTGCAAAACGCCATCCGGCGCGCCTGCCTGCTCGCGAGCGACAAAGTCATCGACCCAGCGGCCCTCAATCTGCCCCTCGTCGAGGCCGCCGTTGTGGATGAGCCGGCGCTCGATCGCACCGTCGTCGAGGAGGCGTTGCAGCGCGCCGGGGGCGTAGTCGCGCGTGCGGCGCGCGAGCTCGGTCTGTCGCGCCAGGCGCTCTACCGCCGCATGGAAAAGCTCGGCCTGAACGTGTCCTGATGCCGCGCCTGTCGCTTCGCGATCGCCTCGCGGGCGCGCAGCTCGTCGCGGCCGCACTGGGCGCCGGCATCGCGGCCACGGTCACGGCCTTTTTGCACGCGCCCATCCTCGGGATCATCGCCGGCACGCTCATCGCCTTTCCGCTTGCGCTGTGGGTGGCCGCCGCCTTAAGCCAGCCCTGGACGCGGGTGCTTCAGGCCGTGCGCGACGGCATCGCGAGCCTGGCGGACCGCGACTTCAGCATCAGCATCGGGCGGGCCAACGATGCGCAGCTCGATGGCCTCATTGCCGCGTACAACTGCCTGGGCGAGGTGCTGCGTCGCGAGCGCTTCGATCTGTACCAGCGCGAGCTGCTGCTCGATACGGTGATCCAGACGACACCGCTCGCGATGCTGCTCACGAATTCGATCGGCCGTATCGTCTACAGCAATGTCGCCGCGCGGCAGCTGTTTCGCGGCGGACGGCGCCTCGAGGGACATGGCCTCGAGGAGCTCCTCGCCGAGGCGCCGGTGGGACTGCGTGAAGCGCTCGCCGGTAAGGGCGATACGCTCTTCACGATGGAGCTCGCGGCTGAGCCGCAGATCTACCACGCCTCGCAGCGCGAGTTCCTGCTCAACGCCCAGACACACCGTCTCATTCTGCTGAAGCAGCTGACCCGGGAGCTCGCGGCCCAGGAGGTCGCGGTGTGGAAGAAGGTCATCCGCGTGATCGCGCACGAGCTCAACAACTCGCTCGCACCCATCTCATCGCTCGCGCACTCGGGCCGCACGCTGGCGCAGGCGCCTGACCGTGCGCGGCTCGAGCAGGTGTTCACGACCATCTCCGAGCGCGCCGCGCACCTGAGCACGTTCATCGACGGCTACTCGCGCTTTGCCAAGCTCCCGCAGCCGCGCCCGCAGCGGATTGCCTGGAACGACTTCGTCGCCCGCCTGGAGGGGACCTTTCCGTTCGCGCACTCCCCGACCGCTGCCAGACACGAGCTCAGTATCGACGTGAGCCAGATGGAGCAGGTCATGATCAATCTGCTCAAGAATGCGCAGGAGTCCGGCTCGGCACAGGCGGACATCGAACTGAGCGCACGCGAGCACGCCGGTGGCTTCCAGATCAGTCTCGCCGATCGCGGCGCGGGACTCTCCGAGAGCGTGCTGCGCGATGCGCTGCTGCCCTTCTTTTCCACCAAGCCCACGGGCACCGGCCTGGGACTGACACTGTGCCGGGAGATCATCGAAGCCCATGGCGGGCGCCTGAGTCTCGCCAACCGCAACGGCGGCGGCGCCGTCGTTACCGTGTGGCTACCGATGCGCTAAGCTCGACGCGCATGAAGCTCGGAGTGGTGTACCCACAGACGGAGCTGCGCGGCGACCCGCACGCCGTGCGGCAGATCGGTCTTGCGCTCGAGACGCTGGGCTTCGATCACCTCCTCACCTACGACCACGTGCTCGGCGCGACGCACGATCGCGAGCCCAGGCTCACCGGCCCCTACACAAATCTGCACCCGTTCCACGATCCGCTCGTGATGTTCTCGCATCTGGCAGCGATCACCCATCGCCTGGAGTTCGTGACCGGCATCCTGATTCTGCCGCAGCGGCAGACGGCGCTCGTCGCACGCCAGTGCGCGGATCTGGATCTGCTCTCGGGCGAGCGCTTTCGGCTGGGCGTCGGTGTCGGCTGGAACTACGTCGAGTACGAGGCGCTCGGTGAGAGTTTCAAGACGCGCGGCCGGCGGCTCAGCGAGCAGGTCGGGCTGCTGCGCCGGCTGTGGAGCGAGCCGCTGGTGAGTTTCGCAGGCGAGTTCGATCGCATCGATCGCGCCTGCTTGAATCCGCGGCCCCGGCGTCTCATCCCGATCTGGTTCGGCGGCTTCACCGATCCGGCCTTCGAGCGCGCAGCCCGCATGGGCGATGGCTTCATCTTCACCGGCTCGGTGGAGCGGCTGCGCGACGGCTGGGCGCGCGTTGAGCATTTTCTGACCCAGGCGGGACGTGCACCGAGCGAGTTCGGCAAAGAGATGATCGTGGGGCGTGCCGAGAAGACGGCCGCGGAGATCGCCGCCCGCATCGCAGACTGCCGCGAGCGCGCCTGCACGCATGCCGCCATCGACACCATGGGCCGGGGCCTGACGAGCGCGCAGGCGCACATCGACCTCATCGCCGAGGTGAGAGCGCGGATCGGCGCAGCCACTTAGCTGCGGGCGACGGCAGCGGATGCGGACCCCGAGGAGGTGTTCGTCACTCGCGTGTGCGACCAGGCCTGAAACGCCACGGAACCGAGCACGACCGGCAGACCGAAGAGCAGATAGCGCGAGAACAACTCCCCGCCCAGCCACCAGCCCGTCAGCAGCGCCACGGGCGGATTGACGTACGCGTAGGTCGACGCGAGCGTCGGTGAGACATGCTCGACGAGATAGCGGTACGCCGAAAAAGCCACGACCGAGCCCAGCACCACGAGATAGGCCCACGCAGTCCAAACGTGCGCCGGCTGCACAAACGAGCCGTGCTCGCCCAGCGCCGCACTCACGAGAAACCCCATGATCCCCGCCGTAAGCATCTCGGCACCAAAGCCGGCTGCCCCGCGCGGCAGATCGAGCCGGCGCGCGAGCACGGAGCCGAATGACCAGGACAGCGTTCCCAGCAGGATGATGAGCGTGCCCGCGGTGCTCGCCTGCAGATCGCGCCCCATCAGCATGACCGCGGCGCCGAGCCCGCCGATTGCGATCGCGATCCACTCGAGCCGCCGGGGCCATTCGCCGAAGAGTCCCGACCACAACGCGGTGGCGAGCGGCACGACGCTGATCAGCGCGACCGTTGCGCCAGAGCTAATCCAGTGCTCGGCGACGCATACGCCGCCATTGGCGATCACGAGCAGCAGGAACCCCATGAGCGCGGCATTGCCCCACTGCCGGCGCGTGGGCAACGGCTGACCGCGCAACACGCTCCAGCTGAGCAGGATGAGACCGGCCGCGACAAAGCGCGTGCCGACCATGAAGAACGCCGGCATGCCATCGATGCCGACCTTGATGGCGTAGTAGGTCGTGCCCCAGATGATGTAGACCGCCAGCAGACAGCTCACGATCAACCACGTGGACGGTCGCGAAGCGTGTGATGTCGGGGTCCCTGGCACGGAAGGCTCCTGAAGGTCCGCAGCATGCATGTTAAGCTCTGCTCCAGGCTAAGCATTAATTATGCAGCGTTAACTCTTCCTACGCGTGAACCCGCCTGCCGCGTCCCCGGCTGGTCGCATCCTCCTCGCGAGCCTCGCCGGCACGACCATCGAGTATTTCGACTTCTATATTTACGCGACGGCCGCCGTCGTGGCGTTTCCTGCGCTGTTCTTTCCGACCGGCGATGCGCAGACGGCGCGGCTGCAGTCGCTGGCGACGTTTGCGCTGGCGTTCGTTGCGCGTCCGATCGGCTCGGCGCTGTTCGGGCATTTCGGTGACCGGATCGGACGCAAGGCGACGCTGGTCGCGGCGCTCTTGACCATGGGAGGCTCGACGGTCGCCATCGGACTGCTGCCCTCGTACGCAGCCATCGGCATCGCAGCGCCTGCACTGCTGTGTCTGCTGCGTCTGGGGCAAGGACTTGGCCTTGGCGGGGAGTGGGGCGGTGCCATGTTGCTCGCCACCGAGAATGCACCGCCGGGCCGGGAATCCATCTACGGCATGTTTCCGCAGCTCGGCTCGCCCCTCGGCTTTCTGCTCGCAAGCGGCATCTTCGTGCTGCTGTCTGCATGGCTGCCCGAGACGGCCTTCCTCGCTTGGGGCTGGCGCATCCCTTTTCTTGCCAGCGCCGCGCTCGTGCTTGTCGGACTCTATGTCCGCCTGCGGATCGCTGAGACACCGCAGTTCCTGCGCGCGATGAGTCTGCATCAGCGCGTGCCGGTGCCGGTCCTCCACGTGTGCCGCGAGCACCTGCGCACCCTGATCATCGCCACGTTCATCGCGACGACCACGTTCGTCACCTTCTACCTGATGACGGTGTTCTCCTTGAGCTGGGCCACGACGCGGCTCGGGTACCCGCGCTCGCAATTTCTGCTGCTGCAGATGATCGGCGTGCTGTTCTTCGCCTTGACGATCCCGCTGTCCGCCTATCTTGCGCAGCGCACCAGCGGCCGTGCCGTGCTCATCGCCGCCAGCATCGCAATTGCGCTCTTCGGTCTCACCTTCGGCGCGCTTTTCGGTACCCACTCCACGCAACAGGCGCTCCTGTACCTGTGTGTGGGACTTGCACTCATGGGCGTAACCTATGGACCACTCGGCACCGTGCTGGCGGGCCTCTTTCCGACGCCCGTGCGCTACACCGGTTCCTCGCTCGCGTTCAGCCTCGCCGGCATCGTGGGCGGCTCGGCGGCGCCTTACCTCGCCACCTGGCTTGCCGGGCGCTTTGGCGTGGCCTTTGTCGGCTATTACCTGTCGGCAGCAGCGCTCGTGACGCTGGTTGCGCTGCTGCTCGTGCGGCCACTGCGGGCGGCCCAGGGCGTCAGTGCTATGCTGCGCGCACCAAGCGGCGTCGATCGGCATCTTCCATAAGACGCCACGAATCAATGTTGGGGAGGGGATCATGAGAAGCTTTGGGGCCCATCTTTGCGCGGCCGTTGCAGCTGCGCTGCTGGCCGCCTGCGGCTCGGCCGACAGCCCGACCGCAACCGAATCTCCGAGTACAGCACGCGGTACGCTGGTACAGGATCCGCCGCTGCGCATCGCATCGCTCGATGCCGCCACGCTGCAGGCCGAACTGAACGGCACCGCCACCGGCGCGCAACTGCTGCAGCTCGCGGGCGCGCCCACCTGTGGCGTGGATTTTTACTACATCGAGTACTGGACGGTCGGCGGGCACAACGAGCGCACCAACGCCTCCGGCGCGCTCATGCTGCCGACGGGCTCGGGCGCCAAGTGCAGCGGCAAGCGTCCGATCGTGCTCTACGCACACGGCACGCAGTCGCTGAGGACGGCCAACATCGCCGATGTGACCGACCCCAATAACACCGAAGGCGTGCTGATCGCCGCGATGTTCGCCGCCCAGGGATATATCGTCGTCGCGCCGAACTACGCCGGCTACGACATCTCAACCCTGCCCTACCATCCGTACCTCAACGCCGATCAGCAGTCTGCAGACATGATCGATGCACTCGCGGCTTCGCGCACGGCGCTGCCGCAGAGCTTTACGCCGGCGACGAGCGACAGCGGCGAATTATTCATCACCGGCTACTCCCAGGGCGGTTACGTAGCGATGGCGACGCACCGTGCGCTGCAGGAGGCCGGCGAGACCGTGACCGCTTCGGCACCGATGTCCGGCCCGTACGCTCTCGAGGCCTTCGGCGATGCGGTGTTCTTCGGCAACGTCAACATCGGCTCGACGGTGTTCACGCCGCTCATCACCACGAGCTACCAGAACTCGTATCACAATCTGTATGTGGCAACGACCGATGTGTACGACCCGACGTACGCGACCGGCATCGAGACGGTGTTGCCGAGCACGCTGCCGCTCTCTGACCTCTTCACCACGGGCAAGCTGCCGCAGACCGCGCTCTTCAACAGCACGACGCCCGTGACCGGCATTCCGCAGCTGGACGCTGAGCTCGCCGTGCCCGCGAATCCGCTCTTCGCCCTGGGCTTCGGCAATCCGAGTCTGGTAAACAACAACTTCCGCGCGGCCTACGCCATCGATGCCGCCCAGCATCCGGATGGCGCCGTGCCGACTCCGCAGGCGGGCGTGCCGACGGCGGCCTCCCCTCAGCATCCGCTGCGCCAGGACTTCAAGTTGAATGACATGCGCAACTGGGCGCCGCAGGCGCCGATGCTGATGTGCGGCGGGGATCAGGATCCGACCGTGTTCTTCAGCGTCAACACGCAGACCATGCAGGCGTACTGGGCGGCACTGCCCCAGGGCCTCGTCAGCGTCCTCGATGTGAACGCCGCCGTGACCGGAGCGGATTCTCCGCAGGTGGCCGCCCTCAAGACCGCCTTCCAGCAGACCCTCGGCCAGATCGCGGCCGGCGGAGGTCAGCAGGCGGTAGTACAGGCGTACCACTCGACCGTCGCACCGTTCTGCTCGGCCGCAGCGCGCGGCCTGTTCGACGCACTGAAGATGCCGGGAGAATAAGAACATGCGCTTCAACACAATCTGCACGCTCTTCGCGCTGACCCTGGCCGGTGTGAGTTCGGCCTGCCTCGCCGATGAAGAGCACCCGAACAGCGTCCGAGTGGGTCTGTATTACGTGACCTATCACTCCAGCGCGGATGACATCAGCGGTCCGTTCGTGCCGCCGGGTCTGAATGTCGAGGTGGAGAACACCACGACCTTGTACCTGGCCTACGTGCGCCGGCTATCGTCGCACTTCGATCTGGAGCTCGCCGCCGGCTGGCCGCCGCTCACCAAGACCAAGGGCAAGGGACCAGCCATGGTGGGCTCGGTGCCGTACAACGGCGAGGTAATCTCCAGCGCGCGCTGGTTCGCCCCCACGCTGCTCCTGAACTATAGCTTCGTGGATGAGTCGCATGCGTGGCGGCCGTATATCGGCGTCGGCATCAACTACACCCACTTCTACGATCGCGTCTCGACGCCTGCGGGCGATGCAGCAAGCGGTGGGCCGACCTCGATCAAGCTGCCGGATTCCTTCGGACCGGCGGCCACATTGGGTCTCGCCTATCACCCAACGTCACGCTGGAGCGTCAACCTGTCG
>DATIYV010000067.1:0-128569 GCA_035517435.1 Steroidobacteraceae bacterium | reverse complement strand
GAAGGGCGAGGTCTACGACGCGGTCGTGGTGCGTACCACGCGTGGCGTGCGCCGCCCCGACGGCTCCCTCATCCGCTTCGACGGCAATGCCGCGGTGCTGCTCACCAACAAGCTCGAGCCGATCGGCACGCGCATCTTCGGACCCGTCACGCGCGAGCTGCGCACGGTCGCGTTCATGAAGATCATCTCGCTCGCGCCGGAGGTCCTGTGAAGAAGATCAGGAAAGGCGACCAGGTGGTCGTGCTCTCGGGCCGCGACAAGGGCCGCAAGGGCGCCGTCGTGAACGTGCTCGCGGACGATCGCGTGGTCGTCGAGGGCGTGAACCGCGTCAAGCGCCATCAGAAGCCCAACCCGCAGAAGAACCTGCCGGGCGGGATCGTGGAGAAGGAAGCCCCGCTGCACCTCTCGAAGGTCGCGATCTGGAATCCCTCCACCAAGAAGGCCGATCGCATCGGCGTGAAGACGCTCACCGACGGCAGAAAGGTGCGCTGCTTCCGCTCCAACGGAGAGATGCTCGACGCCTAAGCGTCGCGCTCACGGATAACCGACATGGCAAGGCTACAAGAGTTTTACCGCGAGAAGGTCGTGCCGCAGCTCAAGAAGGAGCTCGGCATCGAGAACCCGATGCAGGTGCCGCGTATCACCAAGATCACGGTGAACATGGGCGTGGGCGAGGCGGCCGCGGACAAGAAGGTGATGGATGCGGCCGTAGCCGATCTCACCAAGATCACCGGCCAGAAGCCGCTGGTGTGCAAATCGAAGAAGTCGATCGCGTCCTTCAAGTTGCGCGCGGGGCTTGCGGTCGGCTGCAAGGTGACGATGCGCGGCGCGCGCATGTACGAGTTCCTGGACCGGCTGATCAGCATCGCGATTCCGCGCATCCGCGACTTCCGCGGCGTGTCGCCGCGTGCCTTCGACGGCCAGGGCAATTACAGCCTCGGAGTGAAGGAGCAGATCATCTTCCCCGAGATCCAGTACGACCAGATCGATCAGTTACGCGGCATGGACATCACCATCACCACGACGGCGCGGGACAATAAGCAGGGCCGTGCCCTGCTCGAAGCGTTCAATTTCCCGTTCCGGAAGTAAGGGGCAGCGAGAAGCCTATGGCGAAAACGAACATGGTCGAGCGCGAAAAGCGGCGTGCGCAGATCGCGCGCAAATACGCTCAGCGTCGCGCACAGCTGAAGGAGCTCATCCGGAGCCCCAAGACCTCCCCCGAGGATCGCGCCGCCGCACAGGCGCGCCTGCAGTCCCTGCCGCGCGATGCAAGCCCGACGCGCCAGCGCAAGCGCTGCGCGATCACGGGCCGCTCCCGGGGCGTGTACCGCAAATTCGGCCTCTCCCGCGTCAAGATCCGCGAGGTTGCGATGCGTGGCGAGATTCCGGGGCTGACCAAGGCGAGCTGGTAAGGATAAGCCGCATGAGCATGACCGATCCCATCGCCGACCTCCTGACGCGTATCCGCAACGGGCAGACCGCGCGCAAGGCCGAGGTGAGCCTGTCTTCCTCCAAACTGAAGACGGCCATCGTCCGCGTGCTGAAAGAGGAAGGCTACGTCGCCGACTACCGTCTCGAGTCCGAAGGGCACTTGCAGACGCTGACCATCGGCCTCAAATACTACGAAGGCCGCCCGGTCATCGACCGCCTCGAGCGCGTCAGCCGGCCGGGACTGCGCATCTATCGCGGCAAGGACGAGCTGCCGAAGGTGCTGGGTGGCATGGGCACCGTGATCGTGTCCACGCCGAAGGGTGTGATGACCGAGCGGCAGGCCCGCTCCATCGGGCAGGGCGGCGAAGTGCTCTGCATCGTCGCGTGATGCCATGAGCAGAGTCGCCAAAGCTCCGATCGATCTGCCCCAGGGCGTGACCGCCACCGTCAGCGGCGAAGCCGTGACCGTGAAGGGCGCCAAGGGATCGCTGTCGCTCGCGCTCAAGAACGGCATCAGCGTGCAGCAGGCTGACAAGCAGCTGTCCGTGCAGTACGGCGATGCGGAAGGCCTGTCGATGCAGGCAGGCGCAACGCGCGCGCACCTGGCGAACATGGTGCAGGGCGTGACCAAGGGTTACGAGCGCAAGCTTTCCCTGGTGGGCGTCGGTTTTCGTGCCCAGGTGCAGGGCAAGGCCCTGAATCTGACGCTCGGCTTCTCGCATCCGGTGAATTTCGCGGTGCCCGAGGGCATCACGATCGAGACCCCGAGCCAGACCGAGATCATCGTCAAGGGCGTCGACCGGCAGAAGGTCGGCCAGGTGGCCGCGGAGATCCGCCACATCCGCCCGCCCGAGCCCTACAAGGGCAAGGGCGTGCGCTATGTCGATGAGCAGATCACCCTCAAAGAGGGGAAGAAGAAGTGAGCGTCACCACGAAGAAGGAGCGGCGTTTGCGCCGCGCCATCAAGACCCGCGCGCATATCCGCGAGCTGGGCGTTGCGCGCCTGACCGTGCATCGCACGCCGCGCCATATCTACGCGCAGCTGACCGATGCCGGCGGTGGGCAGGTGCTCGCTGCGGCCTCGACCGTACAGGAAGCGGTGCGCCAGGGGCTGAAGGCAACCGGCAACGTGGAGGCCGCGAAGGCCGTCGGCCGGGCGATTGCCGAGCGTGCCAAGGCCGCCGGCGTCACCAAGGTCGCCTTCGATCGCTCGGGGTTCCAGTTCCACGGCCGCGTGAAAGCGCTGGCCGATGCCGCGCGCGAAGCCGGCCTGCAGTTCTAGCTCATCAGGTAACGCACGTATGGCAAGACCGGAAAAAGCACAGCCCGCCGATGAGCTCCTGGAGAAGCTGGTAGCGGTGAACCGCACAGCCAAGGTCGTCAAGGGCGGCCGCCAGTTCGGCTTCACGGCCCTCACGGTGGTCGGGGACGGCTCCGGCCGCGTCGGCTTCGGCTTTGGCAAGGCGCGTGAAGTGCCTGTCGCGATCTCCAAGGCGATGGCCCAGGCGCGCAAGAACATGATCAACGTCGCGCTGCGCGAGGACACGCTGCACTACGCGGTCAAGGGCTCGCATGGCTCGACGCGCGTGCTCATGCAGCCGGCCTCGGAAGGCACGGGCGTCATCGCCGGCGGCGGCATGCGCGCGGTGCTCGAGTGTGTCGGCGTGCGCAACGTCCTCGCCAAGAGCTACGGCTCGCGCAACCCGGTGAACGTGGTGCGGGCGACGATGGATGCCTTATCGCGCGTGCGCTCGCCCGAGGAGATCGCGGCGAAGCGCGGCAAGACGCTCGAGGAGCTCACAGCGTGAACGCGGGCGCGAATAAACAGTCTCTTAAGGTGACCCAGCTCAAGAGCACGCACGGGCAGCTCGCGCATATCGCGGCGTCCGTGCGCGGGCTTGGGCTGCGCCGGCGGCATCACACGGTGTCCGTGGCCGATACTCCGGAGAACCGGGGCATGATCCGCACGGCCTCGCACCTGCTGAAAGTGGAAGGACCGTAAGGCCATGCGACTCAACACTCTGAAGCCTGCACCTGGTGCGCGCCGTCCGCGGCTGCGCGTGGGGCGCGGCGCCTCCGCCGGCCAGGGCAAGACCTGCGGCCGCGGCGTCAAAGGTCAGCGCGCCAGGAAGGGCGGCTATCACAAAGTCGGCTTCGAAGGCGGCCAGATGCCGCTGCAGCGCCGCCTGCCGAAGGTCGGCTTCCGCTCGAAGATCAAGGCGACGCGCGCGGAAGTGCGCCTCGGGGAGCTCGCCAGGGTGGATGCGGCCGTGATCGACCTTGAGGCGCTGAAGAAGGCCGGCATCGTGCCGGAGTTCGCCGAGCGCGCCAAAGTCGTGCTCTCGGGCGAGCTGAAGAAGGCCGTGACGCTGAAGGGCATTGCCGCCACCAAGGGCGCGCAGTCCGCGATTACCGCTGCCGGTGGAAAGATCGAGGCCTAAATGGCGAACGCAATGATCACAAACCCTGCTGCCGCGCTCGGTGAAGCTGCCCGCTTCAGCGAGATTCGCGGCCGCCTGTGGTTTTTGATCGGCGGGCTCATTGTCTACCGCATCGGCACGTTCATCCCGGTGCCGGGCATCAACCCGGATGCGGTGGCGCGCTTCTTCAACGATCAGTCGAACGGCATCCTCGGGATCGCGAACATGTTCTCGGGCGGTGCGCTGCAGCGCATGTCCATCTTCGCGATGGCCGTGATGCCCTACATCTCCGCCTCGATCATCATCCAGATGATGTCGATGATCGTGCCCTCGCTGAACGAGCTGCGCAAAGAGGGCGAGTCGGGCCGGCGCAAGCTCACCGAGTACACCCGCTACGGCACCCTGATCCTCGCGCTGTTCCAGTCGTTTGCGGCTGCGATCGCGCTCGAGAAGAACAACATGGTGCTCGCGGGCGGCTGGGAGTGGCGCCTTACCGCCACCGCGACCATGACCACGGGCACGATGTTCCTGATGTGGCTCGGCGAGCAGATCACCGAGCGCGGCATCGGCAACGGCATCTCCATGCTCATTCTCTCGGGCATCGTCGCAGGCCTGCACGGCGCGATCGGCAACACGGCCGAGTCGATCAGTACCGGTGAGATGTCGGGTCCGTTTGCGCTGCTGCTGATTGCGATCGTGGTCGGCGTTACGGCGTTCGTGGTCTACGTCGAGCGCGCGCAGCGGCGCATTCCGGTGAACTACGCCAAACGCCAGGTCGGGCGGCGCATGTACGCCGGCCAGACGACGCATCTGCCCTTCAAGCTCAACATGTCGGGCGTCATTCCGCCGATCTTCGCCTCGAGCCTGCTTTTGTTTCCGGCGACGATCGCGAATTTCTTCGGCGCGAGCTCCACCGGCAAGCTCGGCACCTTCCTGCAGGGTGTCGCCGCATCCCTGGGCTACGGTCAGCCGCTGCACCTGGTCGTCTACGCCGTGCTGATCCTGTTCTTCTGCTTCTTCTATACGGCGCTGGTGTTCAATGCGCGCGATACCGCGCAGAACCTGCAGAAGTCCGGCGCGTTCATTCCGGGGATCCGCCCCGGGCAGCAGTCGGCGCAGTACATCGACAACGTGCTGACGCGCCTGACGCTGTGGGGCGCGCTGTATGTCGCCGGCGTGTGTCTGCTGCCGGAATTCCTGGTGTCTTCGCAAGGGGTGCCGTTCCAGTTCGGGGGCACCTCGCTGATGATCGTCGTGGTGGTGGTCATGGACTTCATGGCGCAGCTGTCTGCGCATTCCATGTCACACCTGTACGACAGCAAGAAAGCGAACCTGCTCGGTTCGAACCGCGCAGGGTAAGGAGCTTAAGCGTGAAAGTTCGTCCTTCAGTCAAGAAGATCTGCAAGAACTGCAAGATCGTGCGCCGCCGTCGCGTCGTGTACGTGATCTGTTCGGACCAGCGGCACAAGCAACGGCAGGGTTGAGGCATATATGGCACGCATAGCCGGCATCAATATTCCGATGAACAAGCACGTGTGGATCGGGCTCACGCACATCTATGGCGTGGGCCGCGCACGGGCGCGTGAGGCCTGCGCCAACGCAGGCATCTCGCTGAGCACCCGCGTGAAGGATCTCACCGAGGCGGAGATCAACGCGATCCGCTCGCAGATCGCGAAGTTCGCGGTCGAGGGCGACTTGCGGCGCGAAGTGTCGATGAACATCAAGCGGCTGATGGACCTCGGTACCTACCGCGGCATCCGCCACCGTCGTGGGCTTCCGGTGCGGGGCCAGCGCACGCGCACGAACGCGCGCACGCGCAAGGGTCCGCGCAAGCAGGCCGTGAAACTGAACGCGCCTCCGGGCAAGGTTTAAGAGGGCTTAAGACAATATGGCTGAGCAAAAACCCCCGGCACCGGCAGCGGCAGCGGGCGCAGCGGCTCCCGCAGCAGGTGCTGCGGCCGCAGCGGCGGCGAAGAAGCCGAAGAAGGCGCGCAAGAACGTGCTCGATGCGATCGCGCACGTGCACGCCTCCTTCAACAACACGATCATCACGATCACGGACCGTCAAGGAAACACGCTTTCCTGGGCGACCTCGGGCGGCTGCGGCTTCCGCGGCTCGAGAAAGAGCACGCCCTTCGCCGCGCAGGTCGCGGCCGAGAAGGCGGGCGTTGCGGCGCAGGAGCACGGCGTGAAGAACGTCGAGGTGCGCGTCGGTGGCCCCGGCCCCGGACGCGAGTCGGCGGTGCGGGCGCTCAATGCCTGCGGACTGAAGATCACCAGCATCTCGGACGTGACACCGATACCGCACAACGGCTGTCGGCCGCCCAAGAAGCGCAGAGTCTAGGAGCGAGGTTCAAGCGAATATGGCGCGATACGTCGGCCCCCGGTGCAAGCTCGCCAGACGCGAGGGCACCGACCTGTTCCTCACCGGCGGCAGCAAGCCGCTCGAGAGCAAGTGCAAGTTCTCCGTGCCCCCCGGCGGCATCAAGGGCGAGCGGCGCCAGCGCCTCTCGGACTACGGCCTGCAGCTGCGCGAGAAGCAGAAGCTGCGCCGCATGTACGGCGTGCTGGAGCGCCAGTTCAGCAACTACTACGAGGAAGCGGCGCGCCGCACGGGCGCCACGGGCGAGAACCTGCTGAAGCTCCTCGAGTGCCGCCTGGACAACGTGGTGTACCGCATGGGATTTGCGGCCACGCGTGCCGAGGCGCGCCAGCTCGTCGCGCACAAGGCGATCACCGTGAACGAGCAGGCGGTGACGATTGCCTCGTATCAGTGCCGGGCGGGCGATGTGGTGCAGGTGCGCGAGAAGTCGCGCAAGCAGCTGCGCATCCAGAGCGCGCTCAACGTTGCGCAGCAGGTCGGCCTGCCCGAATGGGTAGAGGTTGACGACAAGCAGATGCGCGGCGTGTTCAAGACGGTGCCGGCGCGTGATGACGTGCTGCCGGACATCAACGAGAACCTGGTCATCGAGCTGTATTCGAAGTAAAGGTGGTACTGCAATGCAGGGATCCGTAGGAGAGTTCTTAAAGCCGCGCGTCGTCAAGGTGCAGCCGGTCGCTCCGCGCCAGGCGCGTGTTGTGATCGAGCCGTTCGAGCGGGGCTTCGGCCACACGCTCGGCAACGCACTGCGCCGCGTGCTGCTGTCGTCGATGCCGGGCGCCGCCATCACGGAAGTGGAAATCGATGGCGTGCTGCATGAATACACGAGCATCGAGGGCGTGCAGGAAGACGTGGTCGACATTCTGCTGAACCTGAAGCAGGTCGCCCTGCGCATGCACACGCGCGACAGCGCCGAGCTGCGACTGCACAAGAAGGGCCCGGGCCCGGTGACCGCAGGTGATATCCAGACGGACCACGACATCGAAGTCGTGAACCCGGAGCTGGTGATTGCGAACCTCACCAAGGCGGGCGAGCTGTCGATGACGCTGAAGATCGAGCGCGGCCGCGGCTACCGCCCGGCAGCGCAGCGTGCGGCGTTCGAGGAGCAGACGCGCCCGATCGGGCGGCTGCAGCTCGATGCGTCGTTCTCCCCCGTGCGTCGCGTGACCTACTCGGTCGATGCGGCGCGCGTGGAGCAGCGCACCGACCTCGACAAGCTGGTGATCGACATCGAGACCAACGGCACGATCGACGCCGAAGAGGCGATCCGTCGCGCCGGCGGGATCCTGAAGGATCAGCTGTCGGTGTTCGTCGACCTGCAGGGCGAAGAGGAAGCCTCGACCAAGGTCTCCGAGATGCAGTTCGATTCCATACTGCTGCGGCCGGTCGATGAGCTCGAGCTCACCGTGCGCAGCGCGAACTGCCTCAAGGCGGAGAACATCCACTACATCGGCGATCTGGTGCAGCGCACCGAGGTCGAGCTGCTGCGCACGCCGAATCTCGGCAAGAAGTCGCTCACCGAGATCAAGGAAGTGCTGCAGAGCCACGGCCTGATGCTCGGCATGCGCCTCGAGGGCTGGCCGCCGGCGGGCCTGAAGCACGAAGAAGAGCGCGACGTCCTGTAAACGGCGCGCCAGACGAAGAGTCAGGAAACAGATATGCGTCACCATCTCTCGGGCCGGCAGCTGTCACGCAACAGCCCGCACCGCCACGCGCTCATGCGCAACATGAGCGTCTCGCTGCTGCGGCACGAGACGATCCGTACGACGCTGCCGAAGGCCAAGGAGCTGCGCCGGGTGGTGGAACCGCTCATCACGCTCGGCAAGACCGACAGCGAGGCGCACCGCCGGCTGGCGTTCTCCCGGTTGCGCGATGCGGCCGTGGTGGAGAAGTTGTTTGCGGATCTGGGCCCGCGCTTCCGCACGCGCCCGGGTGGCTACACCCGCATCCTGCACATGGCGCCGCGTCCGGGGGATTCGGCCCCGATGGCGTTCATGCAGCTCGTCGAGGGCGCCGCCGTAGCGGAGCCGGTGAAGGAGGAAGCGCCGAAAGCCAGGAAGGCGCGCGCGGCCAGCAAGGCCAAGAAGTCGACGAAGACCAAAGCCGCGGCGGAAGCCGCACCCGCGAAGCCGAAGCGCAAGAAGAAGGCCGCCGCATAGAGCCGACGCGAACTCACTGCAGGACCAAGGGGAGACGAATATGGGACTCGGTGCAGAATTCAAAGAATTTGCGATGAAGGGCAACGTCGTCGACCTCGCGGTCGGCGTCGTGATCGGTGCGTCCTTCGGCAAGATCATCAGTTCGCTGGTCGCTGACATCATCATGCCGCCGCTCGGCCTTGCCATCGGCGGTTTCGACTTCAGTGAATTCGCCGTGCGCATCGGCACGGATCCGAAGGGCATGCCGGTGCTGTGGAAGTACGGTCACTTCCTGCAGACCTTGTTCGAATTCCTGATCGTCGCGGTGGCGCTCTTCGTTCTCATCAAGGGCATCAACAAGCTGAAGCGCCCGCCTCCGGCCGTCGCCGCAGCGCCCTCGCCGACCGAGCAGCTGCTGACACAGATTCGCGATCTGCTGGCGAAGCGCTGAGCCCAACCCAGGCCGCCGGGGTGACACCGGTCTGTCACGCAACTGACTCAAAGTCGCGGATGAATGTCCGCGCGCACAATTCCGGTACTTGGCTTCATCGCGGCGAGCACTCTCGCGTGGGACCTCGCCGTCGCCTCCGAATCGCCGCCCGCATGCCCGCGTCCTGACGCCGGCATCGAAGTCCCGCAGCCGGTTGACCTGCGAAGCCATGAGGGGGTGCTCGCGCTGGACCTCACCGTGCGCAATGAGAAGCTGGCGAACGGCCGCGTCCGCTATTGCTACCTCAGCGCCGAGGGCGCGCAAGCGCCGACGCTGCGGGTGCGGCCGGGGGATGAGCTCGTCCTGCATCTGAAGAATGCGCTGACCGAGCTCGACGCCGGCTCGAACCCGAGGCCGCAGACTCACGAGCACTCGCACGCACACCCGCCTGTTTCGGCGAGCGCCGATCCGTGCACCAGCGGGATCATGTCGGCGACCTCCGCGAATCTTCACTTTCACGGCATGACGGTGCCGTCCGTGTGCCACCAGGATGAGGTGCTGCGAACCTCCATCCAACCTACGGATCCGCCCTTCGAATACCGCTTCAGGATTCCGGCGGATGAGCCGCCGGGCCTGTACTGGTATCACCCCCACATCCACGGCTTCAGCAGCCGGCAGGTGCAGGGTGGGGCTTCGGGCGCCCTGGTCGTCGAAGGTCTGGAGCGCGCCAACCCCGACGTTGCCGGGCTGCCCGAGCGCGTGCTCGTCATCCGCGATCAGGATCTCGAGAACCCTGACGCGCCGCCCTCGGCAGCGGAGCCTGCGACGCAGGTGCTGCTCGATCGCGACGGCGATGCCGCGAACACTGGCACCGGCGCCGGCAAGCCCGCGAAGGATCTGACGGTGAATTTCGTGCCGGTGCCCTATCCGGATTATCCGCGCCCGACGATTCATCTGAAGCCCGGCGAGCGCCAGTTGTGGCGAGTGCTGAACGCCTCGTCGGTGACGTATCTCGATCTCGCCGTGCTCTACCAGCGCGGGGCGGCCTTTCGACCGCAGTGGATCGGAGTGGTCGCCGTCGACGGCGTGCCGGTGAATGGCGAGCGCAAGCCGGGTCATTCGACGCAATGGCGCAACAGCATGGTCGTACCCCCGGGTGGACGGCTCGAATTCATTCTGATCGGACCGCCCGATGGCGTGCCGGGCATGCTGGTGACGCGATGGGTCAACACGGGCGAGGGCGGCGAGAACGATCCCAACCGCGCGCTGGTCTCGATCGTAGCCGCAGCCGACGCTCCGGAGCCGCCCCTTGCGATTGCCGCGGCGTCTGCAGCCACGGCAGCGCCGGTGCCTTCAGGAGACTCCTGGCTGGGTCATACGACGCCTGTGCGCGTACGCAAGCTGTACTTCTCGGAGGATGCGGTCGACCCGGCGCATCCTAACAATCCGCAACATTTCTACCTGACGGTCGACGGACAGACGCCGGCCGCGTTCAACCCCTCTCAGACGCAGCCGAACATCATCGCGAAACAGGGCGAGGTCGAGGACTGGATCATCGAGAATCGATCTACCGAGGTTCACGCCTTCCACATTCACCAGATCCATTTTCAGGTGGTGGACTGGCTCGGCGTGGCGGTAAATGAACCCTTTTTGCGCGATACGGTCGCGATCCCCTTCTACAACCCGGCCATGAAGTCCTATCCGAGCGTACGGCTGCGGATGGACTTT
Organism: Steroidobacteraceae bacterium; assembly: GCA_035517435.1. Lineage (GTDB taxonomy): Bacteria > Pseudomonadota > Gammaproteobacteria > Steroidobacterales > Steroidobacteraceae > JASHUC01. Next base: position 118,042 of record DATIYV010000067.1, on the reverse strand, counting down.
CGCGATCCGAATTCAGTGGGCACGTTCGTCTATCACTGCCATCTGCTCGATCACGAAGACGGCGGAATGATGGGGCTCATTCGGGTCGATCCCGCGCACTGACGGGCGTTACCGATCCGACGCAGCTGACGCTGCGTTGTCATCTGCCCTTAACCTCGGAGTCAAGAAGCGCTCTTAGCCTGCCTGCGTTCACATGCCTCAGGGAGTTTTCAAATGAGCCGAGCTACGAGCGTATCGGCGGGTGTGCTTGCGACCTTGATCGCGGGCGCTGCCGCCAACACCAGTTTTGCCGCCGAGGGACCGGTTCCCAGCGGCATTCCCCATCTCGATCACGTGTTCGTGATCATGATGGAGAACCACAGCTATCAGCAGATCGTCGGCAATCCGGCGATGCCGTTCATCAATGGCGAGATCGCCAATCACAGAGTGAACGTCGCCACGCGCTACTACGCGATCGGCCACCCCAGTCTCACGAACTATCTTGAGATCGTCGGCGGCTCGAATTTCGGCGTGCGCAGCGATGCGTCGCCGAACTGGCACAACACGAGCTGCCAGCCGAACCTGCAGAGCGGCCTGGTCAATGCGGACGCGGACAGCTCGCCTGCCGTGCCGCCGCCGGTGCAGGTCGAGTTCACCAGCATCTGTCCGATCAGCGGCACGGGAACGGATGCGGCCACGGAGGCCGTCGATAACTGGAATGAGACGGCGCCGGGCGTTTTCGACTTTCTCGCCAATATCGACGGAGTCGTGAGCGTACCGGCGGCGAAGAACACCACGGGTGAGACCATCGGCGATCAGCTGGTGCGCCATGGCCTGTCCTGGAAGTCATATCAGGAGAGCCTGCCGGTTGGCGGTGCCAATCTCGTCAACAACAGCAACGGCACGGCGAGCAATCTCACGACCTACGATCCGACGCAGCCGCTCTCACCGACCAATCTGCCGCCGCTCACCTCGGATCAGCTGCTCGCGGCCTATGCGGTGAAGCACAATCCGTTCGCCTACTTTGCCAGCGTGCAGCAGGGCTGGGATCCGCGTAACAGCCTGCACAATATCGTCGGCTTCGCCGGCGCACATGGCCTGTACGCCGATCTCGCCTCGGGCGATGTGCCCAACCTGTCGTTCATCGCGCCCAACCAGTGCAATGACCAGCACGGTCGCGGCAACGGTGATGCATTCTGTCAGTTCGATTTCGGCATCGATGCCTTCGATCTGCTGACCGATGGCACGCAGGTCGGAATGAACCCGGGCCTTTCCGAGCAGGCCGACGTGGCGGTGCAGACCATCGTCACGGCGATCACCTCATCTCCGGTCTGGCATTCGGGCTACAACGCGATCGTCGTGGTGTGGGATGAGAATGATTACAGCGGTCTGAAGACGGCGCTGCCGGCGGGCACTGCGTTCCCCGACGGCAATCAGAACCGCGTGGTTCTCACCGTGCAGACCAACGGGCATGCGTTCAGCGGCGGCGTGCAGAGCAAGGGCTTCTACACGAGCTACTCGCTGCTGAAGTCGCTCGAGTCAGGCTTCCGCCTGCCTTGCCTGAATCATGCCTGCGATCGCAATGTGAACGCGATGTCCGACCTCTTTGGCGTCGGCTTCTGAAGTGAGTGAGGCTGACCCCGGCCGGTGATCCGGCCGGGGTCTGGCGGGCGTGACAGGTTTCATCGCGGAGAGTCCGCGCAGACTGCCGACTGCTTCTTCGTTCCTCCCCTTCGTGTACGCTTCGCGCTACGTCTTGGCTCGGCGCGAATACATGACAAGCCGCTGTTGGCCGATCTTGTGCTTGGCTGCAGTCTCGCTGGCGCTGAGCGGCTGCATCCCGTTGGTACAGTCGATTTACACGCCGGATTCTGCAGACGGCGCTACCAAGGATCTTTCCTGCGGGATGCGCAGCTATCGCAAGACCGTCCAAGTCGCCGATGGCGTATCGATCGACCTGCAGAATGAAGGCGGGGCCTATATCGGCATGCGCCTGATGTACATCCACATCAGCAATCGAAGCACCGTGCGATTCAAATCAGCCTTCATCCATGTCGAAGCGGGAGATGGGACCTCGACCGTAGCCCCCGTGATCGCTCGAATTCGAAATAAGAGCGTGCTCGCCTCCGTTACGGGTCAGATGCAGGGACCGAGTCTGTTTTATGCGGACATCAATGAGCCCAGCGCGACGTTGAAAGCGGCGCGCATTTCGATCGAGCTGCCCCCGTTCGAGGTGGATGGTGTCGAAGTGAAAATCCCGCCGCTGAGTTACACGCGACACCGGATCGCCGAACTAGCTTCATTTTGCACGTAGCAACCTAGTTCGCTCACTGGCAGGCGATTAGCCTCTTGTACCGCGACGGCTGCCGGGCTTCCCGCGCCGCTTCGTTCCCTTCGGCCTGCCCGATGAGCGGCGCGCTGAATGCGCGGCATCTGGTCCGCCGATCGCATTCTTGCGCATCTCGAGCACTTGGAATGCATCGCGCGTCAGGTTCTCGCAACCTTTCGCCGTGACCGCGAGATCATCCTCGATGCGGATGCCGCCGAAGGGCTTGAGCTGCTGCACTCTCGACCAGTTGATCATCTTGCCGCGCCGCTTATCGGCGCGGGCTTCATCAAGCAGCTGATCGATGAAGTAGATGCCCGGCTCCATGGTCACGACGAATCCCGGTTGCAGAACGCGCGTGAGACGCAGATACGGATGCCCCTCGGGACGCGGAATCTCCCCGCCTTCGGCGCTCGCCTGCCAACCGCCCACGTCGTGCACCTGAAGTCCGAGCAGATGGCCGATGCCGTGCGGCATGAAGACACCCGAAAGCCCGCTGTCCACGGCCTCCTCGGCATCACAGTGCGTCACGTCTGCCTCGTTGAGAAATTCCGCCACCAGCCGGTGAGCCGTGAGGTGCACGTCGCGCCAGTCGACACCGGCGTGCACGCCGGCGCACAGATTCTGCTGCACGTCGTCGAAGGCGGTAATCAGCGCCGCAAAATCGCGATCCTTGCGCGAGTGCGTCCGCGTCACATCGCTCGCATAGCCCGCCACCTCGCAACCGGCGTCAATGAGGAGCGAGCGGCTCGTCGAGGGCGCCTTGCGCTCGAGCACCTGGTAGTGCAGCACCGCGCCGCCTTCGTTGAGCGCCACGATCGGGTTGTACGGCAGCTCCTGCTCGCGCTGACCGCAGGCCGAGAGGAATGCGAGCTCGATCTCGAACTCGGAGCCGCCCGCCTTGAAGGCGCGCGCGGCCGCGCGATGACCGCGGGCGGCGAGACGGGAGGCTTCGCGCAGGCGCTCGAGCTCGTAGTCGGTCTTGATCGCACGCTCGAATTCCAGGCGCGCCAGCAGCGCTTGCGGGTTCACGGCACCGGGCGACCAGGCGGAGATCTCAGCGGTGGGCGCGCCAATAAACGCAAAATGAGTGAGATCGGCGGGCAGCAGTGGCCGCGCCGCGGCGAGTTCGGCGATCGGCTGCACATCGAAGGCATCGGTCCAGAATTCGCGCGGCGTCGCGGGCGGCAGATGCCAGTAGTCGCGCGGCTGCAGAAACAGCAGGCGCAGCTTGCGCCCGGGCTCGTAGCAAAGCAGACAATCCGGCGCATCGATGAGCGGCAGCCATGCCTTGAACCACGCATGCGCCTTGAACGGGTAGTGCTGGTCATCGCGGAAAACGAGTGGCGGGGAACCGGAATACACCAGCACCCCCGCAAGTCCGCAGGCCGCGAGCGCCTCATCGAAGCGGCGCATGAGCGTGCGCAGGTGCGCGGCGTAGAGTGTGGGCAGTGAGCGCGGAGAATCGTGGGTCACTGATGGGGTCCCGGCTGGAAGTCGTAACCGATTTTAGACATATTGCAGTGCAGCAATCACTGTCGCATCCTCGCGTCGTCCCCTCAGGTGTGTTTCCAATCCCGTGGCGACTCTATAGAATTTGACGCCGCGATCTGGAATCGCCAGACAAACGCGTTTGTTTGATAAAGGGTCTCACTCACCGTTGGTTCTTCTTTCGGGGTACCGTTCAATGAACACCAAACTCGTCCTTAGCGCTGCCGTTGCCGCGCTCGTGCTCGCCGCCTGCTCCAAGCAGGAAGCTGCCAGCCCGGCGCCGGCAGAATCCGCTCCTCCGCCGGCGGCTGCTCCGGCTGAAAACGCTGCTGCTCCGGCTGCTGCGCCCGCCGCTCCGGCTGGCGAGACGCCGGCCGCGCCGGCTGCACCGCCCGCGGGCGATGCGGGTGCCGCTCCGGCTGCACCGCCTGCTGCGCCTGCCAAGCAGTAGTCGCGACGCTGATACGAGCCTGAACGGCTCGAGAACGGCCCGGACCGGCGCGCAAGCGACCTGTCCGGGCCTTTTGTTTTCGCGGACGACTCGAGGGAACGAGCTGTGACCGTCAGCGTGCGCGATGCCCGAAACCAGGAGGCCGACCGGCACTGGATCGAGGGCGTGTACCGGGACTACCTGGATGATCTCTCGCCGCTCAACACGGGGATCTTCCCGGTGCTGGGCGAGGTCGGGCATCGTGAGCCCGATCAGATCGCGCGCTGGTTCGCCGACCCGAATGCGTTTCCGCTCCTGATCGTCGACTCACTCGATCCCGTGGGCTTTGCGCTGGTATCGCGCACCACACAGCCGGGCGCGCAGCCGCCCGCCGACTTTCGTATGGCGGAGTTCTTCGTCGCCCGGACTCATCGCGGACGCGGCGTCGGCCGCGGTGCGGTGCATCTGATCCTCGACCGCTTCGCCGGCCGCTGGGAAATCATCGAATATCTGCGCAACCCCGGCGCCGTGAGTTTCTGGCGCCGCGTGGTGTCGCTCTATACGCGCGGCAACTACCAGGAGCGCGTCGTGAACGGCGAAGTGCGCCAGACTTTTCAGTCGGGGCCGCGCTCGCGCTGAGAAGCGGGGCAGCTCTGGCAGCCCGCCTCTGCGGCTGCCGCGGCGGCGGGGCGGGCGAAGCGCGCCGGCATCGCATGTTCAATCAGCCACAGCCGGGCGCGCGCGGGCATGAGACGCCAGGCCGCGTACGCGGCGCTGACGAGCACGATCGCGGCGGCGGCGATGAGCTGCAGCACCATCAGCCGGCTCCGAGCGCCAAAGCGCAGCGATACGTCACGAACGAGGCCACGTACGCCAGCGCGAACAGATATCCCAGCATCAAAAGCGGATAACGCCAGCCGTTGGTCTCGCGCTTCACGACCGCGATGGTCGAGAGGCACTGCGGCGCAAACACATACCAGGCGAGGAGCGACAGTCCGGTCGCAAGCGTCCAGCTCTTCGCGATCACGGGCAGGAGCTGACCGGCCACGTCTTTACCGGTGGCCGACATCGCATACACCGTGCCCAGTGCGCCGACGGCCACTTCGCGCGCCGCGAGACCGGGCACGAGTGCGACCGAGATCTGCCAGTTGAAACCGATGGGCGCAAACACCTTCTGCAGTGCGCTCCCCAGCATGCCGGCGAAGCTGTACGCAATCGCGGGCTCGGTGGCGCCCGCGGGCGGGCTGGGGAAGCTCGCCAGAAACCACAGCACGACGGTGAGTGCGAGCAGGATCGTGCCGACGCGGCCGATGAAAATGCGTGCGCGCTCCAGCAGTCCCAGGAAACAGCTACGCAGGTTCGGCCATTTATATTCGGGTAACTCGAGCAGCAGCGGGTGATAGTCGCTGCGCAGCACCGTGCGCTTGAGTGCAAACGCCACCGCCATCGCACTGAGCACGCCGGCGCCGTAGAGCGCGAAGAGCACGATGCCCTGCAGATTGAAGACGCCGACGATGCGGTGCGGGATGAACGCGGCGATGAGGAGCGCATACACCGGCAGCCGCGCCGAGCAGGTCATGAGCGGCGCGATCATGATGGTGGCGAGCCGGTCGCGCGCGGACGGGATCGTGCGCGTCGCCATGATGCCGGGGATCGCGCAGGCAAAGCTCGATAAGAGCGGAATGAACGCCCGGCCCGACAGTCCCACCTTGCCCATCAATCGATCGAGCAGGAACGCGGCGCGCGGCAGGTAGCCCGAATCCTCGAGCACGAGGATGAAGGCGAACAGGACCAGAATCTGCGGCAGGAATACCAGCACGCTGCCGGCGCCCGCCACGACACCGTCGACGAGCAGGTGGCGCAGCGGGCCTTCCGCCAGCGCGGAATTGAGGCCGTTGCCGAGTGCCGAGACGCCGGCCTGGATCAGATCCATCGGCGCGCGTGCCCAGCTGAAAACCGCCTGGAACATCGCGAACATCACCGCGGCGAGGATCAGCGGGCCTGCGATCGGGTGGAGCACGCAGGCATCGAGCCGCTCGAGCGCCAGCAGGCGCACCGGCACCCGATAGCCAATCTCGCGCAGGATGCGGCGCACTTCGCCGTGGCGCGCTTCGATGTCGGCGCTGGAGCTCGCGGGCATCTCGATCGGATCGCCGCTGGCGGCGGGCCACACGGGGACACGGTCGATGGCGTTGATGAGGGCGCGCTCGCCGTTTGCGCGCACGGCGACCGTTTCCACGACCGGAACGCCGATCGCCCTCGCGAGTGCGGCCGCATCGAGGCGGTAGCCCCGATCGGCCGCGATATCACTCATGTTGAGCGCGACGATCATCGGCCGGCCGAGGCGCTTCAGATCCAGCACCAGACGCAGATTCAGGCGCAGGTTCGTCGCATCGACGACGCACACCAGGAGATCCGGCGGCTGCTCGGCCGCATGCCGGCCCAGCACTACATCACGCGTGATCGCCTCATCGAGCGTCGTGGGCTGCAGGCTGTAAGCACCCGGCAGATCGAGTACGCGATAGCTGCGGCCGCTGACGGGACCGATGAAGCGGCCTTCCTTGCGCTCCACCGTGACGCCGGGGTAGTTGGCGACCTTCTGGCGGCTGCCGGTCAGGCGGTTGAAGAGGGCGGTCTTGCCGCAGTTGGGCACACCGACCAGGGATAACGAGACAGCGGCCGCCGGTGCGACCTGCGCGTTCATCGATCGTCCGGCTGGGAAACCCAGACCGTCTCGACCTCGCGCCGGCGCAATGCGAGCGCCGTAGTGCCAATGCGGACGACGAACGGATCGCAGCCGGGACGCGCCTCGGCAATCACCTGCAGTTCCTCGCCCGCAATGAATCCCAGCTCGAGCAGGCGGCGGTCGAGCGCGGAGAGCGTGCCGTCGCGCCGGCCGACCGATACCACGGTCGCCGTTGCGCCGCGCCGCAGGGTCGCGAGACTCACGGGCGTACGGTCGGCGCGCTCGCGCTCGAGCTGCGTCGTGACTTCCCAGGTGAGGCTGCTATCCATGAATGCGAGCATAGATGAGAACGGTTCGCATTTGCAACGCGCCCTGTCCGTATCAGGAATTTGACATAACGGGAGTATTCAGGAGCGCGTGCAAGTACTGGCCGGTATAGGAGGCGGGGTGCGCTGCGAGCTCTTCGGGGGTGCCGTTCGCGACGAGCAGGCCACCGCCGGCACCGCCCTCGGGCCCGAGATCGATGATCCAGTCCGCGGTCTTGATGACCTCGAGGTTGTGCTCGATGACCACCACCGTATTGCCCTCATCGCGCAGGCGGTGCAGCACATCCAGGAGCTGGGCGATGTCGTGGAAGTGCAGGCCGGTGGTGGGCTCATCGAGGATGTAGAGCGTGCGGCCGGTCGCACGCTTGGCGAGCTCGCGCGCGAGCTTGACCCGCTGGGCTTCACCGCCCGAGAGCGTGGTCGCATTCTGACCGAGTTTCAGATAGGACAGACCCACGTCCTTCAGCGTCTGGAGCTTGCCCGCGATCGCCGGGATGTTGGCCAGGAAGCGGTGCGCATCCTCCACCGTCATCTCGAGCACCTCGTGAATGTTCTTGCCGCGGTAGCGGATCTCGAGCGTCTCGCGGTTGTAGCGCTGGCCGTGGCAGACATCGCAAGGCACGTAAACATCGGGCAGGAAGTGCATCTCCACGCGGATGACGCCATCGCCCTGGCAGGCCTCGCAGCGCCCACCCTTCACATTGAAGCTGAAGCGTCCGGCGTCGTAGCCGCGGGCACGGCTCTCCGGCACCGCGGCGTAGAGCTCGCGCAGCGGAGCGAAGAGCCCTGTGTAGGTTGCGGGATTGGAGCGCGGCGTGCGGCCGATGGGGCTCTGGTCGATGTCGATCACGCGATCGATCTGCCCGAGGCCCTCGATGCGCTCGCACAATGCGGCATCGATCGGCGTGCCATTCACGCGCGCCGCCGCATGTGCGTAGAGCGTATCGATGATGAGTGTGGACTTGCCGGAGCCGGATACGCCGGTGACGCAGGTCAGCAAGCCCACCGGAATGCCGACGCTCAGCTGCCGAAGGTTGTTGCCGCTCGCGCCCACGATGCGGATCTCACGCGTGGGATCACGCGGTGTGCGCAGGGACGGCAGGGCGATCACGCGCCGGCCGCTCAGGTACTGACCCGTGAGCGAGGCGGGGTTGTCCATGATCTGGCGCGGTGTGCCCTGCGCCACGATCTGCCCGCCATGCACGCCGGCGCCCGGACCTAAGTCGAGAACGTGATCCGCCGCGAGGATCGCATCGGTATCGTGCTCCACCACGATCACGGTGTTGCCGATGTCGCGCAAGGCAGCGAGCGTCGCGAGCAGGCGCCGGTTGTCGCGCTGGTGCAGACCGATCGAGGGCTCATCCAGGATGTACATGACGCCCGTCAGACCCGAGCCCACCTGGCTCGCGAGCCGGATGCGCTGCGCCTCACCGCCCGAGAGCGTCTCGGCGCTGCGATCGAGCGTGAGGTAGTCGAGCCCGACATCGGCGAGAAAGCGCAGCCGCTCGCCCACGTCCTTGACGATTCTCGAGGCGACCTCGCCGCGCCAGCCCTCGAGGTCGAGGGAGCGAAAGAATGCGAGTGCATCGCCGATCGGCAGATGCGCGACCTGCGGCAGCGTGCGCGCGGCGATGAACACATTGCGCGCGGTGCGGTTCAAGCGCGTGCCGCCGCAGTCGGGACAGGCCTGCGTGCCGCGGTACCTGGACAGCTGCTCGCGCACCGTCGGCGACTGCGTCTCGCGGTAGCGGCGCTCGAGGTTCGGCATGATCCCCTCGAAGCGCTCGCGCCGGCTCTTGACCGCGCCGCTGCCATGCAGAATGAGCTCGCGCACTTCGGGCGCAAGTTCCGTCCACGGCGTCTCGATGTCGAAACGATACGCGCGCGAGAGCGTCTGCATCATCTGGAAGTAGTGCGTATTGCGGCGATCCCAGCCGCGGATGGCTCCGCTTGCGAGCGACAGGCCGGGATTGACGATCACGCGCTGCGGATCAAAGAACTCGCGCGTGCCCAGGCCATCGCAGGTCGGGCAGGCCCCGGCAGGATTGTTGAAGGAGAAGAGCTTGGGCTCCAGCGGCGGAGCGCTATAGCCGCAGACCGGGCAGGCGTGGCGGCTCGAGAACACGATCTCCTCGAACTCCGCCCCGTCGAGCCCAGCCAGGCGCGCCAGGCCGCCCGACAGGCGCAGTGCCGTCTCGAAGGATTCTGCAAGACGCGAGGAGGCATCGGGGCGGATGCGCAGCCGGTCGACGACGGCATCGATGGTGTGCTTGCGCTTGGGGTCGAGCTGCGGACGCTCTTCGAGCTCATAGATCCGGCCGTCGATGCGCACGCGCACGAAGCCCTGCGCGGAGAGATCCTCGAACAGGCCGGCGTGCTCGCCCTTGCGCTCGCAGATGAGCGGCGCCAGCACCGCGACCGGTGTGCCCTCGGCAATGTGCAGCGCACGATCGACCATCTGGCTCACCGCCTGGGCGGTGAGCTCGATGCCGTGATCCGGACAGCGCGGCGTGCCGGCGCGCGCATAGAGCAGGCGCAGGTAGTCGTAGATCTCAGTGACGGTACCGACGGTCGAGCGCGGGTTATGCGACGTCGCCTTCTGCTCTATCGCGATCGCGGGGGACAGCCCCTCGATGCTGTCGACGTCCGGCTTGTCCATCATCGAGAGGAACTGCCGCGCGTAGGCCGAGAGGGACTCGACGTAGCGCCGCTGGCCCTCCGCGTAGAGCGTGTCGAAGGCCAGCGAGGATTTGCCCGATCCGGACAAGCCCGTGAACACGATCAGCGCCTCTCGCGGCAGGTCGAGATCGATGTTCTTCAGATTGTGCGTGCGTGCTCCGCGCACGCGAATCGGCTGCATGACCCAGGCCCCGCAACGGCAAACCTGCAAGTGTACGCGCGCGCGCCGGTTCGGCTCAAAATCGTACTTTCGCGCGCTTTGTACGTGGTCGCACCGGCCGCCCTGCCGGCTTACAATGTGCGTTCACTTCACCCCCACCCGGCGAGCTCGAAGGGCGCACCCATGGCACGAGGCGTTAACAAGGTCATCATTGTCGGCAACCTGGGCGCTGATCCCGAAACCCGCGCCATGCCCTCGGGCATGACCGTCGCGAACCTGCGCATTGCCACCAGCGAGAGCTGGAAGGACAAGCAGACCGGCGAGCAGCAGGAGCGCACCGAGTGGCACCGGGTCGCCATGTTCGGCCGCCTGGCCGAGATCGCGAGCGAGTACCTGAAGAAGGGCTCCCAGGTCTACATCGAGGGAAGCCTCCGAACCCGCAAGTGGCAGGACAAGCAGGGCAACGAGCGCTACTCGACGGAGATCGTGGCGAACGACATGCAGATGCTGGGCGGCCGCGGTGGCGGAGGTGGTGGCGGCGGCGGTGGCGGCGGTGAGATGCCGCGCGAGCGCACTGAGCGCAGCGAAAGCGCCGAGCCGGTCAGCACCAGCACCGAACGCGACGAGTTCGACGACGACATTCCGTTCTGACGCCATGTCCGTGCAGCATGGCTGGCCGCTGCGCCTGCTGCGTACCGTGCAGTTCGGGGTCGCGCGCCTGGCGAGCCGGGATGGCTACGTCGAGGCGCGTGCCGTGCCCTTCGATCTGCGCTTCACGGGCCCTGCGGCCGATGCGATCACGCGCCACATCTATCGCTACGGCGCACACGAGCCGCACATCGCCCGTTACCTCCTCGAGCATGTGCGACTAGGCCCCGAGGACATTGCTTTCGACATCGGCGCGAACCTCGGCTGGTACAGCGTGCTGTTGCAACGGCTCTCCGAGCCGGGCGCGCGGATCTTCTCCTTCGAGCCGGATCCGGAGACTTTTCGCCTGCTGAGCGCAAACCTCCGTGCCAACGATGCGGATCGGGTTACCGCGATGAACGTCGCGCTCGGGGAGAAGCCCGGCGTTGCCGAGCTGCACCGTTACAAGGACAGCAACAACGGCCGGCACACACTGCTTGCCGGCGACAACGGCGGCGGCACTGTGCGTGTTGCGGTGACGACGCTGCGCGATCTGTGGCAGAGCGAGCATCTGGGCGCGCGGCCGATCCGCTTTCTCAAGATCGACGTCGAGGGATTCGAATACTTCGTGCTGCGGGGCGCGGGCGAGCTGCTGTCGCGCTGCGCGTGCGTGCTGATGGAGTACACGCCCACGAGCCTCGAGCTCGCAGGTGTGAAGGCGAGCGACCTCATCGGACTGCTCGAGGCCGCCGGGCTTCAGGCGCGGGCGTTCATTGGCGGTGCGCCGCGGCCGATGAGCTTCAGCGAGCTCGCGCAGGCGCAGACCCAGCATGAGCTGCTCCTCACGCCGCGAGCGTCGGCCTAAGCCACTGAAAGAATTGCAATTATTATCGCCTGCGGCCCCACGCCATAAGCCTTAAAATTGACGGCTGGTCACCCTCTTCGAGCTATGCCCGGCCGCTACTTCATCAAGACTTTCGGCTGTCAAATGAACGAGTACGACTCCGTCCGTATGGCGGACGTACTCCGGGCAGGCAATGACCTTACTGCGGCCGAGGATCCCGCATCAGCCGACGTGCTGCTGATGAATACCTGCTCGGTGCGTGAGAAGGCCGAGGAGAAAGTGTTCTCGCTGCTCGGCGAATGGCGGCGTATCAAGGCGCGGCGGCCGGAAGTCATCATCGGCGTCGGCGGCTGCGTCGCCAGCCAGGAGGCGGGCGGCATCATCGAGCGCGCACCGTTCGTGGATCTGGTGTTCGGCCCGCAGACGCTGCATCGCCTGCCGCAGATGATCGCGCAGCTGCGCGCGAGCGGACAGCCGGTCGTCGATGTGAGCTTTCCGGAGATCGAGAAATTCGATCGGCTGCCCGAGCCGCGCGCCGAAGGCGCGAGCGCCTTCGTCTCGGTCATGGAAGGCTGCAGCAAGTACTGCAGCTTCTGCATCGTGCCGTACACGCGCGGTGAAGAAGTGAGCCGTCCGTTCGAGTCGGTGCTGGAGGAGATCCGCGCACTGGCGCGCCAGGGAGTCGTCGAAGTGACGCTCCTCGGTCAGAACGTGAATGCTTACGCCGGCACCATGTCGGATGGCGTACGCGTCGATCTCGCAACCCTCATTCATCATGTCGCCGAAGTGGATGGGATCGAGCGCATCCGCTTCACCACATCGCATCCCAACGAATTCAGCGACAGCCTCATCGAGGCCTACGCGAGCATCGGCAAGCTCGCAGGACACCTGCACCTCGCCGTGCAGAGCGGCTCGGACCGGATCCTCGCGCTCATGAAGCGGGGCTACACGGCGCTCGAGTTCAAGGAGCGGGTGCGCCGGCTGCGCGCTGCGCGTCCCGATGTCAGCATCACCACCGACATCATCGTGGGCTTCCCCGGGGAGAGCGAGCGGGACTTCGAGGCGACACTGGCGCTGGTGCGCGATGTGGGCTTCGACCAGTCGTTCAGCTTCATCTACAGCCGCCGGCCCGGCACACCGGCGGCCTCGCTTCCCGATGATGTGGCGTACGAGGTGAAGCAGCAGCGCCTCGCGCGGCTGCAGGCGCAGCTCCAGGAGCAGGCGCACGCCATCAGCACCGCCATGGTGGGCTCCGTGCAGCGCGTGCTGGTCGAGCGCCCGGCCAAGAAGGACACGCGCGAGCTCGCCGGCCGCACCGCGAACAATCGCTGGGTGAATTTCGCAGGGCTCCCGTCCCTCATCGGCCGTTTCGTGAACGTCGGCATCACCGAAGCGCGAGCGCACAGTCTGCGCGGCCGGCTGATCGCGGACGGCGCCTGACCGCCGTGGCCGTCACACCGACCGCCCTGCAGCGCGAGTTCGAGCTCGAACCGAGGGACAACGCCCGGCTCGCAAAGCTTTGCGGCCCGCTGGATGAGAACCTGCGCCTGCTCGAGTCGCGCCTGGGGGTTCAGGTTCGCCGCCGCGGCGACAACTTCATCGTGACCGGCGAGCGCGCGGCGGAGGCGGAGCAGGCGCTGCGCGAGCTGTTCCGGCGAGCCAAGCAGGAAGAGGTCACGCTCGAAGACGTACACCTCGCGGTGAGAGATCTGGAGCCCGACAGCACACCCGCGGGCGCACGCGATGAGCTCTCGATCCGCGTGCAACGCGGCGCCATCCGCGCACGCGGCGCGCACCAGCAGCAGTACCTCGCGCAGATCCGCTCCTCCGACCTCACGTTTGGGATCGGCCCTGCGGGCACCGGCAAGACCTATCTGGCTGTCGCCTGCGCGGTGGAGGCGCTGCAGTTCGATCGCGCGCGCCGGATCATCCTCGTTCGCCCCGCGGTCGAGGCGGGCGAGCGCCTGGGGTTCCTGCCGGGAGATCTCACCCAGAAAGTCGATCCTTACCTGCGGCCGATGTACGACGCGCTCTACGAGATGATGGGCTTCGATCGCGTGGCGCGCTTCATCGAGCGCAATGTGATCGAAGTGGCCCCGCTTGCCTTCATGCGTGGCCGCTCGCTCAACGACTCCTTCATCATTCTCGATGAGGCGCAGAACACGACCATCGAGCAGATGAAGATGTTCCTGACGCGCATCGGCTTCGGCTCCAAAGCCGTCGTCACCGGCGATGTCACGCAGACGGACCTGCCGGCGGGCAAACTCTCCGGCTTGAAGCACGTCGTCAATGTGCTCGCGAACGTCCAGGGCGTCGCCTTCACTCATTTCGATGCGCGCGATGTGGTGCGCCATCCGCTCGTACAGCGCATCGTGCAGGCCTACGAAGAGCGGTCGCGCGAACCATGAGGGCGCCGCTTCACGTCGAAGTGAGCCGTCGCGGCCGGGAATGGGTTCCGGGGACACGCGAGATCGGCGCCTGGGCCGGCGCGGCGCTCGGCCGGCGTGCCTCAGGGCGAGAGCTCGCGGTGCGCGTGGTCGGCGCACGCGAGAGCCGGCGCCTGAATGCCCGCTACCGTGGCCACGACAAGCCGACCAACGTGCTGTCCTTCCCGGTCGTCGCGGGTGCCCAGCGCTCGCTGCCAGGCGTCGCGGCACGCCCGCTGGGGGACCTGGTCATCTGCTCCAGCGTGGTGCGGCGCGAGGCGCGCGGGCAGGGCAAGAGTATCCGCGCCCACTGGGCGCATCTGATCGTGCACGGCGCGCTGCATCTGATCGGCTACGATCACGAAGAGCCGCGCGAGGCGCGACGCATGGAGCGACGGGAAGTGGCGATCCTGAGGCAATTCGGTATCGCCAATCCGTACCGCGAGGATGGGAATGGCCACTAAGGACACGAACACGACCGGGCGGTGGCTGCGCAAGATCAGGCAGTCCGTGGGCGGTGAGCCCCAGGACCGCGAGGAGCTGATCGAGAAGCTGCACGAGGCGAATGAGCGCGGCCTCATCGATGCCGAGGCGACGAGCATGCTGGAAGGCGTGCTGGACGTTGCCGACCTGCAGGTGCGCGACATCATGGTACCGCGCGCGCAGATGGTATTCGTGCGGCGCAACGACCCGCCGTCCCGCATCCTGCCGATCGTGGTGGAGTCGGGGCACTCGCGCTTTCCGGTGATGGACGAGGACCGCGATGACATCGCAGGGATCCTGCTGGCAAAAGATCTGCTGCGCCTGACGGCAAAGGGGCGGGCCGAGCGCTTCGACATCCGCGAATACATGCGTCCGGCCGTGTTCGTCCCGGAATCCAAGCGCCTGAACGTGCTGCTCAAGGAATTCCGGCGCAACCGCAATCACATGGCGATGGTGGTCGACGAATATGGGGGCGTGAGCGGCCTCGTGACCATCGAGGACGTGATCGAGCAGATCGTGGGTGAGATCGACGACGAGTTCGACGTCGAGGACGAGCAGAACATCCGCAAGGAAGCCGAACGTCAGTTCTCGGTACGCGGCGTCACGCGGCTCGAGGAATTCAACGATTACTTCGGTACGCAGCTCTCGGGTGAGGGCTTCGACACCGTGGCGGGTCTGGTGATGAACCGGCTCGGGCGGCTGCCCCGGCGCGGTGAAACGCTCGCGGTCGATGGGCTGGAGTTTCGCGTCGTGCGCGCCGATCGCCGGCGCATCGACACGCTGCGCGTCGTGAGCGCGCGCGATGTCGTTCCGCCCGAAGAGCGCCCCGCCGCCGACGCCTGACGCGTCCGCCCTACCCGGCAAGTCAGATGATCACCCGCCCGCGCATCAAACATGCGGCCGCCGCCGCGGCCGGCGCGATCATGGCGCTGGCGTTCGCGCCGTATTCGATAGTGCCGCTCGCGGTACTGTGCCCCGCGATCCTCATCTGGCTGTGGCGGGATGCGACTCCGCGCCAAGCCGCCTGGCACGGCTTCTGGTTCAACGCAGGTACGTTCGCCGTCGGCACCTACTGGCTCTACATCAGCATTCACGGTTTCGGCGAAGCGCCGCTGTGGATTGCCTTCGGGCTCATGGCGGGTCTGGTCGGCATCATGGCGCTGTATGGTTTCGCCCTCGGCTATGTCGTCGCGAGGTTCCTGCCGCCGCGCGGGCTGTTGCGTCTGCTCGTCGGTATTCCCGCGGCCTGGGTCCTCATCGAGTGGTGGCGCGGCTGGTTCCTCACCGGCTTCGCGTGGCTGTCGCTCGGGTATTCGCAGACCGACACCTGGCTTGCGGGCTACGCGCCGATATTCGGCGTGTATGGCATCACCGCGATTCTCGTGGTCAGTGCCGGTGCACTGGTGGCGCTCATCGAGGGCACGCGCCGGCAGCGCATCATCGCGGCGGTCGTCGCGCTGCTGCTGTGGGTGAACGGGGCACCGCTCCTCAGCCTGCCGTGGACGCACGCGAACGGGCCCGCGGTCAGCGTGGCCGTGGTGCAGGGGGCGATTCCGCAGGATCAGAAGTGGCAGGACGCCAATCGCGAGACGACGCTCAACCTGTACCGCGATCTGACGCGCGGGGCGCTCGGTGCTCGCGTCATCGTCTGGCCCGAAGCCGCGCCGCCCGATCTGGCCTCGAACCTCGCCGACTACCTGCTCGACCTGTACCACGACGCGCACGCGCACGGCTCCGCGCTCGTGATGGGCATTCTGCGCGCAGATGGCGACAACTATTACAACTCGGTGCTCTCGCTCGGGGAGAGCGTCGGCTGGTACAGCAAGCACCATCTGGTGCCCTTCGCCGAATTCTTCCCGGTGCCGTCCTTCGTGCGCTCCTGGCTGCGCCTGAACAGCCTGCCCTACGCCGATTTCGAGCGCGGCGCGGCCCGGCAGCCGCCGCTCGATGCGGGTGGGCTCAAGCTCGCCGCGTCGATCTGCTACGAGGATGCCTACGGTTCCTCGGAGCTCGCGGCGCTGGCGGGCGCCGATGCCCTGGTGAATGTGACCAATGACGCCTGGTTCGGCCATTCGAGCGCGCGCTACCAGCATTTCCAGATCGCGCGGATGCGGGCCATCGAGGCGCGCCGCTACCTGATCCGTGCCGCCAATGACGGGGTCTCGGGGATCATCGGACCCTTCGGCGATGTGGTCGCAATGGCGCCGGAATACCGCCCTACCGTGCTCAAAGCCTCCATCGTGCCGCGTAGGGGATTGCCGCCATACGCCTGGTATGGAAATTGGTTGATAATCTGCCTGGCAGGCACCACGCTGCTTCTTGCGCTGGTGTGGCGCCGCCTCGGATCCCGCTAGTTGTCGGAGTTTTCCATGAGTTCGCAATGGACCGTTCGTCATGCCGCCTTTGTGCTCGCGGCCAGCACCGCGCTTGCGGCCTGCTCAGGCAGCTCTCAGGCGCAGGCCCCGGGCGCCGTGGCAGCGCCTGCGCGCGCCGCCGCTGTCGCGCCGGCCGCCCCTGCGGCGGGCAACGATGCCCCGACGGTGTCGCTGCCGGATTTTTCCGCGCTCGTGGAGCATTACGGTCCGGCGGTCGTGAACGTGGAGGTCGTAGAGCGCACCTCGCGTGGCGCCGGTGCCAATAGCAGCGACGACGGCGATGATGACGGGGCTTCTGAGGATCCGTTCGGCGATTTCTTCCGCCGCTTCGGCGTACCCGCACCGAACTTCCCGCCGCGCAGCCAGCAACCGGCGCGGGGCACCGGCTCGGGCTTCATCGTGAGCCCGGACGGATACATTCTCACCAATGCTCACGTTGTGGCGAACGCCGATCAGGTCACCGTGCGTCTGACCGACCGGCGCGAGTTCAAAGCCAAAGTCATCGGCGTGGATCAGCGCACCGATGTCGCGGTCATTCACATCGATGCCAAGGGCCTGCCGGTCGTGAAGATCGGCGATGCGACCAAGCTGCGCCCCGGGCAGTGGGTGGTCGCGATCGGCTCCCCGTTCGGCTTCGACAACAGCGCCACTGCCGGCATCGTGAGCGCAACTTCGCGCTCGCTCCCGAGTGAGGCGAACAACTACGTGCCGTTCATCCAGACCGACGTCGCGGTGAATCCCGGCAACTCCGGCGGCCCGCTCTTCAACGTGCGCGGCGAAGTGGTCGGCATCAACTCGCAGATCTTCAGCCAGACCGGCGGCTACATGGGGCTGTCTTTCGCCATCCCGATCGATGTGGCCGTGAACGTCGAGAACCAGCTGATCAAGACCGGCCACGTCGTGCGCGGACGCATCGGCGTCACCATCCAGGACGTGAACGCGCAGTTCGCCGAGTCCTTCGGGCTCGATCGGCCGCGCGGCGCGCTGGTGAGCTCGGTCGAGCACGGCGGTCCGGCCGACAAGGGCGGGGTGAAGCCGGGCGATGTGATTCTTGCGGTCAATGGCACGCAGCTCGATCGCTACGGTGAGCTCTCCGGCCGCATCTCCAACATGAAACCCGGCACGGATGCGGTGCTGACGGTGTGGCGCGACGGCAAGCAGCAGGAGCTCACGGTACGCATTGCCGAGTTGAGCGAGCAGCCGGAACGCACCGCCTCGCGCGGTGGCCCCGGCGGACGCGGCGCAGACCAGGCTGCACGCCTGGGACTGTCGGTGCGGCCGCTGACTGCGGATGAGAAACGCGAAGCGCAGACCGACGGCTCGCTCTTGGTCGAGCGCGTGACCGGTCCCGCGGCCGCGGCCGGCGTGGAGCCGGGCGATGTGATCCTCGGCGTCAACGGCAAGCGCGTGCAGTCGATTGCGGAATTGCAGGGCGAGGAGAAGACCGCGAGCAAGACGATCGCGCTCCTCATCCAGCGGCGGGATCAGCAGATCTTCATCCCGCTGCGGCTGAACTGAGCACCCCGCACCGTACGATGGACGAGAGCTACGATCCGGCGGCCGTCGAGCGCGCCGCGCAGGGCTATTGGAGCGAGCACGACGCGTTCGCGGCGCGCGAGGACGATCCGCGCCCCAAGTTCTACTGCCTGTCCATGTTCCCGTACCCCTCGGGGCGGCTGCACATGGGCCATGTGCGCAACTACACCATCGGGGATGTGCTGACGCGCTACATGCGCATGCAGGGCCGCAAGGTGCTGCAGCCGATGGGCTGGGATGCCTTCGGCCTGCCCGCGGAGAATGCCGCGATGCTGAACGGCGTGCCACCGGCGCGCTGGACGCGCGAGAACATCACCTACATGCGCAAGCAGCTGCAGTCGCTCGGGTTCGCGATCGACTGGAAGCGCGAGCTGGCGACCTGCGACGCCAGCTACTACCGCTGGAATCAATGGCTGTTCCTGCGCATGCTCGAACGCGGCATCGCCTATCGCAAGACCGGCGTGGTCAACTGGGATCCAGTGGATCAGACCGTGCTCGCGAATGAGCAGGTGATCGAGGGTCGCGGCTGGCGCACGGGCGCGCTCATCGAGAAGCGCGAGATCCCGATGTATTACCTCAGGATCACGGGCTACGCCGATGAGCTGCTCGCATCGCTCGATCAGCTGCCCGAGTGGCCCGAGCGCGTCCGGCTCATGCAGGCGAACTGGATCGGCCGCAGCGAAGGCTGTGAGATCGGCTTTCCCTATGCGCCAGACGCGACTGCCGCGGCGGGCAGTGCCGCGGCACTCAAAGTGTTCACGACCCGCGCCGACACGCTCTTCGGCGCGAGCTTCGTCGCCGTTGCGGCAGAACATCCGCTCGCCCTAGCGGCCGCACGCTCGCGACCAGATCTCGCCGCCTTCATCGACGAATGCCGCCGTGGCAGCGTGATGGAAGCGGATCTCGCCACCCAGGAAAAGAAGGGCATGGCGACGGGGCTGCACGTGCTGCATCCCTTCACCCGCAAGCCGCTCGAGGTGTGGGTCGCAAACTACGTGCTCATGGGCTATGGCGAGGGCGCCGTCATGGGCGTCCCCGCCCACGATGAGCGCGATTTTGAGTTCGCCTTGCAGCACGCGTTACCGATGCCGACCGTGGTGCGCTCGACGAGCGGCGCCTATGAGAGCGTGCAGGCACCCTGGATCCCGGCCTACGCCGAGTACGGCGTGACGGTGAACTCCGGTGAGTTCTCGGGACTGGGCTACCGCGAGGCTGTCACCGCCATTGCTGCGGCGCTCGAGCAGCGCGGCCTGGGGCGAGTGCGCGTGCAGTACCGTCTGCGCGACTGGGGCATCTCGCGGCAGCGCTACTGGGGCTGTCCGATTCCGATCATCCACTGCGCCAGGTGCGGCGCGGTGCCGGTGCCGGAGGAGCAGCTGCCCGTCGTGCTGCCCGAGGACCTGGTGCCGGATGGCAGCGGCAATCCGCTCGCGAAGTCGGCCGCGTTCGTGAACTGCACCTGCCCGCAATGTGCCGGTCCGGCGCGGCGCGAAACCGACACCATGGACACGTTCGTCGACTCGTCGTGGTATTTCCTGCGCTACGCCTGCCCGGATCAAACCCGCTCGATGGTCGATCAGCGCGCGGCGCACTGGCTGCCCGTGGATCAGTACATCGGCGGCATCGAGCACGCGATCCTGCACCTGCTGTATTCGCGCTTCTGGACCAAGGTGATGCGCGATCTGGGTCTGGTGAAGATCGATGAGCCCTTCAGCGCGCTGCTCACCCAGGGCATGGTGCTCAATCACATCTACGTGAACGAGCCGGGAGAGGGCCGGCGCCGCTATTTCAATCCCGCGGATGTCGAGGCCGTGACTCAAGCGGATGGAAGCACGCGCTACCAGGCGCGTAGCGCCGATGGCGCGATGGTGGAGGTGCGTCACGAGGGGTTGGGCAAGATGTCGAAGTCGGTGAACAACGGCGTCGACCCGGAGAGCCTGGTGGCGCGTTACGGCGCCGACACCGCACGCCTGTTCATGATGTTTGCCTCGCCGCCCGATCAGACGCTCGAATGGTCCGATGAAGGCGTGCAGGGAGCGCTGCGCTTCATCCGCCGGCTGTGGCATGCCGTGCACACACACGTCAGCGGGGGTGCAGCGCCGGCACTGGATCGCGCCGCGCTCACACCCGCGCAACGAGACCTGCGGCGCATTGCAAACGCGACGATCGTCAAGGCGGGCGATGACATCGGCCGCCGCCGCAATTTCAACACGGCGATCGCCGCCACCATGGAGCTGCTGAATGCCGTCGGGCGTTTCGATGACGCCTCGGCCCAGGGGCGCGCGGTACGCCAGGAGGCGCTGACCCTGGCCGTCCTCGCCCTGGCGCCTATCGTGCCGCACGTCTGCCACGTGCTGTGGCAGCAGCTGGGGCACCGCACCGCGCTGATCGATGAGCGCTGGCCGCAACCCGATGCAGCCGCGCTCGAGCAGAATGAGGTCGAGATCGTCGTCCAGGTGAACGGCAAGTTGCGCGCCCGACTCACGCTTCCGGTCGGGACCGAAGCGGCGCGGGCTCAGGAAGTCGCGCTGGCCGATGAGCGCGTGCAGCGCTTCGTGGGCGACAAGCCGGTGCGCAAGGCCATCTTCGTGCCCGGCAAGCTGTTGAACCTCGTCGTATGAGGCGAGCGCTGCAACTGACCCTTGCGGCGCTCGCGCTCGCGCTGTTCACGAGCGGCTGTGGCTTTCATCTTCAGGGCCGCACACCGCTGCCGCAATCGATGAAAGTGCCATGCGTGATCGCCAGGGACCGCCAGAGCGAGTTCGTGCAGAACCTGCGCAAGGCACTGCAGCGCTCCGGCGCGCAGCTGACCGAGCACAGCACCGAGGCGAGCGCCATCGTACGCATCGACAAGGACGAGGTGACGCGCATCGTGCTCGCCGTCTCGCCGAACAACGTGCCGGCCGAGTACGAGCTCACCTACACGGTCAGCTTCACAGTCATCGCGGCCGGCAAGGACGTGCTGCCCGCGCAGGAAGTCTCTGCCACGCGTGATTTCAGTTTCGATGAGCATGCGCTGCTCGCCAAAGACAACGAAGAGCAGATTCTGCGCGAGGGCCTCGCACACGATCTGGTCGATGTCGTGATGCGGCGGCTGTCGAGTCTGTAGTACGTCAGGCGCTGATACATCGCTCGCGCTGACCGCCATCGACCGCGTGGCGCTGGCGCTGCTGCTGCATCGCTATGGTCTCGACCTCGCGCTCGTCGCGCCGGAAGAGGAGATACCGGCCTCGTACTGGGGCGACACCGAGGCGGGGCTGCGCGGCGACCGGCTGTACGCGCGCCTGGATACCCCGGTGCACTCGGTGCTGCACGAGGCGAGCCACTACCTCTGCATGACGCCCGAGCGGCGCGCGGGACTCGACCGGGATGCGGGCGGAGATGATCTCGAGGAATCCGCCGTCTGCTATCTGCAGATCCTGCTCGCCGGTGAGCTGCGCGATGTGGGACGTGATCGCCTGATCGCCGATATGGATGCCTGGGGTTACAGCTTTCGCCTGGGAAGCACGCGCACCTGGTTCGAGCAGGACGCCGAGGATGCGCGCCAGTGGCTCGAAAGACACGGCCTCATCGATTCGGCGGCACGGCCGACGGGAAAGTTGCGGGACTGATCACCCCTGCGATGACCTGACAACTGTCACCTGCAAGTCCTGACGGGCGCGACTGCCGGGCCCGTCCCCACCCTCCTACTGTGTGCCCCAGCAGGAGGGAAACTCATGAACGACAGAGCTTTGCGTATTCCGCCGGCGGCGGCGCTGATCGGTGCCGTCAAACGCTTTGGGGCGACCACCGCCCTGACGGGCATTGACCTTAGGATCGAGCCCGGCCGGATCACGGCATTGCTCGGTCCGAATGGCGCTGGCAAGAGCACTTCGATCGCGCTGCTTTTGGGACTGCTCGAGCCGGACAGCGGCCGGGCGGAGCTCTTCGGCGAGTCGCCGCTTCGCATCGAGGTGCGCCAGCGCCTGGGTCTCATGCTGCAGAGCGCCGCGCTCCCCGAGACGCTGCGGGTGCGCGAACTTCTCAGCATGACCTCGAAGTATTACCCGCAGCCGCTCGCGCTCGCCGAATGTGCCGCCACCGCGGCTGTCACCGATCTGCTGCCCCGGTTCTATGGCCGCCTCTCCGGCGGTCAGCAGCGCCGCGTGCAGTTTGCGGTCGCGATCTGTGGCCGCCCGGAGCTGCTGGTGCTCGATGAGCCGACCGTCGGGCTCGACATCACGGCGCGGACGGCCGTGTGGCAGAGCGTGCGCTCGCTCGCGGCGGCCGGCTGCGCCGTGCTGCTGTCCACACATCACCTCGAAGAGGCCGAAGCACTCGCCGACCACGTCGCTGTGATCATGCAGGGACGCGTGGTCGCGAGTGGCACGGTGAGTGAAGTGCGCGCGCACGGCATCCACCGCCGCATCCGCTGTGTGACCTCGGTGTCCGCCGAGGACGTGCGTAAGTGGGAGGACGTGCGCGCGGTCGAGCGCCGCCAGCAGCGGCTCGATATCGAAACGGTCAACGCCGAGGCCATCGTGCGTCGGCTCCTCATCGCCGACCCGCATTTGGCTGAGCTCGAAGTGCTGCAGGCGGGACTCGCCGAAGCACTGGCGGCCATCACACAGGAGGCTGCGTAATGACAACGCTGGCGATTCAAAGACAGGGCGGCGGTGCGCTCGCCATTCTGCTGTCGGAGACGCGGATGGAGTTCCTGCGGCTGTTGCGCGCGCCCGCGTTCTCGGTGCCCGTCATCACGTTCCCGCTTCTCTTCTATGTGCTGTTCGGCGTCGTCATGGTGCCGCACAATGCCGGCGAGCCCGTCTTGCGGCAGATCTTCGCCAACTTCACCGTCTTCGGCGTTATGGCGCCCGGACTCTTCGGCCTGGGTGTCACGCTCGCGATCGAGCGTGACCGAGGTCTGTTGCAGCTGAAGCGGGCACTGCCGCTGCCGCCGTCCGCCTACCTCGGCGCGAAGCTCCTCATGGCCATGTCCTTCTCGGCGATCGTCTCATTGCTGCTGATGGTCGTTGCGGTGACGGTCGGGCAGGTGGTGCTCGCACTGACGCAATGGCTCACGCTGTTCGCCCTGGCCGTGGTCGGTGCGCTGCCATTCTGCGGGCTTGGGCTTCTGATCGGAACGCTGGTCAAGGGACAGGCCGCACCGGCCCTCATCAATCTGATCTATCTGCCGATGTCCTTTCTCTCCGGCGTGCTCATTCCGCTGCAGGCGCTGCCGCACGCGCTCGCCGTGGCAGCGCCCATCTGGCCCTGCTATCACCTCTCGCAACTGGCGCAGGCCGCGGTCGGCGGCACCAGCGCCTCGGGTGTCGCGACTCATATCCTGGCGCTGATCGGTATGGCGAGCGTGCTCTTCGGCATCGCCCTGCGGCGCTGGGCGCGGCTGCGCTAAGATCCGCGCGACTGCCATGATTGCGCCTGCAGAAACCAGCTCCCGCGTACCGAGCCGCCCCTTGATCATGGTGGACCGCTGGACACGGTGGATCTCGCTCCTGTGGCTCGCCTATCTGCTGTACCTGTTCCTGCCGATGTCCTTCATGGGGGTGCACGCCCGCTGGATCGTCCCCACGCTGATCAGCATCGTCCTGTTCGTGCCGCTGTATGTGTGGGCCTGCATGCGGCGCGGCCCGCTCGCGCTGTGGGTGCCGCTCACGATGGCGCTCTTCTCCTTCGTGATGGCGCCCGTCAATCCCTGCGCCTATGTCTATCTCATCTATGGCGCCGCAATGCTGCCGCTCGCGATGCGAGGTCTTGCGCGTCCGCTCGCGATGTGCGGCTTACTGGTGGCGATCTATGGCGTCGAGCTCGTGCTCACCGTCAAGCACTACGACCCGAGCATCTTCGCCATCGTGATCACTCTGCTCGTGGCGCCGGTCGTATGCTGCGCCAACTACGGGGCCATCCAGTACAGAAAGAAGCAGGCCGCGCTGCAGCTCTCCCAGGAGAAGATCCGCCACTACGCGACGATTGCCGAGCGGGAGCGCATCGGCCGCGATCTGCACGATCTGCTGGGTCACACGCTCTCGCTCGTGGCCTTGAAGAGCGAGCTCGCCGGCAAACTCGTCGAGCGCGATCCGGCGGCGGCGGCGCGCGAGATCGCCGAACTCGAGCGCGTGGCGCGCGATGCGCTGAGGCAGGTGCGCGAGGCGGTACTGGGCTTCAAGACTCAGGATCTGGAGGCCGAGCTCACCTCAGCGCGCGCGCTGCTCGAATCCTCCGATGTGTCGCTGACCGTCACGGGTACCGCGGCCGCCGTGCCACGCGAGCTCGACAGCTCGCTTGCCATGATCGTGCGCGAGGCGGTCACGAACATTCATCGTCACGCCAAGGCGCGCCGTGCCAGCATCGAAGTGGCGAACGAGCGGGGCCGGATCACGCTTCGGATACACGACGATGGGCGCGGTGGCATCACCGCTCACGGCAGCGGACTTAGCGGCATTCGTGAGCGCGTGAACGCGCTCCAGGGCACGCTCGCCATCGACTCACCCCGGGGTCGCGGCACGACTCTGATCGCGACTCTGCCCGGGGCCATCGCCGCATGATTCGGGTGGTGCTGGCAGAGGATCAGGCGATGGTGCGCGGCGCGCTCTCCGCACTCCTCGAGCTGGAGAAAGACATCGAGGTGCTGCACGCCTGCGCGGATGGTCGTGAGGCGTGGGAGAGGACGCAGGCCCTGCGGCCGGACGTGCTCGTCGCCGACATCGAGATGCCGCACGTGACGGGTCTCGAGCTCGCACACAAGGTGCAGGAGCGCGCCATGCCCACGCGCGTCGTGATTCTCACCACCTTCGCCCGTTCCGGGTATCTGCGCCGCGCGCTCGAGGCCGGCGTCAGCGGCTATCTCCTGAAGGACGCGCCCGCCGACCAGCTCGCCGATGCGGTGCGCAAGGTGCACCGCGGCGCGCGCGTCATCGATCCGCAGC
Organism: Steroidobacteraceae bacterium; assembly: GCA_035517435.1. Taxonomy (GTDB): domain Bacteria; phylum Pseudomonadota; class Gammaproteobacteria; order Steroidobacterales; family Steroidobacteraceae; genus JASHUC01. Next base: position 92,748 of record DATIYV010000067.1, on the reverse strand, counting down.
TTGCGCTCGAGGCGTGGTCGCAAGCCGATCCCTTGAACGAGCGCGAGCGGCAGGTGTTGCGGCTCGCGGGCGACGGACTGTCCGCCGCCGACATCGCCAATCAGCTGTCACTGTCTCAGGGTACGGTGCGCAACTATCTGTCGGAGGCGATGAGCAAGCTCAACGCGGGCAATCGCATCGAGGCCTATCGGCTGGCGCGGCAGAAGGGCTGGCTCTGAGGTCACTTGCGTTTGCGCGGCGCGGGCTTCGGTCGCCTCGTGCTGGCGAAGCGCTTCGTGGCCGCGATCAGGGCGCGCGTGGTGCCGGGCTCGAATGCCGAGTGACCGGCATCGCCGATGATGCGCAGCTCCGCTTCCGGCCACGCGCGGTGCAGATCCCACGCGCTTCGCATCGGACACACGACATCGTAACGGCCCTGCACGATGATCGCCGGAATGTGGCGGATCCTGTCGACATCGGCAAGCAGCTGATTGTCCGCGCGCAGGAATCCGCCATTCACGAAGTAGTGGCACTCGATGCGCGAGAACGCCGACGCGTAGTCCGCCTCGTTGAAGCGGGCGACGTAGGAGGGACTGCCCTTCAAGAAGCTCGTCGCACCTTCCCAGATCGCCCACGCACGCGCTGCGCGGCGCATCTCCTCGGGATCAGAACCCGTTAACCGCCGGTGATAGGCGCTGATGAGATCGCCGCGCTCGGCGACCGGAATGGGCTCGAGGTACTGCTCCCACAGATCCGGGTAGATCGCTGCGGCACCGCCGGGATCCTGGTAGAACCATTCGAGCTCCCAGCGGCGCAACAGAAAGATGCCTCGCAGGATGATCTCGGTGACGCGCGCGGGATGCGTCTGAGCGTAGGCGAGCGCCAGGGTCGAGCCCCAGGAGCCGCCGAACACCAACCAGCGCTCGATCTGCAGATGCGTGCGCAGCCGCTCGATGTCTGCCACCAGATCCCAGGTCGTGTTGTCGGTGAGCGAGCCGTGCGGACGGCTCTTGCCGCAGCCGCGCTGATCGAACAGCACGATGCGAAAGCGGCGGGCATCGAAGAAGCGACGCATCTTCGGATCGGTGCCGCCGCCAGGTCCGCCGTGCAGGAACACGACCGGCTTGCCCCTGGGATTGCCGCTCTCCTCGAAGTAGAGCTCATGCTCTGGCGAGACGCGCAGGTGGCCGCTGCGGTACGGGCGCACCGGCGGATACAGCTCTGTTGCCGGTTTCGGGCTTTTTCGTTTGAGCTTAGGCATGGTGAGCGCCCGCATGGCTGGATTTTGGCACTATAGCGCAGGTAGCATGACCCTCATGCGCTCCTGCCTGCCACGACGATCCGATTGAAGCTTACTTCCGAGACGCTCGAGCGCGATTTGTCGCGGCAGCTCCTGTCGGTGTATCTGATATCGGGCGATGAGCCGCTGCTTGCCGGCGAGGCCGCGGATGCCATCCGCGCCCGGGCGCGCGCCGCCGGTTTCACCGAGCGCGAAGTGCACTTCATGGAGCGAGGCGCAGACTGGGACGTGGTGCGCGGCTCGGTGAGCGCCATGTCGCTGTTTGCATCACGTCGCATCGTCGAAGTGCGGCTGCCCTCCGGCAAACCCGGAGTGAGCGGTGGCCGCACGCTGGTCGACTCAATCGAATCCCTCGGCAATGACACGCTGCTGCTGATTTTGACGGGGCGGCTCGACCGCGAGGCGCAGGGCGCCGAGTGGGTGCGCGCGGTGCAAGCGCGTGGCGGCTGGCTCACGGTGTGGCCGGTTGCGCCCGAGCGCATGCGCGGCTGGATCGAGACACGCGCGCGGGGCCTCAAATTGACACTCGAGCCGGCGGCCGTGGAGCTGCTCACGGAGCGCACGCAGGGCAATCTGCTCGCTGCGCTGCAGGAACTCGAGAAGCTCAAGCTTCTGCTGGGCGAGACGCGGGTCTCGGCCGCCGCTGTTCTCGCAAGCTCCGCCGACAGTGCGCGATTTGACGTAGCCCAGCTCTCCGACGCGCTTCTGGCGGGTGACGCGGCGCGCGGCTTGCGCGTGCTGGGTGGTCTGCGCGCCGAAGGGGCGGAGCTGCCGCTCGTTGTGTGGGCCGTGACACGCGCGATGCGCGGCTTGTGGGCGCAGGCCGGCCAATCGCGGCGCGCCGCACGGCTGCCATACGGGCGGCTCGTGGCCCGCGCGGTGCGCGCCGATGGCATGGCGAAGGGCCGGCTCGCAGGCGATGCCTGGGATGAGCTGCAGCTCCTCGCCGCGGACCTGTGCGGCGTGCCCGCGGTGACCTGAAGCGATGCAACCCATCGGGCTCTTCGGCGGCACGTTCGATCCGATTCACTACGGGCATCTGCGCACGGCCTTCGAGTTGTGGCAGGCCTTGAAGCTCACCGAGATCCGCTTCCTGCCTTCTGGCAGTCCGCCGCATCGGGCCGAGACGCATGCCAGCGCCGAGCTGCGCCTGGCGATGGTCCGCGCGGCTGTGGCCGATCAAACCGGCTTCGTGGTCGATGACCGCGAGGTGCGCCGCTCCGGCTTGTCGTACTCCGTCGATACATTGACGGAGCTGCGCGCGGAGTATCCGCGCCGCTCGCTGTGCCTGCTGCTCGGCATGGACGCATTCCTGGGTCTCCCGACCTGGCACCGCTGGCGCGAGGTGCTGGACCTCGCGCACATCGTGGTGGTGCACCGGCCCGGCTGGAAGGCGCCGGCGCTGGGTCCGCTCGGCGAGGTCATGGTCGATCGCGGCACGGGCACCGCGCGCGATCTGCACACCGAGCTCGCCGGCAAAATCTACGTGCACATCCCGACGCAGCTCGAGATCTCCTCGACCGAGCTGCGCCAGCTCATCGTCGCCGGCGGCGATCCGCGCTATCTGGTGCCGGATTCCGTGCGCAAAATCATCCTCGAGACCGGGTGCTATGCTCCAAGACAACGTCAGTGAAACCCCAGGAGTCACGCCACCGCACATGACCACTCGCAAACGCACGCGCTCCGCGTCGCGCACGGCCGTCGCCGTGCAGGAACTGGTGACGGCAGCCCTCACGGACATGAAGGCGACCCACATCAATGTGCTCGATGTTCGCAAGGTGACGGACGTGGTCGATACGATGATCTTCGCCTCAGGCACTTCCGACCGGCACGTGCGCTCGATCGCGGATCGCGTGATCGAGAAGGTCAAGGCGGCGGGCATGAGGCCGTTCGGGGTCGAAGGCAAGCGCGATGGCGAGTGGGTGCTGGTCGATCTGCACGATGTCGTCCTGCACGTGATGCTGCCGCGCGTGCGCGAGTTCTACGGGCTCGAACGGCTCTGGGAAATGCCGCCGCCCGCGGCCGCCACGACAGCTCCCCGCCGCCCGGCCCGACCCAGCACGCACCGCTAGCCCTAAGCGTCAACGGCCATGCGGGTGCGGGTGATCGCCGTCGGCACGCGGATGCCCGCCTGGGTCGACAGCCTCTTCACCGATTACACCCGCCGCCTCGGCCACGCCGTGCCCGTCACGTTGAAGGAACTGGCCATCGGGCAGCGCGGCGGACGCGCCAAGGCGAGCGAGGGGCAGCGCATGCTGGCCGAGCTGCGGCGCGAGGAGTTCGTGGTCGCGCTCGATGAGCATGGCGAGCAACTCTCGACGCGCGAGCTGGCGAGCTGGCTTGCCGCCCGGCAACGGGATGGGCGCGATCTCGCCTTTCTGATCGGGGGTCCCGACGGCCTCGCACCGGAGGTCCTCGCCCGGAGCGACTTCACCTGGTCGCTGTCGAAACTGACGCTGCCGCACGCCCTGGCGCGCGTGTTCGTGGCCGAGCAACTGTATCGGGCGCACACGCTTCTGAGCGGACACCCGTATCATCGCGAGTGATGAGCGCCATTGAGTCGAACCCGGTCTGCGGTATCTGCCTGGCTTCCGCCTCGCCGCGGCGCCGAGCGCTGCTCGAGCAGATCGGCGTCCGCCACGAGGTGCAGCCGCCCGAGATCGACGAGACACGCCGTCCCGATGAGCTGCCGCGCGACTACGTCGTACGCATGGCGGTGCAGAAGGCATCCTCAGTGTGGTCGAAACGGAATCGGCTGCCGGTGCTCGGGGCCGACACCTCGGTCATCCTCGGCCGGGAGATCTTCGGCAAGCCCCGCGACCGTGCCGAGGCGATCTCGATGTTGAGCACTCTGGCGGGGCGCACCCATGAGGTGCTGACGGCGATTGCGCTGGCGAGCCGTGACGGGGTGGCGACTGCCTTGAGCGCAAGCCGCGTGCGGATGCGCGCCCTGAGCGAGGCGGAGTGCGGTGCCTACTGGGACACGGGTGAGCCGCGCGACAAGGCTGGCGCGTACGCCATTCAGGGACTGGGCGCGGTGTTCGTCGCGGAGCTGCAGGGCAGTTACTCCGGTGTCATGGGCCTGCCGTTGTATGAGACGGCGGCGCTGCTCGCGGCGGCGGGCGTGCCCTGTGCGCTCAACCTCACACCGGTGCACGCGTGAGCACCGAGCTCCTGGTGAATGTCGGCACGCGCGAAACGCGCGCCGCACTGGTCGAGAACGGCGCACTGCAGGAGCTGCACGTGGAGCGCGCGAGCCGTCGCGGCCTGGTCGGCAACCTGTATCGGGGCCGCGTGTCACGTGTATTGCCCGGGATGCAGGCGGCATTCATCGATATCGGCCTGGAGCGCACGGCATTCCTGCACGTCGCAGACATCGTGCTCTCGCGGCCCGAGGACACCATCGTCGATGTGCCGGCCGTGGATGACATCCGGCGCCTCGTGAGCGACGGGGATGAGCTTTTGGTGCAGGTGGTGAAGGATCCGATCGGCACCAAGGGTGCGCGGCTGACGACCTTCGTCGCGCTGCCATCGCGGTATCTGGTGTACATGCCGCGCGGCGACGGGATCGGCGTCTCGGCGCGCATCGAGGAGGAAGAGGAGCGCGCGCGGCTGAAGGCGGCGGTGGCCGAGTCGGCGCCCCGGGGGTTTGCGGGCGGGTACATCGTGCGCACCGCGGCGCATGGCGTTGCGCTCACGGAGCTGCGCGAGGACATGGCGTATCTGTCGCGGCTGTGGGAGCACGTGCAATCCCGCGCCGCCCAGGCCGCCGCCGTCAGCATCGTGCACGAGGATCTGCCGCTGCCGCTGCGGGCGCTGCGCGATGAGCTCGCCCGCGGCGCGGAGCGCGTGCTCGTCGACTGCCCGCGCGAGCACGAGCGCATGCGTGCCTTTGCCGAGACGTTCCTGCCGGCCCAAGCGCCGCGCATCGAGCTCTACAGCGGCAGCCGGCCGCTGTTCGATCTGCACGGCATCGAGGAGGAAGTGAGCCGCGCGCTCGATCGCAAGGTGCTGCTTAAATCCGGCGGCTATCTCATCTTCGATCAGACCGAGGCGCTGACGACCATCGACGTCAACACCGGCGCCTACGTGGGCCGGCGCAATCTTGAAGAGACCATCTTCCGCACCAATCTCGAAGCTGCCGTGGCCATCGCGCGCCAGCTGCGGCTGCGTAACCTTGGCGGCATCATCATCATCGACTTCATCGACATGACGGACGCGACACACCGCGCGCAGGTGCTGGCGGCGCTGGAGCGTGCGCTGGCCGCCGATCGCGCCCAGACGCACATTGCGAGTCTGTCACCGCTCGGTCTGGTCGAGATGACGCGCAAGCGCACGCGCGAGAGCCTCGAGCACCTGATGTGTGCGCCGTGTCCCAGTTGCGAAGGCCGCGGTTTCGTCAAGACCGCGGAGAGCGTCTGCCACGACATCTTTCGCGAGATTGTGCGACAGAGCCGGCAGTTCGAGAGCGGCGAGCTGCTGATACTCGCTCACCAGGACGTGGTGGAGCATCTGCTGTCCGAAGAGTCGGCGGCCGTGGCAGAGCTCGAAGCGCAGACCGGCCGACCGATTCGCCTGCAGGTGGAAGCCCTGTATGGTGTGGATCAGTACGACGTTGTGCTGGTGTAGTCAATGCCGCTTGAGGGCGCAATGGATCGCGAGTCGCACGCGTGGTGGCGCACCGCCGCCGCGTGCCTCGCTGCACTCGCGGTTCTCATCGCCATCGGCGTCCTCGCCTGGCAGATAGCCCTCGCCAACGCGCCGCGCTACCGCGCAAGCCTCGAGCAGATCGTCCGCGCCCGCACCGGGCTCGATGTGCGTTTCAATGAGATCGGTCTCGCCTGGGGCTGGTATGGACCGGAGGCGATCCTGCGTGAGGTGGAGCTCATCGAGCCGGGCCACGTGGCACCGCTGCTGCGCGCCGGCGAGCTCATCGCGGCACTCGATGCCTGGGGCTCGCTGCAAAGTGGCGAGCTCAAGGCCGGACGCATCACGCTCGTCGCCGCCGACATCGATCTGTCGCCGCGTCTTGGCGGCGCGCGGATCGCCGCGTCGAAGCTTGCGGCACGAGGCAGCGCCGTGCACCCCGGCGCGGAACTGCTGACGCTGTGGCCCCGGGGGCGCATCGATGTGGAAGGCGGAACGCTGCGCCTGCCCGATCCCGCGGATGCCATGCAGGCGATCGACATCCGCATCGGTCGCGCGACGCTGCGACGGACGGATCGGCGGTTCAACGCCTACGTGCAGGCAGTGCTCCCGGAGCGGCTGGGCCGCAGTGCTCGCGCGTGGCTCGAGCTCAGCGCCGATCCCGTGCACCCAGAGAACGCGAGCGGCAGCCTGCGCGTGCAGGTTCAGGCTCTGCAGCTGGCCGGCTGGGGTGCCATGGCGATGCCGGTGCTACCCGGATGGAGTCATCTGCCCACGGCGGGCAGCGCCAGTCTGGATGTCGTGCTCGCGATGCGAGCCGGACAGTTCGCCGAAGCGCACGGCGACCTTCAGGCCGACGGCGTGACGATGGGCGCGACGGGCAGGGGCACACATGCCGAGCCGCTGTGGCTGGGGGCTGTGCAGGCCGGCTGGCATCTGGCGCGTGCCGGGGACGGCTGGCGCTTCAGCGCCGAACGGCTCGGCGTCGGCCCCGATGCGCGCCTGCAAGCGCGCACGACACTGCGACTCGAGACGGATGCGGCCGGCACGCCGCTCGCAGGACAGCTGAGCGATGCCCCCGCCGCAATGCTGCAGCTGATTGCGCAGGCGCTCCTGCCCCAGCTCGATTGGCGCAGCGTGCCGGATCTGGCAGGCCTGCCGCGGCTGGATGCCCGCCTGAGCGGCGCACCCGGTGAGTGGCAGGCGCAGCTGTCGCAGTCGCCTTCCCCGTCGGGGGGAGCGCCGGATCCGGCGCTCGCGGCGCAATTGCGGCTGCGCTGGAGCGGTCGCCCCGCCGGCGGCGCGCCGCATTTGTCGGCACGAGTCGCCGGCCGCATCGAACCCGTACTGTCCTGGCTGGCCGTGCCGGCCCTGCGCGGCATCGATGCGAAGGGCAGCGCCTCATTTGAATTTGACGCGCGCTTGCCCGCGAGAGCCGGAGAGACGCTGACGCAAGTGCGCCTCCTCGCGAGCGTGGCGGACGGTGAGGTGCGACTCGCCCCGAGCGTTCCCCCGCTCAAATCCGTGCGCGGCCAGCTGCGCTTCGAGAACGGTCGCCTGCGGCGCGCACGGCTCACCAGCGAATGGCTCGGTGGCCCGGCGATGCTGCGGGTGAGCTCGCGCGGCGCTGCCGCCGCGCCCGTCGTGACCGTTCAGGCGCGCGGCGTGCTCGAGGCGCAGGCCCTCGTGGCGGCGATCAACACCGATCTGGCCGCGGCACCGGTGAGCGGGCGCACGCCCTGGCGCGGCGAGCTCGAATTCCAGATGGCGGGCGCTCAGCGGGCCGCCAGGTGGCGCGCTCACGCGCAGACCCAGTTCCAGGGCGTGCTCTCCAGTCTCCCGGCGCCCTTCGGCAAAGGCGCAGCCGCCGCCGCGCCGTTGCGCATCGATCTTGCCGGCAGCGAGCAGACGGCATCGCTGCGTGTTGCGTTCGGCACGCAGGTGCGCGGTGCGTTCGAGCTGCACGCGCGCGCGGATGGCGGCTGGCAGGCTTCGCGCGGCGCGCTGCACCTCGGCGGCGGTGCTGCAGTTCTGGAATCCGATGCCGGGATTTCAATCACCGGGCATCTCGCCCGCGCCGAAGCACCGGACTGGCTGTTCGCGTGGCGCGAGCTCGCTGCGAGTGCCGACGGTGTGCCCTTGCATGCGAGCCTCGCCATCGATTCGCTGGATGTGGGCGGGGCGAGCTATCCGGGCGCGCACCTCAGCGCACGGTCGGACGCGCAGGGCGCGCAGCTGCAGTTCGATGGGGGTGAGTTCAAGGCGCTGGCGCACTGGGCGCACGGTGATGCACCGATGCAGGTGGAGCTGCACGGCGCGGGTGCGACGGGACGTGCGACGCTCGCTTGCGCGCGCCCGATGGATTCGTGTCGCGCGGGCTTCGAGCTCACGAGCGAGGATTCGGCTGCGACACTCGCTGCCCTCGGCGTGCGCGCAGATGTGAGTGCGGCGCGAGGCGAATTGCGGGGCGAGCTGGTCTGGCCCGCGCGCGTCGTGGCCTCGCCGCGCGAGTGGCTCGCGGGGGTCAGCGGCACGCTGCACCTCACCGTCGCGGACGGCGCCCTTGAGCCGCACGCGGCCGATCACCGCCAGCCGCTCTCGCTCCTGCCGCTCACCGCGCTCCTCGCCGAGCGAGATCCGCTGCGCTTCACGCAGCTGTCCGCCGACTACACGCTGAAGAGCGGCAGCGCCTATACGGCAAATCTGCATCTCGACGGCGACGTTGAGGTCCTCATGAGCGGCCGCATCGGGCTCATCGCGCGTGACTATGACTGCAGCGCGCGAGTACTGCGGGGTCATGAGCGCCTGCCGCCCGCTTTGCGAAAGTTCGCCGGCGAGCCGCGCGTCGGCGCGGCTCTGCTCGCCCTGCGCGATTACTTCGCCGAGCCCGATGCTGCGAACACGCAGCTGCAGCTCTCCGGGTCCTGGGATGCACCGGTGCTGAGCGCCGCCGCCGAGACGCACTGATGAGAGTTGCTGCACTGCAGATGACGAGCGGACCTCACGTTGAGGCCAATCTGGCCTCCGCCGATTTGCTGCTCGCGGAAGCGGCCGCCACGGGAGCGCGCCTGGCGGTGCTGCCCGAGAACTTCGCCTTCATGGGCCTGAAGGATGCAGACAAGCTCGCGGTGGCTGAGCCCGACGGTGAGGGCCCGATCCAGCGCTTTCTGTCGCAGACGGCACGGCGGCTGCACCTGTGGGTCATCGGGGGCACCATTGCGCTCACGGTGCCGGGCGAGCGGCGTGTGGCGGCGGCGTGCCTGGTGTTCGACGAGCAGGGCCAGCGCGTGGCGCGCTACGACAAGATTCATCTGTTCGATGTCGATATCCCCGGGAAAGACGAGAACTACCGCGAATCTGCCAATATTCGGGCGGGATCTGCTGCAATCTCCTTCGAAAGCCCCGTAGGCGAGATCGGCCTTTCAGTCTGCTACGACATCCGCTTTCCGGAGCTCTACCGGCAGCTCTCGGCTGCCGGAGCGCAGATCCTGACCGTGCCGTCCGCGTTCACGGCCCCGACGGGGCGGGCGCACTGGGAGACGCTGCTGCGGGCCCGCGCGGTGGAAAATCTCTGCTACGTCATCGCTCCGGCGCAGTCGGGCTTTCACGAGAATGGCCGCGAGACCTACGGCGACTCGATGATTGTCGACTACTGGGGCCGCGTGCTCGCGCGCCTGCCACGCGGCCGAGGCTGCGTCACGGCAGAGCTCGATCTCGCCGAGCAGTCTCGGGTGCGGGCGAGCTTCCCCGCGCTCTCGCATCGCGTGCTGTAAAGTGACGGCAGTGGCCGCGACTTCCTCAGACACCAATCCCTTAAGCATCGCCCGCGACGTGATCCTGCGACCCAGCGGGCTCGATGATTCGCGCCTGGATCGCGTGGTCGGCCAGCTGCTCTCGCATAGCGTCGATTTCGCGGACCTGTATTTTCAGCTCGCGCACGAGGAGTCCTGGGCGCTCGAGGACGGCATCGTCAAGGAAGGCAGCGCCGCGATCGAGCAGGGCGTGGGCGTGCGCGCGCTCGCCGGTGAGAAGACCGGCTTTGCGTACTCCGATGAGATCGTGCTGCCAGCGCTCGAGGATGCCTCGCGTGCCGCGCGCGCGATCGCCGCCCAGGGCAGTGAGCGCTCCGTGCAGGCGTGGCATCCGCGCACCGGCCATCATCTGTATCTGCCGGCCGATCCCGTCGCGACGCTCACCGATGCGGCGAAAGTCGCCTGGCTGGAGCGAGTCGACAAGGCCGTCCGCGCCATGGATCCGCGCGTGGTGCAGGTCATGGCGAGCGTCACGGCCGTGCACGAGGTGATCCTGATCGCCAGCAGCGAGGGTGACCTCGCCGCCGACGTGCGCCCGCTCGTGCGCTTCAATGTTTCCGTGATCGTCGAGCAGAACGGGCGGCGCGAGCAGGGCTACGCCGGCGCCGGCGGCCGCTTCTCGCTCGCCGAGCTCGTGGCCGACGAGCGGCCGATCGCGCTGGGTCGCGAGGCGGTGCGTCAGGCGCTGGTGAACCTCGATTCCGTCGCCGCGCCGGCAGGACCGATGACGGTCGTGCTGGGGCCCGGCTGGCCTGGCGTGCTGCTGCACGAGGCGATCGGCCACGGGCTGGAGGGCGATTTCAACCGCAAGGGCACCTCTGCCTTCGCAAACCGCATCGGCGAGCGCGTGGCGACGAGTGCCTGCACGGTCGTCGATGATGGCACGCTCGCCTCGCGGCGCGGTTCGCTCAATATCGATGATGAGGGCACTGCCACCGAGTGCACGATGCTGATCGAGAACGGCATCCTGCGCGGCTATATGCAGGACAAGCTGAATGCGCGCCTGATGGGTACGCGCTCTACTGGCAACGGCCGGCGCGAGTCGTTCGCGCACGTGACTCTGCCGCGCATGACCAATACCTACATGCGCCCGGGACCTTACGATCCGCAGGAGATCATCCGCTCGGTCGAGCGCGGCATTTACGCGGTGAACTTCGGCGGCGGCCAGGTCGACATCACTTCCGGCAAGTTCGTGTTCTCGGCGAGCGAGGCCTACGCGATCGAGAACGGCAGGATTGGCGCACCTTTGAAGGGTGCCACGCTCATCGGCAACGGCCCGGATGTGCTCACGCGCGTGAGCATGGTGGGCAATGATCTGAAGCTCGACGAGGGCGTCGGCACCTGCGGCAAGGAAGGCCAGAATGTGCCGGTCGGCGTGGGTCAGCCGACGCTGCGGGTGGATCAGCTGACGGTCGGCGGAACGGGCTAGCGCGAGGCTTCGACCGGCGTCGCCGGATTGCACGGCGCGTGCGGCAGCGCATCGGCCAGCGCCGCGCATGCATTGATCGATGTGAGCGCACCCTCATCGGTCTCGATCCGCTGCGACGTGCGCACCAGGATGCGGTGCGCATCGTCCGCACTCATGCGCCGGCGCTCGGCAAGCAGCAACGCGAGAGTGCCCGAGACCTCCGCGGCGGCAAACGAGCTTCCCGAGGCGAAATCACTGCGGCCGCCGGGCACCAGCGTGAGCACGTCGCGCCCGGGCGCGAGCAGGTGCGCGGGATTGCCCGTGCTGTCCTCGGCGGACTCGACGGCGAGCACGCCCGGCACGTCGGCCGGGAAGCTGCCGCCCACGTGCGCCGGAGCGACCGCGCCCACGAACAGCACGCCCTGCTCGATGCCGCGCTCAATGAGCCGGGTGAGCAGCGCATCGGGCGGACCCGCGAGACTCAAGTTGACGACATTCGCGCGCAGGGCAATAGCGGCCTCGAGCGCCTGCGCGAGCGTGAAGCTGTTGCACACGGCGCGGCCGTCGGCGATCTGCCAGCAGGCCTTGAGCAGCACCAGCTGCGCCTGCGGGGCGATGCCGATGATGTCCAGCGCATTGTCCGCATCCGCCCCGATCACCCCGGCGACTTCAGTACCGTGACGATCCAGGCGGAACTGATGCTCGTCCGTGTCGACGAAGTTGCGTCGCTCGACCACGCGGTCCCTGAGATCCGGATGCGCGAAATCCGCGCCGGTGTCGATGATGGCAACGCGCACGCCGGCACCCCGCGACCAGCGATGCGCCTGCGCCACGGCAAGGGTGCGCAGCGTCACCTGCAGGCTGGAGTCCGGATCGCCGCTGCGGCCCGTCGCATCGACGCGCCCGGCCTCGGTCGTGAATTGATTGAGCGGCTGCGCCGACTCGACGCGCGGATCGTGCGCCAGCCGCGCGATCATCGTGTCGGCGCTGTCGTGCGCGGATACGCGAAAGACGATGCAGTGCACGCGCAGCAGGCTGATCGGCCAGGAGGAGACCTCGTTCAGTCCGTATTCGCGCTCGAGTGCGCGTACGTCCGCGCTGGCCCTGCTCGTGACGCCGTAGATTCCCGCGGCGTCATAGCCGCGCGGCGTGGACCCGGGATGCGTCGCCACCGCCGCGGGATCGTTGTGTACCGTGACGACCACGAACTCGCCCGGCTCCGAACGCACCTGCGCGGGCAGGGGCGGTGGCCTGATGGCGGTGGGAGTCGCCGCGCAAGCGGCGAGGATCACACAGGCGCCGGCGATCGCCGCGCGCAGGGCGGCGCTCATGGGGAGGCGTCGCTGCCGCCGGCGACGGGTTCGGCGAAGCGTACGCGCGCATCGGCGCGCAGGGCCTCGAGCCGGGCTTCGAGCTGTCCGGCCTTCGCCGCAGCGGGCGCAAATCCAAGCGTATACACGTTGGCCTCCGTAGGCCCATCGATGATGTGGGCCTGCACGCCGCGCAGCACCATCTGCAGCTGACCGAGCGTGAGATCGGGCGCGAACACGACGCGGATGCGCTGCGTGCCGGCGTACGAGGGGACGGGGGAGCTCAGGGTGACGTAGGGCGCCGGCAGGGCCGTCGTGGCGGCGCCGTGCCAGACGAACGCGCCATAGCCCAGAACCACCGCTTCCAGGACGGCTGCCGCCGCGAGCCATCGCACTGCGACATTGGCGCGCAAGGGTGCGCGACGCGGGGCGGAAATTCGCGCCCCGATGCGGCGCGGTGCACCGCCGTCCAGGCGTGCGGCGAGCTTTTGAAACGAGGCCTCGCCGGCGAACACCACGGGCGACTCGGCCCGCATGGACTCCCGGACGCTGCGCTGCTCTTCGAGATCGGCGCGGCAGCTGGCGCAGTCAGCCAGATGCTCCTCGAGCTCGAGGGTCTCGGCGGCGCTCAGCGTGCCGTTGACCAGCCAGGGGATGCGCTGTGCGGCGAGTTCGTGGGTCATACGCTGCGCTCCTCGCTGCCGCCCAGGACGACCAGCAGGCGCCGCAATTTGCGCCGCGCGTGAAACATGCGCGTCTTCACCGTGTTCACGGGACATTGCATGATGAGGCCGATTTCCTCGCAGGAATGTCCACCGTGGTAGGCGAGCTCCAGCACCATGCGCTGCTCGAGCGGCAGCCGCGCGAGCGCCGCGCCCAGCCACTCTGAGAGCTCCGCCTGGTGCCAGGGCTCGTAGCTCAGCATCTCGGGCTCGCGGTCATCGAGCGAGGGCGCCGGCCGCAGCCGCTGCAGGGTCTTCAGTCCCCGGCGGTACGCGATGCCCATGATCCAGGTGGACACCTGCGAGGCCCCGCGGAAGTCTCCGGCGCGACGCCACACCACCCAGAAGGTGTCGTTGATGATCTCCTCGGCCACGTCGTAGCGCGCGGTCAGGCGTGTGAGAAAGCGCGCCAGCCGGCGGTGATAGGCCAGATAGAGCTCTTTGAAAGCGGCCCGGTCGCCCCGGGCGACGCGGTCGAGCAGGGCGCGCTCGTGCTCATTGCGTGCCGCACCCGCAGCGGCAGAACGGGTCCGTTCCGGAGTCTGATCAGATGGCGTCATGGGATCCGTCGCGCGTAAGGCGGGCATGTCCGTATGTGCCGCGAACTGCCTCTCCCGGTTCAACGGTATCAAAAGCGCCACACGATCGATCCGGCCACCCGGTTGCCGGCCGCATGCGGCCCGTACAGCCACTCGGCGCGGTGGGCGGTTCCAAAATATGACACATCAAACTGGAAGCTGGCGAGCGTATAGCCGACCCCGGCGCTCCAGAAGGCGAAGCCGGCCCCGTATGGGTCGGCGAACTCATCGTAGCCCGCCCCGCCGGAGAGCGTGAAGGCGCGCCCCAGGGGCCAATGTGCCTGCAATCCGACAGACAGGGCGCTGCGGTCTCGCTCGAATATGTGGTTCGTATACCGGAGTGTATTCGGTGACCATGCTACGGTGACATAAAGCAGGTCGTGATAAGCCCATGAGCCTTCGATCTCGTCATAGTCGTAGCGCGTCGTAATCGGCTCCGGATAGATGCTGCTGTTATCGGGGAAGCTGAAGTGCGTATACGTCAGGGTTGCCGTCGAATTGCCAGTCACAAGGAAGCTGCCTCCCAGATAGAGATTCAGCTCATCGGTCCCCGCGCAGGATCCACTCGACAGTCCCGCCGAACCCCAGCCGCCGATGAACCACTCCGGCCCGGCGCGATCCCCGCCGCTGCGGTAGTGCAGATCTGCCTGCGCGGCGGGCTTGCCGCAGGTCTGGGACAGCCCGCGATAGACGTAGTCGCTGGTCAGGACCAGCGAGCCGCCGAGCGTGCCGTCCGCGCGCACCGGGGGTGCAAGCGCGATCCCTGCGAGGCCGAGCGCACAAAGGAGTGTGTGCCCCATCTGCATGCACGGCATCTTGCCCTGTTTGCCTCGCCACCGGATACCGCCTAGCGTGCGGGCGCCCGCGGTTTTGGCCGCGCTCATCGTGCTCACCGGGGGCGTCGCGCTCGCGGATGAGGAGACTGCGCCGCCCGCAGTGCCTTCGGACGCGGAGCTCGAGGCCGCCCACGCGGTCATCGGGCGCATCGCGATCGACAATCAGAACATCTTCAATCCGAACGACAAGCACGAGAACACGGCGCTGTATCGCGCCGCGAACCACCTGCATGTGGTCACCCGTGCGAGCGTGATCCGCAAGCAGCTGCTGTTCCATCCGGGCGAGCCGTACTCGCGCCGGCTGCTCGAGGAATCCGAGCGCATCCTGCGCTTGACGGCGTACATCTACGACGCTTTCGTGCGACCGGTGGCCTACCACGACGGGCGCGTGGACATCCTGGTGACGACGCGCGATGTCTGGACGCTCGATCCCGGCTTCAACTACGGCCGCTCCGGCGGCACCAATTCAACGGGAGTGCAGATCGAGGATCTGAACCTGCTGGGCACCGGCACCAAGGTCGCCATCAGCCAGTCGAGCAATGTGGACCGGACCTCCAATTCGATCAGCATGAACGATCCTCACGCCTTCAGCGAGTGGACGGGCGTGCAGGCGAGCTATACCGACGCCAGTGATGGCAGCTCCGGTCAGCTGAATATCAACCGCCCTTTCTATGCGCTCAATGCGCATCACGCCGAGGGCGTCGATGTCTACGGCGGCACACGCACGGACTCGCTGTATGACCTGGGCGAGATCACCGATCAGTTCCGCGAGCACTACCGTTTCGCGGAAGGCTACTACGGCTGGTCGGAAGGCCTGAAGGACGGCTGGGTACGCCGCTATCTCATCGGCGCCACGTTTGATGAGCACAGATTCGATCCTGCGCCACAGTGGAGCGGGCCGCAGCTGCTGCCGCAGGACCGCAAGCTCGCCTACCCGTGGGTGGAATTCGATCTGCTGCAGGATCAGTACCTGAAGCTCCACAACCACGATCAGATCCTGCGCACGGAAGACTTCTACATCGGCACATTCGTGAGCGCGCGCATCGGCTGGTCGGACACCGGCTTCGGCGCGGACCGCGATGCGCTGATGTTCAAGCTGCAGGCGAGCCAGGGCATCAGCATGACTGAGCGCACGGTGCTCCTGCTCTCAGGCAGCGCCAGCGGGCGCATTCAAAACGGCGTCGCCTATAACACCGTGGCTGAGGGTCTGCTGCGCTTCTATTACTCGGAGTCCAGCCACTGGCTCTTCTACTCGACCTTCGATGTGCTGCAGGGCACGCGCCTCGATCTCGATAATCAGATCCTCCTGGGCGGTGACAGCGGACTGCGCGGCTATCCGCTGCGCTATCAGACCGGCACTGCGCGCGCGCTGCTGCGTCTCGAGCAGCGCTACTACACCGACTGGTACCCGCTGCGGCTGTTTCGCGTCGGCGGCGCGGTATTTTTCGACGCCGGGCGCACCTGGGGCTCGGTGCCGCTGGCGCCACCGCCGCTCGGCGTGCTCTCGGATGCGGGATTCGGACTGCGGCTCGGTAACGCGCGCTCAGGATTGGGGAATGTCATCCACATCGACGTAGCCTTCCCGCTGCAAAACGGCCCCGGCGTGCGGCGGGCGGAATTTCTGGTCGAAACGCAAGTGAGCTTCTGAACATAAGCGCGGGCGCGGCCGCACTCGCGCGTGATCGCGCGACGAACATAATGTGAGACACTGTCGGCGCGAGCATGCAGCCAGGGAGGGGTGAGGAGGGATGACGCCGAAGGTGAGACGCGGGGCACGTCAGCCATCCGCAACTGACCGTACTTTCCCTCCAGCGGCCCGTATCGAGACCGCATCGAAGGAGTTGAAGACCATGCACGCCGAGCGCGCCTTTATTGAGCCCAAGCTGGAACTCCCGCACGATCTGCTGACGGAGCTGCAGCGCCGTGGTACCAAACCCCGGACCGACATGAGGATCGAGGGCTTCAATCCGTCCCTGCTCGGCCGCCTGCTCGGGTTGTTCGGAGGCAAACGCGCGGAGTAAGCTTTCCGGCATGAATTCAGCCGGATTGCGCCTCTCGACACCGCTCTACGAAGGCCTGCCCTGGGTCTACGTCGTCTGTGGTCTTGCGGCCCTGACCGCGAGCTATCTCGCGCATACGGCGCTGTGGAGCTTCCTGTTTGGACTGCCGGGATTCGTCTCGCTCCTCGCCGGTATCGTGGTGCTGCTGCGGCGGCGCGACTACCGGCGCATGCGCCGCCAGTACGACCGGCCCGAGGCGCTCGCTGAAGCGGCGCGCGAGGTCGAGTCTCCCTAGTCGTTCGCTTCCCGCGGCGCGTTCAATTCGTCATTTGCAGCCGTGCCCGCTGTCGCTGCGGCGCCCGTCTCGAGCACCGGCGCCCGCACGCCCGGCAGCGTCTCCGCAAGACTGCCGCGGGTGCGCACCAGCCGCTCATCGACGTACATGAGCTCGTGCTTGCCGATGACGACCACATCGCCGTCGTTGAGGTTGTGGCGGCGCACGCGCTTACCCTGCACGTAGATCCCGTTGGTGCTGTTGAGATCCTCGATGAGGCTGCCCTCGGCCGAGGTGATGATCTGGCAGTGGTGGCGGCTGACGAAGCGGCTGTCGATCTGCACGTCGTTGTCGGTGGTGCGGCCGATGATCATGCGGCCGGTGGCAAGCGGCAGATCCGCCACGGTGCGCCCCTCGGTCGCGATGATCAGCCGCCCGACGATCTGCTGCGAGGCATCCGCAGGCCGCGCCGCCAGGGCCTCGCCGTGAAAGCGCGTCGGCAGATGGATGCGCGAGGCGAACTCGACCCAGCGCAGCTCCTGCACCGAGGAGGCGATGTCCTCCGGTGTCACGAAATCCCGGTCGACGCCGTAGGCCGCCATCATCGCGGTATCGCACAGCGTATTGATCAGGCGCGGTACCCCGCCGGTGTAACGGAAGATCTCAGCGAAGGTCTCCTCCGCGAAGATCTGACGATCGCCGGCCCCGGCCACCTCCAGTCGATGCTGGATGTAGCCGCGCATCTCGGCCGGAGACAGCGTGCCTAAATGAAAGCGCAAGCGGATGCGCTGCGCGAGCTGCACCAGATCGGGCGCATCGAGCTTCTCGTTGAGCTCGGGCTGGCCGGCGAGAATGATGCGCAGCACCTTCTCTTTCGTGGTCTCCACGCCCGAGAGCAGACGAATCTCCTCGAGCACGCGCAGCGACAGGTTCTGCGCCTCATCGACGATGAGCAGCACCTTGCGTCCGGCGGCGTACTGCTCGACCAGAAAGTTGTTGAGCGTCGCGATGAGCTCGGCCTTCTTCATCTTGAAGGGCGAGAAGCCGAACTGCACCAGCGCCGCCTGCAGGAAGTCGACCGCCGAGACCTGCGTCTGGTTGATTTGCGCGACCACCACGTCCTTCTGGATCTCCTGCAGGAAGGATTCGATCAGGGTGGTCTTGCCCGAGCCGATCTCACCGGTGATCACGACGAAACCGTCGGTGAACCAGATCGTCGACTCCATGTACGCCTTGGCGCGGGCGTGCTGCTTGCTCAGGTAGAGAAACTGCGGATCCGGGCTCAGCCTGAACGGCAATTCCTTGAGTTTGAACAGCTCCAGATACATGGCCTCACCGATCTTACGGGATGCGTATCTCGGGGGCCAATTCAGTCAGGAGCCTGCGGGCGCGTGCATCGCGCGCTCGTGCGCTCGCTTCAACGAGCGTGCAGTGACCGAGCTTGCGGCCCGGACGCGGTGCTTTGCCATATTCGTGCAGATGCAGGCCGGCTTCGCCGAGCAATGCACTGCGATCGGGCAAGGTGCCGATCAGATTGATCATCGCGCTGTGGCCGAGCGCACGCGTGGAGCCGAGCGGCAGGCCGCAGATGGCGCGCAGGTGATTCTCGAACTGACTGGTGACGGCGCCCTCGATGGTCCAGTGACCGGAGTTGTGTACCCGCGGCGCCATCTCATTGGCGATCAGCCGGCCGGCCCGCACGAAGAACTCGACCGCGAGCACGCCCACGTATCCGAAGTGCTCGAGGATCCGGCGCACGGAGCGCGCCGCTTCGCGCTGCAGCGGCTGCGAGCCGTACGGTGCGCGGGTCAGGCGCAGAATGCCGCCGGCGTGCACGTTGCGATTCAAGGGATAGGTGGCGATCGTGCCGTCGCGCGCGCGCACCGCGATCAACGAAACCTCGAGATCGAAGCGCACGAGCTCCTCGTAGATGAGCGGCGCGTCGCCCAGCTCTTGCCAGGCGCGCTCGGCGTCGGCCAGCGTGCGCAGGACCTGCTGGCCCTTGCCGTCGTAGCCCAGACGGCGGGTCTTCAATACCCCCGGCAGGCCGACCTCGCGCAGCGCGCGCGCGAGCTGCGCACGCGAGCTCACCGCGTGCCAGCGCGTCGTCGGTATCTTCAATCTCTCAAACAGGCGCTTCTCGCTCACGCGATCCTGCGCGGCGGCGAGTGCGGCTGCCGGCGGGCAGATGCGCGTATGGCGAGACAGGGTGCGCAGCGCCGCCGCCGGCACGTTCTCCCAATCGAACGTCACCACCTCCGCGCGCCGCCCGAGCTGCGCGAGGCGTCTGGCGTCGGTGAACTCGCCGGTGAGGAGCGGGGCGATCTGCCCGGCGGGCGCATCGGCCGTGCGATCGAAGAACAGGAAGTCGAGGCCCAGCGGATAGCCGGCAAGCGCGAGCATGCGGCCGAGCTGGCCCGCGCCCACGATGCCGACGGTCATGCGCCGCCCGCGGTTCGCGGATCCGGAGTCTGAAGAACCGCCGCGGTCTGCTGCTCGCGATAGGCGCGCAGCGCCGCCTCCACTGCGGGATGCTTGTTGGCGAGGATGGCGGCCGCGGCGAGCGCTGCATTCACGGCACCGGCGGGGCCGATCGAGAGCGTCGGCACCGGGATGCCCGCGGGCATCTGCACGATCGACAGCAGCGAGTCGAGACCATTGAGCGCGCGGGACTGCACCGGCACGCCGAGCACCGGCACGGTCGTCTTCGAGGCGGTCATGCCCGGCAGATGGGCCGCGCCGCCGGCGCCGGCGATGATGACTTCCAGACCTCGTGAGCGCGCCGAGGCGGCGTATTCAAACAACAGGTCGGGTGTGCGGTGCGCCGATACGACGCGTACCTCATAGGGTACGGCGAGCTTGTCGAGGGTGTCGGCGGCGCCGCGCATGGTCTCCCAGTCGGAGGAGGACCCCATGATGATGCCGACGAGTGTTTGCATCGCGGCATTGTAGCGTAGCGCGCGCGGCGCCTCACTTACGGCGCCGGCTCCGGCGCGATCAGGGCGCGCAGCATGCGAAACAGCGTGCGACCGGCCCCGGCGGCCGTCGCCGAGGCATTGCGCTCGGCGCGTGCGGCATCGATCGCGCGCTGCCATTCGGACTGATCGATCGAGGGGTGCCGACGCAGCAGCTCCTCGAGCGCACCGGGCGCCTCGATGAGCCGGTCACGCCAGGATTCGAGCTGATGGAACTGGCGCGACTGTGCGGCCGAACGGTTCTCCCGCGCGGCCAGTGCGCTGATGATGGCCGCCGTATCGATATCGCGCATCAGGCGCCCGATGAACTGGCGTTGCCGGGCGAGGGCCCCGCGGCTCCTGATGGCGCGCGCCGCGCGCACCGCGTCCGCCAGCCGCTCCGGCAGACCCAGGGCCTCGAGCTCGGCGTCGCTCAGGGCGACGAGATCCTCGCCCAGCTTCTGTGCTGCGTGTGCGCTGCGCTTGCGGGCGCTCTTGCTCTCGCGCTCGTCGTCCTCATCTTCCGTAAAAGACATCGTGCTGCACGCCTTGGCCGCCCCGGGCGGCTGCTACAATAAACTATGCCGCAGGACGTCGATGCATCGCGAATTCCCGAATTGTCCGCGATGGTTGAGTTCGCACTCGAGGAAGCACGCCGTCAGGGCGCCTCGCAATGCGAAGCCGACACGAGCCTGCAGCGCGGACTGACCGCGACCGTGCGCCTGGGCGAGGTCGATACGGTGGAATACCAGCGCGATCGCGGTCTCGGGGTGACGGTCTATATCGATCATCGCAAAGGCTCGGCGAGCACCGCGGACTTGAGCGCGGATGCGATTCGCGCCACCGTCACCAAGGCGTGCACCATCGCGCGCTATACCGCCGCCGATGAATGCTCGGGTCTCGCCGATCGCGAGGAGCTCGCGGTCGCGATTCCCGACCTCGAGCTGTACCACCCCTGGCGGCTCACGCCCCCGCAGGCGGTGGAGATGGCGCGCAGCTGCGAGGCGGCCGGACTCGCACTCGATGCACGCCTGACCAATTCCGAAGGCGCCACCGTCGCGGATCATGAGGGCGTGCGCGTGTACGGCAACTCGCACGGCTTCCTCGGGGGCTACGCCAGCACCTCGCACACGGTGAGCTGCGTGCTCCTCGCGCAGCAGGGCGAGGACATGCAGCGCGACTACTGGTACACGACCGCGCGCGATCCGGGCGAGCTCGAGTCCCCGGAGTCGATCGGGCGACAGGCGGGTGAGCGCGCGCTGGCGCGCCTGGGCGCGCGCAAGCTCACGACGCGGCGCGCCCCGGTGCTGCTGGTGCCGGAGATGGCCCGCACGGTACTGCGCACCTTTCTCTCGGCCGTACGCGGCGGCAGTCAGTACCGGCGCACCTCGTTTCTGCTCGACAGCGCCGGCACCGCGGTCTTTCCGCCGTTCCTGCACATGCAGGAGCGGCCGCACATTCCGAAGGGTCTGGCGAGCAGCCCGTTCGACGATGAGGGTGTGGCGACGCGCAATCGTGAGCTGGTCGCAGGCGGCGTCCTCGATGGCTACATCCTCGACAGCTACTCGGCCCGCAAGCTGGGACTGAAGACCACCGGCAATGCCGATGGCGTACACAATCTCTTCGTCACGGCGCCGGGCCAATCGCACTCGTACGCCGAGCTGCTGCGGCTCATGGGCACAGGGCTCGTGGTCACCGAACTCATGGGGCAGGGCGTCAACCCCGTGACAGGAGACTACTCCCGCGGGGCGAGCGGCATCTGGGTCGAGAGCGGGCAACCCTCATATCCGGTGCACGAGATCACGATCGCGGGCAACCTTCGCGAGATGTATCAGCGCATCCGCGCCCTCGGCACGGATGTCGATGCACGCGGAGCGCTGCACACCGGCTCGATCCTGATCGACGATCTCACGATTGCGGGATCGTGAAGCCGCGGCGCAGCTCGCCGGGGTTTTGCACGTAGAAGGACAGGCGTGCGCCGGCGAGCAGGATGATCCAGCCGAAATAGAGCCACAGCTGCAGCGCCACCAGCACGGCGAGCCCGGCGTAGACGACGGTCAGCTGGGACGTCGAAACGTACAGGCGCGTGAACAGGCTCCCGACCCCCGCCCAGACGACTCCCGCGCACACCGCGCCGATCAGCGCCGGCTTGAAACGTACGTGCGTGTTGGGAATGAGCAGGTACAGCACGGTGAAGAAGCTTGCCACCATGACGTAAGGGGCCACTTGCACGCCCACGTGCCCGAGGGGTCGCACCACCGGCAGGCCGGCGACCAGTTGACCCGCCTCCGTCGCAAGCGCGGCATGCGTGAGCGCGAGAAAGCCCACGACGAGCGCGGGCCCCAGGATGAGGAGCGCCAGGTAATCGCTCAGCCTGCGCACGATCGAGCGCGGCTCGCGCACCGCCCAGAGGAAGTTCAGGCAGTACTCGACCTGATGAAGCGTGCCGAGCAGCGTCCACACCAGGAGCACGAGCCCGGCAACGCCGATGACACCGCCGCGCATGCGTTCGGCGACCTGAAGCAGCTGATCGGTCAGCTGGTGTGCATCCGCGCCGACCGGGCGCACCAGCTCGAAGATGATGGGCTCGAGCGCATGGCGCGGCCCCAGGCCCTTGAGAATGAGAAAGCTGAAGGCAAGTCCGGGCACGAGCGCGAGCTGCGTGGTGAAGACCAGGCTCGCCGCCCGCAGATTGATCTCGCCGCTCGCCATGTCACGGGCCAGCGCATAGGGGAAGCGCGCAAGACGCAGCGCCACACCGACCGGGTCGGTCCCCATCGAAGCGGGCCCGAACAGCCACCGATCCAGCGTGCCCCAGATGTCGAGCTGCATTAGAGTTGCGCCATGACGCCTGTTGCCACGTATCCCGAACGCATCGTCTGCCTCACGGAAGAGACCACCGAGACGTTATATCTGCTCGGTGAGGAGCGGCGCATCGTCGGCATCTCCGGCTTCACGGTGCGCCCGCCGCGTGCGCGCAAGGAGAAGCCCCGCGTCTGCGCATTCACCAGCGCGAAGATCGATGTCATTGTCGCGCTCAAGCCGGATCTGGTGCTCGGATTTTCGGATCTGCAGGCGGACATCGCTGCGGCCCTGATCCGGCACGGCATCCCCGTCCATGTCTTCAACCAGCGCAGCCTCGGCGAGATCCTGGGGATGATCGCAACGCTCGGCGGCCTCATTGGCTGCGAGACGCGCGCGCTTGCCCTGATCGGACAGCTCACTGCGCAGCTCGATGCCGTGCGCGAGCGCGGCGCGCACCTCGTACGCCGACCGCGGGTGTATTTCGAGGAGTGGGACGAGCCGCAGATCGCGGGCATCCGCTGGGTGTCGGAGCTGATCGGGCTCGCCGGCGGCGAGGACTGCTTCCCGGAGCTTGCGATGCAATCGCTCGGCAAGGACCGCATCATCGCCGACGCCCTCGAGGTGCCGCGGCGTGCGCCCGACATCATCCTCGGCTGCTGGTGCGGGAAGAAGTTCCGGCCCGAGCGCGTGTGTGCACGGCCCGGCTGGGCGAACGTGCCGGCGGTCGAGCAGGGCTTCGTGCGCGAGATTGCGGCGCCGATCATTTTGCAGCCCGGGCCGGCCGCCCTCACCGACGGAGTGCGGGCGCTGCAGCAAGTCATTCTGGAGTGGGGCGCGGCAACGGGGAATCTGCGCGCGGACGCGCCGGCCCTTAGGCCGTCAGCCGCGTCAGCGCCTCGAGATACTTCGCACTGGTCCGCTCGATGACTTCGGGCGGCAGGCGCGGCCCCGGCGCGCGCTTGTTCCAGTTCAAAGTCTCGAGGTAGTCGCGCACGTATTGCTTGTCGAAGCTCGGCGGACTCTCCCCGACGCGGTAGGTGTCGGCGGGCCAGAAGCGCGAGGAGTCCGGTGTCAGCACCTCATCCATGAGCGTGAGGGTGCCGGCCTCATCCAGTCCGAACTCGAACTTGGTGTCGGCAATGATGATGCCGCGTGCGCGCGCATGCTCCGATGCGTAGGCGTAGAGGGCGAGGGCGCTCGCGCGCACTCGCGCAGCGAGGTCCGCGCCGATCAGCTTCTCCACCTCGGCGAAGGAGATGTTCTCATCGTGTGCGCCGGCCTGTGCCTTGGTGGCGGGAGTGAACAGCGGCTCGGGGAGCCGCGCAGCGAGTTTCAGGCCCGCCGGCAGCGCAATGCCGCAGAGCGCGCCGCTCGCCCGATAGTCCTTCCAGCCCGAGCCGATGAGATAGCCGCGCACCACGGCCTCGAGCGGCAGCGGCCTCAGGCGGCGCACGATGACCGCACGATCGGTGAGCATCGCGAGCTCGTCGGCGTCGCGGATGACGCTCGCAAGCGGACGGCCGGTCAGATGATTGGGCAGGATATGGGTGGTGCGGGCGAACCAGAAATTGGAGATCCGGTTGAGCACGCGGCCCTTGCCCGGAATGGGATCCGGCAGCACCACATCGAAGGCGGACAGCCGATCGGTCGTCACGATCAGCATCGAATCCGCATCGACGGCGTAGCTGTCGCGGACCTTGCCCTCGTGGATCTTGGTCAGTCCGCGCAGGGCGGTACGATGAACGGTTTGCACGGTGAAGGAAGCTAATATAGCAACGTATGGCACAGTGGACCGGGAAAGTGATCGGCGGATTGATCGGCATGGCGACGCTCGGACCGTGGGGCGTGGCCGTGGGCGTACTGCTCGGTCATCAGTTCGACGCCCAGGTCCTGGAGAACAGATCCCGGCGTCCGCGCCTCGATGCATTCTCCGTCGGCGCGCTGTTCTTTCGAACCACGTTTCAGATCATGGGCTACATCGCCAAGGCCGACGGCCGCGTCTCCGAGCAGGATATCGATGCGGCGCGCGCGGTGATGGCGGAGCTGCGGCTCGATGGCGCGCAGATCCAGCAGGCGATCGGCCACTTCACGTCCGGCAAGCATCCGGCATTCAAGTTCGATGCCGCGATCGGTGAGCTCTCCAGCGCCCTCTACGGACGGCCGGACCTGGTGCGCATCTTCGTCGAGATCCAGGTGCGCGCGGCGCTCGCCGGGAGCGATTTGAATGCGCCCTCGCGCGCGCTTTTGCAACGGCTCGCGCAGCGGCTGGGCCTGTCGCTCCTCGAGCTGGCGCACATCGAGGCGGTGCAGCGCATCCGGCGCGGCCAGTACTCGCAGCCCGAGCTGCGCCCCTCCGGCGCGCAACGGCTGCAGGAGGCTTACAGCATTCTCGAGGCGACACCGCAGATCAGCAACGAGGAGCTGGCAAAGACCTACCGCCGCCAGCTCTCGCGCCACCATCCGGACAAACTCAAGGCGAACGGGCTTCCCGACTCGATGATCGAGCACGCCAAGCAGCGCACGCAGCAGATCATTGAAGCCTACGAGCGAATCCGCGAGCACCGCGGGATCTGAGGGGACTGCTACACTTGCCTCCAGCATGCAGACACCCTGGATCGCGCCGTCCATTCTATCCGCCGATTTTTCACGCCTGGGCGCGGAAGTCGACGCCGTGCTCGCCGCCGGCGCCGACCTGATTCACTTCGATGTGATGGACAATCACTACGTCCCCAATCTCACCGTGGGGCCGCTGGTATGCGCGGCGCTGCACAAGCACGCGCCGCAGGCGCTGATCGACGTGCATCTGATGGTCTCGCCGGTCGATCGCATCGTGCCGGACTTTGCCGCCGCGGGTGCGACCTACATCAGCTTCCATCCCGAAGCGACCGAGCATATCGATCGCACGATCCGCCTGATCCGCGAGCAGGGCTGCCGGCCCGGACTGGTGTTCAATCCGGCGACGCCGCTCGACTTTCTCGACTTCACGCTCGAGGAGCTCGACATGGTGCTGATCATGTCGGTGAATCCGGGGTTCGGCGGACAGGCATTCATCCCCGCTGCGCTTGGCAAGCTCGCGCAGGTGCGCAAGCGCATCGATGCGCTCGGCAAGCCGATCCGCCTTGAAATCGACGGCGGGGTCAAAGCGGATAACGTGGGTCAGATCGCGCGTGCCGGAGCCGACACCTTTGTCGCCGGCTCGGCGATCTTCGGCAGCGCGAGCTACGCGGACACGATCCGGCAGCTGCGCCGCGGAATCGGTCAGTAGCTACTCGTCGTCGTCCTCGTCCTCATCATCGTCGTCGTCCATGATCCGCGAGGTCTTGGCCGGCGCGGCCTTATTGGCCGGCACGATCACCGGACGCGTCTTCATCTTCGGCCGGGCATTGAACACCACGATGGTCTTGCCCGTCGCGCGCAGCAGTCCCTGCTCCTCGAGCACCTTGAGCACGCGGCCCGCCATCTCGCGCGAGCAGCCGACCAGGCGTGAGAGCTCCTGGCGGCTCACTTTGATCTGCATGCCTTCGGGGTGCGTCATCGCATCCGGCTCACCGCACAGATCCATGATGGCGTGCGCGACACGGCCGGTGACATCGACGAACGCCAGGTCGCCCAGCTTGCGGTTGGTGCGATCCAGGCGCGTGGCGAGCTGGGTTGCGAGCTCGAAGATCAGACCCGGGCTCTCCGCCGCGATCTGACGGAACCTCGGATAGGTCATTTCCGCGAGCTCGCACTGATTGCGCGTCCGCACCCAGGCGCTGCGCGTCGGCTGCTCGTAGAACAGGCCCATCTCGCCGAAGAACTGGCCCTTGTTGAGGTAGGCGAGCACCATCTCGTTGCCTTCCTCGTCCTCGATCATCACTTCGACCGAGCCGCTGATGATGTAGTACAGAACGTCTGGCAGGTCACCCGCGTGAATGACGACCGTCTTCGACGGTACGGTGCGGATGCGGCAGTAGCTCAGGAAGCGATTGATCGCCGGAATGTCACTGAGCGGCTTGACGTTCTCTTCCATTTCTTCGACCCCCTGCCGTCGCACGTGCGCTACGGCTGGTTTTTATACATAAGCCCGCAGAACTGCAAGCGAACTGCGGGTTGTTAGGTTAAATCGTCACAGCCAGTACGCAGTCTGAGTCATGACGCGCGCGGTAGCGCGCATCAGCATGCGCACGGGTTGCGACACTTCGGTCGCACCGGCCGTCCGTGCGCTTTGCGCATGGCGCATCTCATCGGCACGCATCGCGCTCACGATGGCCCGGCTGCGGGCATCGGTCGCGGGCAGTCGCTCGAGATGCGTATCGAGATGCCCCTCGACCTGACGCTCGGTCTCGGCGAGGAAGCCGAGCGAGGCGCGATCGCCCAGCACTCCGGCGCACGCACCGATCGCGAAGGAGCCCAGGTACCACAGCGGCCCCAGCAGGCTCGGCCGCGAGCCGAGCTCGCGCAGCCGCTCATCGCACCAGGCCAGATGGTCGGCTTCCTCGCGAGCGGCGTTGGCGAGCAGGGTGCGGGTCGCGGGGCTTCGGGCGGTCAGGGCCTGGCCGTGGTAGAGCGCCTGGGCCGCGATCTCGCCGGCATGATTCACGCGCATCAGGGCGGCCGCTTCCTGACGTTCGCTATCCGAAAGCGTGGACTCGGCCCGGACCCCCGGGGTCGGGCGGTCGGCCGGGACTGAGCCCGAGAGGGTCCGCAGGGCCCTGTCCGCGGCCACGATGAAGGGCTCGAGCAATGCGCCAGGTCCCATGTCTCATTATTATCAGTGCGCGGCGGAGGGACAAGGACGCCCCTGGGCGACTGCGGTCGCCGCTTTGCATTGCCGGGGACCCTTCAGTACACTTGCCGGCCTTTTTCGGCTTATGTCCCCGAGCCTTAGGCAGGTCCGGCGGGCGGAGTTCATAGCAAGATGAGCACGGAATTCGCCAAGCCCGGCACGGTCCGCGGCGATTGGTACCTCGTGGATGCGGAGGGCAAGACGCTCGGGCGCCTCGCCACGCAGATCGCGCATCGCCTTAAGGGCAAGCACAAGGTGGACTACAGCCCGCATGTCGACATGGGCGATCACATCGTCGTGGTCAATGCGGGCAAGATCCGGGTCACCGGCCGCAAGCTGACCGACAAGATCTACTATCACCACACCGGCCACATCGGCGGAATCAAGTCCATCGGTCTGGGCAAGCTGCTTGCCGAGCATCCCGAGCGGGCGATCGAGTTCGCCGTGAAGGGCATGCTGCCGAAGAACACCCTCGGCCGGCGCATGTACCGCAAGCTGCACGTGTTCGCCGGCGCGGAGCACCCGCACCGTGCGCAGCAGCCGAAGCCGCTCAACATCCAGGACTGACAACGAACATGGCCCTCGCACAGCAATACGGCACCGGCCGGCGCAAGACCTCAACCGCGCGTGTGTACTTGAAGCCCGGCACCGGCAAGATCACGGTGAACGACCGTCCGCTCGATGAGTTCTTCGGCCGCGAAACCGGCCGCATGATCGTGCGCCAGCCCCTCGAGGCGGCGCAGCTCGTCACCAGGTTCGACATCTTCGTGCAGGTCTCGGGCGGTGGCATCACCGGCCAGGCCGGCGCGATCCGCATGGGCCTGACGCGCGCGCTCATCGAATACGATGAGGCGCTGCGCAAGCCGCTTCGCGCCGCGGGCTTCGTCACGCGCGATGCGCGCGAGGTTGAGCGCAAGAAGGTCGGCCGCCGCAAGGCTCGCCGCGGAACGCAGTACTCGAAGCGGTAACGGCGCGTTACCATTCCGCTACTGCGCGCTCCTTTGGGGGATCGTCTAGTGGTAGGACTGCGGACTCTGACTCCGCCAACCTAGGTTCGAATCCTAGTCCCCCAGCCAAAACGAGAAGGGCCCGCCGATGCGGGCCCTCTTCGTTTTGGCCCCGGGACCAGCATGCCAACCGCAGGTTCCTGGTCCCTCTAGATCTCTTCCACTCCGCTGTCCTTCGCGACCAGCAGCACATCCGCGGGCCGCAGGCAGAAGAGCCCGACGCTCACGACACCCGGAATCTGATTGATCGCGCTCTCCAGGGCCTGCGGCTCGCTGATCGTGAGGTCGTGCACGTCGAGGATGTGATTGCCGTTGTCCGTCACCACCTGTGAGCGCCACACCGGGCGTCCGCCCAGCGCCGTGAGTCGGCGGGCCACCATCGCGCGCGCCATCGGGATCACCTCGACGGGCAGCGGGAAGCGACCGAGCCGCTCGACGAGCTTGCTGTCGTCGATGATGCAGACGAACTCGCGCGATGCCTCGGCGACGATCTTCTCGCGCGTGAGCGCGGCACCCCCGCCCTTGATGAGGTGGCGCCGGCGGGTTGCCTCATCGGCACCATCGACGTAGAGCGCGAGCTCATCGGTCTCATTCAGCTCGATGAGCGGGATCGATGCGGCGCGCAGGCGTGCGGCGGTGGCTTCCGAGCTGGCCACGGCGGCCGCGATCCGCGGTCCACGCGCAGCGAGCGCATCGATGAAGCAGTTCACGGTCGAGCCGGTGCCGACACCGAGCACCGTATCGGCGCTTACCCAGCGCAGCGCCGCAAGTGCTGCTTTTTCCTTCTTTTCCTGTGCGTTCATTCCGCACCCCTGAAACGACGATGCCCGCTTGCGCGGGCATCGTCGTATCTGGATTCGATTCGGCGAGCGCGGTTTTTTCGTCCGCGCTCGCCGAGGTTCAAGGCCTATTTCTTCTTAGAAGCTTTCTTCTTGGCCTTCTTTTTCGCCTTCGCCATGGTGGCTCTCCAGTTGTCGGGTTAGTCCGAGGTCGGAGTATATACACGCGAATCGAAATTACAAGCAACGACATGCGTGTAAGAAGCGCACCGATCACTCCATCGTGAGTATGAACTTCCAGTGCGACGCTTCCACCGGCATCACCGAGAGTCGATTGCCCGTGCGAAGCAGCGCCATGCCTGCGAGCTCGCTATTCGCGTGTGCGCGCAGCTCATCGAGAGTGATGACGCGAGCGAGCCGGCGCTCGAGTTTCACGTCGACCATGTACCAGGTGGGCTCATCGCGTCGACTCTTGGGGTCGAAGTGCGCGTGCTTGCGCTCGAAGGCCGTCGGATCGGGATAGCCTTCCTTCACGACCGACATGATCGCGGCTATGCCGGGCACTTCGCAGCTCGAGTAGTACAGAAATGCCTGATCGCCGCGCTTCATCTGGTCGCGAAGCATGTTGCGCGCCTGGTAATTACGCACCCCGTCCCAGGATGTGGTGCGGCGGGGCGCGCGCGCGAGGTCATCGACGCCGAAAGTGTCGGGTTCGCTCTTCAGGAGCCAGTGCTGCGGCATTCGATCACGCCCTCCTCGGTCACGATCGCATCGAGGCGCACGTCGTGGGGCGCAGCGGTGATCTTCGGCAGGCGCTGCATCGCGAAACCGACGCCCACCATGCGCGGTCCGCGCCAGAACTGGCGCAGCCGGCGGTAGGCAAAGCCGCGATCGAAGTACCCGGCACCCATGCCGAGTCGCATGCCGGTGGCATCGAAGCCCACCAGGGGTGTGATCACGAGATTCAGCATGCGTGCCGGCACGCTGCGACCCATTTCCGGTTCGAGAATCCCCATCCAGTTGCGGCGCATGCGCCCTGTGGCGGCATAGAAGCGCATTCGCTTGCGGCGCCGGTCGGTGAGCACGGGCAGGAAGATCTCGCAGCCATGGCGCCTCGCGATGACGACGAAGGGTGCGATGTCGAGCTCGCCGAAGAGCGGCGAGTAGACCGAGACACGCATGCCGGGATGGAGGTAGAAGCGGCGCTGCAGCGTGAGCGCGATGCGGCGCGCGGCCTGTTCGCGCATCTTCGCAGAGAGCTTGCGACGCTCGGCGCGCAGCTGCTTGCGCAGCTCGCGCCGGGCCTCGGCCTGATTGGAAGAGGTGGACGTCACCCGCCTGTGCCGTTGTAAGCCTGTGCTCTCGAACCAGAGCAACAAGGTGGGACGAGCTGCAGCAGGTAAGGCTTTCCGCTCAAGACGCGGACCTGCACAATTCTGCCCGCAAGCACTGGTCCCATGGGTGTTTAAATTAGGGTCGAGAGGTAACCCGGCCCACTATCGAACACCGCAGGCGACGCCCGTGGAGAACTGTACACGAGCGGGCAGGGCAGTGGGAGAGAAGTGGTCCGCGGTTTCGCGTACAAAACGGGGCGTCCGCAGCGACCGGGTCGCTAGAATTCCAGCTGCTGGCTCTTCTCGAGCGTGGCCTCGACGCGCTCGCGCAGCGAGCGCACGCGCCCGACGATTTCCCCGTCCACGCGTCCATCGCGATCCTTGATCGACAGCAGCTCGTTCGCGAGGTTCAGCGCGACCATGACCGCGATGCGATCGAGGCCCACGACCTTGCCGCTGTCGCGGATCTCGCGCATGCGGGAATTGAGGAATTCCGCCGAGTCGAGCAGCTGGGCGCGCTCCTCGTGCGGGCAGGCGACGAAGTATTCCTTCTCCAGGATGCGAACGCTGATCCGCGCCGGTTCGGCCGGACTCACGCGCCGTGCTCCAGCGTCTTCAGGCGCCCGATCATCGCCTCGACGCGGGTACGCACCTGCTCGTTCCTGTTAAGGAGCGTGGCTCGCTCGCCGGCGAGTGACTCGTGGCGCATCTTCAGCGCGCGATTCTCATCGCGCAGGCGTGTCAGGGAGACGCTCAGTTCTTCGATGCGCTTTTCAAGTCGCCGCAGCTCGAGATCCAGCTGTGTTTTTGTTGTATCGCTCATCGCAACGACTATAGAGCGCCGTTCCGCGCGCGGTCAATGCGTGCGCTTAAGGGCATGCAAGCACTTCAGGCATAATGCATTTCCCGATGCAAGCTGCCGACTATTCCGACATTCAGCACGCGCTCGAGACCTCGCGCTCCCTGACGGACGCCGCGGAGGCGCACGGTACGCTCGCCGGATGCCTGTGCGCCACGATCGGCTATGGTTTCGAGGACTGGCTCGCCGAGATCCTGCCCGAGGGTGAGGCGGGTCCCGAAGCCACCGAGGCGCTGCGCCAGCTCTTTCTCAGCACCTCGACTTCGCTCGGCGAAGCGCAGATGGAGTTCACACCGCTCCTGCCGGAGGATGGCCAGCCGATCGACACGCGTGCCGCGGCGCTCGGGCAGTGGTGTCAGGGATTTCTCTACGGCCTTGGCACCGGCTCATTGAACGATGCGCAATCGCTGCCGGGCGAGATCGGCGAGATCGTGCGCGATCTGACCGAGATCACGCGAGTCGGGGTGGATTCGGGCGACAGCCTGGAGTCCAACGAGGGTGCATACGCCGAGCTGGTCGAATTCGTCCGCGTCGGGGTGCAGCTGGTGTTCGATGAGCTCGAGCCGCTGCGAACCCCGCCGGCGCGTTCGGAAGGATCGTTGCATTGAAGCCCAAGCGTGCCAAGAACGTCGGCCGGGATGAGTTCGAGCGCCGGCGCCGTCAGCTCATGCGCATCATGGGCCGCGACTCGATCGCCATCGTCCCTGCGGCTCCGGTGCGCCACCGCAACAACGACGTTGAGTATCCCTACCGTCAGGACAGCGACTTTCACTACCTGACGGGCTTCGGTGAGCCGGAAGCCGTGGCCGCCCTGGTGCCGGGGCGGCCGCAGGCCGAATACATCCTGTTCGTGCGCGATCGCGATCCTGAGCGCGAGACCTGGGACGGCCGGCGCGCCGGCACGGACGGCGCGACTCGCGACTACGGCGCCAACGATGCCTTCCCGATCGCGGACATCGACGAGATCCTGCCGGGTCTGATGGAAAACCGCGCTCGCGTCTTCTATGCCATGGGCACGCATCCGGAGTTCGATCAGCGGGTCGTCGGCTGGGTCAACGGGCTGCGGGCGCAAGCCAAGCACGGCCGCCATCCCCCCCTCGAGTTCGTCGCTCTGGATCATGTCCTGCACGACATGCGGCTGTACAAGTCACGCGCCGAGCTCCAACTCATGCGCGAGGCCGCGCGCATCGGCGCCGCGGCGCATGTGCGGGCCATGCGCGCCTGCCGTCCCGGACGCACCGAGTACGAGATCGCGGCCGAGATCGTGCATGAATTCAACCGCCATGCGGCCACCTGCTCGTACGAGCCCATCGTCGGCGGCGGCGCCAACGCCTGCATCCTGCACTACCGCGAGAATCGCGACGTGCTGCGCGAAGGGGACCTGCTCCTCATCGACGCTGGCTGTGAATACCAGTTCTACGCCTCCGATATCACGCGCACCTTCCCGGTCAACGGCCGCTTCACCCCTGAGCAGCGTGCGATCTACGAGCTGGTGCTGCAGGCCAATCTCGCCGCCATCGCCAAGGTGCGGCCGGGCAATCACTGGAACGATCCGCATACGGCCGCCGTGCGCGTCATCACCCAGGGGCTGGTGAAGCTCGGCCTGCTCAAGGGCCGGGTCACGCAGCTCGAGCGCGATGGCGCCTACCGCCGCTTCTTCATGCACCGCACCGGTCACTGGCTCGGCATGGATGTGCACGACGTGGGCGACTACAAGGTGGGAGACGAATGGCGCGTGCTCGAGCCGGGCATGGTGCTCACCATCGAGCCCGGCCTCTACATCTCGGGCAACGAGCGCAGCATCCCGCGCCGCTTCCGCGACATCGGCATCCGCATTGAGGACGATGTGCTGGTGTCCCACGATGGCGCCGAGGTGCTCACGTCGGCCGCGCCCAAGGAGCCGTCCGCGATCGAGGCGCTGATGGCGGCGGCCTGAGCCGCTCACCGGCGAGCCCGCATGCGCGAGTTCGATGTTGTGATCGTTGGCGGCGGGATGGTCGGCGCGAGCCTGGCGCTGGCGCTCGCTGGCACGGAGCGTTCGGTCGCGCTCATCGAGAGCATCGCCCTCGCCACCGCTTCTCAGCCGAGCTTCGATGAGCGCACGACGGCGCTCGGCAATGCCAGCCGCCGCATCTTCGAGGCCCTGGGAGTCTGGAGTCCGATCGTTGCGCAGGCGGCGGCCATCCGCCGCATCCACATCTCCGATGCCGGCCGCTTCGGCTTCGCCCGCCTGGAGGCGGCCGAGCAGGCAGTCGAGGCATTCGGGTATGTTGTGGCCAACCGCGCGATCGGAGCGGCGCTCTGGAGCGCACTCGAGCGCTCAACGACGGCTTGCTTTGTACCGGCAAGTCCCGGCCACATCGAGATGGGTTCCGATCGTGCGCTGGTGACGCTGAGCGGCGCAGGCGCCCCATCCGAGCCCATCTCGGCGCGCCTGCTCGTGGCTGCCGACGGCGCGAACTCGGTCGTTCGTGCCGCCGCGGGGATCGCCGCCTCGGTCGAGGACTACGGACAAGTGGCGATCGTCGCGAATGTGGGCGCCGACCGGCCGCACGATGGCACCGCCTACGAGCGCTTCACCGACAGCGGACCACTCGCCGTGCTGCCGCTGCACGATGGCAGCTACACGGTAGTGTGGGCGCGCGCCAGCGCCGAACGGCAGCGCGTGCTCGCCTTGAGCGACGGCGAATTTCTCGCCGAGCTGCAGCGCCACTTCGGCTGGCGGGTGGGACGCCTGGTGCGCGTCGGCCGGCGTGCCGCCTACGGTCTGCAACTCACACGGGCCGATGCGCCCGTGGGCGTGCGTACCGTCCTGATCGGCAATGCCGCCCAGGCGCTGCATCCCGTGGCGGGGCAGGGCTTCAATCTCGGCCTGCGCGATGCAGCCATTCTCGCCGAGCTTCTGAGCGCGCACTGCGACGGGGAGCAACTGCTCGCGCAGTTCGCGGCGCGGCGCGAAGCCGACCGGCGCGGTGTCATCGCCTTTACCGACAGCCTCGTGAAACTGTTCGCCGATCGGCGCATGGGGGTGCGGGCGCTGCGTGACCTCGGGCTGCTGCTGTTCGATCTCGCCCCACCGGCCAAGAGCGCGCTGGCGCGCGTCAGCACCGGCTTCGGCGCCGGCGCGCCGCGCCTTGCGCGCGGCCTTACGCTCGGCTGAGCATCCCATGAGCGAGGCGTTCGATGTCCTCATCGTGGGTGGCGGTCCGGTCGGAGCCTGTCTGGGTGCGCTCCTGGCCGGGACTGCTGCGAGCGGTGCACGTCAGATGCGCATTGCGGTGCTCGAGCCGCACCCTGCGATCCCTGTGCCTGCCGATGCACCGCTCGATCCCCGCGTCTCCGCACTGTCGCGTGCGAGCGAGCGCGTGCTGACGCACGCGGGGGCCTGGGGACGGATGGCTCCCAAACGCTGCATGCCCTACGAGCGCATGCGCATCTGGCACGAGAGCCTGCCGGCTTCGAGCCCGGATGTGCTGACGTTCGATGCCGCCGATGTGGGCGAGCCCAATCTGGGCTACATCGTCGAGAACCGGCTGGTGCAGGCGGCTGCGACCGGTGCTTTCGAGCAGGCCGGGGGCCATCTGCTCGCGACGGAGCTGCAGGGCGCGCGCGTGCGCGAGGCCGATGTCCAGGTTGAGACGGCTGCCGGTGTGCTTTCCACACGATTGCTGATCGGTGCGGACGGGGCGCATTCGGCGGTGCGCTCGGCCGTGGGTCTCACCGCCGAGAGCAAGAGTTATCGCCAGAGCGGTATCGTCGCGCGCGTGGCCACCGCCCGCTCACACGAGCGCACGGCGTGGCAGCGCTTCCTCGGCGACGGAACGCTGGCGTTTCTGCCGCTCGCCGATGGCACAAGCTCCATCGTGTGGTCTGCCGACGAGGCGGTCGCAGGCACACTCCTGGCGATGCCCGCCGATGAGTTCCAGCGCGAGCTCGCCGCCCACCTCGATCACGCCCTGGGCGCGGTGCAGTTGCTCTCCGAGCGGGCCTCGTTCGCGCTGCAGCGTCTGCTCGCCCCGCGCTACACGACGGCGCGCTGCGCGCTGGTCGGCGATGCGGCTCATGTCGTGCATCCGCTCGCCGGGCAAGGCGTCAATCTGGGACTGCTCGATGCGGCGGCACTCGCGGAGCGGCTGCTTGAAGCCTGGCGTTTGGGCGAGGATCCGGGGGCGCTTCGTGCGCTGCGCGGGTACGAGCGCTGGCGCAAGAGCGAGATTGCGCTCATGGCGCTCGCGATCGACGGCTTCGACCGTTTCCTGTCCCATGGCGACGGACCGATCTCGCAGCTGGCACGCCGCGGGCTTGCCTGGGTAAATGCCGCGCCGCAAGTGAAGCGCTTCTTCATTGCCCGCGCCCTGGGGCTTGCGGGCGAGCTGCCGCGCACTGCCGTCAGCTGACGGCGATGCGGTCGATCTTGGCGGCGGAGATGAAGTCGTTGACCGAAAGACCCTTGATGGCGTGCGTCGAGAAGCGGATGCGGCAGTAGTTGTAGCCGACCTCGAGATCCGGGTGATGGTCCTCGATGTTCGCGATATGCGCGAGCGCGTTCACGAAGCTCATGGTGCGGTAGAAGTCTCGAAACGCGAGCTCGCGGTGGATGCTCAACGCGTCCGGTGCGAGCTTCCAGCCCTTCTCCAGCTGACTCATCATCGCTTTGGCTTGCGCCGCCGTGAGCGGCGCGACTCCGCCCTCGCATGGCTTGCAGCGCTGCTCGGTCAGGCTTTCCTTTGCGCTCATGCGGCACCCTTGCGCGCGAAGCGGCGCGCGACGTATTGCTCGACCAGCTCCTGGAATTCCTCGGCGATGCGCTCGCCCTTCAAGGTCACGGTCTTCTCGCCGTCCTCATAGACCGGGGCGACCGGGCGCTCGCCCGTGCCCGGCAGGCTGATGCCGATGTTGGCGTGCTTGCTCTCGCCGGGTCCGTTCACCACGCAGCCCATGACCGCCACGCTCATCTCTTCTACGCCGGTGAATTCACGCCGCCAGGCCGGCATGCGGTGGCGGATATGCGACTGGATGCGCTGCGCGAGCTCCTGGAAGTAAGTGCTCGTCGTGCGCCCGCAACCCGGGCAGGCGATGACCATCGGGGTGAACGAGCGCAAGCCCATGGTCTGCAGGATCTCCTGCGCGACGATGACTTCCTGGGTGCGATCCCCGCCCGGCTCCGGCGTCAGCGAGACCCGGATGGTGTCGCCGATGCCCTGCTGCAGCAGCACGCCGATGCCGGCGGTCGAGGCGACCACCCCCTTCGAGCCCATGCCCGCCTCGGTGAGCCCCAGGTGCAGCGGGAAATCGCAGCGCGCGGCGAGGTCCTGATAGATCGCGATCAGATCCTGCACCCCGCTCACCTTGGCGGAGAGGATGATGCGATCGCGCGGCAGGCCGAGCTCCACGGCGCGCTCCGCGCTCTGCAGCGCCGACAGCACCACCGCGCTGCGCGTCACCTCGCGCGCATCGAGCGGCTGTGCACGCGCCGAGTTCTCATCCATCAGCCGGGTGAGCAGGTCCTGATCGAGACTGCCCCAGTTGACGCCGATGCGGACCGGCTTCTGGTAGCGGCACGCGGCTTCGATCATCTCGGCGTACTGCGGATCGCGCTTGCTGCCGCGGCCGACATTGCCAGGGTTGATGCGGTACTTGGCGAGCGCCTCGGCACACGAGGGGTGCTCGCGCAGCAGCTTGTGGCCGTTGAAATGAAAGTCACCGATGAGCGGTACACGAACGCCCATCTGATCCAGACGCTCGCGGATCGGGGCGACGGCTGCCGCCGCTTCGCTCGTGTTTACGGTGACGCGCACCAATTCGGAGCCAGCGAGCGCCAGGGATCGCACCTGCTGCACCGTGCCTTCCACATCGGCGGTATCGGTATTGGTCATCGACTGCACGACGATGGGATTTGAGCCCCCCACCTGGACGGGACCGATGCGAACGGCGAGGCTCTGGCGACGGCGGACGGACATGACCGCCATTGTACCTGCCGGGCTGTTATCATTCCGGGCGCTCGCTCGAACCGTCTGTCCGGAGAGAGTCCGTGGCCCTGAGGCCGCGGAACGCCGAAGGCGCAAGTCCCGCCCGGAAACGCTCAGGCAACCGAACGGCAGACGCACGGCAGCGCGGCAATGCGCGGCCACGACGAGTTCTGGAGAGCGACGGTTCTGGCGCTTGGGCGTCGCAGCCGTCCACCGAAGGGGTGCGGCGCCTCGCAGCGCTCAATCTCTCAGGTCGAAGGACAGAGGGGCGGCAGGGGCGAGTGACTCGCGCCTGCCGCCTTTTTTATTGCGGGTCCACCGTCGCACGGCATTGAGGCAACGATGGGACGACGCACAGCACTCTACGAGCTGCACCTCGCGCTCGGTGCCCGCATGATCGACTTCGGCGGCTGGGATCTGCCGCTGCACTATGGTTCCCAGATTGAAGAGCATCACGCCGTCCGGCGCGCGGCGGGATTGTTCGACGTGTCTCACATGGGCATCGTCGATGTGCGGGGAGCCGGCGCACGCGCGTTCCTGCAACGCCTGCTCGCCAACGACGTAGCCAAGCTCACGCGCCGCGGCCGGGCGCTCTACGGCTGCATGCTGAATGCCGCGGGCGGGGTGATCGACGACCTCATCGTCTATCTGCTCGATGACGGCACCACCTACCGGCTGGTCGTGAACGGTGCCACGCGCGATGGCGATCTCGCGTGGATCCGCAATCACGCCGAAGGCAGCGGCCTCGAGATCGCCGAGCGTACCGACCTGGGACTCATCGCCGTTCAGGGTCCGCGCGCACGCGAGGCCGTGGCAGCGCTGCTGCCGCCGGCGCAGGCGCAAGCGGCGCTCGCGATCGAGCCATTCAACGCGCTCGCGGCCGGGCGCTGGCTCATTGCGCGCACGGGCTACACGGGCGAGGACGGCTTCGAGGTGATGCTGCCGGCAGCGGAGTCGCCCGGCTTGTGGCGTGAGCTCAATGCGCGCGGGGCCATCTCCTGCGGGCTCGGCGCCCGTGACACGTTGCGCCTGGAGGCGGGACTCAATCTTTACGGCCACG
This sequence comes from Steroidobacteraceae bacterium, assembly GCA_035517435.1. GTDB lineage: Bacteria > Pseudomonadota > Gammaproteobacteria > Steroidobacterales > Steroidobacteraceae > JASHUC01. The sequence goes on along the minus strand of DATIYV010000067.1, from coordinate 54,347 downwards.
ACATGGACCAGAGCACGAACCCGCTCGAGAGCGCATTGGCCTGGACGGTCGCCATGGAGCCTCCGGGGCGCGATTTCATCGGCCGCGCGGCGCTCGAAGCGATCCGCGCACGCGGCATCGAGCGCCGCCTGGTCGGGCTCGTGCTCGAGGAGCGCGGCGTGCTGCGCGCCGAGCAGCGCGTCGTCGTGCCGGCGTCCGCACCGGGCGCTAAGGCAGGCGAGGGCAGGATCACGAGCGGCACATTCTCTCCGACGCTGCAGCGCTCGATCGCGCTCGCGCGCATCCCGGTTGCCGCGCCGGAAGAGGTTCTGGTGGACGTGCGCGGGAAGCTGCTCCCGGCACGCATCGTCAAGCCGCCGTTTGTGCGAAAGGTGAATGCATGAGCCAAATCCCGAGCGATCTCAAATACACCAAGACCCACGAGTGGGTGCGGACCCTGAGCGATGGCGCGATCGAGGTCGGGATCACCGATCACGCCCAGGAAGCACTCGGGGATCTGGTGTTCGTCGAGCTGCCCGAGGCGGGGCGCAAGGTCGGTGCCGGTGAGCCGTACGCGGTGGTCGAATCCGTCAAAGCCGCCTCGGACATCTACAGCCCCGTGGCCGGAGAAGTGAGCGCCGTGAATGCTGCGCTCTCCAAGACGCCCGAGCTCATCAATCAGGATCCCTACGGCGCCGGCTGGATTGCGCGCCTGAAGGCTTCCGACCCGGCGCTGCGCACCGGCCTGCTGAGCGCGCAGGAATACGAGCAGCACCTCGCGGCGGAGGATCATTGATGGCGTTCATCCCGCATACCGCTGCCGACGTGACGGCGATGCTGTCGACGATCGGCGTGGAACGGCTCGAGGAGCTGTTCGAGGAGATCCCGCGGGCACTGCGGATCGAAACGCTCCCGGGCGTGCCTGCGGCACTCAACGAAATGCAGATCTCGCGCCTGATGAGCGAGCGTGCCCGCAGCGATGGCCAGCCGCTGTGCTTCATCGGCGCCGGCGCCTACGAACACCACATTCCGGCGGCCGTGTGGGCTATCGCGACGCGCGGTGAGTTCTACAGCGCCTACACGCCGTATCAGGCCGAGGCGAGTCAGGGCACGCTGCAGACGATCTACGAGTTCCAGACGATGATCGCGAGCCTGACCGGCATGCAGGTCGCGAACGCCTCGCTCTACGACGGAGCTTCGGCCTTCGCGGAAGCGTGTCTGATGGCGACGCGCCTGAACCGCAAGTCGAAGTCGCTCAATATCCTCGTGCCGGAGGCGGTGCATCCGCACTACCGCAAAGTCGCGCGCACCGTGATCGCGCACCAGGGCGTGCGCATCACCCCCGTGCCCTTCGATGCGAGGAGCGGCCGCACGGCGGCGGCGGCACTCGAGGCTCATGCGAACGAGGACATCACCGCGCTTGCCATTCAGCAGCCGAATTTCTTCGGTGTGCTCGAGGACGTGGATGCGCTGTCGCAGTGGGCGCGCTCGCGCTCGATTCCGGTCATCGCGATCGTCAATCCCGTCTCGCTCGCGCTGCTGGAGCCGCCGGGCGGCTGGCGTGGCGGTGCCGACATCGTGGTGGGCGAGGGCCAGCCACTCGGCATCCCGCTCGCCTCGGGCGGCCCGTACTTCGGCTTCATGGCGACCCGCCAGGAGCACGTTCGGCAGATGCCGGGCCGCATCGTCGGCCGCACCCTGGACCTCGCGGGCCATCCGGGCTTCACGCTCACGCTGCAGGCGCGCGAGCAGCACATCCGCCGCGGCCGGGCGACCTCCAACATCTGCACCAATCAGGGACTGATGGTGACCGCGGCGACGGTCTATCTCGCGCTCATGGGGCCCCAGGGCCTGGAGCGCGTCGCGGCGGCCTCGCATGAGCGCGCTCACAGGCTCATCGCGGCACTCACGCGTCATGCCGGCGTGAGGCGCGCGTTCAGCGCGCCGTTCTTCCACGAGGCCGTGATCCTGCTCGAGCAGCCGGTCGCGCCCGTGCTCGAGGCGCTGGCAGGCGAAGGCATCCACGGCGGCCTCGATCTGTCGCGCGATTACCCGCAGCTCGGAAACGCCCTGCTCACCTGCGCGACCGAGACCAAGACGGACGAGGACATCGAGCGCTTCGCGCGAGCCCTGGGAGAGCTCATATGAGTGTCCGTCCCGAGCCCGTCATCTTCGAGTACTCGCGCCCGGGCCGTGGCGCGAGCGATCAGTGGCCGGCGCAAACGGCACACTTAAGTGAGCTGCCGGCCGAATTGCGACGACGCGCGCCGCCGCTGCTGCCCGAGGTGAGCGAGCTCGAGGCGGTGCGCCACTACACGCGTCTGTCGCAGCTCAACTTCTCGATCGAAACGCATTTCTATCCGCTCGGCTCCTGCACGATGAAATACAACCCCAAGGCATGCAATCAGCTGGCGATGCTGCCGGGCTTCCTCGCGCGTCATCCGCTCGCGCCCGCGCCGCACGGTCAGGGCCTGCTCGCCTGTCTGTATGAGCTGCAGGAGATGCTGCGCGCGGTAACGGGAATGAGTGCGGTCTCGCTCACGCCCATGGCGGGAGCGCAGGGCGAGTTCGCGGGGGTCGCGATGATCCGCGCCTATCACGAGGCGCGAGGCGATCACGCACGGCGCGAGATCATCGTGCCCGAGGCGGCGCACGGCACCAATCCCGCCACCGCCACCATGTGCGGCTATGCGCTGCGCGAGATCCCGGTGGCCGCCGATGGCGACATCGCCCTCGATGACCTGCGCGCGGCATTGGGACCGCAGACCGCGGGCATCATGCTCACCAACCCCTCCACGCTCGGCGTGTTCGAGCGGCGCATCGTTGAGGTGGCTGCGCTGGTGCACGAAGCCGGCGGGCTCCTCTATTACGACGGTGCCAACCTCAATGCGATCCTGGGCAAGGTCCGTCCCGGGGACATGGGCTTCGATGTGATGCACATGAACCTGCACAAGACCTTCTCGACGCCGCACGGCGGCGGTGGCCCGGGGGCCGGAGCGGTCGGGGTCGGCAAGCGTCTGGAGCCGTATCTGCCCGTGCCGATTGTGACGCGGGAGGGGGAGCGCTACCGCTTCCTCGATGAGGCGGATCGTCCGCACAGCATCGGGCGGCTGTCAGCCTTCATGGGCAATACCGGCGTGCTGCTGCGGGCCTACGTCTACATGCGCCTGCTCGGGCGCGAAGGCATGCCCCTGGTAGCCGACATGGCCACGCTCAATGCCAACTATCTGCTCGCGTGCCTCATGCGCGCCGGCTTCGATGCCGCCTATCCCTCGAGGCGCGCCACGCACGAGCTGGTCATCACGCTGAAGCGTCAGGCGCGCGAGCTCGAGGTGACGGCGATGGATTTCGCGAAGCGCCTGCTCGACCATGGCATGCACGCGCCGACGACATATTTCCCGCTGCTGGTGCCGGAGTGCCTGCTGATCGAGCCCACCGAGACCGAAAGCCGCGAGACGCTCGATCGGTTTGTCGCTGCCATGTCACAGATTCTGCAAGAAGCGCGGCAGGAACCCGAGCAGGTCCGTGGCGCACCGCATAACATGGTGGTTCGGCGCCTGGATGATGTGCGGGCGGCCAAGCAACTGGACCTTACATGGAAGCCGACACCGTAAGCCGCAGCCCGGCGGAACCCAGGGCGTCTGCCGATCGCGGCAAGCCCCGCGGCATCACCCGCGTGATCCGGGCCTGCGGCGCAAGCTTGAAGGGACTCGTCGGCGCTTTTCGCGAAGAAGCGGCATTCCGGCAGGAACTCGGGTTGGCCGCGCTCGTCATACCTCTGGGCTTATGGCTGGGACGCAGCGGCGTGGAGCGAGCGCTCCTGATCTCGCCGATGCTGCTCATTCTCATCGTAGAGCTCATCAACAGCGCGATCGAGGCGACGGTCGATCGGATCGGCCTCGAGCGTCACGCGCTGGCAGGGCTCGCCAAGGATATCGGCTCCGCCGCGGTCTTCATGTCCTTTGTACTGCTCGCAGCCGTCTGGCTGCTCGTTCTGCTATGAAACAGCTCCTCATCGCATGGTTGGCGCTGGCGGCGTGTGCCGCCGCATTCGCTCAGGCCCCGGGCCCGCAGGCACCTCCGGCGGCACAGCCGCTGGCGGCCGAGGCGAAGGCTGCACCCCGATCCTCGACGCTCTCGCCGCGCAGCGTGCCGCCCGCGACTCCCGAACTCGTGCAGCAGGCCGCTGCCGGTGAGGAGAATCCCGACTGGGCCGTGACGCTGGAGCGCATCGCGAGCAGCGTCGTGGCGATCGATGTGGACTCCACGCGCGCCTTCGATACCGAATGGAATTCCACCGCGCAGGCGACCGGCTTCGTGGTGGATGCCGAGCGCGGACTCATTCTGACCAACCGGCACGTGGTGACTCCGGGTCCGGTGACCGCGGAGGCGACATTCCTCAACCGTGAGGAAGTGCAGCTCTACCCGGTCTATCGCGATCCGGTTCACGACTTCGGGCTCTATCACTACGATCCGGCCAAGCTGCGCTTCATCAAGCCGAAGGCGCTGCCCCTGTATCCGGAAGGCGCGCAGATCGGCCGCGAGATCCGGGTGATCGGCAACAACGCCGGCGAGCAGCTCTCGATTCTCGCGGGCACGCTCGCGCGGTTGGATCGCGAGGCGCCGGAATACGGCATCGCCAAGTACAACGACTTCAACACCTTCTATCTGCAGGCGGCATCGGGGACCTCGGGCGGCTCGTCCGGCTCGCCCGTCGTCGACATCCGCGGCCGTGTCATCGCATTGAACGCCGGCGGGGCGACGGGTGCGGCCTCGAGCTTCTATCTGCCGCTCGGACGCGTGCGCCGCGCGCTGCAGCTGATCCAGGAAGGCAAGTCAGTGACGCGCGGCACACTCGAGACGGTGTTCGTCTACAAGCCCTACGATGAGCTCGAGCGCCTGGGGCTCACGACTCAGACCGAGGAGGCCGTGCGCAAGGCCTATCCGGCGCTCACGGGCATGCTGGTCGTGAGCGAAGTGCTGCCGGGCTCAGAGAGCAACGGCGTGCTGCAGCCCGGCGACATCCTGACGCGCGTGAATCATCGCTATGTCACGCAGTTCGAGCCCCTCGAGGAGCTGCTCGATGCCTCGGTCGGCGGACAGATCGATGTCGAGCTCGAACGCGGTGGCAAACCGGTCGCCGCCAAGCTCACCGTCGCGGATCTCAACGCCATCACGCCCGACTCGTACCTCGAATTCGGCGATGCGGTGGTCAATACGCTCTCATACCAGCAGGCGCGGCACTTCAACGTGCCGGTGCGCGGCGCCTACATCGCCAATCCCGGCTATGTATTCGGCTCGGCCGGCATCCCGCGCGGAGCGGTGGTTACCGCGGTGCAGGGCAAGCCCGTCACCAACGTGTCGGAAATGGAAACCGCGATCTCGAGCCTCGGCGACGGCGACCGCGCCACGGTGCGCTATTTCACCATCGATGATCCGAACGGCAGCCAGCTGCGCTCGATCACCATGGATCGGCGCTGGTTTCCCTCGCAGCGCTGCACGCGCGATGACGCGACCGGGCTGTGGAAGTGCCACGACCTCTCGCCTGGGCCGGCATCCCAGGCACCGCGTGGCGGCACGGTCGGCTTCCCGCAGTACGCGGATGCGCGCCTCGCCAAGCTCGCCCCGTCACTGGTGCTCGTGACCTATGACATGCCGTACTCGATCTCGGGTGTCACCGAGCGCAGCTATCACGGCACGGGCCTGGTGGTGGACACGGAGCGCGGACTCGTCGTCGTGGACCGCAATACGGTGCCGGTCTCCGTGGGCGATGTGAACATCACCTTCGCGGGCACGCTGCAGGTACCGGGTCGCGTGGTCTACATCCATCCGCTGCACAACCTCGCGGTGGTGGCCTATGACCCGAAGCTCATCGGCAAGACCCCGGTACAGGCGGCGCGCCTGTCCAAGCGCGAGCTGGCATCCGGCGTGTCCGTCTGGGCAATCGGGCTCACCGGCGAGAGCCTGCTGCGCTCGCTCAAGACCCAGGTCTCGAGCGTCGATCCTCTGGATCTGCCGCTCTCGCGCACCATGCGCTTCCGCGACACCAATCTCGAAGTCGCGCAGCTCGTGAATCCGCCGCTCGACTACGACGGCGTGCTGACCGATGACGACGGCCAGGTTCTCGGGCTGTGGTCGAGCTTTGCCTACGAGAACGGCCGCGAGCTCACGCAGGCCAACAAGGGTGTGCCGATCGATGTGGTCGCAGAGATGCTCGACCGCATCCGCAACAACCGGCCGCTGCACTCGCTCGAAGTGGAGTTCGCGCTGCAGCCGCTCTCCAGCGCGCGCGACTTCGGCCTCTCGGATGAGTGGCTGAAGAAACTCGAGCAGCATGGCAGCGCCGATCGCCAGAGCCTGGCTGTCGCGCGCACGGTCGGTGGCTCCCCGGCGGCGGGGTTGCTGCAGCAGGGCGATATCGTGCTGGCGATCGATGATCAGATCGTGACGCGCTTTCGCGATGTGGAGAAGGCGGTGGCCGATCGCGATCAGGTGCGGGTCACGCTGTGGCGCGGCAATGCCGCCGAGACTATCCAGGTGCCGACGGCGCAGCTGCCCGGCACGGACGTCGATCGCGTGCTGCAATGGGCCGGCGCGACGCTGCAGGCGCCGCACCGCGCCATGAGCGAGCAGCGCGGTATTCCGCCGGTCGGGGTTTATGTCGCGTACTTTGCGTACGGCTCGCCCTCGACGCGTTACGGACTGTATCCGGGGCGACGGATCGTCGAAGTGGACGGTCAGCCGACGCCGAATCTGGATGCCTTCCTCGCGGCGGTGACCGGCCGCGCCGACCGCGCCTCGGTGCGTCTGAAAACCATCACCTGGAACAATGCTCCGGAAGTCATCACGTTAAAGCTCGATAAGCACTATTGGCCGGCGTATGAGCTGCGACGGACAACTGACGGCTGGGAGCGACACTCGCTCGAGTAAGCGTCGGCCCCGGGACGGGCCTTGGTAGAATTCCCCTCCTTATGGTCCGCGTCGTCAGAGCCAGTCAGCTGGATATCGACGCCGCCGTGCAGGCATTGCGCGACGGTGATCTCGTGGCGTTCCCGACGGAAACCGTCTACGGCCTCGGGGCCAATGCCCAGAATCCCGCTGCAGTGCGGAAAATCTTCGAGGTCAAGGGCCGTCCGACCAGCCATCCGGTCATCGTCCACCTGGACAGCCCGCGCTTCCTGCACCGCTGGGTGAAGGAGGTTCCGCAGGTGGCCCAGCGCCTGGCGGATCGCTTCTGGCCCGGTCCGCTCACCATGGTCATGCCGCGCGCCGCGCAGGTGCACGACATCGTGACCGGTGGGCAGGACACGGTCGCCATCCGGGTGCCGCAGCATCCGATGGCGCAGCAACTGCTGACGGCCTTTGGCGGCGGCATCGCCGCACCCTCGGCCAATCGCTACGGGCGTTTGAGTCCTACGCGCGCGGAGCACGTGCGCGATGAGCTCGGGGAGTCCGTGCGCATCGTGCTCGACGGCGGGGAATGTCACATCGGGCTCGAGTCGACGATCGTGGCCTGCGAAGAGGAGCGCGTGCGCCTGCTGCGCCCCGGCGCCATTACCGCGCGGCAGCTGCGTGAAGTCGCCGGAGATCTGCTGCTCGGGGCCGATGTCGAGTCGCCACGCGTGCCGGGCAGCACGCCCTCGCACTACGCGCCCACCACGCCGCTCGTCATCGTGCCGGCGGGCGAGGTCGACGCGCAGGCTGCCGCGCTGTCCGACGGCGGCCGGCGCATCGCCGTGCTGGCGCAGCGGCTGCCGCTCAAGGCGCACAAGTACGTCACCTGGGTGAACGCGGGCCGGCGCGCCGATCAGTACGCCCAGACGCTCTACGCCAATCTGCGCGCGCTGGATCGCGCCGGTTGTGCCCAGATCCTGGTACAGGACGTGCCGCACGATGAACGCTGGGATGCGATCCGCGATCGCCTGCTGCGCGCTGCGAGCAACGTCTCGGAGAGCGACGACACGGGCGCGATGGCTGTGCTGCCTTGAGCGCCCGCAAGCGCCCCCGCTATATCGATCCCTTCGAGCCCGCCGAGATCGAGCGCCTGGTGCGCGAGTTCGGCTCGCCGTTGCTGATCGTCGATTGCCGGCGCGTGCGCACTCAACTTGCGCGCCTGCGCAAGGCGCTCCCCGGGGTCGATTTGCACTATGCGTTGAAGCCGCTGCCGCACGCGTCGGTCGTGCAGACTATCCTCGAGGAGGGCGGCTACCTCGATCTCGCGACCACCGGTGAGGTGCAGCTTGCGCAGAGGCTCGGGGTCGATCCGGCGCGCTGCATCCACACCCACCCGATCAAGCGGCCGCAGGACATCCGCAACGCCATCGCCTTCGGCGTGCGCACCTTCGTCGCCGACAATCCCGATGAGGTGCAGAAGTTCGCCGCGACGCGCGGCAAGGCGGAGCTGCTGCTGCGCGTCTCGTTCCGCAGCCCGGGCGCGGTGTGCGATCTGTCGCGCAAGTTCGGCTGCGATCCGGAGGACGTGCTGGCGCTCGCGCGGGCTGCCGCAGGCTTAGGCATCGACGTGCGCGGGCTGTCGTTCCACGTGGGCTCGCAGGCCGCGGACTCCGGCAAGCACGTCGAGGCGATCGATGCCTGCGTGCGGCTCATGGCCGCGGCGCGGCGCGAGAAGCTCGGCACCTTCGACACCCTCGACATCGGCGGCGGCTTTCCCATCGAGTATCTGCAGCCGGTCGCCGATATCACGCGCTTTTGCGCGCCGATCCGTGCGGCGCTCGCGCATCTGCCGCGGCGCATCCGCGTCATCGCCGAACCGGGGCGTTACATCGTGGGTCCGGCCGCGATCGGCGTCGCGTCGGTCATGGGTCGGGCGCAGCGCGAGGGACACTGGTGGTACTACCTCGACGATGGCCTGTATGGCTCCTACAGCGGCCAGATCTACGATCACGCGCACTACCCGGTCGAGCCGCTCAAAAACGGCAGCGAACGGCTGCCCTCCGTGCTGGCCGGGCCCACCTGCGACAGCATCGATGTGATCGCGGAGAACCTCATGCTGCCGCGGCTCGCCGCCGGCGATCTCATCGTCGGTCGCGCCATGGGGGCCTACACCTGGGCGAGTGCCTCCGAGTTCAATTTCTTTCCCAAGGCGACTGTGGTCGCCGTGAACACGAAGCCCGGCGACACGGGCAGCGTGGCCGCTTGATCCGCGACGTCGTCTTCGACATCGGCTGGGTGTTCGTCGAGCTGCATCCGCAGCCCATCCTGGAGCATTTCGCGGACCGCGCGGTGGCCTTCACCGATATCCAGGAGCTGGTGGCGCGCGTTGGCCTCGAGGATCACGAGACCGGGCGGCTCAATGGCCAGGGGTTCCTGCAGCGTCTGCACGCGCTCGCCCCCGAGCGGCTCGATCCGGCGGAGCTGCACGTGAAATGGCTCGACATGTTCCGCCTCGAGCCGCGGATGGTGGAGCTCGCCCACAGCCTGGCCGCGCGCTATGGCGTGTACCTGCTCTCCAACATCGGCGACCTGCACTGGGAGCACCTGTGCCGGGAGTACGGCATCCATCGCATCGGCCACGGCGCGTTGCCCTCGTTCGTCGCGGGCCACATGAAGCCGCACGCCGGGATCTACCTCGAGGCGGAGCGCCGCTTCAATCTCACCCCGGCAGCCACCGTTTTCATCGACGATCGCGCCGAGAACATCGCCGCCGCGCGCGAGCGGGGCTGGCATGGCATCGTGCACGAGTCCTTCGAGAAGACGCGCGCCGCGCTGCAGGCGCTCGGAGTCGAGCTCTAGCTGCGGGTGCGCGGGCGGCTGCGCCGCCGGCGTTTGGGTACTCTGCCGATGCGCACATCGCGCGCCAGGATGAGCGCGCAGGCATGGCGCACCACCTCCTCGAAGTCCGGCGCGCTGGCCGGCAGCACCTGCCAGTGCGTTACCCTGGTTCCGAACAGGCGGATCGAGCGCATGCGCGGCAGCTCGCGCCTGAGGCTGTCGTGGTGCTCGGCGGACGTGGCGAGCCACACGCCGTTGTCGGCGCGGAAGTCCTGCCGGTCACGCAGCACCAGGACGATCTTCTCGTCCACGTAGACAGCGAGGCAGCCGAACATCGATCGTGTCCAGGGCGCGAGCGGCGCCAGCGCATCGAGCACGAACTCGTGCGGCACCACTTTGGCGCGCCGGCCAGCGACGATGTTGGGCATGGCGCCGGGCATAATAGCCCGCCGCCGTCGCATCCGATGCAGGAGAGCCGTCTTGCCCACCATCCTCACCACCGTGCTGCTGCTCATCGGCTCGAATGTCTTCATGACCTTCGCCTGGTACGCGCATCTGAAGAACCTCGGCAACCGCCCCTGGATTGTGGCGGTGCTGGTGAGCTGGGGTATCGCGTTCTTCGAGTATCTGCTCCAGGTCCCGGCCAACCGCATCGGCTACCGTGAGCTCACGCTGCCGCAGCTGAAAATGCTGCAGGAAGTGATTACGCTGTGCGTGTTTGCACCGTTTGCCGTGCTGTACATGGGGCGCCCCGTGAAGCTCGACTTTCTGTGGGCGGCGCTGTGCATGGTGGGAGCGGTGTATTTCATCTTTCGCGAGCCGGGCGGCACATGAAGAAAGACAAACACGAACCCGACACCGCGATCCATCGACAGGTCAATGCGGTGCGCGAGGGCCTCGAGCCACGCGTGGTGGCGCGGCTGTATTCGGGCTGGGTCGTGCTCGGCGAACGTCAGTTCGTGCGCGGCTACGCGCTGCTGCTGCCCGATCCGGTCGTGCCGACGCTCAACGCGCTCGGAACCAAGGAGCGCACGCAGTTCCTCATCGATGCGACGCGCGTTGGCGATGCGCTGCTCAAGGTCACCAATGCCGTGCGGATCAACTATGCGGTGTTCGGCAATCAGGAGCCGGCGCTGCACGCCCACATCGTGCCGCGTTACACCGACGAGCCCGAGGCACTGCGCGCCCAGCATCCGTGGGCGTACGACTGGAGCACCGCACCGCTGTTCGATCGCGCCGCGCACGGCGAGCTCGCCGAGCAGCTGCGCCGCGAGCTCACCCGCCTCGGTGTGACCAAGCCCATGCGTTACGATCCGGGCGCGGTCGGCCGCACCACTTAGGCGCGTGGCGCTCGTCCTGCACCAGGTCAGCCGCCGCTTTCATGAGGGCGGCCGGGTCCACGTGGTGCTCGATCAGGTCGATGCCCGCATCGAGCAGGGCACCTCGGTCGCGGTCCGCGGACGCAGCGGCTCGGGCAAATCCACGCTCCTGAACGTCATCTGCGGCATCGACAGCGCCGATTCCGGCAGCATCGAGTTCAATGGCGAGCCGATCGGTGCGCTGGGCGAGCCCGCCCGCACGCTCTTTCGTCGCCGACACGTCGGCTTCGTGCACCAGTTCTTCAATCTGCTGCCGACGCTCAGCGTCGAGGAGAATGTGCGCCTCGCGCTGGAGCTCAATGGTGTGCGCGGGCGCGAGGCACGCGCCCGCAGCATCGCCATGCTCTCGCAGGTGGGGCTCGCCGAGCGCGCGCAGAGCGCCGTCGATGCGCTCTCCGGCGGCGAGCAGCAGCGGGTCGCCATCGCCCGCGCGCTGGTGCACGAGCCGGCGTTGCTGCTGGCCGATGAGCCCACCGGCAATCTGGATGAGGCCAATGCACGCGAGATCGTGCCGCTGCTGCACGCGCTGGTGCGCGGCCGCGGCACCACGCTCATCCTGGTGACGCACGATGCGGCGCTGGCCGCGAGCGCAGCGCGCGTACTCACGCTCATCGACGGGCGGTTGAAGGAGGGCGAGTGAGCCTCGCCGTCGCGGCGAGCGCACGGCACCTGCTGCGCCGCCCGGCGCAGGCGCTGCTGGCGCTCGCGGGCCTCACGCTGGGGGTCGCGACCATCACTGCGGTCGATATCGCGACCGCCAGCGCCCAGCGCGCCTTCGAGCTGTCGATGGGGGCGGCGAATGGCGCGGCCACTCACGAGATCGTCGGGGCGGCGAATGGCTTCGATGAAACGGTGCTCGCCGGCCTGGTGGCGCGCAACCCGCGGCTTCGCTTTGCGCCGCAGGTCGAGGGCTATGCGAGCGTCGGGGGGCGCACGCTCCACGTCCTCGGCATCGACCCGCTCGCCACCGCCCAGGGAAGCGGCGCTGCGGGCTCGCTCGCGGCAGTGACCGCCTGGCTCACCGTTCCCGGTGCGGCTGTGCTGCCGGGCCGCACGGCGCAGGATCTGGGACTTGCTCCCGGATCGCGCTTCGCGCTCGACGTGGCCGGCCGGACCTTGAGCGCAGTGTTGCTTGCCGCGCCGGGCGCTGACTCCACGGCCGCTGGCAACCTGCTGCTCGCGGATATCGCCCAGGCGCAGGAGTGGCTGGGACTCACGGGCCGGCTGACGCGGATTACCGTGCTTGCACCGGCGGGTGCTGCGGGCGAAGGCGCGCTGCGGCAGCTGCAGTCTCAGTTGCCTCCCGGTTTGCGGCTCGAGAGCGTGGGCGCCGGTATGCAGGCGAGTCTCGATCTGACGGCCGCGTTCGCTGCGAACCTGCGCGCCATGAGTCTGCTCGCCCTGCTGGTCGGCCTGTTCCTCATCTACAACGCTGTCAGCTTCGCGGTGCTGCAGCGGCGGCGAACGCTGAGCGTGCTGCGCACACTCGGCGCCACGCGCGAGCAGCTGCTGCGGATCGTGCTTGCCGAGGCGGCACTGCTGGGTGCTACGGGCGCGCTCCTGGGCCTCGCCGCCGGCATCGGCCTCGGCCGCGGACTCGTACGACTCGTCGCCCGCACCGTGAATGATCTGTATTTCGTCGTGAGCGTGGGCAATGTGGCCGTCCCGCCGGCCGCCGTCGGGAGCGCGCTCGCTGCCGGCTTTCTCATCGCGCTCCTCGGTGCGGGGATCCCGGCACTCGAGGCCGCACGCGTGGCGCCCGTGCAGGGCCTGGTGCGCTCGACGCTCGAGAGCCGTACCGTGCGCATCGCGGGTCAGCTTGCACTCCTCAGCCTGGCACTGGCCGTCGCCGCGGGCATCATCCTCATGTTGTCCAGCCGCAGCCTCAGCGCCGGTTTCAGCGCGCTGTTTCTGCTTCTGATGTCGGTCGCGACTCTCACGCCGGCGCTGCTGCGCGTCCTGGCGCGCGCGGCGGCCCGAGCGCTCGGGCAGATGAGTCCGGTGGCGCGGCTCGCGTGCGCCGATATCGCGGCATCTTTGAGCCGCACCGGCGTCGCGGTCGCCGCCTTGGGGATGGCGATCGCGGCAATGATCGGTGTCAGCGTCATGGTCGGGAGCTTCCGCATCTCTCTCGAGGAGTGGCTGGTGCGCAGCCTGGGGGCGGATGTGTACGTCTCCGCGCCGGGTCCGGGCTTTGCGCGCCCGGAACGGCGGCTCGAGACGCCGCTCGTGCACGACCTGCTGCGCGTTGCGGGAATCGCGCATCACAGCGCCTCGCGCCGCGTGCTCGCTCAGTCCGAGCGCGGACGGCTCACGCTCGATGCGCTGCAAGCGGCGCCGGAGAGCTACGCCACTTTCCAGCTCGTGGGCGGCGATCGAGACCAGGTCTGGGCGCAGTTCCGGGGCGGCGCGATCCTCATCGCCGAGCCCCTGGCGTGGCGGCTGCAGCTGCACGCGGGCGATTCGCTGCGGCTCACGACGCTCGAGGGAGAGCGGCCGTTTCGGATTGCGGGCATCTACCGCGACTACGGCAACGATCGCGACGCCGTGCTCATGAGCCGTGAGCTCTACGCGCGCGAGTGGGGCGATGATTCGATCACGTCGCTGGGGCTGTATCTCGCCCCCGGCGCACGCTCCGCCGAGGTCATCTCGCAACTGTATGCCGTGGCGAAGGGCCGCCAGGAGCTCTTGATCGGAGCCAATGCGGAGCTGCGCGATCTGTCGCTCAGCATCTTCGAGCGCACGTTTGTCATCACGCGTGTCCTCAACTGGCTCGCAGCGGGCGTGGCCGCGGTGTGCCTCATGAGCGCCTTGTGCGCGTGGGAGCTCGAGCGCACTCACGACCTCGCGGTGCTGCGCTCGCTCGGCTTGACGGGGCGCGCAACCGCCGCACTGATCGCGCTGCAGACCGCCTTCATGGGCGCTGTGGCCTTCCTCGCCGCGCTCCCGGCAGGCCTGCTCGCATCCTTCGTCCTCGTCACCGTCATCAACCGGCGCGCTTTCGGCTGGGAGCTGCAGATGCACGTGAGCGGTGCTGAGTTTGCCGCCGCGGCCGTGCTGGCACTGGCCGCGGCGCTCGCGGCGGGGGTGTATCCGGCGTGGCGCTGCGCTCGCGCGCCGGTGATTGCCGGGCTGCGGACGGAATAGCGCCATGCCACGCGCATTGCTGCTGCTTTGCTGCGCGGGACTTCTGATCGGCTGTCAGCGCACAGCGGTGACAGCCGCCGGGAGTGAGCTTGCGGCCGCGGCACCGCTGGATGTGCTGCGGGCGGGAGCGGGAACGGTGGGGTTTGCACAGGCATTGGCGCCACGCGAGTTCGTCTTTCCCGCAGATCATGGCGCCCACCGCGATTTCCGCCACGAGTGGTGGTACGTCACGGGCAATCTTCGCGGCGCCGATGGTGCGCGCTACGGAATTGAGCTCACGATCTTTCGCGTGGCGCTCGCCCCTCCCGGCGCGACTGCCCCGGTGAGCGCCGTACCGACCTCACGCTGGCACACCAACCAGCTCTACGCCGCACACTTCGCCGTGACCGACGTGGCGCGCGGCGCGTTTGACTCGAGCGAGCGCTACGGCCGCGAGGCCCTCGGGCTGGCCGGTGCGCAGACGAACCCGCTGCGTGTGTGGGTCGGCGGCTGGTCGCTGGCCGCGGCGGATCCTCAGCGCGAATGGACGCTGAACGCGGCGGATGAGCACGTGGAGCTTGCGCTCAGACTGCAACCGCTTGTCGCGCCAGTCGCCAATGGCGAGCGCGGACTCAGCGTCAAATCCAGCGAGTCCGGCGCGGCCAGCTACTACTACTGCATTCCGCGCCTGGCGGTGAGCGGAGAGCTCGCGCGCGATGGCGCGAGCATCGAGGTCTCAGGCGAGGCGTGGCTTGATCGCGAGTGGGGGAGCGGAGGACTCGGACGCGCGCAGAGTGGCTGGGACTGGTACGCGCTGCAGTTCCGCGATGGCAGTGCGCTCATGTTCTACGCCCTGCGCGGCCAGGCGGCGGAGCGCGATGCGCACAGCGCCGGCACCTGGGTCGGCGCCGACGGCTCGAGCCGCAGGCTGGCGAGTGCGGATGTGGACATCGATGTCTTGAGACACTGGACGAGTCCGCGCGGCGGAGTCTATCCGGCCGCCTGGCGTATCCGCGTGGCATCCCTTGCGCTCGACATCGAGGTGACGCCGGTGCTCGCCGACCAGGAGCTCGCCGCGAGCCCGCGTTACTGGGAGGGGGCCGTCGATGTGCGCGGCGCCCGTGGCGGTGCATCCACAGCGGGCGAGGGCTATGTGGAGCTCGTGGGCTACGCGCGCTGAAGCGCGTTACAGCACGCGCATGTGGCGGATGAGCTGCCGGTCGATGTAGGTGCGCGTATCGAGTACCAGCCGATCCTGCGCCTGCTGCAGCTGATGTAAGCAGAACATCACCAGGATGCACAGAATGAGCGCGGTCAGGGTCGAGTTGAATGTGACACCCAGGCCCAGCGTCACGCCGCTGATGTCGCCGGTGACGGCGCGCTGCGCCTCCTGCAGCGCGCGGCCGATGCCGCGCACGGTGCCGACGAAGCCGATCGCCGGGATCGCCCAGGCGGTGAACTTGATCATCGCGAGCTGCGCATCCAGCCGCGACAGCTCGAACTCGCACTCATCGCGCACCGCCTCGGCGGCGTCCTGCACGCTGCGGGTGGCGCCGAAGCGGTTGAGCGCGAGCATGATCGTGCGCGGCAGAAACATCTCGCGCTCCTGCGACGGCAGCGCCTCGATCGCACGGCCGCGCGCGCGGGTGTCCTCCGGCAGCACCACATGGCTGTCGTCGACCTCGACATAGCGCTTCTCGAGCAGCCGACGGTTGCGGGCCACGCTGCGCGCCTGGTGCGCCAGCAGCGCGAGCGACCACAGCGTCAGGATGATGGCGCTCTCCTGCTCGTAGTCCTTGACGATGATGAAGATGGAGCGCAGGTCGCGCTCCACTTTCTGGCCCGATTGCAGCGTCGAGACGGCGGGCTGAGCCAGGATCGCCGCCGCGTGCGGCCGGATATAGGTCGCATAGACGCTCTGCACGAGGATGGCACTCACGAGCAGTACGCCCAGGCTGTAGAGCAGCTCCCGGCCGGTCACTTTCAGCATGCGTTCATGGACCCTGGCGGCGGTCGTCGAGTTCCGGAAGATGCCATTATGGCGCGTCAGCTTGCGAGACCGCAGATCCAGGCGATGACGATCGAGCCGACCGCGAGTGCGCCGGCAAGCCGCTGGGGCAGGCGCGCGCGCAGTTGACGCAGGGGCTCGCGGGCGATGAGGACCGCAGCCAGTCCCCCGCAGATGAATCCGGCGAGGTGCGCGACCACATCGGTGTTCTCTCCCTCGGTGCCAAACCAGCCGAGCAGCACCACGCCGGCCACGAGCGGCCCGTAGCGCAAAGCCCAGCGCTGCTGCAGGCGATGGCGCTCCAGCCAGGTGTAAACCGTGAGCAGCCCCAGCGAGGTGAATACGGCCGTGGAGGCACCCACCGAGCGATGCTCCGGGGCTGCGGCGAGCGCCTCGAGCAGATTGGCGAGCGCTGCGCCCTCGACGGTCAGGAGCCACGCGATGCCGGGTCCGAGCAGCCGGCCGGCGATATAGCCGAACCAGATACCGGCGCCGAGATTCGCGATCAGATGCTCGGCATCGACGTGCAGTGTCAGCGCCGTCCACGCTCGCCACCACTGGCCCGCCTGCACGTGGGCGGCATCGAGCTCGCCCACATCGAACGCATCCAGGCGCCCGAAGCCGCGGCCCACCGCCCAGGCCACCGCAATGAGCACCAGAGCGTAGATCACGCAACCGATCCAGGCATCGGGTCGCAGGGGCAGCGGCGGCAAGGGCACGGGCGGTGGCAGACGCTCGCGCTGATAGAGCTCCAGATGCTCGCGCGCCTGCTGCACCTGCTGCGGATCCACCCATAGCACGTAGCCCGCGGTCTCGCGCGTCATCTCATTCGGGATACCCACCGCGGTCAGCATGAAGGCGCGGTCCTCGCATTCCCGGAAGCGCCTCGAGCGATAGATTTGAATGGCTTCGGTCAGCATCCTGGCTTCGCCAATGTAACGTGCCGGCAGTGGACGGGCGCGGCGAGTGCAGGCAACATTTGACGACTCATGGCAGAGAAAAATCCCTGGCTCGATGTGGACAAACAGGGCCGCAACCTGCACATCGGTCAGTTCCTCACCTTCATCATCATCCGCCTCGGCAATGCGCTGAAGTCCAATGTCACGCGGCGCTATCTGGCCGATTTCGGCTTAAGTGTGCCGGAGTGGCGCCTGCTCGCGATGACGATGCGCTTCGAGCCGGTACGCTTCTCTGAGCTTGTGGCGAAGAGCGGGATGGACAAGGGTCAGGCGAGCCGTACCTTGCAGATGCTCACCAAACGCGGCTGGGTCGCCTCGCGCGCGGCAGCGCGTACCGCCGGGCGCGCCAGCGCACGTGCGAGCGAGGGCGCAACCCCGGTCATCCTGACCGTCACGCCCAAGGGCCGGAAGCTCTACCGCACGGTGCTGCCGGTCGCCCAGCGCAACCAGGCGCGGCTGCTGCGCCTGATGACGCGTGAGGAGCGGCGCGTCCTGCACGGTATCGTCAAAAAGCTGTTCGCGGCGATCGGCCATTCCGACCCGCTCGCCTGAGGACGGCCCTCCCGTGTAGCATCGTCTACGCTATCAGCTATGCGCGCGCCGGGGCGCGCCGGGAGTATGTCGTGAACGCGGTCGAGAAGAGCCTGAAGTCGCAGCGCGACCGGGCAGGGGTGGCCGGGTCAACCGACGCACAGGCGAGCACGCCGGGCTCGGGCGAGAGGCTCTGGGGCGAGGGCCGGCTCGTGCGCAAGTTATTGAAGATGCTGGGAGATCCGCCGGTTGAGCTGGTCCTCCCGGATGGCGAGCGGGTCTCCCCGGACCCTTCCGCGCCGCCCGCGGTGACTGTGCGGCTGAAGGACTGGGGTGTGCTGTTCGGCCTGCTGCGCGATACCCAGGTGCGCTTCGGGGACGCCTATAGCGAGGGCCGGATCGACATCGAGGGCGATCTGGTTCGCCTGCTCGAGGAGGTCTACCACGCCTCTGCCCGCGCCGAGGAGCGCCGCTCCGTCTTTCGCACGATCTCGGGACTTTTGAAGAACCGGCCGCGCTCGAACACGCTCGCCGGCTCACGCGACAACATCCACCACCACTACGATCTCGGCAACGACTTCTACTCCCTGTGGCTCGGGGACACGATGGCGTACACCTGCGCCTACTACCCCACCGCGAATGCGACGCTCGATGAAGCACAGCGCGCGAAGATGGATCACGTCTGCAGGAAGCTGCGGCTGCGTGCCGGTGAGAGTGTCGTCGAGGCGGGCTTCGGCTGGGGCGGCCTGGCACTGCACATGGCGCGCCATTACGGCGTGAAAGTGCGGGCATTCAATATTTCCCACGAGCAGGTGCAATACGCCCGCGAGCGCGCCCGCCGCGAGGGTCTCGACTCGCGCATCGAGTACGTCGAGGACGACTACCGCAACGTGAGTGGCTGCTTCGATGCGTTCGTGTCGGTGGGTATGCTGGAGCACGTCGGCGTCGAGAACTACCCGACGCTCGGACGGGTCGCACGCCGCTCGATCGGCGCCAATGGCCGCGGGCTGATCCACTCCATCGGCCGCAATTACCCCGCACCGCTTCATCCCTGGATCGAGAAGCGCATCTTCCCGGGCGCCTATCCTCCCGCCTTGAGCGAGCTGTCGCAGATCTTCGAGCCCTCGGATCTCTCCGTGATCGATGTCGAGAACCTGCGCCTGCACTATGCGCAGACGCTGCGTCACTGGCTCGAGCTCTACGAGGCGAACGTCGCGCAGGTGAAGCGCATGTTCGATGCGAAGTTCGTGCGCATGTGGCGCCTGTACCTCGCCGGCTCGATCGCCGCCTTCACCACCGGCACGCTGCAGCTGTTCCAGGTCGTCTTCACGCCGCGCGAGAACAACGACATTCCGCTCACGCGCACGTACATGTATCCAGGCTGAGTCTGCGCGCGTGAAATCCTGGGATGTAGTGGTGGTCGGCGGCGGCCCCGCCGGCTCGTCGGCGGCGTGGGAGCTGAAGCGCTCGGGCGCCGACGTGCTGGTCATCGACAAGGAGCGTTTCCCGCGCCTGAAGCTGTGCGCCGGCTGGATCACACCCGAGGTCGTGCGCGATCTCGAGCTCGATGTCTCGGCCTATCCGCATCGCTTCCTCACCTTCGAGCGCATGCATGCCTACATCAAGGGCCTGCACGTGCGGCTCAACTGCATTCAGCATTCGATCCGGCGCTTCGAGTTCGACGCCTGGCTGCTCGAGCGCTCCGGTGCGCAGGTGCTGCAGCACAATGTGCGCAACATCCGCCGCGAGAACGGCGGCTACGTGATCGATGACGAGATCCGCTGCCGTTATCTGATCGGTGCGGGCGGCACGCGCTGCCCGGTCTATCGCACGTTCTTCCGCGAGGCCAATCCGCGCGCGGTGGAGCTGCAGACGGTCACACTCGAGCACGAATTCCCGTACGACTGGCAGGATGCCGACTGTCATCTATGGTTCTTCCAGGACGGGCTGCCCGGCTATTCCTGGTACGTGCCCAAAGCGAACGGCTGGCTCAACGTCGGCGTGGGTGGCATGGCCGAGCGCATCAAGAGGAGTGGCCGCGACATCCGCAGCCACTGGGCGCGGCTGCTGCGCACGCTCGACCGTCGCCTGATGCGCGGTGCCGATCCCGACCCATCCGGATACAGCTACTACCTGCGCGGCAAGGTCGAAGTGCCGCGTGTCGAGGATGCCTTCGTCACCGGGGATGCGGCGGGACTCGCGACACGCGACATGTGCGAGGGCATCGGCCCTGCGGTGCGCAGCGGTGTGCGCGCGGCGCGCGCGATTCTCGGACACGAGGACTACAGCCTGGAAGATGTGACCGGCGCGAGCCTGGGCGGGGGACTCACGAGCCGGGTGCTCGACTGGGCATTCACCCGCGGCGCCGGACGGTCGCACGCGGTGCTCGGACTGCAGTGATCTGTTAACCTCACGGCCTCCATGCCCTCGGACAAACCAATCATCTGGGCGGCAGCCGCGGCCGTAGTCGTCGGTGGCGCGGTCTTCTACTACTACTATCACACCGCCTCGACCGAGACGCCGGCGGCCGCCGCAGTGCATCCGGCGGTGTTACCGCCGGCCGAACCGGAGCCCGCGATCAAGCATCCGGTGCCCGCCGCCAATACCGCGGCGGCCGCGCCGCTGCCAACGCTGGCTGACAGCGATGCGGCGATTCACAGCGCGCTCACCGGAGTCTCCGGTGCGGCTGCGCTGGAGAAGTTCCTCGTCCCTCAGAACATCGTCCGCCACATCGTCGTCACGGTGGACAACCTGCCGCGCAAGAAAGTCGCGCTCGAGCTGCGGCCGCTGAAGCCGACGCCCGGGCACCTGGTGACCGCCGGCACGGCCGATGAGATGACGCTGAGTGCGCAGAACGCGGCCCGTTACGCGCCGTTCGTCGACCTGGTGCGCAACACCCCGACGCGCGATCTGGTGGCGCAGTACTACCACTTCTATCCGCTTTTCCAGCAGGCGTACGAGAACCTGGGTTATCCGACGCAGTACTTCAACGACCGCGTGATCGAGGTGATCGACGACCTGCTCATGACGCCGGACGTGAAGGGCCCGATCGGCCTCACGCAGCCGAATGTGATGTATCAGTACGCCGACCCCAGGCTCGAGGCTCTCTCGGCCGGGCAGAAGACGCTGCTGCGGATGGGACCGGAGAACGAGGCTGCTCTGAAGGTCAAGCTTCACGAGCTGCGCGATGCGCTCGTGGCGCGCAAACCCTAGCCGGCTGCGACTAGCTGTACAGCCCGCTCGTCAGCGTCGCTGACGGTACCCACATGCCATGGAAGGTACTGCGCACGCGCGTCGGCATGCGCACCAGTGCGACCGGACCTTGCTCCAGGCGGCTGGCATCGAGGATCGCGAGATCGCTGCGCATCTCGCGCAGACGATTCACCAGTACCAGCAGATAGCCGTCGCCTTCGGCGGCGTCCGGCGCCCGCGGCACGAATACCGGCTCCTGAACGCCGCTGTCATCACCGGGACTCCAGCTCGTGAGCGTGCCGCTCTCGTGATCGTAGCGGCCGATGGCACTCATGCCCACGGTGCCGGTGCGCGCATCCGGCGGCCGACAGATGACGTAGCCATAGCGGTAGGGCCGCCCCATATACCGGTCATCGAGCTTGGGCATCTCCGCCGGTGAGGCGGGCAGCAGCACCCGCGAGCTCATGGCCTCGGTCGCGAGATTGAACGTGAGGCGTGTGAGCAGCGGCGGCGCGGGCTTGAACGGCGAACCATCGGCGCTCGGAAAAAAGTCGAAGCAGTTGCCCTGATACAAGCACAGGTCCAAGTGCACCTCGTTACCCGCGGTCACGGCATTCATCATGTGACCTGCGCTCACCGTGGGACCTCGGAACCAGCGCACGTCGGCGTGGCTCCCCCGTCGCGGCAACACCGCGTAGTAGCTGTGCTCAGCCGGGTACCAGCGATAGAACGGTCCGCCGGCCTTGAGCACCGTCATATCGGTGATGAGCGGAAAGAACGGCACGACGATGTGACTCTCCGAGACCGCAAAGTCGTGCACCATTCCGGGATAGGGCATCTCGAACCAGGTCTCGTGCACGATCGCGCCGCTCGCATCGGCGATGTAGTACGCGAAATCGCGCGTGCAGTCGCCGCGCGCCTGGTAGGAGAACATCAGAAGCTCATTGCGCTTGAGGTCGAGCTTGGGGTGCGCCGTGATACTCACCGAGTGCACCTTGCCCGCGAAGTTCCACTCGCCGAGCGTGGCGAGCGTCTCGGGATGCACCTCGATCGGGAGCGAGTCCTCTTTCAGCACCAGGAGCCTGCGTCCGTGCCAGACGATGTTGGTATTGGCCGTGCCCATGCCCTTGCCGGCGACGCTCGGATCGTTGGTGTAGCGATTGCGGTAGCGGCCGAACAGTGAGCGGTGCGCGCGCTGCTGCAGCAGGAAGCGCTCGTTGCGCACCCAGCGGCAGCGGTAATCGATGTGGCCGGAGTCGATGCGGAACAGGTGGGCCATGCCCTCGCCATCGATGAAGATGTCATCCTGCGTTCGCGGCGGATACTGCCGGTCCGGTCCACAACGATAGAGCGTGCCGGAGAGCTCGCGCGGGATCTCTCCGGCGATCACCTCCATGTCGATCGCTTCGGATTCCAGCCGATGCGGCGCGCCCCAGCCCTGGTAGAGCGGGATGTCGGGAAAGCGGACGGTATCGTTCATGATGGTGGCGATCAGAATTCGATGCTGTAGACGAAGGAGACCTTGGGCGCGCGCAGCCAGCGCTGCGTGACCACCGAGCGTACCGCGGCGAAGGCATCCTCGCTGTCGGCGTACTTGTGCTTCAGCTGCTCCGCCGCCGCCTTGTCCGCCCGCGCCTTGATGCCCAGCACCCGGCTCTCCAGGCTCTGGACCGCGGCAGGGAGCTTGCCGAAGTCGACTTCGAGGCAACCGGGATCGGTGCCATTGGCGGCGGTCTGCTGCGCCCGCCAGGTGATGGCGCCGGCGTCCATGAAGCTCCCGAGCTGAATCGCGGCGAGCTGAGAGTAATTGTGCGGCGTGCCGTTCGCGGCATACATGCCGCGCGAGATCTGACTCAGCGCCCAGGCGATGTCCGAGCGCTCGATCTGGCGGGCTTCCTCGGCGCTGAATTGTCCGCGCGCGGCGAGCCAGCTGGTGAGGTACGCCGAGGAGTTCTGTGCCTTGAGCTCCTCGAACGTCGCGGCGAGCGGGCCGCCGAGCGCCTGCGCATCGCTCGCGCCGTTCACCAGATAATCATGCGCGGGCCCTAAGTTGTGTGCCGCCTCGTGCAGGAGCGAGGCGACCAGATTGTTGTGCGCGAGATCCCCCGCCGCCGCGTTCGTCGCCTTGCAGAACACCGACGCCTCGAGCAGCGCCTCGCGCGCGAGGCTGTCCGGGTCGGTGAACAGGTTGGTCATGACGGTCGTGCGGCCGCCGCTTTCGGCGACCGGACCCCAGTTCGGCAGCGACTGACCGACCGTTGCGCCGGTCGGGGCGCGCTCATCGCCGGCATTGACCACCACGTCGATGAAATCCGGCAGCTTGAAATGCACCTCACGCGCGACATAGGGCGCACCGGCGAGTTGCGCGAGATCCTCTTCCATCGACTGCTTGAGCGGCTCGAGCTTCTTCTGCCACTCGAGCGACTGGGGATTGATGCGTGCGAGCTGCAGCGCGAAGCCTGCCTTCCAGGCACAGGGTTCGTAGTACACCTCATCGGGCGCAACGCGCACGTACCACTTGCTGTTGGTGCTCGACATTGCCACCCAGGCGCGGTCGGCGGCGATCCAGTCGTTGGTGCGAAATGCGTGCGCAGCGGCGCGCAGGTAGGTGGCGAGCGCCGCCTCGGGAGCTTTGAGACTCTGGGCCGCCGCATCGAGCGCATCGGCCACGCCCTGCATGTCATCGTGCCAGGCGCTGGAGAACGGCTGAGTCGTGTAAGTTCCCGGCGTGCGGTCCTCGACCACGACACTGAAGTGATCCATGAGCGCGGCCGCATTGGGTGCCGCGGCCAGCTGATCGCAGAAGCCGCTGTCCTTTTGCAGCGCCGCCGGATAGAGCCCGAACACGCGCGGCGGCAGCGGCAGGATCGCGCCACAGTCCGGATCGTGCACCGTCGCCGGAGCCTCGCAATAGGGCGATTGATTGCGATGAAACACGGCGCGGCTCGCGAGATCCTCGGCGGGCACGCGTGCTTCGAGCTCGTAGACTCCTTTCTCGCGGGCGTAGAGCTTCTCGATGAGCTCGGCTGCGTGCAGCAGATGACGCACCATCGCGCGCGACTCGACATCATCGCGGCGCAGGTCGGTCAGCACCAGTGTCGGCTTGCCCTGATCGAGCTCGGCGAGCACGGCCGCATGATGCTTGCGCTCCGTCTCGTTGCCAGCGGCGGGCGGGTTCACCAGCGCCGCATAGGCTTCCTCGAAGCGATTGCTGAAGTCCCCGCTCTGGTCGATCCAGCGATTCTCATCGCTGTCGGGCAGGCCCCAGAGGATGGCCAGCTCCGCCGGCTGCAATGCGCCGTCATGATTGCTGTCCGCGCGCCAGTACAGCGGCAGGAACTGCGAGGCAGCGCGCCGATTGAATTCATCGCGCGTCAGGGCATCGTGACGATGCGGCGCCGCCGTCTGCGCGCCGCAGCCGGCCAGCAGCGCGAGTGCGAGCAGCGCGGGCAGCGCGGGCCGGGCGGGCCGGGCGGACAGAGCGAGCCGGCTCACCATCAGCGCGCCCCACCCTTGTGGCACACCGCCTCGAGATTGATTCCGTTGGGGTCGATCACGAAGGCACCGTAATAGTTCGGATGATAATGGGCGCGGATCCCGGGCGGCCCATTGTCACGTGCACCCGCGGCCAGCGCGGCGGCATAGAAGGCATCCACCTGCGCGCTGGAGTCAGCCACGAAGGCAAGGTGCACGGGCCGGTCCACGGCGCCTTCCCCGATCCAGAAGAAAGGCTTTCCCGCGGCGCCAAAGCCGACGGAATCGTAGGGCAGGCCGCTCTCGGCCTGCGACACCTGCATCACGACCGAAATCCCCAAGGGGGCCAGCGCCCGGCTGTAGAAGGCCGTGGAAAGCAGCACGTCGCGCACCGCGACACCGATGTGATCGAGCATAATGAGCATCCCCGACCGCGAGGCGGTTGCAGGCCTGCCGCCCCTGCGGCTGCCATGCGTGAGGGCGCAGCGACGGTGTATCGTCGCGCCCGATTATCCATCATCGAGGAGCCTCCGATGCCAGGCAAGTTTCGCAGGATCGCCGTCGAGGAAGCCTTTTCCATTCCGGAAGTGGCGCGCGAGCTGCAGAAAGTGGCGCGCGCCCCGGGCGACAGCGCCGACCTGCCCCTGATCCGGGGCGTTTACGACGCTCAGCCGGGGTACGGCGATCTCAAATTCCTCGATGGCCTGATCGACCTCGAGGGCCGGCGGCTCGCGGAGATGGATCAGTACGGCGTCGACATGCAGCTGCTCTCGCTGACCGCGCCCGGGGTGCAGATGTTCGATGCCGACACGGCGTGCGAGCTGGTGAGTCTGGCGAACGATCGTCTGGCGCAAGTGATCGGGCGCCATCCGCACCGCTTTGCGGGGCTGGCGAGTTTTGCGCCGCAGTCGGCGAAGCGCGCCGTGAAGGAAATGGAGCGCGCGATCAAGCAGCTGAAGCTGAACGGCTTCATCGTCAACTCCCACACTCATAACGAGTACCTGGATGACCCGAAGTTCTGGCCGATCCTCGAGGCGGCAGAGGCGCTGAACTGTTGCCTCTATATCCATCCGCGCGGCGCCTCCGACGGCCTGAAGGGCCCATTGCGTGAGTACGGCATGGACTCGGCGATGTGGGGCTACGGTGTGGAAGTGGGCACGCACGCCGTGCGCATGATGGCCTCGGGGCTGTTCGACCGCTTCCCCAAGCTCACGATCTGCATCGGGCACATGGGCGAGGCGGTGCACTTCTGGCTCTGGCGCATCAATTTCATGAACAGCCGTTCGCAGAAGATCGGCCGCGCGCCCAAGACTCAACTCACGATGGCGGAGTACTTCCAGCGCAACTTCGTCATCACGACCAGCGGCCACGAGGATCCGCTCGCGCTCGAGTATTCGGTGAAGAAGCTCGGCGCCGATCGCGTCATGTGGGCAATCGACTATCCCTATCAGCCCACCGCACCGGCGGTCGCGTTCATGGACGCAGCGCCGCTGTCGGATGCGGACAAGGCCAAGGTCTATCATCAAAACGCGGAGCGCATCTTCCACATCAAGCCGGCATGAGCGCGAGAATCATCGATGGGCGGGCGGTTGCGGCGCAGATCCGGGCCGAGTTGCGCGAGCGCAGCGATCGGATGGCGCAGCGCTACGGCATGCGTCCCGGACTCACCGTCATCCTGGTTGGCAAAGACCCGGCCTCCCAGGTGTACGTGCGCAACAAGATCGCGGCCTGCGAAGAGGTGGGCATTCACTCGGAGCTGATGGCGCTCGATCCCGCGATCGCGCAGAAGGAGCTCCTGCAGCGCATCGATGGGCTCAATGCCGACCCCAAAGTGCACGGCATCCTCATTCAGCTGCCGCTGCCCAAGCACATCGAGATGCGCGCGGTGCTGGAGCGCATCGCCGTGGAGAAGGATGTCGACGGCTTCCATCTTTATAATGTAGGCGGCCTCGTCACCGGCAACACGGTCTTTCCGCCCTGCACGCCCTATGGCGTACAGAAGCTCCTCGAGCACGAAGGCATCGACGTCGAAGGGCGCACCGTGGTCGTCGTCGGCGCCAGCAACATCGTCGGCAAGCCGATGGCCCTGATGCTGATGCAGCAGGACGCGACGGTGTGCATCTGCCACAAGAAGACGCGCGACCTGGCGCAGTTCACCATCCTCGCCGACATCCTGGTGGTGGCGGCGGGCGTGCCCGGCCTCATCATCCCGCAGATGGTGCGCACCGGCGCGGTCGTGATCGATGTCGGCATCAACCGTCTGCCCGACGGGCGCATCACCGGGGATGTCGATTTCGAGGGTGTGCGCAAGAAGGCCTCCTATATCACCCCGGTGCCAGGGGGCGTCGGGCCGATGACCGTTGCGATGCTGATGCACAATACGCTGCTGTCGGCGGAGCGTTCGCTCGCCGCCACTGAACCAGGAGAATAACGATGGCTGTCGAGCACGTCCGGCACTGGCGGATCGGCGATGTCGAGATCGCGCGCATCGTCGAGATCAACGCCTTCGAAGACGACATGAAGATGCTGCTGCAGGAGGGTACACCGCAGTTCGTGCAGCAGTACGAGTGGCTGCGCCCCAATTTCGCGACGGCGGCCGGCCGCATGCTGATCTCATTCCAGTGCTTCGTGCTGCGCTCGCGCGACAAGCGCGTGATGATCGATACCTGCATCGGCGCCGACCGCAAGCGCGAGTACGACGTATTCTGCAACCTGAAGAGCACCTTCCTCGAGGACCTGAAGGCCGCAGGCTACCCGCGCGAAAGCATCGACACCGTGCTGTGCACGCACCTGCACTTCGATCACGTCGGCTGGAATACTCACCTCGTGAACGGCCGCTGGGTGCCGACCTTCCCCAACGCGAGTTACCTCCTCGGGCGCGAGGAGTTCGAGCACTGGCAGTTCCTCGAGCGCACCCACGGTTACCATGACTTCACGCACATCGAGGACTCGATCAAGCCGATCCTCGATGCGAAGCTCGCGCGGTTCGTCGAGAAGGACCATCGGATCACCGATGAGGTCTGGCTCGAGCCGACACCGGGACACACGCCGGGGCACGTGAGCGTGCATATTTCCTCGCGCGGCCAGGAGGCCGTGATCACCGGCGACATGATGCATCACCCGATCCAGCTCGCCGTGCCGGATTCACACGCGAATTTCGACATGGACAAGGCGGTCGGCGCGCGCACCCGCCGCGCATTCATCGAGCGCTACCAGGACCGCAAGGCCCTGATCATCGGCAGCCACTTCTGCGAGCCGACCTCGGGATGGATCGTGCGCGACGGGGCGGCGTGGCGACTGGCGCTCGAGTGAGCGCTCGAGGTACGGCGATGAATCAGTCTCTGAAGGATCAATCGATCGTGGTGACCGGTGCCGGCCGCGGCCTCGGCCGCTCGGTGGCCGAAAGACTGGCGAGCCTCGGAGCCGCGGTCGCTGTGCTCGATCTCGATGAGGTGGGGTGCGAGGAGACCGCCAGGCACATCAGCGCCGCCGGCGGCAAGGCGCATGCTTTCACGGTCGATGTCTCGGACCGGGCGGCGTTCGCGCACTGTGCGACTCAGTTCGCCGCCGCTCGCGGCCGCATCGATGCAGTCGTGAACAACGCCATGCTGCTGCGTTATGAGCCGATAGAGCGCGTCACGGAAGAAGTGCTGGACCGCATGCTCGCCATCGGGATCAAGGGCGCCGTCTGGGGCGCGCAGCTGCTGCTTGCGCATATGGACCCCGAGCGCGGCGGTGTGCTCATCAACATGGCCTCTCCCGTGGCCGAGCGCGGCTATCCCAACACCTCGATCTACAGCCTGGTCAAGGGCGCGCTGGTCACACTCACCAAAACGCTGTCGGCCGAGCTCGGTCCGCGACGCGTGCGCGTGAACGCCGTGGCGCCAGGCTCGGTGCCCACGCCCGGCGCGGTGGGACTCAATGATCCCGCGGAGTACGAGCGGCGCGCGCGCACTATCCCGCTGCGCCGGCTCGGACGCGAAGAGGACAACGCCGCAGCCGTGGCATTTCTGTTGAGTCCCGAGGCTTCCTTCATCAACGGCGAGATTCTGCACGTCGACGGCGGCATCGCCGCCGCCGGTTGAGGTACTTCGATGACGACACCGACACCCGTAATGGATGACGACATCTTCGGGCGCGAGGCGGTGCGCAATGCGCGCGCGGTCGATGATCGACTGCGCGAGCTCGCCCCCGTGGTGCGTCTGTCGCGCGAGAACATCACCATGATGGCGCGCTATGAGCAGGTGGCTGCGGGTCTGCGCGACTGGAAGGCGTTCTCCTCCACCTCGCGCCCCTGGCACGACCCGAACTCGGTGCGCCCGGAGATCCTGCTCACCGATGATCCGCCGCGGCACACCCAGGTGCGCAACGTGATCGCCACCGCACTCTCGCCCAAGGCCCTGTCGAAGATGGCGACGGCGTTTCGCACCGATGCCGATGCGCTGATGCGCCAGATCGCCGAGCGGCACGGCAGCGTCATCGATGCGGTCTCGATGATCACCAAGCCCTTCGTCTACAAGGTGCTACCGGATCTGCTCGGCGTTCCGGTCGCCGGGCGGGAGCATATGAGCGCCTTCGGCCACATGGTGTGGGCGACGATGGGGCCCATGAACGAGCTGTTCAGGGAAGCCATGGTCGGCACCGAGCCCGTCATCGCCTGGGTCGACCAGTGCTGCAATCGCGAGAATCTCGATCCCGAGGGGCTCGGCATGCAGATGTTCTACGCCGCCGACCGCGGCGAGATCACGCAAGCCGAGGCGAAGCTGCTGGTCGGAATCCTGCTCTCGGCCGCCGCTGACACCACGGTCATGACCATGGCGACTGCGATCCGCGCGTTCAGCCTGTTCCCCGAGCAGTATCAGCTGCTGCGCGCGGATCCGTCGCTCACGCGCGCCGCCTTCGATGAGAGCCTGAGATGGGATTCGCCGTCGCGCATGGCGGGGCGCATCGCGATGCGCGACGTCGAGGTCGCCGGCTACGTGATTCCGAAGGGCGAGCGCTGCGGACTCATGTTTGCCGCCGCCAACCGCGATCCGCGCAAGTGGGCGGATCCGGATCGCTTCGATATCAAGCGCGACAATCGCGCGCACCTCGGCTGGGGTTTCGGTGTGCACGCCTGCGTCGGCCGCGTGCTCGCGGGCCTGGAGGCAGATGCGCTGCTCGGCGCGGTGATCGAGCATATTGAGCGCTTCGAGCCCGCGGGCGAGCCCGAGCCCTGGATGACCACCATCGGTCATGGGCCCGCGCATCTGCCAGTGAAGATTCATGCTGCCAGGAGAACGCAATGAGTGACGACCTCTACGAGCGGGGACTCGAGATCCGCAAGGCGGTGCTGGGCAAGGAGTATGTGGAGCGCGCGCTGGCCTCCGCCGATTCCTTCAGCGAGCCGCTGCAGAAGCTCGTCACCGAATACTGCTGGGGTGCCGTGTGGGGACGTGAAGGCCTGCCGCGACGGGACCGCAGCCTCATCAATCTCGCGATGATCGCGACCCTCAATCGTCCGCACGAGCTCAAGATTCATGTCAAGGGCGCGCTGCGCAACGGACTGACGCGCGAGCAGATCCGCGAAGTGCTGCTGCAGGTCGGGATCTACGCCGGCGTGCCCGCGGCCGTGGATTCGTTCCGCATCGCCCGCGAAGCGTTCGCCGAGGTCGACGCCGAAAAGCCGAAGTAGTCGTGCTGACCCGGCGCGACATGGTCGTCACGACGCTGGCGAGCGGTTTTGCGCTCGCCGTGCAGCCGGTCGCGGCGGAAACGATCACGACTGACACGAACGGACTCACCGCGGGCGAGGTGAAGGTCCCGGTGCGCGAGGGCACGATCCCCGCCTACCGCGCCATGCCCGACCGCGACGCTCCCTTTCCCACGGTGCTCGTCGTGCAGGAGATCTTCGGTGTGCACGAGCACATCAGGGATCTGTGCCGGCGCCTGGCAAAGCTCGGCTATTTCGCCGTGGCACCGGAGCTGTTCGCGCGGCAGGGGGATGTGTCGAAACTGTCGAGCGTGGAGCAGATCCTGCCGATCGTCGCGAAGGTTCCCGATTCGCAGGTGATGTCCGATCTCGATGCGACGGCGCTGTGGGCCCGCGGCACGGGCAAGGCCGATACCACTCATCTCGCGCTCACGGGTTTTTGCTGGGGCGGACGGATCGCCTGGCTCTACGCCGCGCACAATCCGCATCTGCGCGCAGCCGCCGCGTGGTATGGGCCTGTCAACCCGGCGGGCACGGAACTGCAGCCGCAGCAGCCGCTCGAGCTCGCCGGCGAGCTCAAAGCGCCGGTGCTGGGGCTTTATGCCGGCAAGGATCAGGGCATCTCACAGGAAGATGTGCGCAAGATGCGCGTTGCGCTGCACGCCGCGCACAAGCCTTCCCGCATCGTGCTGTTCGCGGAAGCGCAGCACGGCTTTAACGCCGACTACCGCCCGAGTTACTCCGAGGCTGCTGCGAGACAGGGATGGAAGGACATGCTCGCCTGGTTTGCGCACCACGGAGTTGCGCCGAAGAGAGTGGGTCTATAGTAGACAATATGGCGATTCGACCCGTGCTCAGAATGGGTCACCCCGTTCTTCGGCAGGTGGCCACACCCGTTGCTCATCCCGGCAGCACCGAGATCCGTGCGCTGGTGGCGGACATGGATGAGACCATGCGCTCTCTCAACGGCGCCGGCATCGCCGCGCCACAGATCGGGGTGAGCCTGCGCGTGGCGATCTTCGAGTTGAAGGAGAATCCGCGCTATCCGCATGTGCAGCCGGTGCCTTACACCGTGCTCATCAACCCCGTGCTGATGCCGCTGGGCGATGAGCTCGAAGACGGCTGGGAAGGATGTCTGTCGGTGCCGGGCATGCGCGGACTGGTGCCGCGGTACCGC
This sequence comes from Steroidobacteraceae bacterium, assembly GCA_035517435.1. Lineage (GTDB taxonomy): Bacteria > Pseudomonadota > Gammaproteobacteria > Steroidobacterales > Steroidobacteraceae > JASHUC01. Next base: position 23,098 of record DATIYV010000067.1, on the reverse strand, counting down.
CGGCTGCGCTACCAGGGGCTGGACCTCGAGGGCGCGCGCATCGACCGCACGGTCGAGGGTTTTCATGCGCGCGTCGTGCAGCACGAAGTCGATCACCTCGACGGCATTCTCTATCCGCAACGCATCCGGGATCTGACGCAGTTCGGGTTCGAGGACGTGCTGGGCGCAGCGGCCGAGAGCTCACTCGACTAGAGGCGGGCGCCTCGCTACGCGAGGGTGTGGAACACCTTCTGCACGTCATCGTCCTGCTCGAGCTTGTCGATGAGCGTCAGCACTTCGGTCGCCTGCGCCTCGGGCAGCTCGGTGGGCACGGTACACACATACTCGTGCTCGGCCGACAGCGGCGTCAGGTGGCGCGCTTCGAGTGCTTCCTGCAGCCGACCGAACTCGGGGAACAGACACCGGATGACGAGCTGCGGCTCGCCCTTCTCGCCGGTGCTCTCGCCCATCTCTTCGAGTCCGTGATCGATCAGGTAGAGCTCGAGATCATCCTGATCGATGCCGGCCGGATCCAGGCGAAATACGCCCATCTTCTTGAACAGGAAGCTCACGCTGCCGGACGTCGCCAGGTTGCCGCCGTTCTTGCTCATGAGATTGCGCACGGCGGCGACCGTGCGCGTCGGGTTGTCGGTCGCGGTCTCGACGATCAGCGCGACGCCGTGGGGCGCGTAGCCCTCGTACAACACTTCCTGATAGTTCGCTGCATCGCGGCCCGCGGCGCGCTTGATCGCGGCTTCGACGCGGTCCTTCGGCATGTTCACCGCGCGCGCGTTCTGAATCGCGCGCCGCAGCGCCGGATTGCCAGCAGGATCGGTGCCGCCTGACTTGACGGCCATGGTGATGTCTTTGGCGATGCGCGCGAACTGCTTCGCCATGCGGTTCCACCGCGCGAACATCGTGGCTTTGCGGACTTCGAATATGCGTCCCATGGCGGCGGGCGCAGGCGCCGGCGCGAAGCCGGCTTAGGCGAGTTCGGCGTGCAGCGAGCGCATGCGGCGCAGCTGCAATTTCAGATCGCGCTCGATCTGGCGCAAGCGCTGCTGCAGCGGTGCGTGATCCCAGTGCTCCAGCACGGCGCGCTTCTTCTCTTCGAGCCACTGTTCCTTGGTGCGCGTCCACTCGCCCACAGCGGCCACGAAGGTGTCGTATTCCTGCGCGATACGGCTGCGGAGCTGCTCGATCTGCACGGGCAGGCGGCTCGCCGGCGGAAGCTTCGCGAGCCGTGCCTGCGTGCGCGCGAACTGTACGGCCAGGAGCGCGCGCTGGATCTGGAACCATGGCGTGCGGCGCAGGCGCCGCGTCAGTCCGACCCATTGCAGGCTCGCGATCAGCCACTTGGTCGGATCCCACTGCCACCAGCGCACGCCATTGCGATAGTCGTGTGCGAACTGGTGGTGGAAGTTGTGGTAGCCCTCGCCCTGGGTGAGCACCGCGAGGATCGCGTTGTCACGCGCGGAGTTCTCTTCCGTGTACGGCCGGCTGCCCCACATGTGCGCCAGCGAATTGATGAAGAACGTGAAGTGGTGGCTCAACACCAGGCGCAGGAAACCGGCCAGCAGGAACGTGCCGATCACATCGCCGACGATCCAGCCCGCGAAAACCGGAATGCCGATGTTCGTGACGAGGACGAGTGCGACGTAGTGGCGGTGCTGGAAGGCGAGCAGCGGATCGCGCTTCAGATCAGGGATGTTGGTGAAGTTGGTGCTGCCGCTCGGGTAATCGCGCAGCATCCAGCCGATGTGCGAGAACCAGAAGCCGCGGCCGGCGGAATAAGGATCGCTCTCATTGTCGTCGACGTTCAGGTGATGACGGCGATGACCGCTGCACCAGGCGAGCGCACTGTTTTGCATCGCCATCGAGCCGAAAATGAGCAGGATCACCTTGAAGACAGGGTGCGCTTCGTAGGTACGATGAGCCCAGAGGCGGTGATAACCTGCGGTGATGGCCATTTCGTTGGCCACCAGGAAGAAAGCACACAGTGCCCAGGACGCTGCGCTGAAGCCGTGGGTGAAACCACGCCACGGCACACCCACCACCGCGACCAGGGCGGTCAGCGAAAAGATGAGGGTGTTGACGAGGATCAGGGGCGGTTTGCCCTGGGTCGTATCGCGGTGCGACATGCGTCTCTTTCTGGTGCAGACCCCACCCGGCTGGGGCCTTTAGATTTGGAAACATAACATGACTCATGGGGGTAGGAGTTGACCCATATCAAGTTCCGCGGGCTAATCGTCGTTTTGGCCCTGAGCTGGGCCGCCGGGGCCCCCGCCCAGGACCCCGAAACCGTGAGCCACGGCCGCTTCGAGGGCGTGCATATTTACCACCCCAATGGCGCACCGCGGCAGTTCGTGCTGTTCCTCTCGGGCGATGGGGGTTGGGCACAGCCGAACGACACCATCGCCCGGCTGCTTGCCACGCAGGGGGCGCTGGTCGCGGGAATCGATGACCGCCGCCTGATCGCCGCGCTCGAGCGCGATCCGGCCAGCTGCGTGTTCCCGGACGGGGATCTGGAGAACCTCAGTCATTTCCTGCAGGCGTACTACCACCTGCCCACCTATCTCACGCCGGTTCTCGCGGGCTACTCGGCCGGCTCGAGTCTCGCCTATGCCATCGCCGCGCAGTCGCCGCGCGGAATCTTTTCCTCGGTGCTCACACTGGGTTTCTCGCCTGACATGGATTTGAAGAAGCCGTTGTGCCGGGGCGAGGGGGTGCACTTCACGCAGCTCGCCAATCAGCGTGTCGTGCGCCTGCTGCCCAGCGCCGAGCTCGGTGTCCCGTGGGTGAACCTCACTGGCGATCGCGACACCACGTGTCCGCCCAAGCCCGCGCAGGAGTTCATGGCGCACGTGCACGAAGCGCAGATGGTGCTCTTGCCGCAGGTCGATCATCACTTCGTGGATCCGCGCCAGTGGCAGCCGCAGCTGATCGCTGCATACACCACGGTGACGGCGGGTAGCCGGGCGACGTTGCCGGCTGCGCCCTCGAGTCTTGCCGACCTGCCGGTGATCGAGGTGAAGGCGACGGGAAGCGCGCCCGCCGGGCTCGAGGACCTGTACGCGGTGATGCTCTCGGGCGATGGCGGCTGGGCCGGGATCGACAAAGAAGTTGCGGCGCAACTGTCGGCGCAGGGGATCAGCGTCGTCGGGTTCGATTCGCTGCGCTATTTCTGGAGCGTACGTACACCGGCGGGTCTCGCCTCCGATCTCGATCGGCTCATCCGTTTCTACGCCACGCACTGGCACAAGGGCCGCGTGCTGCTCGTGGGTTACTCCCAGGGCGCGGACGTGCTGCCGTTCGCCTTGAATCGCCTGCCTGCGGCCACGCATTCGCAGGTGGCCCTGACCGCACTCATTGGACCCGGGCATCAGGCGGCCTTCGAATTTCATCTCACCAACTGGATCGGCTCGGCAGGCGGCCTGCCGATCCGGCCCGAAGCCGACCAGCTCGCGGGCGCGGGTACGTTGTGTCTGTACGGTAAAGGCGAGAACGACTCGCTGTGTCCCGAGCTGCCCGCGAGTCACGCACAGGTCATTCAGCTTCCCGGCGGTCACCACTTCGGGGGCGACTATGCGGGCCTCGCGCGATTGATCCTGCAACGCGTGGAGGCCGGGCGCGCCGGCGCCAACGCCCGCGGATAAACCGGATATAGTCCGGCACCACACTCACCCGGAGGCTGCGCATGATCACGGTCAACGTGTTGTATCCCAACAAGGACGGCGCCAGGTTCGACATGAGCTACTACCTGGGCAAGCACATTCCCATGGTGAAGAAGCTGCTGGGATCTGCCCTGAAGGGCGCCATCGTCGAGCAGGGCCTGGGCGGCGGCGCGCCGGGGACCAAGGCCGAATACACCGTGATCTGCCATCTGCGCTTTGATTCGGTGGAGGCGTTCCAGGGGGCGTTCGGTCCGCACGCCAGCACCATACAGTCCGATGTGCGCAACTATTCGAGCGTCGAGCCTGTCGTGCAGGTCTCGGAGGTCAAGCTGTCCTGAAGCTGCGAGCGCTCAGCGCCTGCGGATTCGCCGCGCTCGGCAGCCTGCCGATGATCGCGTACGCGGCGCATGCGTACGTTTCCAACGAGGACCAGCGCACCGTCTCCGTCCTCGACACCACCCGCGGCGAAGTCACGGCCACCATCCAGGTCGGCAAGCGCCCGCGGGGTCTGAAGCTGAGCGCGGACGGCGCACGGCTCTACGTCGCGGTCAGCGGGCTGCCCAAGTGTCCGCCCAGTATGCGGGAAGCGGAGTGCTCGAAGCTGGAGCATGACGTGGCCGCGGATGGCATCGCGGTCGTCGACACGCAGAAGCTCAAGGTGCTCAAGGTGCTTCGCGCAGGCTCCGATCCCGAGCAATTCGATGTGGATAAGCTCGGACAACGCCTGTACGTCGCGAACGAGGATTCTGCGGCACTGTCCGTCGTCGATATTCCGCAGGCCAAAGTGCTCACGCGTGTGCCGGTCGGCCGCGAGCCTGAGGGTGTGCGCATCACGCCCAACGGTGAGTTCGTTCTGGTGACCAGCGAGACCGACAACACCGTCAGCGTGATCAGCACCCACACGCTGCAGCTGGTGCGGACGATCAACGTCGGGCACCGCCCACGCGACGTCGCCTTCAGCCGCGACGGGCGCACCGCCTATGTGAGCGGGGAGTTCGATGCGACGGTCTCACGCTTCGCGGTGTCGGCGAACACGCCGGTGGAGAAGCTCATCCAGCTGCGCAAGGAAGACCGTCCGATGGGCGTATTGCTCGATGCGACGGACTCACGGCTGTACGTGAGCACGGGCCGCGGCGGGACCATCGCCGTGATTGCACCGGCGCAGAAGCGGCTCATTGCCGAAGTCCCGGTGGGCTCGCGCCCCTGGGGCATGGCGATGACGCCGGATCAGAGGCTGCTCTTTACCGCGAATGGGCCGTCCAACGATGTCAGCGTGATCGAGCTTGCGACACTCAAAGTGCTCAAGACGATCCCGGTGGGGCGTTCGCCCTGGGGAGTCGTGATCGGTCGGTGAGATGCGGCGACGAATGCGCTAGGCGACGGCTTTTCGAGGACGGCCGCGCGGCCGGTGGCGACGCTCAACCGTGGGAGTGACGAGATAGCTCGCCGGGATTTCGGCGATTCCGGAGGTGAAGGGACTCCGCACGGTCACACCCTCGTACGCCGCGCCATCCTGCAGATCTTCGGTGAGCAGCACCGAGCAGGACTGCGCTCGGGCAGCGCCGACGATCAAACAGTCCCACCACGATAATCCGCAACGCTGCTCGACGTCCCGCGCAAGATGGATCAGTTCCGCATCGACCGCGACGGGATCCCAGGCGAAATACGTCAGGACCGTGTCCCAGGCCTCGACACTTGAAATCGCCGGTTGCAGCTTGCGCGTCGCATTGTGGTAATACTCATTGAGTACCTGAGTACTCGTGCGTCCCGTTCGAGTGCGCCACAGGAGCTCAAGCCAATCGTGCACGGCCCGCCGCTTTTGTGGCTCGCGCAACGAATGCCGGCAGAGCAGGACGTTCGTGTCAACGAACACGAGGCCGGTCATAGATCTCATCTCGCGTCGGTCGATTTCCATCGACCCAACCGGCGCTCAGAGTCGGTTGAACCGAGAAGAACTTTCTCATTGCCTCGTTATACGTCTTGAGATCGGTCATCTGCTTTTGCAGGACCTCCCCGACGAATCGAGAGACGCTCATGTTCTGCTTTGCGGCCTGAATCCGAGTCCAAGCGGCCGTTCGCTCATCGAGCGTGATGGTGATGTTCTTCACTGAATAATTATAACACGGAATCCGTGTAATTATTGGTCGCAATCAGAGATGCTCCAAAGCGAGTCATCAATCGCGAAGTCATACCGGGCGAACCGAGCAGGACGCACTTGGTGAGCGCGTCGGCGAGCGCGGCTTCGGCTGCGGTGACGGCCGCGAAGCGTTGATGAAGGCCGGGCTCACGGGAATTGCGCTCATCGAAGCAACGTGAGTAATAGCCTCGATGTTCGGGCGGACGCCCAGATCCGTCGGCGTCGATGTCACTGACGGCGAGCGCCGAGTCGCACAGGGTCACAGCAATGTCGACGCCCGCTGCCCGGCGCACGATGATCTGATGAGCTTCGTGACCGAAGGCGCGCATATCGCCGCCGGCATTCACGAAGCCGGTGCGGCAGCCGGATTCCTGCAGCGCCTCGATCGCGAGATCGACAGCGAAGCCCTTGGCAATGCCACCGAGATCGATCGAGACGGGCGCGCGGCAGCGGACGCTGCCGTCATCCGCGATTTCTATATCGCTGAAGCGACCGGACGCCGAAGGAGTGCAGGGATCGAAGACGCCTTCGGAGGCCTGATGCACGCGACGTGCGAGAGCCAGCACACGTAAGGTTTCTTTCCGCACGCCGACGCTGCTGGCACAGGCGGCAGCGTTGATCAGCGCCAGATCGCTCCCGGCACGGCTCGGATGAAGCAGGTACTCGACGCGAGCTATGGCGGCGAATGCCGAGGCGACCGCCGCGGCGGCCTGTGAGGCGGCGCCCGCGGCGTGCGTGGACGCTTCGATCACGACCGTCGTGCCGAGCGCGATGCGCATGCGGCGGCAGATCTCTGGGGGGGAGTTCATCGTCTGCAGATGCGGGCTCGGGGGTATGCTACAGTAACTAAGAATTATTCGCATTTGCATCCAGAGCCCGGAATCGTGCACCGCTCTCTTCCTTTCGCGCTCATCGGCGCGGGCAGTGTCGTCGCGCTCGCCGCAGCGCCGGCGCGCCTCGCCGTGGCGGAAGACTTCCTTTCCACAGCGGATGCGCAGCGGCAGCTCTTTCCCGAAGCCGATCGCTTCGTCGATGTGGCGATCGCCTGGACGCCAGCGCAGCGTCAGGCCGTCATCGAACGCGCCGGCCCCCAGCCTGCGCACCGCTCGCTGCGGGTGTGGCGGGCATTCAAGGGGGAGCAGCCTCTCGGTCACGTATTCGTCGATGAAGTCATCGGAAGGCAGGACTTCATCACCTATGCGCTGGCAATCGATGCGAACGGCCGGCTGAGCGAGCTCGAAGTGCTCTCCTACCGCGAAAGCCACGGCGGTGAGATTCGCAACGCGGCCTGGCGGCGCCAGTTCAGTGGCCGTGCGGATGAGGGATCGCTGCGCGTGGGTACCGACATCAAGAATATCGCCGGTGCCACGCTGTCCTGCGAGCACGTGACACAAGGGGCCCGCTGGGTACTCGCGCTGTGGCAGGTGGTGCTGCGCTCATGAGCTTCGCGCCCGTAACGCGGATGAGCACTGCTGCGAGGATCGCGACCTACGCCGTGAGCGGGCTGCTGTGGCTGACGGGCTGTGCCTGGCTTGCGCTGCATCTTTGGGCTCAGCGCGATGGCATCGCGGGTCCGCTGCCCCACCCCTGGCAGCCCGTGCTGATGCGATTGCACGGTCCGCTTGCAGTGCTCGGCGTTTTTCTGCTCGGCTATCTCACGCCCACGCACATCCTCGAGCGGCTCGGGCGTCCGGCAAAGCGCTCATCGGGCATCCTGCTGAGCCTCGTCGCGGCCGTGCTCGTCGCGAGCGGCTACTTTCTGTACTACGGCAGCGAGCCGTGGCTCGCCCGGTCAGCGTTCGTCCACGAATGGCTCGGCGCTGCGTGCATCGCGCTCGCGCTGCTGCATTGGCTGCGCGCACCGGCTGTGCGCAACGCGCGGCAACTGCGCTCAGCCGTAGCTGCGCGAAACGAACCAGAACACTCCTAGCCCGACGAGCGCCGCCGACACGACATCGACCACGATGGGGCGCGGCAGCGCGAGTTTCGCGCGCACCAGCACGGCAACGAGTCCCAGCAGCACCAGAACCAGGGTGAGCTGTCCGATCTCCACTCCGCAGTTGAATCCCACCAGGAGCTCTGCCAGCCGGCTCGGCGGCAGCTTCATCTCCAGGAGGTCGGAGGCGAAGCCAAAGCCATGGATCAGGCCGAATACCAGGGTCACGAGCAGGCGCAGCCGCGCCGCATCGCGCAGCTGGCCCGACATGAGCAGATAGCTCGCGCTGAAGAGGCCGGCGCCGAGCAGCAGCGTCGCGGGCAGCGTGATGAAGCCGAGCAGGTGTCCGAGCGCGGCGAGCGCCATGGCGATACCGACCGAGGCCGCGACTGTGCGCGGACGATGTGAGGCGACGGCGACGTTCTCCGCGCCGATGAGCGCGATGGTGAGCGCCACCAGCGCGTCGATGAATTCGGCGTGCGGACGAATGACGCCGGTCACGGCGAGCGCGAGTGTCGCACTGTGCCCCAAAGTGAAGCCCGTCACGACGAACACGAGGTCGCGCAGGCGGCGCGAGATCAGCACCAGCCCCAGCAGAAAGGACATGTGATCCACACCGGTGAAGATGTGCATGATCCCGAGCTCGATGTACTTCAAGAAGCTCGCGCTCTGCAGCTCGCCACCCTGTGCGGCGCTCGCTGCCACGGTTTGCTCGTCGCGCGAGAACAGCTGCTCGATGAACTCACCCTGATCGGTCTCGATCTGCGCGAACGTGATGTGCGAGGGCACCAGCTCGAAGAACGCCGAAGAATGCAGCTCGATGTTCGCCGGGTCCGGGCAGCGGAATGCGAACTCGAAGCGGCGGAACTGGGCCGTGGCCGCGGTAGCGCGCACCGGCGAGGCAGCCGGACAGGCCTTGCCGCCGCTCGTGACAGTGACGTGTGCCGCAAGGTAGTTCGCGATGCGCTCGTTGCTGGGCGGTGCGCCGTCGGGCCCGGCGAGGCGGTTCGCCTCAACAATCGGCAGCGACCAGGCGGCGTGCACTGAGCTGCCGGTGATCTGCCAGACCGAGTGCGTCTCGCTCTTGGTGTGCGCCTGAGCGGCGCCCACCCACACGAGCAGCAGCAACGCTGCAAATCGAGCGGCCAGGCGTGCGCTCACTTCGTCTCGTCCAGGCGGATCGCGTCGTCGGCGAGCTGGATGTCGGCCTTGCTGCGCAGGTAGTGCAGGTTGGCGGCCGCGACGCGGTGCTTGGCATCCTCGGATATATCGCGCCAGACCTCGTTGCTCACTTCCGCGAATTCGCGCTGCACCGGCAGGATGCGCTTCACCATGACGACGATGTGGGTGCCGTCGGCGGCCTGGATCGGTGCGGAGATCTCCCCGCTCATCAAGGGGCTTGCGGCGGCAAACACGGCCGGATCCAGCCGCGTGCGCGCTGCGAAATCGAAGACATCACCGAGATCGACGTGACCGGAATCGAGCAGACGGCGCGAATCCGTGAGCCCGTATTGCATCATCACCGCATCGAGCGGCCGGCCGCCGCGCAGCGCCTGCACCGCCTGCGGTGCGGAGCTGCCGGGTGCCGGTACCACGAGATCGCGCAGCTGCATGACGCCATCACGCACGTACTTCGTGCGGTGCGCGTCGTAGTAGCTGCGCAGCTCCGCATCCGAAGGGCGCTGCGCGAGCACGTCCGCATACAGCTGCAGTTCCACGCCTGCGACCAGCGCCTGGCGCACGTCCGGATCGTAGCTGGGCAGATCCACATCGAGCCCCCGCTGCACCATCAACTCCTCGGCGATCATGTCCGAGAGCACGCGCTTTCGTTGCGCGGGCGTCGAGTCGGCAAAGCGCACCGAATACTGCGTCTGCACCTGAGTCATGAAATCGCTGCGCAGAATCGGGCGCTGATTCACCAGCGCGAGCGCTTCCGGCGGCACACCGTGCGAGCGCGTGCCCTTCGCGGTGAAGAGCCCGTAGCCGGCCAGAGCGAGTCCCACGAGCGCCCCCAGCGCGAACAGCGCGAGCGAGCGGCGCGGGTGCGCGTGAGAGATATCCACCTTCATCGCGACGCCTCCGGCCGGTGCGATCGATCGTAGATGAACACTGCGAGCGCACGGATATCGGCATAGGAGAGCTTGCCGATCCAGGCGGGACACAGCCCGTGGCGGCCGTTGTAGACGCTGTCGTACAACACCGCCCGGCTGCCGCCGTACAGCCAGCCCTTGCCCGTCAGGTCCGGCGCGCCGTAATCGATATTGCCGCTCGCATCGGCGCCGTGGCAGTCATAGCAGCTGCCCTTGTCCATGAAGAGCGCATAGCCGCGCCGGGCGGCCGTTGCATCGGCATCGCGGTGACTCAGGCTGTATACATACTCCACCACGTCTTTGATCTCGGCGTCGTTCAACTGTCCGATGCGGCCGAAGGCGGGCATGTCGGCGATGTTGTGAGACTTGGGGTGTCCTGAGCGGATGCCGTAGAGGATGGTGTTCTCGATGTCGCTGAGCTCGCCGAAGCCGTATTCCCAGACCGAGTCCTTCAGATTGGGCGAGCCGCGCGCCACAATGCCGGCAAGATCCGCGCCGTGGCAGCTCGCGCAGTGACGTGCGTAGGCGCTGCGGCCGCGCGAGTCAGCGAACCCGGTCAGGCTCGGATCGGCGAGCAGCCGATCGGGATCCGCACGCAGCAGGGCGCTCCTCTGGCGATGCTCATGCAGCGCATAAAGGCCCACACCGATCACGGCCACGGCAACGATCCCGATCGCGGCGGCACGCATCCTCAGGCCCCGAACCGAGCGAGATCCCATCTGGTCATTGTCGCGACTCATACAGTGGTGTGTCTCGTAAATTACTGTTCTGCATGAGGTTCCATAACGTTAACGAATTTGCCGACACCCGGCTATGCTAAGCCGATGAGCGCGCTCGAGAGCTTCCACCCTGCCGTCTCGGCCTGGTTCGCGCGCGCGTTCCCGGCGCCGACTCCCGCGCAGGAGCAGGCCTGGCCTGCGCTGCAGGCCGGCCGGCCGGTGCTCATCGCCGCGCCCACCGGATCGGGCAAGACCTTCGCGGGCTTTCTGGCCGCGATCGATCAGCTGGTGCGCGAGGGACTGGAGAGTGCTTTGCCGGATGAGACGCGCGTCGTCTATGTCTCTCCGCTCAAGGCGCTCTCGAACGATGTGCAGCGCAATCTGTCGGCACCGCTCGCCGGCATTCGAGATGAGCTCGCAGCCCAGGGCCTGCCGCCGCTCGACATCCGCGCCTCGGTGCGCACGGGAGATACGGCGCAGGCCGAGCGCGCGCTGATGCGGCGCAATCCGCCGCACATCATCGTCACGACACCCGAGTCGCTCTACATCCTGCTCGGATCGGAATCCGGCCGGCGCATGCTCGCCACCACGCGCACGGTGATTGTCGATGAGATTCACGCGCTGGCCGGCTCCAAGCGCGGTGCGCATCTGGCGCTCTCGCTCGAGCGCCTCGAGGCGCTCGCCGGACGCACGCTCACGCGCATCGGCTTATCCGCCACGCAGAAGCCGCTCGATGAGGTGGCGCGCTTCCTGCTCGGAGATCGGCGCCTGCAGGGCGCGATCATCGATGCCGGCCACACCCGCTCGCGCGACCTGAAGCTCGAGTTGCCGCCCGCGCCGCTCGAGGCTGTCATGTCGGGCGAGGGCTGGACGCAGATCTACGATCGCCTGGCGGAGCTCGTGCGCGAGCACCGCACGACACTGGTGTTCGTCAATACGCGCCGCCTTGCCGAGCGCATCGCGCGGCATCTGTCCGAGCGGCTCGGCGCCGAGTTCGTAACCTCTCATCACGGCTCGCTCGCGCGCGATCGGCGGCTCGATGCCGAGCAGCGCTTGAAGCGCGGCGAGCTGCGCGCGCTGGTCGCGACCGCATCGCTCGAGCTCGGCATCGATATCGGCGATGTGGACCTCGTGTGCCAGATCTCCTCGCCACGATCGATCAATGCCTTTCTGCAGCGCGTGGGACGCGCGGGCCATGCGGTCGGCGGTACCTCCAAGGGCCGCTTGTTCCCGCTTTCGCGCGATGATCTGGTGGAGTGTGCGGCGCTGCTCGCGGCGGTACATCGCGGCGAGCTCGATCGCCTGAGCGTGCCCGAGGGCGCACTCGATGTGCTCGCACAACAGATCGCCGCCGAGGTGGGCGCGCGGGAATGCGCCGAGGATGAGCTCTACGGGCTCATCCGGCGCGCCTGGCCCTACCGCAATCTCGCGCGGCATGATTTCGATGCCATCGTCGAGATGCTCGCCGCCGGTTTCACGACGCGCCGCGGCCGGCGCGGCGCGCTCATTCACCACGATTCCATCCAGCACCAGCTGCGGCCCCGGCGCGGCACGCGCCTCACGGCGCTCACCTCGGGGGGCGCCATCCCTGATACGGCTGACTATCAGGTGATGCTGGAGCCGGACGGGCATCCGATCGGCAGCGTGCACGAGGATTTCGCGGTCGAGAGCCTGCAGGGCGATGTGTTCCAGCTCGGCAATGCGTCCTACCGCATCCTGCGCGTCGAGCGCGGCACCGTGCGGGTCGAGGACGCGAAGGGCATGCCACCTTCGATCCCGTTCTGGCTCGGTGAGGCGCCGGGACGCACGGATGAGCTGTCACTCGCGGTCTCGCAGCTGCGTGCAGCGCTCGATGAGCGTCTGAACGAGGGCCGCACCGCCGCGCTCGAATGGTTCACGACCGCCGGCATAGATCTGGCGCCCGCCGCGCAGCTCGTCGATTACCTCGCGAGCGCGCGCGCGGCACTCGGCTGCCTGCCGACGCAGGAGACGGTGGTGTTTGAGCGCTTCTTCGATGAGTCGGGCGGCATGCAGCTGGTGATTCATGCGCCCTACGGCAGTCGCGTGAATCGCGCCTGGGGGCTGGCGCTGCGCAAGCGCTTCTGCCGCCAGTTCAATTTTGAGCTGCAGGCGGCGGCGACTGAGGACTGCCTGGTGCTTTCGCTCACCACTTCCCACAGCTTCGAGCTCGCGGAGGTGGCGAAGTATCTGCACTCGAACAGCGTGCAGCATCTTCTGGTGCAGGCGCTGTGCGCCGCACCGATGTTCACCACGCGCTGGCGCTGGACCGCGGCGATCGCGCTCGCGCTGCCGCGATTCCGCGGTGGCCGGCGGGTGCCGCCGCAGATCGCGCGCATGCACGCGGAGGATCTGCTGGCGTCAGTATTTCCCGATCAGGTGGCCTGCGCGGAGAATCTGAGCGGGGAGATCGAGATCCCGGATCACCCGCTCGTGCAGCAGGCGATCCGCGACTGTCTGACGGATGCGATGGATTTCGAGCACTTCCTGAAAGTGCTGCTCGCGCTCGAAGCCGGGAAAGTGCGCGTGGTTGCGCGCGATCTGACAGAACCCTCGCCGCTCGCGCTCGAGGTGCTCTCTGCGCGGCCCTACGCTTTTCTGGATGACGCACCGCTCGAGGAGCGGCGCACACAGGCCGTGATGAGCCGGCGCTGGATCGACCCGCAGTCCGCGGCCGATCTCGGCCGGCTCGACCCGGAGGCGATCGCGCGGGTGCGCGAGGAAGCCTGGCCGGATGCGGCGAGCGCCGATGAGCTCCACGATGCGCTCCTGTGGATGACCTGTCTCACCCATGAAGAGGCGGCGGCCAATCCGGCGTGGCCGCCGCTGCTTGCGACGCTGCAAGCACAAGGTCGTGTGCTCGGCTTGAGCGCGCCGGTGCTGTGGATCGCCACCGAACGGCGCGCCCTGTTTGAGTCGGCCGATGAGGCGGCGCTGATCGAGATCGTGCGCGGGCGGCTCGAAGGCTCAGGCCCTGTGACGGCTGCGGCGCTTGCAGCAACGCTCGGCCAGCCGCCGGCGCGCATCGACGCGGCGCTGCTCGCGCTGCAGAGCGAAGGCGCCGCGATGCGCGGCCGATTCACGGCGGGCGCCGACAGCGATGAGTGGTGCGACCGGCGGCTGCTCGCGCGCATCCACCGCTATACCGTCAAGCGGCTGCGTGCCGAGATCGAGCCGGTCTCCACGCGTGATTTCCTCAATTTCCTCATCGAATGGCAGCACGTCGGCGCCGATTCGCGCCTGCAGGGACCGGATGCAGTCGCGGCTGTGCTGACGCAACTCGAAGGATTCGATGCGCCCGCCGGTGCATGGGAAACGGAAATTCTCCCGAGCCGCATCGCCCAGTACGACCCCGCATGGCTCGATGAGCATTGCGTCGCCGGACGATTCCTGTGGGCACGGCTCGCGCCGCGCTCCGGCGATGCCGCGCGCGGAGCGGCACCCGTGCGCACGACACCGATCGCGCTCATCGGCCGGCGCAACGTGCGGCTGTGGGCCGCGCTTGCACCTGCGCCGGATCCCGGACGATTGAGCGGTGCGGCGGCCGCGGTGCGCGACTACCTCAATGCGCAGGGCGCATCGTTCTTCGATGAGATCACGGACGGCGCGCAGTTGCTGCCGGCGCAGGCCGAAGACGCACTGGCGGAGCTCGTGGCCCTCGGGGTCGTTCATTGCGACAGCTTCAACGGGCTTCGAACCCTGTTGCTGCCGGCGGAGCGCCGCCGGCGAGGGCATTCGCACCGCCGCCTCGGCCGGGGCGCGCTCTTCGGCATGAGCGATGCCGGACGCTGGTCGCTCGTGCGGCGCGCCGCTGCCGTCGAGCGCCCCGAGGCCATCGAGCATCTGGTGCGCACGCTCCTGAAGCGCTGGGGCGTCATCTTCTGGCGGATGCTCGCGCGCGAAGGGCAGTGGCTGCCGCCCTGGCGCGAGCTGCTCGGCTGCTGCCGGACGCTCGAGGCCCGCGGCGAGCTGCGGGGCGGGCGTTTCATCGCCGGGATCTCCGGCGAGCAGTACGCCCTGCCCGAGGCGATCGGGCTGCTGCGGGAAGCGCGAAAAGGCAGAAGATCGCTACAAGATGTCGCTATTTCGGCCGCGGATCCCCTCAACTTAATGGGAATTACAACGCCAGGACCCCGTGTTCCGGCCCTGACGGCCAACCGGGTGCTGTACCGCGATGGCCTGCCGCTCGCGACGCTGACCGCCGGCGAGACCGAGATTCTGCGGCCGCTGCCGGACGAGGAGCTCTGGCCGGTGCGCAACGCGATCCTGCGCCGAGGCGTGCCGTCGGCTCTGACTGAGTTGATTTGACGGATTCCGCCGCCACGTAATGCACTGGCGCCCGGTGCATAGTGTTCCGTATTGCCTGACGAGTTTTTAAGCAGCTAATGTGCCCTCGGGCTGTCACACTCAGACACAGCTTCGTGCGGCGATTTCCGGTCATCGCGTCGTCAAGTGGCGACATGCGCGCAGCCCATGTCTTCGAATCTGATCGAGCCGAGCGGCTGCAGCCCGCAGACCGGTCCGCGAAGCTGCGCCACAAACGGAAGTCCGAACGAGTGATGGGGCGTGTAGTCATGATCGGCGCGATGGCGATAGCGGCATCGACGGCGGTGGACCTGCAAAACGGTCGCACCGGCGCGCCCGCGCCTGGTACCTCGACCGCGCCTCCAGTACGAGCCGTGCCGGCACCGGCCGCCACAGCGCCGGCTGCGGCTGCCGTCGCCCGGCCCACTCCAGCTGTTACGCCAGCGGCCCAGTCTCCCGTTCCGCCGGGTAACAGTTTCAATTTTGCGACAATAGAGCGCTTCGCACGCCAGCGCGCCGGCGAGAGCTACCGCGACCGCTCTCCGGCGTTACCCGAAGTGCTCTCTGAGCTCACGTTCGATCAATACAAGGACATCCGCTTTCGCCGCGCCAATGCGCTCTGGCGCGATCAGTCCCTGTTCGAAGTTCAGTTCTTTCACCGCGGCTTTAATTTTGACCGCCGGGTGCAGATCTCCGAAGTGGTCGACGGGGTACCGCGCGTCATTCCGTACAACCCCGCCTGGTTCGAGTTCGGGCGCGATGTGCATCTGCCGGTGAAGCTGCGCTCGCGCGCCGATCTGGGATACGCGGGATTTCGCGTGCACTACCCGCTGCACAGCCCGGCCTACAAGGACGAGCTGATCGTCTTTCTGGGTGCCTCGTATTTTCGCGTGCTGGCGCGCAATCAGGCGTACGGCCAGTCCGCCCGTGCCCTCGCGATCGACACCGCGAGTGCGAGCGGCGAGGAGATACCGGCGTTCACCGATTTCTGGCTGGTACGCCCCGCGCAGGCGCAGCAGCGCTCCCTCACGATCTATGCGCTGCTCGACAGCCCGAGCGTCGTCGGCGCCTATCAGTTCGAGGTGCGACCGGGCGCCATTACGCAGGTGGAGATCCACAGCGAGCTGTTCCCCCGCCGCAGCATCGCGAAGCTCGGCATCGCCCCCCTGACCTCGATGTTCTTCTATGGCGCGGATCCCTCCGCGCATCGCTTCGATGACTTCCGCCCGCAGGTCCATGACAGCGACGGTCTCATGGCCCAGACGGGCAACGGCGAGTGGCTCTGGCGGCGCCTGCACAATCCGCGCGAGCTGCGCGTGAACCGCTTTATGGACACGACGCCGCGGGGCTTCGGTCTCATCCAGCGCGACCGCGACTTCGCCCACTATCAGGACACCGACTCCCAGTTCGAGCGCCGCCCCAGCTACTGGGTGCAGCCGCTCGGGGACTGGGGTCGCGGCGGCGTCGAGCTGGTGGAGATTCCGACCGATGAGTCGATTCACGACAACATCGTCGCCTTCTGGGTACCTGCCGGCGCCGTCGGGGCGGGACATCCGCTCAAGTTCAACTATCTGCTGTCCGCGTTTTCTCAGTCGTCGCAATGGCCGCCGGGCGGGCGCGTGATTGCGACCCGCACTGACAACGCCGCCATCGGCGGCGCAAAGCCGCGTGATGACGCGCGCCGTATCATCATCGACTTCGCCGGCGGCGATCTCGATGGCTTGGATCACTCGCAGCCCGTGCAGGCGCATCTCACCGCGAGCGGTGGCCGCATCGACGGCGTGAGCGTGGAACGTCTGCCCGAAACCGGCGTATGGCGCGTGATCTTCCGCGTGATCGATTTGCACGCGAAGCAGGCGGCGGACCTGCACTGCTATCTCACCCTCTACGGCGAGGCGCTTACCGAGACCTGGACCGATCAGCTCACGCTCCAATCCGATAAATCCATCTGAAGGAACAGCGCCAATGTCCGACCGCAGTCCGAAGTACCGTGCACGCCGCCGCCGCGCCGCGTTCTTCGGGCTTACGTTCCTGACGAGCGGGCTCGCGAGCGCGCTCATGCTGGATATCCTGCGGGCGAACGGGCTCGATATCCTCGAGGTCGCGGGGCTCGTGCTGTTCTTCGGCCTCTTCACCTGGATATCGGGCGCCTTCTGGACGGCCATCGCGGGCTTCTGTATTCGCCTTGCGGGGCGCGACCCGCTCGTGATGCATCCGGATGAAGTTGCGACCCGACCGCTCAAGCAGCGCGTCGCGCTCGTCATGCCGGTCTATAACGAAGATCCTGTGCGCGTGTTTGCGGGCCTGGAGGCCGTGTGGACATCGCTCATGGCTGAGTCGCAGCAATCCCACTTCGATCTGTACATCCTTTCGGATACGCGCAAGCCCGAGATCGGTCAGGCAGAAGAGGCGGCGTGGGGTGCGTTCGTCGCACGCCACGGCGCAGCCGGCCGCATCTTCTATCGCCGCCGTGAGCAGAACACGGGCCGCAAGGCCGGCAATATCGCGGATTTTGTCCGCCGCTGGGGCGGCGCTTACGAGAGCATGATCGTGCTCGATGCGGATAGCGTGATGAGCGGTGAGACCCTGCTGCGTCTGGCGCAGCTCATGGAGGCGCGTCCCGAAGTCGGCATCCTTCAGACCGTGCCGACGCCGACCGGCCGCGACACGCTGTTCGCGCGCATGGTGCAGTTCGCCGCGCGCCTGAACGGGCCGATGCTCTCGAGTGGACTGGCGTACTGGCAGCTGGGCGAGGCCAATTACTGGGGGCACAACGCGATCATCCGCGTCCGCGCCTTTGCCGCCGCCTGCGCGCTGCCGCGCCTGCCCGGTGCTGCGCCCCTGGGCGGGGAGATCCTGAGCCACGATTTTGTCGAGGCGGCATTCATGCGTCGCGCCGGCTATCAGGTCTGGCTGGTGCCGGATCTCGGCGGCAGCTGGGAAGAGGTGCCCTCGAACATCATCGACTTCGCGGCGCGCGATCGCCGCTGGGCGCAGGGCAATCTGCAGCACGCTGGCGTGATTCGCATGCGCGGTCTGCACTGGCTGAGCCGTGTGCACATGCTGACCGGCATCCTCTCGTACGCGACCTCACCGATGTGGTTTGCGGTGCTGCTGTTCAGCACCATTATCACGTGCAAGGACGCGCTGCAGGAGCACGAGTACTTCCAGCGCGGTGCTTACAGCCTCTTCCCCACCTGGCCCGAGTATCGCGACGGTGAGATCGCGGCACTGCTGTTCGCGACCATCGCCGTGCTGATGTTGCCCAAGCTGCTCGGCGCGACGCTCGCTCTCGTGAAGCCCGCGCTGCGGCGCGGCTTTGGCGGCCCGGCACGACTTGCTGCGAGCCTCGTTCTCGAGCAGATCTTCAGCATGCTGCTTGCGCCGGTGATGATGGTGTTTCACTCCACGTTCGTAATCTCCACGCTTGCCGGGCGGCCCGTCAGCTGGAACGCGCAGGAGCGCGGAGATCGCGGCGTCGGCTTGCGCGAGGCACTGGCGCGGCAAAAGTGGCACATCGCCTTGGGTATCTGCTGGGGTGCTCTCATCTTCTTCATTGCACCGCGCTACATCTGGTGGATCATGCCGGTGCTTGCCGGGCTGCTGTTGTCGGCGGCGCTGACGAGCGTGTCGAGCCGCAGCGACCTCGGACGGGCGCTGCGACGTGCGGGACTGCTGCTCACCCCGGAAGAGGTCGATCCGCCCGCCGAACTGCAGACGCTGCATGCGGCGCTCGAGGCCGCTCCGATCATCGTTCACGTGGCAGCGCCGGCGCTGCCTGAAGCCGCTCCGCTGGAAATGGCCGCCGCCACGCCGAGCTATTTAAGCCTGCGCGATGCATTCGCGCACCTGCATCGGGTCACCGGCGGCGTGGCGCCACCGCCTCCGGCACAACCCCTGAGCCGCCCTCAGGCCTAAATCCTCTATCATCGCGGCATGCCCCATGAGCCTGCCGCGCGAGAGCTCCGCGCAAGACTTCTCGCCGTTGCCGGCGGCTCACTCGGCAATCTCGTCGAGTGGTACGACTGGTACATCTACTCGGCCTTCTCGCTGTACTTCGCCAAGGCGTTCTTCCCGTCCGCGAGCCGCACCGCGCAGCTGCTGAACACAGCCGCCGTGTTCGCCGTCGGTTTCTTCGTGCGTCCGATCGGCGGCTGGTACTTCGGTCGCTACGGCGATCGGCATGGCCGTCGCGCGGCCTTGACACTCTCCGTGTTGATGATGTGTGCCGGGTCGCTTCTGATCGCCGTCACGCCGGGCTTTGCCAGCATCGGCGCCGCCGCTCCAGTGCTGCTGCTGGTCGCGCGCGTCCTGCAGGGCTTCAGCGTCGGAGGTGAATATGGCGCCAGCGCAACTTACCTGAGCGAAGCGGCGCCGCGCGCGCGGCGCGGGTTCTACTCCAGCTTCCAGTACGTGACGCTCATCATGGGGCAACTGCTCGCCATCGCCGTGCTCATGCTGCTGCAGTTCGTGCTGCTCACGGCACAGCAGTTGGAAAGCTGGGGCTGGCGCATCGCCTTTGGCATCGGCGCTGCGTGCGCGCTGGGAGTACTGTTCCTGCAGCGCCGACTCGTGGAGACACCCGCGTTTCTCGCGGCGCAGGCCGAATCACACGCACCAGCGCAGCGCTCGTTGTTTCGCGAGCATCCCCGCGAAGTGCTGATCGTCCTGGGGCTCACGGCGGGCGGGAGCCTCGCCTTCTATACGTTCACCACCTACATGCAGCAGTACCTGGTCAATACCGTGGGTCTCACGCTGCGGGATTCGACGCTCGTCTCGGCGGCGACGCTATTCGTTTATATGCTGCTGCAGCCCGTGATGGGCGCGCTCTCCGACTGGCTGGGAAGAAAGCCGCTGCTGATCGCATTCGGTGTGCTGGGGACGCTTGCGACTGTGCCGCTTCTGAAGTCGCTCTCGCACGCGCGCGATGCGCTGACGGCATTCTGGCTCATCATGGCGGCGCTCACGATCGTCTCCGCCTACACGGCCATCAGCGCCATCGTGAAAGCAGAGCTGTTCCCCGTTCGCATCCGCGCCCTGGGCGTCGGCCTGCCGTACGCGATCGGGGTCTCGCTCTTCGGCGGCACGGCCCCGTATGTCGCGCTGGCGTGCAAGTCGCTGGGTTTCGAGGAGCTTTTCTACTGGTACGTGAGCATCTGTATCGCCGGCTCGCTCATCGTCTATACCACGATGCGCGAGACCAGCCGCGCCGGAACCATTTAACACTCGCTGTAGCTGAAACCTGCCTGTAGCACTCCTGGGCTACCGTTTCCCCGCACCCCGATAAGAACTCATCCGAGGTGAGGGACAATGAGCGCGTCGCAAGAACGGCGGGCCGAATGGCTCGAGCCGGTGTTCTGGGAACGTCTGGACCGCCTCGAGAGCCGGCACCGCAAGATCCAGTCCGAGCACGAGACGGCGCGCCGCCTGCTCGAGCGAGCGAGCAACCGGGAAGCACGGGAGGATCTCTCCGAAGCCTGGCGGCACTACTGCGACGTGATCGCGGAACTCGACCAGAGCGCGGCCGAACTCGAAGCCTTCCGCTCTCACCCACTCTGAGCCGAATCGCAGTCGATGAAGCGACTGTCACTTCGAGTGCTGGAGCAGCTCTCTGAGCTGCAGGCCAGCATGCAAGAGCTTTCCGAAGAGAGAAGTACTGCGCTGAAGATGTTCATTGCCAGTCGCACAAGCACGACCACGGGCGCGCAGCGTGAATTCTGGCTGGAATTCTCCTGGCTCGATCAGGAATATCGCGTCGCCGTGCGGCGGCTCGCGCAGTTCTGCTCCGAACGAGTCGATGATCGACTCAATTCAACGGTGATGCGATGACACGTCGAGCGCTCGTCACGGGCATCACCGGCCAAGACGGTGCCTATCTTGCCGAGTTGCTGCTGAGCAAGGGCTACGAAGTACACGGGATGAAGCGCCGGGCGTCATCGTTCAATACCGAGCGCATCGACCACCTGTATGAGGATCCCCATACGCCCGGCGTACGGCTGAAGCTGCACTATGGCGATCTCACCGATGCGACCAATGTGCTCCGTGTCATCCAGGAGGTGCAGCCGGACGAGATCTACAACCTCGCGGCGCAGAGCCACGTGCAGGTGTCGTTCGAGACGCCGGAATACACCGCCAATGCCGATGGGCTCGGGACTTTAAGGATCCTCGAGGCGATCCGCATTCTCAAGCTCGAGAAGCGCACCAAGTTCTATCAGGCCGCGACATCGGAGATGTTTGGCAAGGTACGCGAGACGCCGCAGACGGAACTCACCCCCTTCTACCCCCGCTCCCCCTACGGCGTGGCGAAACTCTACGCGTACTGGATTACGGTAAATTACCGCGAGGCGTACGGACTGTTCGCCTGCAATGGCATCCTGTTCAACCATGAATCGCCGATCCGCGGCGAGACCTTCGTGTCGCGCAAGATTACCCGCGGGCTCACCCGCGTGGCCGTTGGACTGCAGAACTGTATCTGGCTCGGTAACCTGGAAGCACGGCGGGACTGGGGCCATGCGCGCGATTACGTCCTCGCGCAATGGCTGATGCTGCAGCAGGATCGGCCCCAGGACTACGTGATTGCCACCGGGCGGCAGTTTCGCGTGCGCGACTTCGTCGAGAAAGTCGCGGCCCAGCTGGAAATGCGGCTCGAGTGGTCCGGCGAAGGCATCGATGAGGTCGGTGTCGACCGAAAGACGGGCCGGGCCATCGTCAAGATCGATCCGCGGTACTTTCGTCCGGCAGAAGTCGACACGCTGGTCGGGGATGCCTCCAAGGCGAGACGTGAGCTCGGCTGGTCGCCGACGATTTCATTCGAGGATCTCGTGCGGGAGATGGTCGAAGAGGACTGCAAGCTCGCCCGACGGGATGCGTTGATCGCGAGCGAGGGCTTCCAGACGGCCCACGCCTTCGAGTAGCGGCGATGATGCGCGACAGTCGCATCTTCGTGACGGGCCATGGCGGACTCGTCGGTTCAGCCATCGTGCGGCGGTTGCGCGCCGAGGGCTTCGGCGAGCTGATCCTGCACGGCCGCGACGAAGTCGATCTGCGAGATCAGGCGGCTGTTGGGGACGTCTTCGCTGCCGAGCGACCGGAGTACGTAATCCACGCGGCGGGTCTCGTCGGCGGGATCCACGCGAATCATTCTCGTCCCGCGGACTTCATCCGCGACAACCTGCAGATGGCCGTCAACGTCATCGATGCAGCGTGGCGCACCGGCGCCAAGAAACTACTGTTCTTGGGATCAAGCTGCATCTATCCGAAGTGCGCACCCCAGCCGATGCGGGAAGAGTATTTGTTTAGCGGTGCGCTTGAGCCAACCAACGAACCCTACGCCGTCGCGAAACTCGCTGGTCTGAAGATGTGCGAGGCTTATCGGCGGCAGTATGGATTCAACGCGATCACCGCCCTGCCGACCAATCTCTATGGCCCCGGCGACAACTTCGATCTTGAGGATGCGCACGTGCTGCCAGCGCTGCTGCGCAAATTCCACGAGGCGCGCGAATCAGCTGCCGACCATGTCCTGATTTGGGGTTCGGGCGCACCGCGGCGTGAATTCATGCACGTCGATGATCTGGCCGATGCCTGCCTGCATCTGATGCAGATCTACGACGGGGCGGCGCCCGTCAACGTCGGGTGGGGAGAGGACCTGACCATCCGCGAGCTCGCGGAGAAGCTTGCGGCCGTCGTCGGTTTCCAGGGCAGGCTCGAATTCGATCTCTCGCGGCCGGACGGAACGCCCCGCAAGCTGCTCGACGTCTCCCGCCTGACCGCGTTGGGATGGCGTCCAAAAATCCAGCTGACGGAAGGACTTACGCTGGTCTATGCCTGGTACCGTGCGCAGGCGGCCGCGGCGAATCAGCGTCGCACGGTGGCTGCCTAGCGCGGGCGAGCATTCGGCCCGGCTGCAATTCGCAGTTCCATACAAATGTCATCTTAAGCGCATACGCTTCGATTCTCTTCCCTGGGGTGCGGCGCGATGGGCATGCGCGCAGCGCTATTGGCCCGGGGCTCATGCGAGCGCCGCCAGCGCGGCCCGCGATAACAATCGAGTGCCGCGCAGTAGAGCGCACGATGACATGAAGTTCGAGCCCGATACCGAGCCGCAACGCTGCGCCAACCGCCCCAAGTTAGCGGCGCACTGACCGCCTGTGGCGACGAGTGAAGCAGCCTTCGATCTGAGCCAGGCGTTCGCGGCCGTACGTCGCAGGCGCTTGCCGGCGGCCCTGACCTTCGTCGCGCTC